>JABFSG010000010.1 GCA_013140715.1 Nitrospiraceae bacterium
GCATTTTTTCGAAAAGTGGCAATTGACATATAGTTTCAGGAACTTAGGCCATAGGTCTCCACCCCAGCCTCGTCGTTAGGCCTTTCGAACCATTTGTCAGTTAGTCCCTCTGACAGCTTGAGTCGCCAGACGGATTTGGTTAGAATCCTCCTCCTTTACAATTGTTTCTCATCATTCTGAAGGAGTGGCGTTATGGCGAAGGTGCTTGAAGGTCCCGGGATGGGGCTGATGAAGAAATGGGGCATCGCGGTCCCCAACTATGTCGTCGTCGCGTCGGTCGACGAATTGACGAAACTCGGCCAAGCCAATGAATGGCTGAAGAAATCCAAGTTGGTGGTGAAGGCCCATGAAGCGCTCGGCTCACGGTTCAAGCTTGGCTTGGTAAAGATCGATCTCGATCTCAAGGGGGCGGAAGCGGCGGCTAAAGAAATGATCGGCCGCCAAGTGGGCAGCATCACGGTCTCGCAAGTGATCGTGTCGGAAATGATTCCGCATAAGGAAGAATATTATTGTGCTGTGAAATCCACTCGGGAAGGAACGGACGTGCTGGTCGCCAACTGCGGCGGCATTGAAGTCGAATCGAATTGGGATCGCGTAAAGCGTCTGGCTGTGGAGATCGGGCAGCAGCCCTCGCCGGACTCGTTCGAGAAGCTAGCCAAGGATGCGGGCTTTGCCGGTCCGCTCGCGAAGAAGATGGCGGAGTTTGCGGGCAAGATGTTTACCTGCTTCGACAGCGAGGACGCGCAATATCTGGAAGTGAATCCGGTGGTTCTGCGCGAGCAAGATCATGAACTGATCGCATTGGACGCGGTGACGCTGCTCGATGGGGATGCGAAGTTCCGGCACCCGGACTGGAATTTTTCTTTTGCCGCAGAGTTCGGCCGTGCCTATTCCAAGCACGAAATGGAAGTCATGGCGGTCGATTCCAAGATCAAGGGCTCCGTGAAATTCATCGAAATTCCAGGCGGCGATACAGCCATGCTGCCGGCCGGCGGTGGCGCCAGCGTCTATTATTCAGACGCGGTTGTCGCACGCGGCGGGAAGCTGGCCAATTACGCCGAATATTCCGGCGATCCGCCTGACTGGGCGGTTGAAGTCCTGACGGATAAAGTCTGTTCCCTGCCAGGGATTAGAAACATCATAGTCGGCGGGGCCATTGCCAATTTCACCGACGTAAAAAAGACGTTCGGCGGCATCATCAATGGATTCCGCAAGGCACAGTCAGAAGGCAAGCTCAAGGGTGTCAAGATTTGGGTGCGTCGAGGTGGCCCTCGTGAGAAGGAAGGGCTCGATGCCATGCGCGCACTCAAGGATGAAGGGTTCGACATCAATGTTTTTGACCGTAATACACCGCTCACCGATATCGTAGATAAGGCGCTACAGGGGAAGTGAGCAGTGAAGTGTGATGCGTGTGGCTGGCTCCCGGCGCCAATCGCTCGCTACGCGCTCATCACCGATTACTCGTCACCGATGACAGCGTTGAAGAAGGGGAAATTCCGATGAGTATCCTGGCAAATAAAGATACCTACGTGGTCATCCAGGGCGGTGTCGCAGGGGTCAATGCCGCGCGCCGGATGGCTGAATTTTGCTATCTGATAAAACGGTCGCTGAACGTCCTGGCCTTCGTCTACCCTCCGGACGCAGGCAAGACGAATGAGATTCCCTACGGCAGCGGGTTATTGGCCGTTCCCATTTATAAGTCAATTGCGGAAGCCACCCACAACCATCCTCAGATCAATACCAGCCTGGTGTACATCGGGGCCGATCGCGCCATGAAGGGCGGGATGGAAGCGCTGGACGATTCTCATATCAAAGTGGTGTCCATGATTACCGAGGGTGTGCCTGAGAAAGACGCCAAAATTCTCGGCGCCCATGCGCGCAAGCTTGGGAAGGTTTTCAATGGCCCTTCGTCGATCGGGATTGTCTCAGCCGGCTCCTGCCGCTTGGGTGTCATCGGAGGAGCCTTCGACAACCTCGTTCTTTCCAAGCTCTACCGTGAAGGTTCGTTCGGCGTCATCACCAAGTCAGGCGGCCTCTCCAACGAGATTATTTGGATCTGCTCGCAGTTTGCCGACGGTATCACCACGGCAATCGGAATCGGCGGAGATGCCTACCCGGGAACCGACTACGTCAGTTATCTCGACATGTTCGAGAACGATCCGCAAACCAAGGCGGTCGTCATCGTCGGCGAAATGGGCGGAGATCTCGAAGAGCGGGCGGCCGAGTGGTACGGAGCAAAGAAGCGGCGTGTAAAGTTGATTGCTGTCGTTTCCGGTTTCTGTCAGGAAAGTTTGCCGAAGGGCATGAAGTTCGGCCATGCAGGCGCCAAGGAGGGCCTGAAAGGCGAGGGATCTGCCCGTTCCAAATCCGATGCACTCAAGAAGTCCGGTGCGATTGTGCCTGCGACGTTCGGGGCCTTAGGCCCTGCAATCAAGGAGACGTACCAGGAACTGTTGAAGTCGGGTCAGGCTAAGGAACCGGTTGAGCCGGCCGTGCTGCCGAAGTTGCCGAAAAGTATTGAAGAGGCGATGAAGGCGAACGAAGTCATGGTTGCTCCGTTGATCCGTACGACGATCAGCGACGACCGCGGCGATGAGCCCTGTTATGACGGATACCCTGCTTCCGAACTCATCAATAAGGGCTACGAGATTCCCCATGTCGTTGGACTGTTATGGGACAAGCGGCTGATCTCCAAACAAGAAGCGGAAATCATCAAGCGCATCATGATGCTTTCCGCCGACCATGGCCCCTGCGTCAGCGGAGCATTGGGGACGATCATTGCGGCCTGCGCGGGGATCGGCATGTCCCAGTCGGTTGCAGCAGGGCTCATCATGATCGGCCCACGATTCGGTGGCGCCGTGACCGATGCCGGACGTTATTTCAAATATGCGGTCGATAATAAGCTATCTGTCGATGGCTTCCTCGTCTATATGAAGAAGAATGTCGGACCGGTGCCGGGAATCGGCCATCGCGTCAAGAGCCTGCGCAATCCGGACAAGCGGGTGAAGGAGTTGGTCGGGTACGTCAAGAGTCTGAACATCAAGACCCCCTGCCTGGACTTTGCGCTCGAAGTGGAAAAGATCACCTCGGTAAAGAAGGACAACCTGATTCTGAACGTGGATGGGACGATGGCGGCGGTGCTTGTCGATATCGGATTCCCGGTCGACAGTTTGAACGGCTTCTTCATTCTCTCACGCACGATCGGATTGATCGGGCATTGGGTCGATCAGAAGCGCCAGGACAGCCGTCTGATCCGGCTGTTCGATTACCTCGTCAACTATGCAGCGCCCAAGCGGCGAGAAGTGCCGCCTTTAAAGTAGTAGGGGGAAGTCCCGCCGATGAAGTAGTGTGAAACGTGAAGCGTCGTTTGTGAAGCGCGCGAAGATCAGTGCAATACACGTATCGAGAGACGAACGACGGAATTAATAGATAAAGAACACGGAGATACACCATGTCCATGGATCTTGCCAAAAACCTATATACAAAGATGCCGGAGGTATTGGCCAAGGCGCGAAAGAAATTCGGTCGTGGTCTCACTTTGTCGGAAAAGGTGCTGGTGTCGCATGCCGACAACTTTGAGACTCAGACTTGGGAGCGAGGCAAGGCAATGTTAGCCCTGCGTCCGGATCGTGTGGCGATGCAGGATGCGACCGCCCAAATGGCGATATTGCAGTTCATGCAGGCCAATAAGAAGCAAGCGGCCGTTCCGAGCACCATTCATTGCGACCACTTGATTCGCGCCGAGATGGGTTCCGAGAAGGATCTGATTCGTGCGGTGGATGAGAACAAAGAGGTCTATAATTTTCTCGCCTCGGCGGCCAAGAAATACGGCATCGGCTTCTGGAAGCCAGGCGCCGGGATCATTCACCAAGTGGTGTTGGAAAATTATGCGTTCCCCGGCAGCTTGATCATCGGAACCGACTCGCATACACCGAACGGTGGTGGGCTGGGTGGATTGGCAATCGGTGTCGGCGGCGCCGATGCCGGCGAAGTGATGGCTGGCCTGCCTTGGGAAGTCCTCCATCCGAAGCTGATCGGTATCCATTTGACCGGTAAATTGAGCGGCTGGGCGTCGCCGAAGGATGTGATTCTGTACCTCTGCGGTTTACTCACGGTGAAGGGCGGAACCAATAAGATCGTCGAATACTTCGGCTCCGGCGCAGAAACCATCAGCGCGACCGGCAAAGGGACGATCTGCAATATGGGCGCAGAACTGGGCGCTACGACATCGGTATTTCCTTTCGACCAGAAGATGGTCGCCTATCTGAACATTACGGATCGGACCGATCTGGCCAACCTGGCGATGGCCAACAAGTCGTTGCTGGTGGCGGATCCGGAAGTCCTTCAGTCGCCGGAGAAATACTACGATCAGATCGTCGAAGTCGACTTGTCGACCCTCGAACCCCATGTCGTCGGACCCCATACGCCGGATCTTGCGCGACCCATTTCAAGGATGGCGGCTGAGGCAAAGGAAAAGGGCTATCCGGTCGAACTCAAAGCGGCCCTGATCGGAAGCTGCACCAATTCATCCTATGAAGATATCAGCCGTTCAGCCCACATCGCCCAGCAGGGGTTGAAGGCCGGGCTCAAAGCGAAAACCTCATTCCTGGTGTCGCCCGGATCCGAGCGTATTTATCATACGATGAAGCGCGATGGATTCTTAGACACATTCGAGCAATTGGGCGGCACGGTGTTGTCCAACTCTTGCGGCCCTTGTATCGGTCAGTGGAAACGGGCCGATGGTGTGAAGGGGAAAGCGGATTCAATCGTCAGCTCCTTTAACCGCAATTTCCCAGGCCGTAACGACGGTATCAATGAGACGCTTTCATTCCTTGCGAGTCCTGAAGTTGTGACCGCCTATGCCATCTCTGGCGATTTGAATTTTGACCCCGTCCATCAGACGCTCAAGGGTGCGGATGGCAAGGAATTCAAGTTTCAGCCGCCGCAAGGAGAAGAGCTTCCAGCCAAGGGTTTTGCGAAGGGGGAAGAAGGGTTTGTCGCGCCGGCTGCCAGCGGTGAAGGCTTGACCGTCGAAGTTCCACCGACCAGCGAACGGCTGCAGTTGCTACAACCCTTCCCACGCTGGGACGGCAAAAATTTCGAAAAACTTCCGCTGCTCATCAAGACCAAGGGCAAGACCACCACAGACCATATTTCTCCGGCCGGTCCTTGGTTGAGGTTCCGCGGCCACCTGGACAGGATCAGCGACAATATGTTCCTCGGGGCCAACAATGCTTTTTCGTCCGAGCCAGGCAAGGGTACGGACGTGTTGACGGGTGAGGCGGGGCTGACCATCGCCCAGATCGCTCGCCGGTATAAGGCAAAGGGTATCGGTTCTATCGTGGTGGGTGACGAAAACTACGGCGAGGGGAGCAGCCGGGAGCACGCGGCAATGTCGCCTCGTTTCCTCAATGTACAGGCGGTTATCACGAAAAGCTTTGCGCGTATTCACGAGACGAATTTGAAGAAACAGGGGATCTTGGCGTTGACCTTTGCTGACCCGAAGGATTACGAGAAGATCGAACAGCAGGATCGCATCAGCGTGACAGGGCTAAGCAATCTGGCTCCTGGCAAACCGGTGCAAGTGACCATCCATAAGCCGGATGGTACGTCACTCACCATTCAGGCGAATCACAGCATCACCGAACAGCAGGTTGCGTGGTTCAAGGCCGGTTCAGCGTTGAATGCGCTGAACTAACAAGGAGTTAAGAGAGGTTCAATCATGACTACTACCGCGTCGAAAATTATTTATACGAAAACCGATGAAGCGCCCATGCTGGCGACCTATTCATTTCTTCCGATCATCAACGCCTTCAGCAAGGCGGCCGGGGTATCGGTCGAATTGCGGGACATTTCGCTCGCGGGGCGCATTCTCGCCGTGTTTCCCGACTATCTGACGCCTGAGCAAAAGCAAGCGGATGCACTGGCCGAATTGGGTGAACTGGCCAAGAGGCCGGAAGCCAATATCATCAAGCTGCCGAATATCAGCGCCTCGTTGCCTCAGTTACAGGAGGCTATCAAGGAGCTGCAGGGGCAGGGCTACAAGCTTCCCGAATATCCTGAAAGTCCGAAAGACGACAAAGAGAAAGACATCAAGAGCCGTTATGACAAGGTCAAGGGAAGCGCCGTCAATCCGGTCTTGCGCGAAGGCAATTCGGATCGTCGTGCGCCGCTCTCCGTGAAGGCCCACACCAGGAAGCATCCTCACAAAATGGGAGCCTGGAGTCAGGATTCGAAGACTCATGTGAGTCATATGAAGACCGGAGATTTCCGGTCCAATGAGAAATCGATGACGACGACTGCGGCGACCGACGCACGGATCGAGTTCGTCGGCCAGGACGGCAAGACCACAGTCCTCAAGCCCAAAGTGGCGCTGCAGGCAGGGGAAGTCATCGACGCCACCTTTATGAGCAAGACAGCTTTGCGACAATTCCTGGAGGAACAGATCCAAGATGCTCAGAAGAGGGGTGTGCTGTTCTCGCTTCATATGAAAGCGACCATGATGAAGATCTCAGATCCGAAGATCTTCGGTCATGCCGTAACGGTCTATTACAAGGACGTGTTCGAGAAGCATGGTGAGGCGCTCAAAAAACTGGGTGTGGATCCCGACAACGGTCTCGGGGACCTCTATGCCAAGATCAAGTCCTTGCCGGAGGATCAACGTAAGGCGATCGAAGCCGACATTCAGGAGGTCTATAAGAAACGTCCACCGATGGCGATGGTGAACTCCGATAAGGGGATTACCAATCTGCACGTCCCCAGCGACATCATTATCGATGCCTCCATGCCCCCGGTCATTCGGGACAGCGGGAAAATGTGGGGCCCGGATGGCAAGGCAGCGGACGCCAAGTGCGTCATTCCTGACGGTAGCTATGCTCCGGTCTATCACGAGGTTGTCGAATTCTGTAAGAAACACGGCGCTCTCGATCCGAAGACCATGGGCAGTGTGCCCAACGTTGGGCTCATGGCTCAAGCAGCAGAAGAATATGGTTCCCATGACAAGACCTTCAAGGCGCCGGGCAATGGCACGATTCGCGTCGTGGATGCATCGGGGCAGGCGTTGTTGGAGCACAAGGTTGAAGAGGGGGATATCTGGCGTATGTGCCAAGTGAAGGATGCCCCGATTCAGGATTGGATCAAGCTGGCCGTCGCTCGCGCGAAGGCGACAGGAGCTCCGGCGATATTTTGGCTGGACAAGACCAGGGCGCATGACGCGGAGATCCTCAAGAAGGTGGAGCGATATCTGCCGAATCACGATACGAAGGGCCTCGATATCCGGACGATGACTCCGGCCGATGCGACCAGGCTTTCGTTGGAGCGGATCAAGGAAGGCAAGGATACGATTTCCGTGACAGGCAATGTCCTGCGCGACTATCTTACCGATCTGTTCCCGATTCTCGAAATCGGGACCAGCGCCAAGATGCTCTCGATCGTCCCGTTGCTGAACGGCGGTGGGCTGTTCGAGACCGGGGCCGGCGGATCCGCACCGAAGCATGTACAACAGTTTCAGGAAGAGGGGTATCTCCGCTGGGATTCCCTGGGTGAATTCCTGGCCTTGGCCGCATCATTGGAGCATCTCGCGAAGGTGGGGAACAACCAGGTGGCCAAGATTCTCGCCGATACGTTGGACCAGGCCAATGCAAAGTTCCTGGAGAGCAACAAGTCCCCGGCCCGCAAAGTCGGCGAGATCGATAATCGTGGGAGTCACTTCTATCTCGCGCTCTACTGGGCACAAGCGTTGGCAGCTCAGACTGCGGATAAAAAGATCGCGGACAGGTTTACACAGATCGCAAAGGATCTGAACGACAACGAGAAGAAGATCGACGGAGAGTTGCTTGCCGCACAGGGTAAGCCACAGAATGTCGGCGGGTACTATCATCCCAACGATGCGAAGGCATCCAAAGCCATGCGCCCAAGCACGACCTTGAACGCGATCATCGACGCGATTGCATAATAGCGGTAAGAAGTGAGGGGTGAGTAGTGAGGGGTTGTCCCTCACCTTACCCCTTACCCCTCACCCTTTACCGGGCTAAAGAAGATGGCACAAGAAGACAAAGAGAACGTCATTGACCAGCCGGAAGTCATTCGGCACAGGATGGTCACGATCGAGATCGCCGGCAAGAAGTACGACGTGCCGGAGGGGATCACGATCATAAAGGCTCTGTGGTATTCGGGACAGGAAGTCGTTCGAGGGGCCGGCTGTCTCGGAGGATTCTGTGGTGCCTGTGCAGCCTACTATCGGACTAAAGACGATCCAAAAGTGCGGACCTGCCTGGCCTGTCAAATGGCGGTGCAAGACGGTATGTCGATCACGATGATGCCGCCCTTTCCAGCCCGGAAGGCGACCTACGATATCCAGGCCCTTAAAGAACCGAAGCAAGACCTCTTCAATCTCTATCCTGAAACGCCGCTCTGCCGGAATTGCAATGCCTGCACAGAGGCATGCCCGCAGCAGATCGATGTGCGCGAGGGAGTCTGGAAAGCAGTCTTCGGGGACTTTAAGAGCGTATCTGAGATGTTCATGGATTGCGTGATGTGCGGGATGTGCACGCCGGTTTGTATCGCCGACATCGCGCCCAACCTTGTGGCTCTCTATGTGAGCCGAGCGCAGGGGGCTCACTTCATCGAGCCACCGCTGGGTCTGGACACGCGCATTAAGGAAATCCAGGACGGCCGTTTCAACGACGAGTGGGCCAAGATTTTCAAGATGACAGAAAAGGAACTGGCCGATCACTGTGCAACCGTGAAGTGAGAAAGTTGGAAAGTGTGAAAGTCTCAAAGTTGGGATTTATCGGTAGCACTTTTGAGTTTTTAAACTTTCCTACTTGCCACCGCTGAACCATGGACATCCACGCGCTCCAACAGATTGTTCACAGTACCAGGGATGCTCGCCGGAAGCAGACCATCCCAAAGTTTCCTCCTGCAGAGCAGGATCAGCTGATCCACAAATATCACCCGGATTATCGGGTTAGCGCCTATCGTCCCATCCGATTCGGACCCAATGCCGATGATAAGACGGTCGTCGAGTTGGCAGCGTTGCTGGAAGGCGATAGCCCAATTTCCGATGATTCGGATTTGACGCCGGACTATACGACCGATGTGCTGGTGGTAGGCGGCGGGGGCGCGGGCTGCGCCGCTGCGCTCCATGCGCATGGAGCAGGCGCCAAGGTCATGCTGGCAACGAAGCTCCGTCTCGGCGACTCCAACAGTGTGATGGCTCAGGGGGGCATGCAAATTTCTGTCGCTTCCGGGGACTCGCCTGTCACTCACTTTGTGGACACGCTGAAGGGCGGCCACATGCAGAACGACCATGACCTGCTCAAGGTGATGGTTGAAGAGGGCCCCTCGATTGCGAAATGGTTGTTGAGCCTCGGTGTGCTGTTCGATCGTGACGGGGACGGCAACCTCCACGTGAAAAAAGGCGGTGGGAGTTCGAAGCCCCGCCTGCTCACTTGTTCGGACTACACAGGCCTTGAAATCATGCGGGTGCTCAAGGACGAGGTGCTGAATCAGAAAATTCAGTTGCTCGAATTCTGCGCGGCGGTCGAGCTGACAAGTGACGACTCGGGGAACTGCACCGGCGCCATTTTCAAAGACCTCGACAACCATCGTCAGATCGTCGTCGCGGCCAAGTCCGTCATTCTAGCGACCGGCGGGATCGGACGGCTCCATATTCAAGGGTTTCCGACCAGCAATCACTACGGTGCGACCGGAGACGGGCTCTGCTTGGCCTATCGAATGGGCGCCAAACTCATGCATATCGATACGTTCCAGTATCACCCTTCCGGGGCGGTCTATCCCGAACAGCTTATCGGGGCCTTGGTGACAGAGGGCATTCGATCCGAAGGCGGCCACTTGGTCAATGCCAAGGGTGAACGGTTCGTCAACGAATTGGATACCCGCGATGTTGTGTCCTCCTCCATCATTCGTGAATGTGAAGAGGGGCGCGGCATCCGTACGATGTCCGGGCGCATCGGGGTCTGGCTCGATACCCCGCTCCTCGATGCCGAGCAGGGTCCCGGCACGGTGGAGAAGCATTTCCCCGCCATGATGTTGCAATTCGAGCGGTTCGGTATCGATATCAGCAAGGATCCCGTCTTGATCTATCCGACGTTGCACTATCAGAACGGCGGAGTGAAGATCGATACCAATTCAGAAACCAATGTGTACAATCTATTCGTCGCGGGCGAGGCCTCGGGCGGATTGCATGGACGCAACCGATTGATGGGCAATTCGCTCCTGGATCTTATGGTCTTTGGCAAACGGTCCGGGTTGACCTCCGCTGCCCGTGCTGCAGCGATGCCGCACGGAAAGTTGACGCTTGGGCATCTGAAACGGTTTCGCGCCGAAGCCAAGAAGCATGGCAGTGGGAGCGGTGTCGTCTCACCCATGATCCTGCCGGCTTACACACGAAGGGAAGATTGAGGCTGAGGTTAAGGTTGAGTAGAGGGCGATCACGGTCCTCCTCTCTCAACCTTAGCCTGAACCTTAACCTGAAAGGATTTTGATGAACGTTCATGAATTTCAGGCCAAGCAATTGTTCGCGCAATTCGGGGTTCCGGTGCCTCGCGGGAAAGAGATTACCTCGCCAGAGGCAGGAGCATCATGGGCGGCGGAACTCAACACCCCCGTGTTTGTCGTCAAGGCGCAGATCCATGCAGGCGGTCGCGGCAAAGCCGGCGGTGTCAAGATTACGAAGGATAAGGCGGCCGTTCCAGGCCTGGTCAAAGAACTGATCGGCAAGACGCTCATCACCCACCAAACCGGCCCGAAGGGGCGGGAAGTGCGGCGGTTGCTGGTCGAAGAGGGGGCGGGGATTGCCAAGGAATTGTATGTGAGCCTCCTCGTCGATCGGGATAGTGGGTGGCCAGTCTTTATCGCGAGTACGGAAGGCGGGATGGAGATTGAAGAAGTCGCAGCCCATACGCCGGAGAAGATTATCCGGGAAGCGATCGACCCGGCCGTCGGATTTCAAGGATACAACGGTCGAAACGTCGCCTTCGCGCTCGGGCTTCCTGCGATGGAACCGGCTGTCGTGACCCCCTTTATCCAGATGCTGGGGAATCTCTACCGCCTGTTTATGGACAAGAATGCGGCCATGGTTGAGATCAATCCCCTGGTCATCACCAGCGACAAGAAGCTGATTGCTCTGGACGGTAAGGTTTCGTTCGATGCCAACGGCCTGTTCAGGCATCCCGATGTGCAGCAGATGCGGGACCTGAATGAAGAAGACCCGCTCGAAATCGAAGCGGGGAAAAGCGAGCTGAACTATGTGAAGCTAGACGGCAACATCGGCTGTATGGTCAATGGCGCGGGACTCGCCATGGCGACGATGGATGTGATCAAGCTAGCCGGCAGCGAGCCGGCGAATTTTCTGGACGTCGGCGGCGGCGCGACCAAGGAGACCGTGGCGGCCGGCTTCCGCATTCTGCTGAAAGATCCGAACGTCAAGGGCATCTTCATCAACATCTTCGGCGGGATCGTCCGTTGCGAGCGGATCGCCCATGGTGTCATCGAAGCGGCCAAAGAAGTGAAGATTACTGTGCCATTGGTCGTGAGACTACAGGGGACGAACGCAGACGAGGGTCGCAAGTTGTTGGCCGAATCAGGCCTGAAATTGGAAGTCGCGAACGATTTGTGGGAAGCGGCACAAAAAATTGTGAAGTTGACGGGGAAGGCGGCGTAGTGGATTTGGGAGCGACAGGGCTAGGTCCCTTTTGCTCCCGGAGCGCGCACGATCAGAATGTGCTCGCTCGACGGCCGCAGTCAGGGGCCTAACCCGATCACTCCCAAGGCTGGAACCTTCCAGTCAAAGGAGTGGAGGGAAGAAAAAGGAAAGAGGGAACTGTGAGCATTCTGGTGAATAAGAATACGCGGGTGGTGGTGCAGGGGATTACGGGGAAAGAGGGCTCGTTCCATGCTACCCAGTGCAAGGCCTATGGGACGCAGGTTGTCGCTGGTGTGACGCCTGGTAAGGCCGGCCAAGAAGTTGAAGGCATTCCGGTGTTCAATACGGTGCGCGATGCCGTGAAGAAATCGCAGTGCGACACCTCGTTGATCTTTGTGCCTCCGCCCTTTTGCGCCGATGCGATTCTGGAAGCAGCCGATGCCGGTGTGAAGTTGATCATCTGCATTACCGAAGGCATCCCTGTGAACGATATGGTCAAGGTGAAGCGCGCGCTTCGTGGTAAGGACGTTCGTTTGATCGGACCCAACTGCCCCGGCGTGATTACGGTCGATGAGGCGAAGATCGGCATCATGCCGGGTTTTATCCATAAGAAGGGCATCGTCGGCGTTGTGTCTCGTAGCGGGACCCTCACGTACGAAGCGGTGCATCAACTCTCGACACTTGGATTGGGCGAAACGACCTGTGTCGGTATCGGTGGCGATCCGGTCAATGGCACCGGCTTCGTCGATGTATTG
The DNA here is from genome assembly GCA_013140715.1 of Nitrospiraceae bacterium. Classification (GTDB taxonomy): domain Bacteria; phylum Nitrospirota; class Nitrospiria; order Nitrospirales; family Nitrospiraceae; genus Palsa-1315. The sequence continues at coordinate 12,424 of JABFSG010000010.1, forward strand.
GCACTATTTGAAAAAGATCCCGAGACTCAGGCGATTGTGATGATCGGCGAGATCGGGGGCGATGCGGAAGAAAAGGCTGCCGAGTTCATTAAGAAGAATGTCACAAAACCGGTCGTCAGCTTCATCGCCGGAATCACGGCTCCTCCTGGACGCCGTATGGGCCATGCCGGTGCCATCATTTCCGGTGGCAAGGGAACTGCCGCTGAAAAGATGAAAACGCTCGAAGCAGCCGGTGTGCGCGTGGTGAAGAACCCGGCCGAAATCGGCAATGCGGTCAAACAGGCGTTGGGGCGCTGATTGACCCGTGGCCCTTTCTCGTAGAGTCTTCTTTGTGCGCTGGTCGTAACGATATCCCTCGGTGAGGTTTTTCTTGCTGTCTCCTACCACTCCCTCGCCGCTTGCCATATATTCGCCAATACATTAATATTCCTCATCAAATTTCCGTGACCGTTCGTCCTTCAATCAGGAGGCACATGATGAAGAAGACGATTTTGTGGTTCATGCTCATGAGCTGTGTACTCGTTTGGGCTGAGTTGGCAAAGGCGGATGAGGAGGTTCAAATCAGGCCGGTCGATGCCTATCTCTCGCTTTACGGAGGTATCGCATCGCCATTTAAGACGGATGTCACGGAGAGCACCTCTTTTAGTAGCTCAGTCACTGCAAAGGACTCGAAGCTTGATAATTCTGCATCGATCGGTGGCAAGGCAGGGCTCTGGTTTACGGCGCCAAGGAAAAGTCTCGGATTGGATTTGGGCCTAGAGCTCGATGTCACGAATTTCGGCCCAGACCAGAAAGCAGGCCAAGTTTTAGCCACGACGTCGGGTTTCAATATTGTTACAAGCTCAGTTAATTTGAATGCAACGCTCATCGGTATCAATTTTCTCGCCCGTCTTCCTGTGGGAGTGACTGCTGATTTTCCGAACGGGCGGTGGTACCCCTACCTTGGGATCGGTGGAGGTGTAGAGCGGCTGACGTTTCGAACTGCAAATTCCACCAATGAAGGGAGAGATAGTTCCCCCGCCTTCCAAGGGCTTGGAGGGATCAAAGTATTTTTGTTCAAGCACGTAGCGGTATTTGCAGAGGCAAAGTATACGCACGCCTCACATACATTAGATTTTCAAGGGGTGGGCGTCACTGCAACTGACAAGCTGACTGTAGATACGGTGCATGGAGTTGGAGGATTGTCATTCCATTTCTGACCTGACTTATCGGACGGATTCAAAGGTGCTTGACTCACCGATAGCGCATCTATTCCCTTTCCCTTGGATTGGAATCGTGTTAGTTTAACTTCTCCAGCAAGGTAGTGTTATTCACCTGTCTCTCCGTCCCTCCCTCCGTCACATAAGGGTCACATCCCGATAGTCGTATCTTGAGTAGCGATCAAGTCCGAACCAAGGAGTCTATTTGCGAGTATTTCTCATCCACGTCCGTGATCCGCAATTTTACGCACTCCCTGCAAAGACCCGCGCAAAAAACGGTCGTATCAGAGTCATGGGCTTCCCGCCCATCGGCATCATGTCACTCTCGGCAGTTTTGAAGCAGGCAGGCCACGAATGTGTGATGTTCGATCAGGCGAATCCCGATACGCCGAATGAGGTCATCCTCGAAGAAATCGGCCGGCAGCAGCCGACCCTGGTCGGCCTCAGTTTTCTCAGCACCACGAGCTATCCCTATGCCAAGATTTTGGCCCGCCAGATTCGCGCTGCCAACTCAAAGGTCAAATTGGCCTTTGGAGGCGTGTTTGCGAGTTTGAACGCTGCATTGGTCAAACTGCAGTGCCCTGAAGTCGATTTCATCTGCAAGGGAGACGGCGAACAGTTACTCCTCGATCTGCTCGAACGGATTGAGGATCCAGCCGGCGTTGCCGGGCTGACCTGGGCGAAAGACGGTCAGGTCGTGCAGAACTCCGGACGGCCGATGGAGCGCCATCTCGACCAGTGGCCCTTCCCCGATAGAGAAAGCCTCCCACTCGACTTTATAGAATCGATGCCGCTCGACGTGCCGGCAGTACTTTCGATGGAGCGGTTCACGACGATGCAGACCTCCCGAGGCTGTCCATGGCCCTGCGTGTTCTGCGATATTCCGATCTTCAACGAAGGCAAATGGCGTGCGAGGACTGCCCAGCATGTGGTGAACGAACTCAAGTACCTCGAAGAATGCGGCTATGGGTCCGTCTATTTTGTCGACGATCATTTTCTGCTGCAACCCAAGCGGATCGAGGCGATTTGCCAGGGTGTGATGGATGCGAAGCTTACAATCCAATGGGGCATCGAAGGGCGTGTAGATTCGGTGGCCCAGCATCTGTTTCCCGCGATGGCCAAGGCCCATTGCCGGACGGTCATGTTCGGGATCGAAAGCGGGAGTCAGAAGATTCTGGACCGGCTCAAGAAAGAACAGACGTTGGAAGAAGTGGCGACAGCGGTCAAGAATGCCAAACAGGCCGGTATCGAGATCGTGCATGGGTTCTTCACCGTGGGCAATCCTGATGAAACGGTTGAGGATATGAACGCCACGTTCGACTTGGCGTCCAAGTTGCCGCTCGACACCTTTGGCTTCAACCGACTCTGCGTCTATCGAGGAACCCCGCTCTGGCAAGAATATGTGAAGCGCGGATTGGTCAGCGAAACGACCGACTGGTACAAGTATTTTAAGTGTTCAACGATCGATCCGACCTGCTTGCCGGGTGAAGTGATCAATGAGGTCCGCCGTCAGGGACTCAAGCGGTTGTTTATCTATAAGCTCCTACACTATCCAATCCAGACATTCCGATTGCTGCGGCGGTTTCTCCGCTTCATGCCGGCGCGGGATGTGGCCTACATCATTATCAAGCCGTTCCTGGGACAAAAGACAGGCGCCACGAAGGCCGAAGTACTGTCCCGCGCTGTCGAACATGCCGATATGAAGGACGCAGCAGCACAGATGACCCAAATGACAGACGAGATGTTGCAGGACGTGATGGAAGCCTCCCGCTTGGAGCGGCTACGCATTCAACAGGAAGCAGAAGGTTCGCGAGAGCTACCGATGGTCCACAGCCGTTAGCGAACGACGCTGAAAAATCCCGCCAGCGGCGTTCTCAGCTCGCAAGAATCCTCAACGTACCCCGAGGGTACGCCTCCGGTTCTTGCTCCGCCTGCGGCCTTGCTGGACGGCCTTTTTGAGCGTCCTTCGACGAGGCTCCTCTGGCGGATTATAATCCCCCGGTCAGCCGATGAGGAAGTAGGCCCCAAAGCCGAACGCTGCGAGCGCGGCGACGCTCAGCATCGCTTTCTCATGCCCGCACAGTCCCGCCCGCGCTTTGCAGACTGCCAGAGAACACATGACCGACATCGTAGACTCCTTTGGTAATGTCCATGGATGTGCAGGACGATACGCCGCTTAACCAGTAGAGTCAACGGCGCTCATTGTTGCTCCACCAATAGCCCGGTTGCTGTTCATGCTTACGAGGGAGTCGATCAGAAAAGCCTACTGAACGATGGCTTGTTTCGTCTCGTCCAGATGTTTCTGGAGGTAGGCCATGAAGGGTGTGCCGCCCGTTCCCACGGCAGTGGGGTTGCTCTCGTGGGCTTGATGCTGGCGAAAAATATAACTGTCGGCGTAGCCGATGTGGATCTGGCGGAATTGGGCAAGGAGATCGACGCACCCGCAATAGGTAGTCCAGAGATCGGGGTTGCGGGATTTTCGATCGCGCACATAGCCGGAGAGTATGGGGCGGCTCAAGTGGTCGGTGGTCTTCTCCAGAGCCTGTAGGAATGCTCGGTGGCGCGGAGGCATATAGTCGCGCATCTCCAGCAGATAGACGGTCAGGGGGTCTGGAGCATGGGCGATTCCAAGCCCGGCGTCGAGACAGGGGACAATTGTGCTCTGCGCGCCGGTTTCACCTCGAAACTGCTGTGGTCGTCCCGTATAAGCTTCCACTCCATCATAGGTGAGTCCGTTCGGTAGGGTAGGACTGTTCTTCCAGCCATGGATATAGGGCCGCACGCGATTGTAGTAGACATAGGGGTCACAGCGTTCTTTCATCCTGAGTAACGTATCGCGCATGGCCGTTTGAGCCGACGCCAAGGATGTGAGCCCCAGCAAGACTTCGTTTTCCTGGTCTGCGGCAGCGCTATTCATCGCTCGAAGCAGACCTGCCAGCCCCGATCCCGCTTCCCTCTCGATCTGGATGTGAACGACGACAAACCACTCTTCATCCAACCCGCCGAGAAAATTTTGCAGCAGTACGATGTTGTCGAGCCGAATCGGCTGAGTCCGGTCGAGTCGCCGCCAGTTGTCGAGTGCATAGGATGCATAGGACAGGACAGGCAATCGACCAAGGTGCTGCGCCACTTCATACCAGGGATTTGCCAATTGTGCTGGTAAGGTTGGAATCGGCTGGTCCGGTACTTCCCATACGTAGGCGTGTCCGGCGAAGGAAAGGATCCGCATCGCGGCTCGGAAATCTTCCGTGCGCCAGCTTGGAGGAATAGAGGGGAGCAGGTGGTGCTGTTCATCGATGAACCGCCGGACTGTACGGGCGCTCAGTAGTTTCGGTAGTTCATACCCAAGACGGTTGAGCGATGGGCAGTCTGGCAGGTTCGCACAGGGGTCTTGTGGGAGGAATCCCTGTTCAGCAGAAATCTCGTAATCGGAGAGCGAGAGAGGAACGAATGGTGTCGATCTCATAGAAGCCCCATGAAATCACGGCCTCAAAATCGCTCCTCACTGTACCACAGATGGCAGGATGGTGAAAAAGCCCACCAGCGGAATTGGAAGGTTAAGGTTGAGGCGAAGGATGTCAACGGTTTGAGGTAAGAGACTTGAGGCCTCTATCCTCCAACGCTTCCAGATCTCACCCTCTTCAGACGGTTCGGCCTTGCCTGGGATAAGGCGCATCTGGGAACGTATGGGTACGAAGAGTGGTCTTGCGGGTGCTCTGTCAGAGGGCTTTGGCGGGCTGTTCAATCAGATCGCGTTGCTCGGCGGAGCGGAGGCGAATCTTGAAGATCACACGGCGGCTTTTTTCACGGTTGACGACGTCAATGGATTCATAAATCAAGTCTTGCCTGCCGCGCCCGGCTGCCGATGTAATTTCCTGAAAACATTGGTACGAAGCAGGCTCTGTCGCTTGAATGACCTCCAGGCCCTTCACCATCACGGCCAACGACCGTTCCTGACTCAATTTCAAATTAAATGCGTCGCTGCCCTGGTCATCCGTGTGCCCTTCGATCGCGAGAGAGTCGATCTTGCCGCGTAGCGGTCCGCACAGGGCTCCCACGTAGAAGGGCAACGCTTCGGCAAGAAACTGCTCTGCGGTCGGCGACAACGTGCTTTTCCCAGACTCGAAGGTGAGGAGGTTTTCCGGAACTACGATCAAGAGCGCAAGCGGATCGCGGGGATCCGCATCGAGCGAGAGACCCAGCCGTTGAATGTGGTCACGGAGCGCCGTCTGCACGCCTTCTTTGTTTTCTTCCAGCTCAGACTGTGCCGCGGAGGAGGTTTTGGTGATTTGCGTCGCGAAGAGCAGGATGAATACGATTGCGAGCGAAGTCATCAGATCGGTAATGCCGATCGTTGTGTGGGAGGGGCCTGCCCCCTGTGGCGCTGCATACCTCATGCAGTGGGCCGTGGCGTGGACGCCATCGATCGTTTTGACCAAAACCGGCGTCCCTCAGGGCGCGAGGCGCTGGCCGATGCCCGCTGATCAGCGAGCGTATCCGTCAGGCGGCTCATGATGTCGTCGAGCGTCATCGTAGTCTGACTCCGATGTACGTACGTGTCCTTCAGAAACCTCGTGAGGTCATGTATCGAGTCATTCAGCTCCTTCATTGGAGCCGTGAGTTCCTCACGGAAGACTCGCGGTAATTCATCTGTCATGCGCTGCCTCGCTGCCTGTTCGTCCTGCTTCCCTTGCGTCAGGGACCGAACAGCCGAAGTCAGTTCGGCGATGGGCAGAGCCAGGCTATCGGTGCGCGATCCCTCGTAGAGTTCATGCGGTTCCCTGCCGGACACCGCTCTATTTTTGCTCTGTGACCCGTGAACCGGCCTGAGTTGTTCCAACATCTGCTCCATAGTTTTTCTGGGAAAAAGTTTGTCCAGGAGATCGAGAAAGGTCTGATGCCGGTTCATGAGTCGAAAGACCATCGGCTTTTCAATGAGAGTGAACAGATTGGCGGCAATCAGTCCGACGATGGAGGAGAGAAATTTCCCAGCCAATCCGTTGATGAGCCCCTGAATCCCGACAATCTCGCTTCCATCTGCGTGGAGTCTACTGAGTCCGATGAATAGGGCCAGGAACGTCAACAGTAATCCAATGCCGGTCACCAGGGAGGGAAGCTGGCTATAAAATGCCAGGTTCACACGGTGGTTCAGGAGTATGTCTTGCGTGAAAATATCTTCTGCCCGGCGCGTGCTGAAAATGCGCGGTTCGATAAACCACGGGGTCTGTTCCAGAATCAGGGTCGTGCGGAATTGCATCCAGGGGTGCCGAAACATCGGCTCCTTTTGCATGGCTGTCTCGATTGATTGCAGGTCGTCGCAGTCGATGCGCGTGGAAGCAGATGGGGGCTGGTGCGTATGAGGCGTGAATCCCACCAAGGCACGGGTGGTGAATCGTTCACGATCTACATCTCCTCGATCGTTTGCGAGGGTGGTCAGCATCGGGCCTATTCGGTCGAAGGGCCGTCGCGCGTGCGCGACCTCGCTGGTCAACCGTATGACCTGCCACACAAAGAATAGTACGATTCCGAAAGACCCGATCCAGCTCAGCATCGGACTTTGAGGGCCGCCGAAGAAGGCTGTATCGCGGCTCAAGAATTCCCACAGATTGGACATGTCGATCATCCTATCCTCAGTGTATGGCCACTACACGGGTAGATAGGCTGATGGTTTTTGGGGGTTAGGCTTTTTGTGCAACGAGGATTCATCTCTGCTTGAACCTATGATCGAAGATACAAACTTCAGCCTTCAGCCTTCAGCCTAAACACCTGAGTAGTTATCGCGCATGCACGGCAGACTTCGATATACGCCGATGCTAGGGAAAGCCTTCTCAACTTCCGTGCCTGGCGCAGCAGGGGGAGAAGCACTCAAAACACCAACAATCTATCTGCCCATTGCAATCTATGAGTAGTCGCTCGGCAAAGAATACCGGCTATGTCGGCACAATCGGCTCCTCTGTGAGAAAGTCCGTCATTTGCTTTCTTGCCCGGCAGACTGACAATATTTGCCGGAGCTTTTCAGAACGAAGGAGCCTGCCATGTTGAAGGAGATAACAGGAGTTCAATACACAGGATGTTCAAAAAGATCGTCCAGCAAGGCCGCAGGCGAGCAAGAACCGGAGGCGTGGTATTTCTCACCCGCCCACCCCAAGCCGGCAAGACAGCTTGTTTTCCACACGGGGTACGTTGAGGATTCTTGTGAGCTGAGAACGTTGCCTGAGGAGAGACGCGTCTTGGCGCGCCGGGGTTGGGTGGGTGAGACCAGCGACTTTTTCAGCATCCTGATAGCAGGCTGGCTTATGGTGCTCTGTCTGCTCGCTGGTGCGGGATGCACGGTCGGTCACCCTCGGCTCGATCGTCTTTCCTGGGAGCAGTCTCGGCTTATCGATCTCACCCACTCCTTTGGGGCGGACACGATTGTCTGGCCGACTGAACAGGACTTCCGGCTCGTCTCCCAGCAGGCAGGGGAGACGGCCGGAAGATATTATTACGCCTCGAATCGTCTGGAAATGGCCGAACATGGGGGGACCCACATCGATGCACCCATTCACTTTTCCAAGAGTGGGCACATGCTGGATCAGATTCCGATCGAACAATTGGTTGGAGCAGGTGTTCGAATCGATGTCGCAGCCCAATGTGCCCGCGAGCGGGATTATCTCGTCACTATCCAAGATTTCGAACAATGGGAAGCGGCAGAGGGACAAATTCCGGCTCGTGCGATCGTGCTCCTCGACACGGGTTTTGCTCAATATTGGCCGTCAAGAAAACAGTATCTGGGAACAGAGCTAAGAGGGCCGGAGGGGGTACAAGCGCTCCATTTCCCGGGCCTGCATCCTGAAGCTGCAGCTTGGCTTATGCGTGAGCGGCAGGTTAAAGCAGTCGGAATCGACACAGCCTCGATTGATTATGGTCAGTCCAGTACATTTGAGACTCACGTCGCGCTTCTCTCGCAGAACGTGCCTGTGTTCGAGAATCTGAGCGATCTGAGAAATCTTCCTGCTCGGGGCTTCGACGTGATTGCTCTGCCGATGAAAATCGCCGGGGGGACGGGCGGGCCGCTGCGCGTGATCGCGGTGTTGCCTCCAGCTCAGTAGCCGGAACCGCAAGACGTGAGGCGTGAACTGAGGGTCAACTCAAGAGCGGAGACCTTGTTTATGGCTGAAACGAGATATCTGCTACCTTTTTCTTTTCCAGTAGGGGAGTGCTACTCGTCGGATCGCTTCATTCACCGGAATGTACTGCCAGGATTACATTCTTTGCCAATCGGCGAAAGGCGATGTGCGGCCACGGATTTCGAGGACGGCCCTAAATCGCTCAAGATCTCCCTGGACGCGCGAAGCCAGCGCTTCCGATGCACCGCCGTCATGTTCCCCGAAACCCTGAGGGTCGTACTCAACTTGCAGCGTGACTTTTGACCAGTCTTTCGAGAGTTCATGGAATGTCGCGACCCATCTTTTGATGGCGCCGCTTCGATAGGTCATCACGACACGCTGGCGCTCCGTCTGTTCTGTCACCTCCGCATCCCACTCCGGGTCCTGGCCTGCGATCGTTGCTTTCCAACGATACCGTTTGGCGCCAAGCCACGTGACTTCTTTCACACCCTGCATGAACTTGGGGTATTCATCAAAGCTGGTCCATTGATTGTACGCGACATACTGCGGCACGCTGACCTCGATGGATTTTTCAATGGTCGCCATGGCTTCCTCCTAGACGAAAATTTTGGTGAGCCGGCCACCCCATGGGGGGCTTTTCATCGCGCAACATAAACTATCACCACCGCTCCTGGGGCTCAATACCCGTCTACGGTGTCTGCAACGGCAGATCTGCAAAATCGCTTCGACCTCCCCCATCGCAGACGGGAAATTCAGAATGACCCTATTTTCTTTCTCATGCGCTTACGGTTCGCCATACGGTCTCCCCCGCTATCGCTGCGAGCGCAGAGTAACGGGAACAAAGGGAATTGGGCGATTAATGTCAGTTGGTATCAGTTGAGGTCAGGTTAGGACTGCTGGTGACGACTCCTGTTCTGTTTAAACCTCAGTCGATGCAGAAATTAGAAGGTTTGCTACACTTGCGGGAACCAGTTGAGAGTCGGGCCAAGATCGTCAAGGCTGGGAGCAAGAACGACAGGATCTCCGGGGGCGCTCCCGTAACCTATAAAAAAGGAACTGTGATATGAGTCCAATCTTAATGACGGTTGCACTGTACATATGGTTGATAGTTGTGGGAAGCCTAGTCTATGTCCTCCTAAGGAAGTGCTACGGCAATGAGTTGTCTGAGCGTACCGTATGATCGCAACCGCCACAGCAAAGCGTATCTACCGAAAAATTCCAAACGATACCCCGCTCGTCAGACAGACTTGCAGGCCAAGTCGTTCTTGACCTATCTCACCCCAGGCAGAAAATTCAGAATACCCCGCTTCCCTGCGCTTCGTTTCTTCGAACCATTGAGGATTACAGCAAGCAGGGTTACGATGGGTTGACCGATTGCTAGCAGGGTGTTGATAAACTGCTGAAGCATGATAAAAACGCAAAGCCTGGATCCCCACAGACTCATTCAGAAGCTATCGCAGGCTGTTCAGAAAGGCCGTCCAGCAAGGCCGTAGCGAGAGAAGGTCCCGAGGCGTACCCTCGGGGTACGTTGAGGGCCTGAACGATGCGAGAACGCCGCTGGTGGACTTTGTCGACAGCCTGCTAGACAGAGAAACGTGGAGATATGAAGGTGAGGCAGAAGGGTCAGATTTGGCTGTCTGTTCTCTGCTTGCTGATGGCTGTAACATGCGCCGCGTGCGTTGCAGGGCCGATGCAGACACCATCACTGGAGATCACAGGCAAAGACGGGGCACCGATGATGCTGGTGCCAAGCGGGGAATTTACCATGGGGAGCAATGCAAGTTTTGCTCATGAACAGCCTTTGCATCGGATCACCCTCGATGCCTTTTACATGGACAAGTACGAAGTGACGGTGGGGCAGTACGCGAAGTTTTTGGAGACCATGAACTTGAGTGCGCCGCCGGACTGGAACGTGATGAATCAGCCGGCCCATCAGAATCGACCAGTCGTCAATATGAGTTGGTCGGATGCGAGCCTCTATTGTCGATGGGCCGGGAAACGGCTGCCGACGGAAGCGGAATGGGAGAAGGCGGCGCGGGGAACGGATGGGCGAATCTATCCCTGGGGCAATGATCCGCTCGATCGGCTCCGTGCGAACTATGGGAAAGAGACCTGGGACGATCATGCGGCGTTGGCGCCGGTGGGGTCATTGGAGCTTGGACGGAGCCCCTATGGGATCTACGATCTGGCAGGGAATGCCTGGGAATGGGTGAATGACTGGTATGACAAGGACTATTACGAAAAGAGTCCGTCGCAGAACCCGAATGGCCCGGAACAGGGTGCGACAAAAGTGTTGCGAGGCGGCTCGTGGTACGCCAATCTGGGGTACCTGAGATCCACCTACCGATTCAGCCTTACCCCGGCTGCCCGTGATAGCGACTTCGGGTTCCGGTGCGCAAAGACTCCGTAGCCGTTAGCCGAAACTAAGGGGTCTGAGCCCTTAGATCCCGTCCTGCATCTTCCCATCACTTATGGCAACAGGAAACTCAGCATGTTCCCGTTTGCCAGTCCCTGGCTGAGCCTCGCTGGAACCCCGCACCTCCGGTCATTTCGCTTGCAACCTGCCCTACTCCACACAGGAAATTCAGAATGTCCCCCTCGCCTGGCCCCACACAATCGGCATCGGTCCGGTGACATTATCGATGCTTGGTGCTACCATTGCCATTCGCAGTGTTTATAGGGAGAGGCCATGAGGGGAAAGATTCAGATTGATGTACCGAAGGAACGAATTGTGTCTTTTTGTCGGAAGTGGAAGATTGTTGAGTTCGCACTCTTCGGTTCCATCCTTCGAGAGGATTTCCGTCCGAACAGCGACGTCGATGTATTGGTGACGTTCAGCCGCGGATCGGACTGGGGGGTTGAACATCTTCTGGATATGAAAGAGGAATTAGAGGCTTTGTTTGGACGGCCGGTCGATCTCCTTGAAAAGCGATTGGTCGAGGAGAGTCGAAACTATATTCGGCGTAAGCATATTCTGTCCCACATGGAAACCCTGTATGCAGCGTGATGACTCGCTTTTGCTTGATATGTTTCAGGCGGCGAAGCAAATACGAGAGTACACAGCTGGCTTACAAGAGGTGGATTTTCTCAAGAGTTGACGCGATCAGGATGCAGTGCTGCTTCAGTTTACCGTGCTTGGTGAAACGGCTAAGCGAGTCTCTTCTGAGTTCCGAAACGCTCATTCCGAAATCCCCTGGAGAAAAATCATGGGCCTGCGTGATGTTGTGGTCCATGATTATTTTCACATTGATGTTCGCCGCGCTTGGAAGATTGCGAGCCTCGACATCCCTGAGTTGATCGATGCTCTTGAACCGCTTGTCCCTCCCGAGTCTGCTGTATAACGCCTTCACACCACCCAAGGCATTCGCTCGCTGGGCCTTGCTGAACAGCCATTTTGAGCATCCTGGAAGAGAGAGCTCTCGTCTCCACCCCATTCGCACCCGCAGGCTTGACCACCTCACTCCTTTGATGACATTCGCAATGTTCCGTTTCTCTGCCGCGATTTCTCTGCCCCTCGTAATGTCCTCAACCTTTATTCCAGGAGAAACGAACGAAGGCGCTTCTTCTTAATGGGGCGGCGACCTTCAGCCACGATAAGGATTTCACGGCCACGCTCAAAGGTTGTCTCAAGATCAGACTTCCATTCATGAGGGAGGGCATGAATGGAAGCGAGCCGCCATATTTCCGCTCCACTAACGGGGAGGCGTTTGCGCCATATCTTGCCGATGAGGTTGTAATGGTAGGGCCAGGCCATTTTCCACTCCTTGCCTAAATAACATCTGTAGACAAAATCAAAGATCTCACTTTCCAACTCGGCTGCATCACGCAAGGAAAGGGGCGGCATCCACGTTGGAGGCCGAGGAAGAGGATATGGACAAACTAAATCGCGTTTGAAGAAGACAGTATAAGTTGTGGTGGGTGGATCGGCGTCATAGTGCACCATGATAACAGGACCATTGGGGTGGTCTGGGTAATCCCGAAGAAGTGGTGCTATGGTTCCATCAATTCCCGTTCGAAAGCCTGAGAGCATACGAACTCGTGTGCCAGGTCTAGGCTCAGGCAAGAGTCGGACGATGCAGAACGGACATCCGGCTGCTTCCCCAGACCTTACCGGAACCGCCATATTCCGACTTTTTCTGGAGGCGTTTATGGCCATCGTCCAGGTTCTTATGGAATTTTTGAAATGCTCACTAGAGACACCGTTTACTTTCTGTAGTGGATCTTGTCAATCTCTGAGAGGGAGAGAGAGATGGGCGGGAGGTTCTTGGAACGAGTATCTAAGAGGGTGGCTAGTTTTTTGCTCTATCGCTCCTCTAGGTGGGCCTGCGGCTCTCTGGAGCGACCTTGGCGGATGAATGGGAACCCACCGAGCCACCGGCGATGTGAAAGCTGGAACTGACTGAAGAGCTGCGGTCGCTAAGCGACCGCAGCTGAAGGAATTCCAGAATGTTCACATCGCCAGAGGCCGGAAGGGTCATTCCGTGAGCCTGGGAGCGACAGCGAGCTGAAGGCCCGCCGCTATGTCCCCATCTCCCACGACGCCAGATATTTCACCTGTTCTTTGGTCAGCGTATCAATCTTCATCCCCATACCCGCGAGCTTGAGACGCGCGATTTCCTTGTCGATCACCGGTGGCACCGGATAGACCTTCTTCTCCAGCTTTTTATAGTTCTTCACCAGATATTCAGCACCGAGTGCCTGGTTGGCGAAACTCATGTCCATGACGCTGGAGGGATGGCCTTCCGCGGTAGCGAGATTGACCAATCGTCCCTCACCGAGCAGACTGACACGCCGACCGTTCTTCAGTGTGAATTGCTCGACGCCCGGTCTGATGAGGCGCTTCCTGCGGCTCAGTTTCTCTAAGGCTGGAATATCCAGCTCGACGTTGAAGTGCCCTGAGTTGCAGACGATGGCCCCTTCCTTCATGACGGCGAAATGCTCACCGCGGATGACCTTGAGATTGCCGGTCACTGTGACGAAGAAATCTCCGATGAGCGCGGCCTGTTCCATCGGCATGACGCGGAACCCGTCCATCACCGCTTCAATCGCCTTGACTGGATCGATCTCGGTGACGATGACGTCGGCGCCCATGCCCTTGGCGCGCATGGCAATTCCACGCCCGCACCAGCCATAGCCTGCGACTACGAAGCAGGTGCCGCAGATCAAACGGTTCGTCGCACGGATGATGCCGTCGATCGTGCTTTGCCCGGTCCCGTAACGGTTGTCGAAGAGGTGTTTGGTGTCGGCGTCGTTGACGGAGATCACCGGGAATTTGAGCACTTTCTTTTCGGCCATGCTGCGGAGCCGGATGACTCCGGTGGTGGTTTCTTCCGTGCCGCCGATCACGTGCTTGAGCAAATCTTTGCGCTTGGAGTGGATCAGCGAGACGACATCGGCTCCGTCGTCCATCGTGATTTGCGGCTTGTGGGCGATGGCCGATTGGATATGCTGATAGTAGGTCTTGTTGTCCTCGCCTTTAATGGCAAAGGTCGGAATGTTGTCATGTTTAACGAGCGCCGCTGCGATTTCATCCTGCGTGCTCAGTGGGTTGGAAGCGCAGAGTCTGACATCTGCTCCGCCTGCCTGAAGCGTCTTCATCAGATTAGCCGTTTCGGTGGTCACGTGGAGGCAGGCGGTCATGCGAAGCCCGGCAAATGGCTTCTCCCGCTGAAACCGTTTCTTGATCAGCCGCAGCACCGGCATGGTCGCTTCAGCCCATTCGATCTTGAGTTTACCCTGGTCTGCCAGCTTGATATCCTTTACATCGTATTCCACAGAAACCTCCAATACAGTGATGGGTGATGAGTAACGGGTGATGGGTGCTTAGTACGAGGGGGGGCGGATTTTTCAATCCGTCCCCCCCGTGATCGGGCCGGTCTAAATTACAGCCCTGCGTCTTTGCGTAAGACTTTGGCCTTGTCGGTCTTTTCCCAGGTGAACTCCGGTTCATTCCGACCGAAGTGCCCGTAGGATGCGGTCTTTCTGAAGATCGGCCGGCGGAGCTTAAGGTGATCGATGATACCGCGAGGGGTCAGTGGAAAATGTTTCCGCACGAGCTTATCCAGATTCTCGACCGCTACCTGTTCCGTGCCCTTCGTATCGACCAGCACCGAGACTGGGTCTGCCACGCCGATGGCATAGGCGAGCTGCACTTCGCATTTTTGGGCCAATCCTGAGGCGACGAGGTTCTTCGCGATGTAGCGTGCCATGTACGAGGCCGACCGGTCTACCTTCGTAGGATCCTTGCCGGAGAAGGCGCCGCCCCCATGGCTGCCGTGGCCTCCGTAGGTATCGACGATGATCTTGCGGCCTGTCAGTCCTGTGTCGCCCATCGGGCCGCCGACCACGAAGCGGCCGGTAGGATTGATGTGGTGCTTCACACTCGATGGATCGTAGAGCCCCTTCGGCATCACGGGCTTGATCACCTTTTCCATGATATCGCGCTCGATTTGCTTGTTCGTGACGTCGGGGCTGTGTTGTGTCGAGACGACGATGGTGTCGATTCTCATCGGTTTTCCGTCCCGGTATTCCACGGTCACTTGAGATTTTCCATCGGGGCGAACCCAGGGCAGGATGTTCTTTTTCCGGACTTCCGCCAGTCGCTTGGTGAGGCGATGCGCAAGTACGATCGGCATGGGCATGAGCTCGTCCGTTTCATTGGTGGCATAGCCGAACATCAGCCCCTGGTCGCCGGCGCCGCCGGAATCCACACCCATCGAGATATCGCCGGATTGCTGATGGATGGCGGTGAGAACGGAACAAGTGTGGTAGTCGAATCCCCAGGAGGCGTCGGTGTAGCCGACATCCTTGATGACTTCGCGAATGATGTCCGGAATTTCGACGTAGGCCTTGGTGGAGATTTCACCTGCGACGAAGGCAATTCCGGTTGTGAGAATCGTTTCGCAGGCTACCCGAGAATATTTATCTTTTGCAATGATCGCATCGAGGATTCCGTCGGAGATCTGATCGGCGATCTTATCCGGATGCCCTTCGGTGACAGATTCAGATGTAAATAAATAGTTATGTCGCATTAGCCCCTCTGGGTTCAGGTGGTCGATAATCGGACAAAAGAGTGAATTCGTGCGATAGTATATGAACGAGCCGCTCTTGTCTATTGTCGATTTGTCAGAAGGCCAAGGCGAAGACGAAGACTGAAAGGATGAGGGAGCTGTTCCTCTACGGTTCCTTGACAGGTATTTTGGGCCGCTTGTAAGATGATCGAAACTTCTGTGTCTATCCAGGCCTTGTTATTCTCCGTAGGACCGACCATAGCTGTCCCGCTCAACACTCTAGACGAGTTCTTCACGACCACTCTCTCTGTTCGAAGGTTTCAGGGGTAATCTTTGCGATGCGAGGAAGGGTAACCGTCGGTATGAAGGGCAATCGGGATTCGATCCCCCATAAGGATGATTCACAGCTGTCCGACTCAGGGTTAAGATGGCACGAGCTTGCGCGTGAGTTCATCCCATCTTTGGCTTCGAGTACACTGATGATCGCTGGAACGGCTGTCTTCCTCATGGTCGTACTGGTTGGAATAGGCGGTGCAGCGGCGGCGGATATCCTGCCGGTCGCTGAGCGTCACGCCGTCAAACTGGGCGAGCTGGCGCCGAACTTCCAGCTCCGGGATTTGAATGGCCGGATGGTGGCTCTTTCCGACTTGCGCGGCAAAGTCGTGTTGCTCAACTTTTGGGCCACCTGGTGCGGCCCCTGCCGGGTGGAGATGCCGGCGATGGAGCAGCTCTACCAGACGTTTCCGCGGAAAGACTTTGAGATTCTTGCTGTGTCCACCGACGCGCAGGGTGTGGCGAGCACCAGGCCGTTTCAGCAAGAAAACCACCTGACGTTTCCCATTCTCCACGACTCGGACTTTCGTGTAGGATTGACCTATGGCGCACGGAGCCTTCCAATGACATTCATGGTCGATCGGCAGGGAGTGATCCGCCACCAGGTCTTTGGCGCGCGCGACTGGGGGGCGCCTGAGGCGCAGCAGCTTGTGCAGATGTTGATGAAGCCCTAAGAAGACCGTTATTGGGTCTATTTGGTTTGTTTCGTTTGTTTGGTTGAACGATTTAATCAAGATAAACCAAACAAACCAGACAAACAGGGTTTGGCCCTAGGAGCCTGTCGGACATTGTCGCAATCGGTCACGAATATTTCTCTCGTGGCGGCCTTTTCGGCCGGGCTGCTCTCGTTTGTCTCGCCCTGCGTGCTCCCGCTGGTTCCCTCCTATATTTCGTATATTACCGGCCTGTCCATCGAGCAGCTCACCGACTCGACGGTGCGGTCGAAGTTCAAGAAATCGATTGTCGTCAACGCTCTGTTGTTTATCGGCGGGTTTTCAGCAGTCTTTGTGACCTTCGGCGCGTCGGCCAGCTTTATCGGACAGATCTTTGTCACCTATCAGGACTACATTCGGCGGATCGGCGGGGTGATGATCGTCATTTTCGGCCTCTATCTATTGGGGATCTTGAATATCAACTTTCTGAAAATGGAGCATCGATTTCAATTTAGAAGTCGTCCGGTCGGGTATGTGGGATCGTTTCTGATCGGCGTGGCCTTTGCCGCAGGCTGGACTCCTTGTGTCGGGCCGGTGCTCGGGACTATTTTGCTGTATGCCAGCACCACCGACTCGATGTCGAACGGTGTGCTGTTGCTGATGAGCTATTCGTTGGGATTGGGGTTGCCATTGTTCCTCACGGCCTTGGGTGTGGATCGGTTTCTTGCCTATTTCAAACAGGCCCGTCTATATCTGTGGGGCGTCTCCACGGTGAGCGGGGTGCTGATGATCGTCGTCGGCGTCATGATCTACGCCAATTCCCTCACCATGATTACCAGCTTCTTAGAACGGTATGGAATCGGCTGGTACCTCGGGCAGTAGGCGCGGGACGTGATGCCCATGGTTCCCGATAATAAGACCTATGATGCGATCGTAGTCGGTTTGGGACCTGCTGGGGCCACCGCCGCCTACGAGATGAGCCGTGCCGGCCTATCCGTTCTTGCCATCGAGAAACAGACACATCCCCGTTACAAGGTCTGCGGCGGCGGCCTATCCGCTCGGATCGAGCAGCTTCTCGATCCGGGATTCAAGTCCATCGTCGAACAGACCATTTCCGGTATTCAATTTTCGTATCGAGGCCAGGATTCCATCTCCATCGAATCGCCTAACCCGATCGCCTACATGGTCATGCGCGATCGGTTCGATCATCACCTGGTTCAACAGGCGCGTCGCGTTGGAACGGACATTCATGAAGGGGAGCCATCGAAGTCGTTCCGCCACCTGCCGGATGGCGTCGAGGTCACGACCGATCGAGGGTGCTACCAGGGAAAGGTCTTGATCGGCGCCGACGGAGCGAACAGCCAGGTCGCCCGACATCTGTTCCCCGGCCGGAGATTGCGTTGCATACCGACGCTGGAGAGCGAGGTCGAGGTGGGGCCGGGGCTGCAATATCCGGCTCCGGGCAAGGCGCTCGTCGATATCGGTGCCGGCTCGATGGGATACGCCTGGGTTTTTCCCAAGCAGGGGCGGCTGTCAGTCGGTGTAGGGGAGTTTCAAAGTAAACCAGCGAGTCTCAAGAATACTTTCGATCGCTTTGTGCGGGGAGAGATGGGCTTAACAAGTTTGGACATCCCGAAGCCGCTCGGCCATCCGTTGCCGTTATTCAGCAACCGGATTGAACCATACAAGGAGCAAGAGCCAGGCGAGTTTGTGAACGGTCGAGCGCTGCTGGTGGGCGATGCCGGGCATCTTGTCGATCCGCTGTTCGGCGAGGGCATCTACTATGCCGTACGTTCCGGGAAGATGGCCGCAACGGCGGTCCTCGATCAACTGCACGACCGGAGCAAGAGTCTGTGGGGCTATGAGTTGGCGATCAGAGAAGAACTGTATCCAGAGTTTCGGATTTGCTCGCGCCTTGCAGATATCGTGTATATGTTCCCGCGCCTCTGTCACCGGTTGTTGAATCCCTATCGAGAAGTGATTCAAGTGTACTATGAAGTCATGCAGGGGAAAGAGACCTATCAGTCGTTCTATCGTCGGGCGAAAGGAATGGTGAAGTCCTCCACCCGTGAACTCCTGCTCGAAGCCCTACATCTGCGCTGATTGCAAGAGTAACCGCCAGCTCTCACGGAAGGTTGAGCCTTCACTCAACCTTGACCTCAACCTGCCTTACTCGCTGTGACTTTGTGATCTTGGAATCAGCACCAGGCGCCGAGGCGGCAGCTCACAAAAGATTGGCTCAACGATGCGGCGGAAGGAAGGCGGAAGGATGCAGTCGGGGCGGAGGGGATCAGTCCGGTGCTAAGGCTTGGCCGATTCTCCGACGGGGGGCTTGC
>JABFSG010000050.1 GCA_013140715.1 Nitrospiraceae bacterium
ACCGGTTGCCGCGGGTTCTGATTGCCGCTCTTGAGCTGGACCTTTTTACTTCCGTCGGTACGAAGGTATGGACGATTCCTGCCCTGGCTCGTGACATGAAGGTGAGTGAGCGGGGTCTGGCCATTCTTTGCCGAAATCTCGCCATGGCCGGTCTGTTGAAGAAAAATGGCGAGACCTATACAAATAGCCGGTTAGGCGCCACGGCATTAAATGCACAGCATCCAGCCTATCGAGGGGATTATCTCAGGCTGATCGTAAGTCATTGGGCCGATTGGGGGCGATTGCTCGAATCGGTGAGGAGCGGACTGCCGCTCGATCACGATGAACCGGACGAGCCGGACTATCGCCGTCGGTTCACCTGGGCGATGCATCACCGGACTCTGGAGATCGCTCCAAAGATTGCGAGCCAGATCGACCTGCATGGTGCGCGGACCCTCCTCGATCTTGGCGGCGGTCCCGGCACCTATGCCATGGCCTTCCTCGCCAAGAATCCCACGCTTCGCGCCACGGTATGCGATCGTCCTGCGGCTCTCGGCGTGGCGCAAGAGATTGCCTCGACTCATAAGGCTGCTGCGCGACTCTCCTGTCTGCCGTTGGATATCATGCGGGAAGACATTCCCGACACCTATGATGTCATCTGGTATTCGAACGTGCTCCATATCTATTCGCCGAAAAACAATCAGGCGCTGTTTCGGCGTGCGTTGGCATCATTGAATCCCGGAGGCCGGCTGTTGATTCAAGATGCGTTTCTCCACGACCGGGACGGTTTGTTTCCCGAAGAGGCGAGTCTTTTTGCAGTCTCGATGTTGCTGTTCACCGAGGAGGGCAATACCTATTCGGCAGCCGAGGCGAAAGCATGGTTGATGGAGGCTGGATTTGAGCGGATCAAGGTCTTGCGGATGAAGAGGGGGACGGAGGACTGGGAGGACGGGATACTGGAAGCGCGGTCCCCAGGGACGAATGGAGAAAGGCGCGACCGCCGAACAGGATCAGCAAAAAGTTCACGATCCCGCTCATCGCACTGAAGAGGAGCAGGCTTTCGGTCTCGCTTTTTCCGCTCAGGATGCTCGTCACTGTGGCAAGGTCCAATGCCAACCCCACCGTTCCATAAATGACGCAAGCCATGGCGGTCCAGGTCCATCCCACCCATACGAGGGCCGCAAGGGCGAGGGGGCATGCGATTAGATAGATCATCCATCCGATTCGGCCTGCTTCTGTCGCAGCCGGTGCAAGCTGGGTGGTAGAAGCGCCGATGAAGCAGAGTCCTGCAAGCAGGCCGATGAGTGCCCAGGTATGTCGCATGGACGGGATCATAGCTCTGTTTTGCTGTGCACAGCAACCAGACAGTTGCTGTGCCAACAGAACAAGGCTGTTATTTGGTTTGTTTTGTTTGTTTGGTTTTTGGATTGAACGGAGCTAACCAGATGAGCGAAATCAACCAAACAAACAAAACAAACCAGATCAACCAGTCCCGCACGTCTCCGGTCTGCCTCCTGGTCTACGACGGCCAATGCCGCCTCTGTGTCACTGCCAAGAAAGGCATAGAACGATTAAGGGCTCATGCTGACGCAACTGCACCATGGATGATTCCTTATCAGAGCGAAGAGGCTAGGAAGGTCTTGGGCGAGCACTATCGGCCTGGTCGTCCCAACGTCGCTTTTCTGGTCCGCCCGAATGGGGAGATTGCCCTTGGACTCGATGCCTTTCTAGCCCTCCTGCCTGGTTTCAAAGGTGGGCGGTTCCTTTCCGTCCTCTTCAGCCTTCCGCTGGTGAAGCCTTTCGGCTATCTGCTCTATTGGTTTGTGGCCCGGTACCGGTATTCCATTTTTGGCCAGGTTCCGCTTGAAGGGGCTTCCGAGAATCCCGGGATAGCAGGTCGAGAAACACCGCACAAGTAACCGTCTTTTTTACTCCCGATTCTGCACTTCTGTGTCCTCTCGACCTCAGCTTTCCTTATCTATCTCCCTCACGTCGCTCCCCCCTTTCGATGGGTTTTCCCCCTACAGTGGGGAATTTACGCTGAAGTACGTCAATGCGAGACTCTCACTCAGGCGTGGGAGGACTGCATATGACGATCATTCAGGAACTCCGTGCGACGATCGAAGAAGTGAGGGAGCGATTCCTACCGATTGGGCGCGAGTCTGTATCGTTGTATCCAGAGCGGCTGATCGGTGGTCGGAGAAGGAAGACCTTCTTCGTCTCGTTGATGGCCTGTGCCATGATCGGTTCAGGCCTTCCGCTGACGGCTTGGACGGCGGACTTCACGTCTCTCGCGCCGGTGAAATCAAGGAAGATCGTGGCAGCCGGTGTCGGGTATGAGAATGCTGATACGTCGATCATCACGGTGAAGACCTATGATGCCGAGAACGGCGAGATTCTTTCCGATGAAACGTATGAATTGAATGTACGAGAGGACGTCGCGTCAGCGGGCAGTCAGCCGCGTGAGCGGATTTTTGCTGGCGGAGTCGGCCCGGGAGCTGACGGACTTTCAGCGTTCACGCTCCGCGTCTATGACGCAGCCACGGGCCTGTTTCTCTGGGAAGGCCTGTTGAATTTGAATGTCGGCAATCAAGAGGCTGACACCACTCGTCGAGTCGTGGCCCATCTGGTTGCGCCGCAGGCGACGGTAACCCAAATCCGGAGCTCAGGTGCCATCGATGGACAACCTCAGTTTTCCCTTCGCACTATCGATGTGATAACAGGCCAACTCGTGTGGACCGATCACTTTACAACCGGAGCCGGTGCCTTGGCACGTGCAGAACGGATCAACAGACCGGTCATGGACCGGGCAGAGGAGATACCGGTTCTATCTCAACAGATCGAGTTTCGTATCCGGATGATGGATGATCGGCATCGCAAGATCTTGTGGGAAGACACGATTGAGCCGACCGTGGAGGAGGCTGACCTGATGGCCGGCCACGATGCGGAAGCAGAAAATTTGCCAGTTTGGCATGGTGGAGAGCCAATCGCGATAGACAGGGATTTAATCTAACCTGATCCGGAGAGAGTAGAATCGCCCCATCGGCAGTACCTACCCCCAGCTTACCGGCTAACTTTTCTTTCCGTGCTCCTGCAACCGATCCATCCACATGGATTGGAACTGCTCATACGACAGGGAGAGCTGCGATTGCATGGCGGCAGAAAGCGCCTGCCTTGCCTTGAGGTGTGTGAGAATCTCTTGCACACGAGCCATGCCAAAACGGTCGATGAGATAGTGTACGGCCGAATTCGCCTCCAGATAGGCCACGGTCGCAGCGTCACTGGATAATCCTCCCCAAGATCCCTCTAGGGCAGGCAGGGGGACTGGTGTAAACTGCTGCTTCATCGTCTGGTCGAGATCCGACCAACGATCTCCGGACAGTTCCATGGCCAAGCCTTCATTGAACCAGGTCGGGACAGCGCTGCCGGCAGGGCCGAGCTGGTCGTGCAGGAGGGCATGCACGAATTCGTGTCGCAGTACGCGTGTAAGCCAGGCACGGTCTGCCAAGGCGTCCTGCATAGGAATTTGGATGCGTCCAAGCGTGGGATCGAAGAGACCATCGGCCCACGCAGGGCTTCCGGTTGCGCTTTGGAACGTAGACTTGGCATGCAGGACGACCACGATGGGCTTCGACGGGAAGTGCCCGAATTTTTGACCGATCTCCCGATAGGCCTCTTCCAGAATCTCCAACACAACGGTCCAAGTAGCCTGATCGGCCTCTCCGTCGAATTTCACGGTAAAGTGAGCGCTGTCTCGGCTGATGAGTCGTGCTTCGCTTTTTTCCGTTTGGCGGACTTTGGCTGTGACGGTTCGCAGATAGGATTGCGCCGTCGGATCTTTTCCCGCGCGGGCGGCGGCGTGGTCGAGATGGTTCGCTGCTTCGCCGAGCTGACCGCGTTCCTGGAGCAGATCGGCCAATGCCAGATGGGGAAAGGGTTCGTTCGGAGCCAGAGCAACCAGCTTTTCGAGAAAATCCTGCGTCATGGCCGGGTCGCGCAGTTCCCAGTAGGCATGGGCGAGATTGAGATGGATGGTTGGGCTACTGGCATCCAGCGACGATGCTTTCTTAAACGCATAGACCGAGGCGGCAGTCCCGCCGGCTTTCTCGAGTTGTATGCCGAGGTTATTCCATAATACGGCCGTGTATAGACGGGTCTTGGTCCCGGTTAATACCGTGGCCGGTAGATCGGTCAGCGCAGTTTCCGCAGTTTTGACATTACCCTTCTCGATCTCGTCGCGGATCGTTTCCAATAGTTCGTGATGTGTCGTCTCCGGGACGACACTGGGGTCGATCAAACGAGTCTGTTCCTGCTTCAGCTCAGACGCCCTCTCACGGTGCGGCTCTGGAAGCAATTCTGGAGCATTTCCTGCGACGTCACGAAGCTGACTTGGCGGCGGTGTCGGCAGATAGGTCGGCTTGAACCAGGCTTGATACACAACGAACAACCCAACGAGGCAGGCAACTGGATATAAAATGTGGGTAATGTTGCGACGGTACATAGGAGCCCTGTTCAAATCGAAATCACTGTAGCACCTTCGGGGAACGCTACAAAGGATTGTCAGAAAACTGGCGAGACGCAGAGCTGGTTTATTTGGTCTATTTGGTTTGTTTGGTTGAATGAAACTAACCAGACGAACCAAACAAACCAAACCAAACCAAATCAACCAGACAGACCTCCGTATGCTCGTTGAGGAGGGGGAGAGGCTATGATACGATCCGACGCTGTGATACGGCGCTCTTCCGAGCCCAACTCCCCGGAACAGTTTCAGCGATGGCTGGACCTTGTTGCGCGTCCGATCGAATTCGCGACGCGCGATGCCTTCGCTCACCTGCCTACCGTCAAAAATCTGAATCGCTTCGTGTCATCACAGGTCATGCAGGCTCTGTCCGATCGCGTTTACCCGCGGGCGATTGAAGCGGCGCTGCTCCAGTTGCGGGGGCTGTTTCTTGAAGACCAGCAACGGCTTCTGCCGGAGGATCAGCAGCGCCGATTACAGGAAGCCGGGGTTCTCCTTGGGGTCTTGCGCAAGGCGGCCCACGATCCGGCCCAAGGGTGGAATGGGCCGGAGCCTGTCGCATTATCCGAGCCTGTTATAGATGGCACCTCATCGCGACTATGGTGGGAGCAGCCCATTCGTTTTGTGAAGGGGGTCGGTCCGAAACGCACAATGTTGCTTCAGCGGTTCGGGATCGAGACGGTTGAAGATGCTCTGTGGACCGTACCCTGGCGCTACGAGGATCGATCGGTCATGACCCCGATCGGGCAACTCGTGCCGGGGGTTCAGGCTTCGATCTGCGGCGTGATCGTCAGAAGCGAAGCAAAGAAGGCCCGCAGCCGTCGTCTCACGATTCTGGACATTGTGGTAGAGGATTCGACCGGGCGTCTCCAGGCGGTATTCTTTAATCAGTCGTTTCTCGAACAGCTCTTTACCGTCGGGACAAGCATCATGCTGACGGGGCGAGTGGTGGTAGGCGCACAGGGATGGGTGGCCATGAGGATGGAAGTCGCGCAATACGAAGTGATCGGTTCCGAAACCGAGGCGCCGCTGCACGTAGGGCGTATTGTTCCCGTGTACCACGAAACCAAGGGATGGACCTCCCGGCAGATGCGTGGGCTCATGAAGAGTTTGCTGGATACCCATCTTGCCGAATCGCAGGAGCTGTTGCCGGTTCCGCTTCGCGCCCGCTATCGATTGCCGCCCATCCAACAGGCCATTCAAGACGTGCATTTCCCCCAATTCGGGACAGACGGGGGGCAGCTCGATCGTGGGATCACACCGGCTCATCGCCGTTTGGCGTTCGAAGAGTTGTTTCTGCTGCAACTGGCGTTGGCCTCCCGACAACGAACCATGAAGGAAGAGATCAAGCAGGTGTCGTTCAATTCGAAGACCCCGCTCCTCGGAAAGCTGGATCGGACGCTGCCCTTTGAGCTGACTGCAGCGCAAGAGCGGGTGAATCGCGAGATTCTATCGGACATGACGTCGCACAAACCGATGAATCGCCTAGTGCAGGGCGATGTCGGGTCCGGCAAAACCATTGTGGCGGTGCAGGCGATGGTGCTGGCCTGTGGATCGGGCTATCAGGCGGCACTGATGGCGCCGACAGAAATTCTTGCCGAGCAACACTATTGGACGATGAAGGGGCTCTTGGAGCCGCTCGGACTTTCCGTGGCGCTTGTGAGAGGTGGTGGACGTGCGGCAGCGCGTAAAACAATTCGCGAGCAGGTAGCCTCCGGGGCTGCACAGATTGTGATTGGGACTCATGCGGTCATTCAGCAAGGCGTCACCTTCGCGAAACTTGGACTGGCGGTGGTGGATGAACAACACCGGTTTGGGGTTCTTCAACGGAAGACGCTCATCGAGAAGGGGTATAAGCCCGATGTGCTGGTATTGACTGCGACACCGATTCCACGCACGTTGGCCATGACGGTCTATGGGGATCTGGATGTTTCGGTGATCGATCAGATGCCGCCAGGGCGAAAACCGGTGCGGACCTTTCTCTTGAGCGGCAGCCAGCGTGGACGGGCCTATCAGATTCTCCGCGATGAACTGCGGAACGGACGCCAGGCCTATGTCGTGTATCCCCTCGTCGAAGAGTCTGAAAAAACCGATCTGCAGGCGGCCATGCAAGGCGCAGAGCAGCTGCAGGCGGATGAGTTGGCGGGATTTCGCGTCGGGCTGCTGCATGGTCGGATGAAATCGGAAGAGAAAGAGCGGATCATGGCATCGTATAAGAATGGGGAGATCCAGGTTCTCGTTTCGACGACGGTGGTGGAAGTCGGAGTCGATGTGTCCAATGCTACAGTCATGATGATCGAACATGCCGAGCGATTCGGTCTGGCCCAGTTGCACCAATTGCGTGGGCGCGTCGGACGAAGCGGGCACCAGTCTTATTGTCTCTTGATGGCTTCATGGGTATCGGGGGGTAAGGGGG
>JABFSG010000005.1 GCA_013140715.1 Nitrospiraceae bacterium
GCTACATGAACATGGTGGCTCGCCGGCTCGCCCAGGAACAAGTCTCCTTTCTCGAAACGCAAGTCGGGCAGATCAGCGAGCGTGTCATGCAGGCTCGCCAGGCGGTCTTGGCCTATCAAAATGAACGTAATTTAGTGTCTCCGCAGGGGACGGCTGAGAACGTCTTCGGCATCATCAATCAACTCGAAGGGCAACTCACCACACTTAATACCCAGCGTGGCGCTCTCTTGGGGTATCTGAACCCTCAGAATTCGTCCGTTATCGAGATTGACTTACAAGTCGCATCGGTCAAGAAGCAGATTGCGCGGCAGCAGGCCCGCCTGACCTCCTCCGAACGTCAAACCTTGAATCGTGCGGTTGAAGAATTCACACGGCTGCAGATGAACGCCGAGTTTGCGCAGGACATGTACAAGACATCGTTGGCGGCCTTGGAAAAGGGGCGAGTCGACTCCGTGAGAACTGTGAAGATGGTGTCGGTGCTCCAGAGTCCCACACAGCCTCAGTACCCGATGGAGCCGAGGCGAATCTACAATACGGCTGTGTTTATCTTGGCAACGCTCATGCTGGCCGGCATCGTCAGTCTATTGCATACGATCATTCGAGAACATCGAGACTAACCTATGCGCTACATATTCATCCTGCTGATAGCCCTGGTATCTGCTACCCCCGCATTGGCGCAGAATCCGAATTTATTAGGGGGTATCTTTGGGCAATCCGGAGGCGGCCAACCTCAAGCAAACCAACCGGTGCTAGTAAAACCGACTCCTCCGCCAGGGAAACCGACGCTTCCAATCGCCACGTCACCGTCGGAATCTGTAGAAAAGATTCCGACGGAACCGCAACACTCTTCCACTGCCGCGGCGAATCGTAATAGCCAAGTCTTTGGCGCCTCCCTCTTCACTGGAGCATTTGCCCGTCAAGGGCCAACCCAGTTTAATCCGGACTATCTCGTGGCCATTGGTGACAGCATCCGAATGCGATTGTGGGGCAGCGCGACATTCGATGATGTGCTGATGGTTGACCCCCAGGGCAACATCTTCATCCCCTCTGTCGGCCCGGTGAAAATCATGGGAATCCGTAACCAGGATTTGCAGAGCGTCATGGAGAAAGCGATCCATCAAGTGTTCCGTGCCAATGTGTATAGCTATGCCAGCCTGGCGGAAGCGCAACCAGTGCGCGTGTATGTGGGAGGGTTTGTCAATCGGCCGGGCCTCTACAATGGCACATCGATGGACAGCCTGCTCCACTACTTGGATCAGGCTGGGGGTATCGATCTGGAGCGGGGATCTTTCCTGAATATTCAAGTCAAGCGAGGCACTCAAATTCGAAAGAACATGAGCTTGTATGACTTTCTGCTTGAAGGCCGTATTCCACAAGTGCAGCTGGCCGACGGCGATATCATTTTTGTTTCCTCTCGTCAAAAAACGGTCACGGTTTCCGGCCTGGCAGAAAATGCCAAGCGGTTCGAGTTCTCCGGTGCAGAATTAAACGGAATGGATCTCATCAAATTGGCAAAACCCTTTCCGTTGGCCACACATGTGCGTGTCACACGCAACACCGGCACAATCAGAAATCTCGAATATTACCCGCTGGACCAAGCAGCAAACCTACAACTGAGCGATGGCGATGAACTCGCATTTACTTCCGATAAACGGCCGGGCACCATCACTGTGCGCGTCGAAGGAGAACATCAGAGCTCCCAGGAGTATCAGCTGCCCTATGGCACGAGGATTGGGGAACTGCTGAAGCGCATCGAGTATTCAGAGCGTTCGGACGTCGCCAATCTCCAACTCTTTCGTCTCAGTGTCAAGGATCGTCAAAAACAGGTCCTGCAAACCTCGCTCAAGAGTTTGGAAGCTGCTGCGCTCACCGCCCGTTCAGGCACCAACGATGAGGCGATATTGCGAGCCAATGAAGCGAGTCTTATTCTCCAGTGGGTCGAGCGGGCCAAGGACATAGAGCCATCCGGCCAAGTCCTGATCGCGCAGGCGAGCCAGCGGGACGAATTGCTGTTGGAGAATGGCGACACGGTTCGTGTGCCGATCAAAGATGGCCTGGTGCTGGTGGGTGGCGAAGTGATGTTTCCCAATACCCTGCCATATGAAAGTGAACTGACAGCGCAAGACTATATCGAGCGAGCCGGTGGATTCACGCAGAATGCGGATGGATCGAAGGTGATTATTGCCCATCGTGATGGCAGCTTTGTCGAAAGCACCGACGGATTCTTCAGTAAACCACCGAAGGTCCGTCCGGGAGACCATATTCTGGTGCTACCCAAGATCGATGTGAAGTCTCGGCAGATCGCAAAAGAAATGACACAAATGCTGTTTCAATTGGCATTGATGGCCGGTGTGGTGTTTAGGATGTTTTGAGTCGTTTGTCTGGTTTATCTGGTTTGTTTGGTTAGCTGGTTCGTTTGGTTTATCTGGTTTTTCGAACCAAACAAACTAAACAAACAGGACAAACCAAATACACAAGAGCCATCATAGGGAGTGATTGATCGTGAACGAAGAAAAACAGATGCA
Organism: Nitrospiraceae bacterium; assembly: GCA_013140715.1. GTDB lineage: Bacteria > Nitrospirota > Nitrospiria > Nitrospirales > Nitrospiraceae > Palsa-1315. The sequence continues at coordinate 2,526 of JABFSG010000005.1, forward strand.
GCCCAGTTCAGACACTGACTCTGTTGATGCCCATGACCGAGTGGCCGAGGCTTATTTGGGCCTGATGGGGCAACAGTTTATGCGGAAAACGCAAAACCGTATTCACTGGATCTGCCGTCAGATTCAAGGGAAACAGGTGCTGGACGTGGGGTGCAGTCAAGGCATTGTGCCCATTCTTCTCGCTCGTGAAGGTCTGAGAGTCATCGGTATCGATAGCAGCCCGAAGTCGATCGAGGAGGCGAACCATTATCTCGAAAATGAACCGAAGCAGGTACGAAAGAATGTTTCGTTTATCAACACGGACTTCTTGTCATGGGATGTTCATGATTTGAAGGTGGACACAGTCGTGATGAGCGAGGTGCTTGAACACCTGACTCGACCCGAGTCCTTCATAGAAACAGCGGCGCACATTCTGGCAAAAAAGGGAAGGCTCATTGTAACAGTGCCGTTCGGTGTCAACGATTTTATCGATCATAAGCAGACATTCTATCTCCTGGAACCGCTCAGGCTCATTTCGAAGTATTTCGATCCCGCTACCATAGAAGTGCTTGGCAACTGGCTTGGGATAGTGGCGGATCGCCGTGTGGGAGCAGATCGTGGGACGGAGATTTTCCGTCCAACTATTGCGCTGATGGAAAAGCTCGAAAGTGCGTTTTATCAGACCGAGCGTGGTCTGCAGGATGAACTGTCGCTTGCCCGATCAAAGCAGAATGATGCGAGCCGGAAGTACCGGGTTGCCAATGAACAGATCGCTGCGCTGAAGCAGCGGGTGGCGCAAGAGGAAAAGGCCCAGCAGGCGGCAAAGCAGGCGATGCCTCAGCAGCAATCTATCCAGGCGACTGCAGAGGGACAGGCAAAGACGGTTGCGGTTGAGGACGCTACGAAGAGTCTCCTCCGCTTGGAAGCCGAGCTGGAGGGGGTACGCAGCAAGCTGGGGGAGGCAAACCAGAAGTACCGAGGCGCCAATGAACAAATCTTCGCGCTGAAACAGCGGGTGACAGAGGAAGAGGTGGTTCGCCAGAAAGCGGAGCAAGCACTGGTTCAGGCCACCACCCAGTTAGAGCAGGCCCAGAGTTATCTTCAGGAAGAGCGTGCCGGCCTTCTACAGCAGGTAGCACAATTGAGCCAGCAGGAGCACGTTTCGCGTGCTGCGGCAGAGGAATCTGCGAAGAATCTCCTCCGTCTGGAAGCCGAGCTGGAGGGGACACGCAACAAGCTGGGGGAGGCGAACCAAAAATACCGAGGGGCCAATGAACAGATCATTGCGTTGAAGCAGCGGGTGACGCAAGAAGAGACGGCCCGCCAGACGGTGGAGCAGACGCTGGCTCGGGCTTCGGATGAATCGGCGAAGACTCTGCTCCGGCTGGAAGCTGAAGTGGAGGGGGCGCGCAGCAAGTTGGGGGAGGCAAACCAGAAGTACCGGGGCGCCAATGAACAGATCATTGCGTTGAAGCAGCGGGTGGCAGAGGAAGAGGCGGCTCGCCAGACGGCGGAGCAGGCGCTGGCCCAGGCCTCGACTCAGTGGGAACAGACCCAGCACAGTTTTCAGACGGAACGGACGGCCTTGCAGCAACAGCTGGTCCAGTTAACGGCCGAGGGACAGGCAAAACGGGTGGCAGTGCAGGAGGTGGAAGGGAAGCTCCTCCAGATGGAAACCGAGCTGGAGGGGGCGCGCAGCAAGTTGGGGGAGGCAAACCAGAAGTACCGGGGCGCCAATGAACAGATCATTGCGTTGAAGCAGCGGGTGGCAGAGGAAGAGGCGGCTCGCCAGACGGCGGAGCAGGCGCTGGCTCAGGCCACGACTCAGTGGGAACAGACCCAGCACAATTTTCAGACGGAACGGACGGCCCTGCAGCAACAGCTGGTCCAGTTGACGGCCGAGGGGCAGGCGAAGCAGGTTGCGGCGGAGGAAGCGACGAAGACCCTTCTTCGGCTAGAAGCTGAGTTGGAAGCGACAGGCAACAAGCTGGCGGAGGCGAACCAGAAGTACCGGGGGTCTAATGAACAACTCATCTCACTGAAGCAGCGGGTGACGGAAGAAGAGGTGGCTCGCCAAACAACGGAGCAAGCACTAGCCCAGGCCACGACTCAGTGGGAACAGACCCAGCACAATTTTCAAGCGGAACGCACGGCCTTACAACAACAACTGGTCCAACTGACGGCTGAAGGGCAGGCGAAGCAGGTTGCGGCGGAGGAAGCGACGAAGACCCTTCTTCGGCTGGAAGCTGAGTTGGAAGCGACAGGCAACAAGCTGGGGGAGGCGAATCAGAAGTACCGGGGCGCTAATGAACAGATCATTGCGTTGAAGCAGCGGGTGGCAGAGGAAGAGGCGGCTCGCCAGACGGCGGAGCAGTCGCTGGCCAAGGCCACGACTCAGTGGGAACAGACCCAGCACAATTTTCAAGCGGAACGCACGGCCTTACAACAACAACTGGTCCAACTGACGGCCGAGGGACAGGCAAAACGGGTGGCAGTACAGGAAGTGGAAGGAAAGCTTCTTCGGCTGGAAGCTGAGCTGGAGGGGACGCGCAACAGGTTGGGGGAGGCGAACCAGAAGTACCGAGGGGCTAATGAGCAGATCGCGGCGCTGAAGCAGCGGGCGACGGAGGCAGAGGCGGCCTGCCAGACGGTGGAGCAAGCGCTGGCCCAGGCCACGACTCAGTGGGAGCAGACTCAGCGCCATTTCCAGGAGGAACGAGCGGCACTTTTACAGCAGGTGTCACAGTTGAGCCAGAACAAGAATGCCTCCGGTGCTGCAGCAGACAGAGCGACGAAGAATATCCTCCGCTTGGAAACCGAGCTGGAGGCGAGTCGCAGCAAGCTGGGAGAGGCGAACCAGAAGTATCGAACTGTAACTGAACAGCTCATCGCCTTGAAGCAGCGAGTGACCCAGGAAGAAGCGGCCCGCCGGACGATTGAACAAGAACTACGACATACCGCCAGTCAATTGGAACAGGCCAATGCTAAATATCGGCTGGTGACGGCGAGACAGGTTCCGGAGTTAAAAAATAAACTTGAACAGCAGAAGGCCATTGCAGAGCGGCAATTGATAAAAACACGCTCGGCTATTTCCTTTCGGTTAGGCTATCTGCTTATTCACAACTTCAAGTCTATGAACGGTGTCCTGAGTTTGCCGTCGGCCTTGTGGACCCTCCGCAACGAAGCCATCCGACGCCGCAAGCAAGAGACATTCGCCCCTGGACCTTCTAGATTGCCGTCATCATCGAGGCTGTCTCCTGTCGTCGCTCGTCCGAATGTGTTCGTTGAGTCGCGACAGCAAGAGCCACCATCAAATGGACATGCAATCTCTGCGGACATAACTGCGGTCGCCCCCACTCAGCCTGCGAGTGCCGCCATTCCCAAGAGCAAGCTGAGTATCGCTTGCATCATGGATGAATTTACATTTGGCTCGTTTGAGCCGGAGGCAATTTTACATCAACTGACTCCTGGCAACTGGCAGACTGAACTGGAATCATCCAATCCAGACCTGCTGTTTATCGAATCTGCTTGGCGGGGGAAGGATGAGCTCTGGGGCAATAAAGTCGGCCATACGAGCATGGAATTGCAAGGTATCGTCAAATGGTGCAACGCCAATAAAATACCGACGGTATTCTGGTGCAAGGAAGATCCGATCCACTTCGAAACTTTCCTCAATACCGCTACGCTGTTCGATTATGTGTTCACCACGGACATTGACTGTATCCATCGATACAAGGCGGCATTAGGGCATGACCGGGTGTATCTTCTGCCATTCGCTTGCCAACCAGCCACCAACAATCCGATTGAGACCTACCAGCGCAAAGACGCCTTTTGCTTTGCCGGCGCCTACTATGTGCGCTATCCAGAGCGAACTCGCGACCTTGGCGACTTTGTGATGGAACTCCCGGCATTCCGGCCACTGGAGATCTACGACCGTAACTACGGCAAGAACGATCCCAATTACCAGTTTCCAGAAGAATATCAACGGTACATCGTCGGTACGCTTCCGTTCGACCAGATCGACAAGGCTTACAAAGGCTACCGGTACGCCATCAATCTCAATTCGATCAAACAGTCCCAATCGATGTTTGCCAGGCGCGTGTTCGAATTACTGGCGTCCAATACCATTACGATCAGCAATTTCTCACGCGGTCTTCGCCTACTCTTTGGCGACCTGGTCATCACCACCGACAGCGGCACTGAAATTGTCCGCCGGCTGAACAGGGTGGCCGATAACGAAGAACACAGCCGCAAGCTCAGATTGGCTGGACTGCGCAAGGTGATGAGCGAGCATACGTACGCTCATCGTTTGGCCTATGTCGTCTCTAAGGTCCGTGGCGAGGCGGCCGTACAGCCATTGCCGCACATTGCCGTCCTTGCTCATGCGGGAAGCCGCAGTGAGATAGAGGTCATACAGGCACATTATCAACGCCAGCGGTATGCCAATACGGCCCTGTATGTGGTCGTCGGTAGCGGGGTTATTCCACTGACGAGTGATGACGATCGAGTTCATATTCTCAATAGTGCACAAGCCAAGAACATTGTTGTTGGCGGGTTGGATAATCAGGCCGAACTGGTCGCTGGAATGGTAGCGGAGGACTATTACGGTCCCAACTATCTGGAAGATATTGCGCTGGCCACCTTATATACCCAAGCGGACCTGATCGGCAAAGCCGCCCGCTACACATCGGAAAACGGTCGATTCCAGCTCAAACATCCGGACGAAGCCTATCGCCCGGTGCAGCGCCTACCGGCTCGCGCCGCTGCCATCCGGCGGCAGGCTATCGCCAAAGAAAATGTGCTGGAATGGGCGCAATCTCTCGGCACCCGCCAGCTCCAGGTCGACCAGGGTCTGGCAATCGACGAATTCAACTACTGCGAGCAAGGCGCTGCGGCGGATTCCACTCAGGTAGGAGATAAAGTGGATGACCTGCCCGGTCTCGATACCGGAATTTCGATCGACGACCTATTGGGAAAAGCAGAAAACATTGCGCCGGAAAGCACTCGTCACGACGATTGTCCAAGGCTGACAGGCCGGCAGTTGGCTGATGACTTTGGTAAAAGTCCCAGCGATGCAATTACCCTGGCAGTGGAGGCTCAATCCTGGCACGTCAGTTCCACTCTGCCGGACGGCAAGCACGAATATCTTTACGCCACCTCAGACCATAGTCTGGAAGAATTGGGCTTCAGCGAACAGCTGAAAGTGTATTTCGAGGTCACTCCCGGTCTGAACATTCAGCTGGTCGTCCAGTTTCTGGACGCTCAGAAGCAAAAGATCAGCCATGTCATCAAACATGCGAATTGCAACCAGGAAGCGGCCATTCCGCCAGGCACTGATCGAATTCGGTTCGGATTGCGGTTCTATGCCGGTGGTAATGCAGAAATACAAGGCCTGGTGCTCGGGCGAAAAAACCTGCAGCCGGCGGAGTTGATCGGTCAGGCGGAACATTTACTGCTCACCAATCATTACCCTTCGTACGACGATCTATACCGGAACGGCTTTGTCCATAGCCGTGTCTGCGGCTATCGGCAACGCGGTGTCCAGATGGATATATTCAGACTGCGTCCCGACGAGGCCATCTCGTATCACGAGTTCGAGGATGTCAATGTTATTACCGCATCCCAGGAAGCGTTGCACCAGATGCTCTCAAGCGGACGATACAAGACCGTTCTCGTACATTTCCTCAGTCCGGCGATGTGGGCTGTGCTGCAACACCATATCGATCGAGTCAAAGTGTTCGTATGGATGCACGGTGCGGAATTCCAACCGTGGCATCGCAGAGATTTCGATCGTCAAACCGAAGAGCAACTCGCCGGCGTCAAAGTGCGAAGCGATAAGCGTATGGCATTCTGGAGAGAATTACTTCAGACCGTTCCCGCCAACCTTAAATTAGTGTTCGTTTCCCGCTACTTCGCGGAAGAAGTGATGGAAGACCTCGGTTTCCGAATTCCCAAGGCCCATTACGCGGTCATACACAACCCCATCAATACCGATGTATTCCGCTATGAAAAGAAATCTCCGGACCAGCGAAAGAAGGCGCTTTCTATCAGTTCCTATGCCTCCAGAAAATATGCGACCGATCTTAACGCCAAGGCCATTGAGCTGTTGTCGAGTAAACCGTGGTTTTACGACATGGAGTTCCGGCTGATCGGGGATGGACCTTTGTTTGAAAATACCGTCGCCACGTTGCGAAAATTTAAGAACGTATATATCGAGCAGCGTTTTCTCAAACATGACGAGATTGCTGCGCTCCACAAGGAATACGGCATTTTTCTTTGCCCAACCCGCTGGGATTCCCACGGTGTTTCCCGCGATGAGGCCATGTCATCCGGATTGGTGCCGGTGACAAACTCAGTAGCCGCCATCCCCGAGTTTGTCGATGGGCAGTGCGGAATTGTGGCATCCGCAGAGGATGCCACTGCAATGGCGAGGGGGATTGCGATGTTGTACGAGCAACCCCTGAAATTTTCCGCAATGTCGGAAGCGGCAGCAAAGCGGGTTCGTGATCAGAGAAGCGCTCAGAAGGTCATTTGTGCGGAGCTCGCTCTTGTATTAGACGATCCAGCGCAAATCACGGGCGAGCAAAAGGAAGCGGCGTAGAGCTAATTGGTGGCTTGTGTGGGTTTCTATAACAGGCTCTTCAATGATGGCAGGGTTTAGTTGAAAATCGGCAACAAGGATGTGCCTCTTGCCATGATGCAAACAGTCGTAAGATCACTGCAGCCACGTCAAGTATTTCGTTCCGACACGCGCTGGGGCCGTTCAGTGATTGAATGGCCCTCGCTCGAAGCCTTTCTTGTAACTGCGGAAGTCCAGAGCGGTGTCCACTCCGTACCGATTGGCGAATTTGTCGGAAAGAAGCTCAATTATGATTTTTTGATCACGGCAAGACCTGGGACAGCGTTACTCTGCCACTTTCATGGCAATGCACCCCGAGACGGAGTCGACCCTCCCTTCTTTGCGGGTTTGGGAGTTACAAAATCGATCACAACGTCAATGTTTGTTCCCTCAGACCCGGTAATGGAATTGGACGCCAATCTGAGCCTCGCATGGCATTTTGGGTGTGATGGGATCCCGCTCCAAGCCGTTACGGTCAGTATCGTGAGGAAGCTCCAGACGATCTTGCATGCGCCGCGTGTTATAGCATGGGGTGGCTCTGGTGGAGGGTTTGCAGCAATCCGAGTTGCGAGAAATATACCGACTTCGATTGTCCTGGCTTGGAACCCACAGACCGATATTGCAAAATATAACCCGGATTCGGTGAGTAATTATCGGCGTATCGCATTCCCGGCTATCGCTGCCGGCAGTGCTCTTCCTTCGGGGAAAGAGCAATATGCATCGTTATGCACCGATGATTTTGTTGATCGCTATCAAGGAAGAATTATCTACTTGCAAGAAAACACTGATTGGCATGTCAATTCTCACCTTAAGCCTTTCCTCGCAAGCTTCTGCCGAAAGCCACTTCGGGATATAACAGACTCGTCGAATTACTCAGGCTTGGTGACGGATCGACTGTATCTCCATCTGGATCACTGGGGAACGGGACATGTTCCTCCAAGCAAAGATGTCATCTCAAAGACATTGAAACTACTTTCTGACGCGCCCACCGGCCTAGAGCACCGCGAGAATACAACAGACTTTCCCTGCAAGGTCATTGAGTATATTGCCTCGACCCTATTGCGCCATGCCCCAGCCGCATAAGATTGTTGGACAATTCGGTTCCGATCTACTCGCCAGTTCTTCCACTGCTGATTCACCCCTAGATTATAAGGGGATTCTTGCAATGCGGATGGATCGCATTGAAGCGGATTTCCTTCCGTTTGACGTAACGGTTAGATGCACTGGAGATTCGGGCGTTCTGCCGTTATTTACCGGAGAGACGATGGAGGTGAGCCTGTCCGATGGCGTTCAATGGGATAAGAAGTTCGCGACGCAGGCTAATAGCAGCATCATGTATCTTTTTTCTCTTGCCCCGATTGCAAGACTTCTTTCGACCTTCCAAAAGAGAAATGATGCAGGCGCGTTGCAGCTCGCAGTTGTCGCGTTGAATAGCTTCTTAGACTATTCGAGTAATCCGGGCCGCCGATCGTCGATTGGAAGAATTGGGAGCGCGGACCATTCTGCAGCGATCAGGGTTCGGGTGCTCATTAAATTCATCCAAGTTTTGCGAGAGCGACAGGATGACGATTATGCTCTCCTTATCAGGGTCTGTGACTGCCTCAAATATTGGTCGGATTGGCTTGCCGAAGACAAACACTACACGAAGAATAATCATGGATTGATGGGTTCGATTGCATTACTCCACTCCGTAGTTCAATTCGGTTCGACGCCACATTCGAGGGCCTATCTTGACGTGGCGACGGAAAGAATTATGGAGCTCGGCAAGAGCTCTTTTGACCGAAACGGGCTCTGCAATGAAAATACGATCGGCTACCACAGCTATAATGTGAACCTCTATCGCGGATTAGTCGACTTTTGCAAACACTACGGTCTCTCGGTCACTCTCATCAATTTCCTTGAGGAGACCATTCTTCGTGCAACGAGAGCCTTGGAGTTCTGCGTTTGGCAGGATGGCTCTATCCCACCAATTGGCGACTCAGCCGTATACCCTACGAAGACTGCATCGCGAAATAAGCCGCAGTGCTTCCACGAGAGCGGATTCGCTGTCGTAAAAAACAACGATCTATATCTATCGATACTCTGCGGCGCTCCGACAGAAACTCATAAGCAGGTTGATGACTCGAGCATGACATTGCGCTTCATGAATCGCGATATTCTCATTGACGGAGGCTCGTACCTCTACGATACAAGCGACCCCTATCGCCGATGCATAGCTTCGAGCCTTGGGCATAGCGGGATATTCCCCAAGGAGTTCGATGGACTATTGCGTAAGGAAGTCTTGCGCAAATACGGCCTCGTGTCGGGAAAGATCGAACGTTTCGAGGAGAGTGGCGATGGTGTCCGCGTGACCTGCCGATACTCAGTAGGAGATGGGCATGCGATGTTTGCACGCAGTATTTTTGTCTGTTGGCCTGACGAGGTCGCGATTGTTGATACGATAGAGCTATCTGACGGGGCCTTCAGCCCTGAGGCTATCCAACGGTTTCTGTTTGGCCCAACGCTCAATGTGCGGTTTGATGGCCGTGATAAGCTCATTCTGGAGTCGGGTGAATTCTCCTGTACGCTATTCCAACTTTTGGACTGCGATGGTGTGCTTTATCGCGGTGAGAATGGAGGGCCAGTCCGTGGCTGGTACTCCCACAAGTACAAAGAGATACAACCGACCTACGCGGTAGATTTCGTGCGCAACTCACGGATGAGCAGATTTTCTACGATTATTAAACTTGCCAAATGCTCAAACCTATCGGAGTGCACGACGGCCATAAGGGACTTTGCTGGTCTGGTGGACATCAGAAAATATTCTTGATGATACTGGGCACCGAACTAATTCTGGGCGGCAACCCTGTGCTGATTCAAACGAAGCTTTCCCCCTTCACCAGCTGAGGCGGCTGCCTATGCAGAGAACCTTGCCCATACTGGCGCTCGTTGTCGGCATCGCATCCCCGGCATTGGGAATTGCCCAAGATACACTTGAGAACGATCGTGTCCTGTATTTTGCAGTTGGGTGGAGTGTGAATAAGCCAGTACCCCAAAATGTGCTTCAACTTGGGGTTCTATTTCGTTGCGATGTAGATTGGTGCATGGAATATGAGGAATTCCCTGCAAAAGACAATTTGCCTCGTTCGCCGCTGCCCTATAGACATGAGATGGACGCGCCATATGGTAAAGACCGCTGCATCAATGAACTGATTACAACGATTCATGGTGTGGTCCATAGAGATGTGTCTGCTCAAGTAATAGGCGAAGGGCGTGGCTTTACTTTACGGGCAGGTAATTACGAGTACACGTGGGAACGGGATACAGCACCAGCTCGCGGGTTTGTTCTTGTCAGTGCACGTGAGACCGGAAGCGATGGCGTGTTTGGGCAGCCTGTTGGGTTTGCCTATGAATCTGAGGACCAGAGGGGACGGCAGATCAGGCCCATCGACTTGAGCGGCTACTTCGATGGTCAAATTGCCCACAAGGATATGCTCATGGGTGCCATGGATGACTGGTCGCAAAAACAGTCCAGTATAGATTTTCGCAAGTTTAGACTTTCTTCTACCCAACCAGTCATGGGGTGGGACATACCTGCGCTACCTGATGTTGTGAGCAAATACAAGAAGCCGATGATGTGGGTGCATCATAGCGTGTTGACGCCTCAGGCGAATTCAGGACGGTTAAATTATATTCTTCACGAGTATGGCCATGATTTTAACGCTAATGGCTGTTTTGACGAATTCGGGCACAATAAACTTTTATTGCCGATACGTGCGGGCGATCTCATGTCTGCATTTGTCTATATCGAATATAACCCCGACCCTCGGGACGGCATCCCGATGATATCGGTCGGCAGGTATTTTAGAAAACCATAGCGGTTTTGGTATGAGCAGTCCAGCCAGACTTTTGATTTTGGGAAGTTGCGTATCACGCGACATCTTGAATTACCCACAGGCTAAAGCACAGTTTGTCCTGGTTGATTATTATGCTCGTAGCTCTATCGCTTCATTGGGAGCCAGGCCTATCGAAATACCTTCCGTAGTCCAAAATATAGGGTCGAAATTTCAGCGCAGGATGGTCGAACGTGATATCAAAAAAGTCTTTCTGAATGACCTGGCGCGACTTCAATTCGATGTCTTCTTGATCGACCTGATTGACGAGCGATTCAATCTTTACCTGGAACCAGAGGGGAAAATCTGCACACTATCGAGTGAACTCCTTAGTGTCGGATTTCCTAAAGATTCCAATAGAGGGTCGAAGATTTGCTCCGGTTCCGAAGAGTTCTGGCATCTGTGGGAGGCAGGCTGGTCAACTTTGTTGAGCCAGCTTAGGCATTTCGGAGTTCTTGACCGGCTACGAGTCAATCAGGTGTTCTGGAGCTCACGGACTGAAAATGGAGGCAATTTCGAGCCGGATTATTCAGACCGTCAGGTTGATTTGGCAAACCAGTCCCTTGAGCGGATGTACCGACATATCAGTGCCGATATCCCATCCCGGCAGTTTTTGCGATTTAACTATGGGCTCATGACGGGATCGATCACACACAAATGGGGAATTAGCCCATTCCATTATATCGATGCCTATTATCATGCGGCGATTCAGCAGTTATGTGGATGGCCCTTACTAAGGAATAGGACTGCAATTTCGGAAAAGGCAATGACTAGTCGTACGAACTATCCGGTCGACAGAGTCATTCTCAGGCATGAGGGAGATCAGCTTGTTGCCACTGCAGTGTTCGAGGCCTCACAGATTGGGCAGATTTCATTTTATGTATTTCGAAATGGAAAACAGATCCACACTCAGGGGTATTCTCAGGGCTCTATTGTACGGGTCGGCATAAAGCCTGAACCAGGAGTCTATCGAGCGTTGGTGTTCTTTCTTACGCAAGATGGTAGGCGTGTCACGGTATATTCCAACCCGGTGTTTTTGTATCCTGTCATCTCCACTCTAGCAGGCTGATGAAACAAACGTCACACTGTCTCGTCCATTTGGTCTGTTAGGACTGTCTGGTCTGTTTGCCTGCTTTAGCTGAATATTATGGGCCAGGCTTGGTCCAGACACGCTGATCAGTATACATCTCAGTGTGCTCCCGAGGGTTCCGGCAGTCTGCCAGTGGCGGCCCTTCGAGTAAGGAAGTCAATGTCTGTAGCCTCAATGTTTATCGATATATTCTCACATGCGCTTGCTCGAACCATAGAAAGTGGAAGAAATAGCTGCCTGGGGAACCAAACAGCACAGCACATTCAAGAACATTTCGGTCCATGTGTCCATAGGGTTCAAACGTAGCAGAGTAAAAGGAGCTTAGTGCGATCTTCCTGATACGCTCATGGGGAAAATGAGTGTCCAGTCGGTGAACGAATCACAAAGTGCCTTCTTCCCTGGTCATTGAGAACTAGAAATACGTACTAGTTTGATGACCCCTTCAGTAATGCGAAATATGTTCGACAGTCATTACCAGGCATGCCATTTTACGTCATGCTGGGAAGCCTTGGCAGGACCACCGGAGGAGAGCACCCGCTGGTCATTGTTATCGGGCGTGACTGTACAGTTTCCACGCGGTACGCGCTTGAATCGGCATAGATGCATTAAGAAAACCATATGGGTCGGATCAGAAGACACCTTCACAGCGTCATATGCCCATGGTTTTCGCTAAAGAACCAGGTTGCAACTTCAAAAGAGGAAGCAATGAGTACTAGTTGCCCCGATTATTCGATCAAAAAGGTCATTCTTGAGCACGAGCGCGATGAGCTTGTAGCCGCTGTAGTATTCGAGGCCCCGCAGGCGGGACAGTTCTCATATTATGTATTTCGAAATGGAGAACGGATCCATACCGAGCGGGACTCTCCGAACCCTACGTTTCGAGTTGGCATAAAAGTGGAGCCTGGTCTGTATCGAGTACTGGTGCACTGTATTGACCCAAATGGCAAAACCATCAAAAAGTACTCCAATCCCCTGTTTCTGTATCCTGTCGTGTACAGACTAGGGGCCTCATTCAAGAAGTTTCAGCCCGAGGAACGTGCACTTCTTCTCCAGGGGAAATATTGGAAGTACCCAGCAGTTTATTATGCAGGAAAAGAGCAGCAACGGCTTTTTGTTATGCTGAGTGCTGCGACGCGCAGAAACGAGCAACGTCTTCCAGTGTTTAACCGTTGGACTTGGGCTGAAACGAAGAAGTTTCCCGGGCATGTGCTCTGCGTCGCAGATCCGACACTTGAGCTTCATGATGAAATGAATCTGGGGTGGTACCTCGGCACAGATGAACATGATGTCAGCGAAGAACTTTCGAGATTTATCCGGTGCTTTGCGGAGGCACTGGGTATACCGGAAGACAAGATCGTCATTTGGGGATCGTCCGGGGGAGGCTTTAGCGCCCTAGCAGTGACCAGTCACATTGAGAAGGCAACCGCAGTCGCTATCAATGCTCAGACCGATGTATTCGCCTATGAAATTGCGCGATATATAGAGACAGTGAAGAGATGCTGCTTTCGTAACCAAACGGCAACGCAGATCCAGGAACATTTCGGCACACGTGTCAACATGGCCCAAGCATGGAGAAACAATCGAAGTTCACGGGCGATCCTAATACAAAATAAGCTCGACACTCATCACTATGCATGCCATTTTAAGCCATTCTGGGAAGCGCTTGGCGGGGCTGCTGAAGGTGGGGCAACCCCTGACGGTCGCCATTACGCGTGGCTGTACAACGACTCCAATGGCCACGCACCTGAGTCGGAACAGATGGTTCCAGAGATCTTGAACTTGATCGATCAAGTTCCGTTCACAGCGTCGACTGTGATGCCCACAGTTTCTGCGCCAAAAGGATAGATTCTGGTGTACCTGACGGCGCGTCTTTTGGTTTCCGCCGGGTCACGCCTAATGGGCCATTTCGCTATCTGAAGCTAGGGCTGAATGCCGATGGGAGCAGCGGCACCGCTGCAGACGACGGAACCAGCTCCCTTGCGAGGACTGGCCAGGATTGTAGGTGAATAGGCTGAAGTGGTACAGACTGAAGGCCGGAGTTCTGAGTTCCGAACACTTTGGCCTGAACCCCTTCAGCCTACCGTCCTTAGCCCCAACACCTTTCCATAATCGCCGATCCGCTGCTACGACCAGCCAGGCATGCGGTGCTGGTCCTGTCCGTATTTCTTAATGGGTGTCTTGACTGGGAACCTTAATAAGGCGCATATTGTAGTGACCAATGGTATTGACGATGGAGGTTCTCGTTATGGCCAAACTCAATGTCTCTATCGACGATCGACTCAGAGATGAACTCTTCAAGCTTGTTCCGCCCCGTCGGCGAAGTCAGGTCGTCAACGAAGCGCTGGAGAACGAATTGCGGCGTCGGAAGCGCAAGCATGCCACGGAGGCGGTGCATCATTTGCGGAAACGAAGCGCGACACTCAGTGAGAAAGAAATCGTGGAAGCCGTGCGCCGGGATCGGACGAGGGGTGAGCGATGATCGTCGTGCCCGACGCCTCAGTTATATTGAAATGGGTGTTAGAGAAAGAAGATGAGCCGGGGCATCTCCAAGCGATGAAACTTCAAGAGGCGCTCATTGCAGAGCGGGTGGAGGTTCGAATGCCCACCCTCTGGAGATATGAGGTCGGAAACGTCCTCGGGCTGAAGAAGCCGAGAATGGCGACGGAGTTAATGAGCGCATTACTGGCCTATGAGTTTGAGGAGGTACCTTTGAGGGCTGAATATGCCCTGGACGTCTTGGAGCTTATGCAGGATGTATCGGGTGTCACGTTCTATGACGCGGCATATCATGTCCTTGCCTTACGAATAGGGGGGCTCTATCTCACCGCGGATGCGGCCTATGTCAAGCGAGCCAAACGCAAGGGCCATGTGGGACTCTTGAATGAATGGCAGGGACCATAACCTAAACACCTTTTCATTCCTCCCGAACGAGTCATGCGGCTTTCCCATGCGCTGCCTTGGTTCGAACGAGAAGCTCGATATCGCAATCCAGCACATGCAGTAAGGATAAGAGTTGATCGACCGACTTGCGGGAGTTGGTCTGATCGAGCAGACGATAGAACTGTGTAGCGGAGGTTCGCAATCGCCGGATGATCTCGCGCTTCGACAAGTCGCTTGCCTCGACTCGTTTCTGCGCCTCGATCGTCAACGTATACAGCAGCGCATCCCGCAAGTAGTGCGGGTCCTGGTTGTATTCCAACACCTGCGCACTATGGACCGTTCCTGCCTTGCCTGATTCCAGCACATAGGTGAAGCCTTCGCTTCCCAGCTCTTTATCGACGAAGACCCGGGTGATCGGATCGGCAATGCCTGGTTGAGGATCGACCTTCGAATAGGGAAACTGGAATAGCTTCTTCGAAACCTTCACCCGGAACGATTTTTTACGATTGTTGTGGGTGACCGACTGAATCTTCATAGCGCCCCCTCGGATTACAAGTGCTACCTTCCACGGTATCACCTGTCAAGCACGATGGCCGTCTCTGCAAGGAATCGCTTGCCTCACGTGATGAACAAGGTTATTCTCAGAGCCGATGGCAGCAGGAGGGAGGACGCATGAGCTATTTGCAACAAACCATCAAAGCGGTGATTCGACCCGGCGACGAAGCCGGCTATGTGGCCGAATGTCTTGAAATTGCCGTCGTGACTCAAGGGCAGACGCTGGATGAAACCGTCAAGCATCTGCAAGAAGCCACTGCGTTGCATCTGGAGGGAGAGCACCTGGCGGCCTTTGGGTTGCGCGAGAAGCCGACATTGGTGCTGACCATGGAGTTGGACCCAGTCCATGCCCAAGCTTCGTAGACTTGCCGGCCGAGATGTCCTAACCATCTTCCAGTAGGATGCTGAAAAAGTCCGCCAGCGGCGTTCTCGCATCGTTCAGAGGCTCAGCGTACCGAAGCGTACGCCTCCCCTCTTCGCTCGCTGCGGCCTTGCTGGACGGCCATTTTGAGCATTCTGAGCTATTGTTGCCGCAACGGCATTCAGTGAGACCTCAGCGGTATTTTACGTATAAGTCCTGTTTTCCCGCAGCCTGCTAGGGCTTTGGATTCCAGCAGGTCTCCCAACGGGGCAGCCATGTCAAGCTGGTCCGTAACGTCACAGAGGCCCACCAAGTTTTGACCATCCCCCTCCATGCCGAATTAGATCCTGGCACCCTTCGTGCCATATTTCGCCAAGCCAGTCGATTCATTTCAGAACAAGACTTACGTACGCATTTCTATACATAAAGCACATCCCTCCCATGCTCCGCCAGGAAAGTAGCTGTCCCCTGGACTCCGCGCGCGCATCTTGCGTGGCGTCTCGGCGGTTTCGTCACGAACTCTTGTGAATACTGCGGGCTAAGTGTGGAGAAGTAATAGAAGTTCACGTGTGATTCTAATTTAAAAATAAACTCGACACCCATCACTATGCATGCCATTTTAAGCCTTACTGAGAGGCCCTTGGCGGAACAACTGAGAGAGGTGCAGCCTTCGGCTGTGGTCGTCACGTGTGACTGAAGAGTGCCTGCGTAGGTGTTCAGGCTGAGGGCGATACGTTATCTTGCATCAAAACCTTCAGTCTAAAAGCCTTCAGCCTATATACCTCACAATTCCTGTATCCAAAGTATGAGACACCTACTTGAGACATTCGGCGCTTCGTTTGGCTTCCACCGGGTCACGCCGAAGGGGCCATTCTGCAATCTTAAGGTCGGGCTCATTGCCGATGAACTTACTCGGTCCTGTCTTGCGTTCGAATGCCAGGTTCGCGATCTCACGCCGCTCAATTACATGTATGTTCTGAAGGTCTGGAAGCCGGATCTGTTGTTTGTGGAGTCTGCTTGGCATGGGCTTGGCAATGCGTGGAAGTATAAGATTGCGGCATTTCCCGACTACCCGGAGCGGAATAATCACATCCTTGGCAAGGTTGTCGCCTATGCGCGCGAACTCGGTATTCCCTGTGTGTTTTGGAACAGGGAGGATGGCGTTCATTTCGAGCGGTTTTTCCCCAGCGCCAAATTGTTCGATTACATTTTCACGGTAGACGGGAACTCCGTCCCGCGATATCGGGCTCTCATCGGGCAGGCTGTGACGGTGGCGCCGCTGATGTTTGCGGTTCAGCCGGCGATTCATTTTCCATCTCCCAGGGGATATGTGCACCGTCGTGCCTGCTTCCTGGGAAGTTACAGTTTGCATACCCACGGGCGACGACGATCCTGGCAAGAGCTCCTGTTTGCGGCATCGTCCGAGCTGGGGTTGACGGTGTTCGATCGCAACTCGGAACGGCGTTCGCCGAACTATCGCTATCCGGACTTGCCCTGGCTGGAGGTCCGTCCCGGTGTGCACCATACAGAAACGGCTCAAATCTACCGCGACTATATGGTTTCGTTGAACGTGAACACGGTGGAGGGGTCAGGCACGATGTTCTCTCGCCGTCTCATCGAAATCCTGGCATGTGGCAGCGTGGCCGTGACGACGCCGGGTATTTCGGTCGATCGTTACTTCAAGGACTATTGCCACGTCGTGTCCTGTGAAGAAGAGGCGCGGGATTTAATGTCGGGTTTGAAGAATGGCCTCACTCCCCGCGATCGGGACATGATCGCAACGGGCGCGGAATATGCGCTCAAACAACATTCGTGGACCCATCGCCTGGAAGAAGTGCTGAAGGTCATTTCAAGTCGGGAGGCTGCTACCGCATCTCGATCGGGGTCTGGAGAGGTGCGGAGCCTATCGGCGTAATCGTTCTGCGTCCGAGGGTGCGGGTTTCGAGTTTCTTGTTTCGAGTTTTCAGAAGCTTCCCTGCGAACGTGAAACAAGAAACTCGCAACTCGAAACCCCTGGCACCGAAGGTGCTCTCGTGAATCGTTATGGCGTGTTCAACCACGGACTTCGCAAACTCTCGACACTGGGAGAATTCCTTGGCGAGCCAGTCGAGCCGGTTTATTTGTTTACGCCGACAGGGCTCACAGCGACGCTGGGATGGGGTCGCCGGAAGTATGCTCGTCGAGCCAGGCGCGTGGCAAAGTCGCGCGGGATTCCGTTTCTCTGTCTTGAAGACGGGTTTTTGCGCTCTGTAGGCCTGGGAAAGACCGAGCCACCGCTTTCTATCGTTGTCGATGATCTTGGCATCTATTACGATGCGACCGACCCTTCACGCCTCGACTCTCAAATCGCCCGCCAGCTGAACAGTGAAGAAACGGCTCGCGCTCGGGCGATGATCGCGGCTTGGCGCAACGGGCGAGTCTCCAAGTACAATTATGCGCCGGACTATGCGGGGGATCTCCCTGAACGTTACGTGTTGGTCGTGGACCAGACATGGGGCGATGCATCGATTCGTTATGGGATGGCGGATGAATCCAGTTTCCACCGGATGCTCGATCGCGCGCTTAAAGAGAATCCGGCCTGTACGGTGTTGTTGAAGGTGCATCCGGAGGTACTGGCAGGGCGTAAGCGAGGGCATTTCGATCTGGAGAGTATTACGCGCCGTCCGAACCTGCATGTCATCGGAGACGATGCCCACCCCGTGAATTTGATCGAACATGCTGAGGCTCTGTATGTCGTAACGTCGCAGATGGGATTCGAAGGTCTTCTGTGGGGAAAGCCGGTACGAACGTTCGGTATGCCTTTTTATGCAGGCTGGGGCCTGACGCGAGATGAACTCACCGCTCCAGAGCGGCGCAAGCCGGTTCCGCTGGAGAATCTCATTCATGCAGCCTTGATCGAGTACCCTCGCTATGTCGATCCGGAGACCGGTCGAAAATGTAAGGCTGAACGGGTCATCGAATGGATGGGGTTGCAGCGGAGGATGCGTACACGTTTCCCGAACGATATCTATGCGCTATCGTTCTCGCCCTGGAAAAAGCCGATCGTGCGGAGATTTTTCCAAGGCAGCAGGGTGCAGTTCGTGGATGCTGTGGATCAGGTCCCGGAAGATGCCACATTGGCTGTGTGGGGCCAAGGGTATCAAGACGAGAAACGTCCGGTGGTTCGGCTGGAGGACGCTTTTTTACGATCGGTCGGGCTGGGCGCCGATCTCATACAGCCTCTTTCATGGGTGATGGATAGCAGGGGCATGTACTACGATGCCACGGCTCCATCGGAATTAGAGCATGAGCTCCTGACCGCAGAGTTTCCCACCGATTTGCTGGTGCGCGCCAGACGGTTGCGAGACCGTATTGTCGAGGAGGGCTTGACCAAGTACAACGTAGGGGCTGGGGCTTGGCGGCGACCTCAAGAAGCGCTGTGGGTCATTTTGGTGCCCGGTCAGGTTGAGTCGGACGCGTCGATCCGGTATGGGGGCTCGTCGATCCGATCGAACATGCAGCTCCTACAAGCTGTCCGTGAAGCCAACCCCTCGGCCTATGTCATCTATAAGCCGCATCCGGATGTATTGGCCGGTCTTCGAACGAAAGGCGTCGGTGAGGACGAGGCTATGCGCTGGTGCGATGAGGTCGTGACCGATGTTGCGATGGGAACGTTGCTGTCCGCCGTGGATGAAGTCCACGTCCTGACTTCCTTGGCAGGATTCGAGGCCCTGTTGCGGAAAAAAAAAGTTGCTTGTTACGGACAGCCTTTTTATGCCGGCTGGGGGCTGACCGATGACATCATCCCGCCGACGCGTCGCACACGTCGCTTGACTCTCGACGAACTGGTCGCCGGCGCGCTCATTCTCTACCCCACATATGTAAGTCGGATAACCGGCAAGTTCACCACGGCAGAACGGGCCTTGGATGAATTATTAGTCTGGCGCCAGCAAAAGCCGACTGGTATGCCCCTGTGGCGCAAGGCACTGCGTCTGGTGCTTCGTATTGGGAAAAAACCGGATTAGAGTACGTGGTTTGTTTGGTTTCTTTGGTTTGTCTTGTTTGTTTGGTTGACGGAAATTTCAACGAAATAAACCAAATAAACCAAATGAACCAAATAAACAAAACAAACCAAATCAACCAGTCTCGCCTGTCTCGCTCGCCTCTCTGATTCATTGACAGGTGAAAGAGCCGGTTCCTATAATCCGCTAACTCGCAAATCCTGTTGATGGTACCCCTTCCGTTATAGTCTCGCCTTGCCATGCTGTAACTCACCAGGTGGATAGACTGAAGGTGGAAGGCTTGTAGATGCTAATCATAAATGATCACAGAAACCTTCAGCCTAAATACCTGAGCCTTTAACCCATGTCATCCATCCATCGCATAGGAGTGGTTGGCGCCGGCGCCTGGGGTACGGCCCTGGCGAAGCATTTGGCCGAGAAGGGCCTTGAAATTCGTCTCTGGGCCTATGAGCGAGAGGTCGTGGCCGCGATCAATGGGCAACACGAGAATCCGGTGTTTCTGCCGGGCGTCTCGCTTCCTCCATCCCTCGTCGCGACCGGTTCCTTGACGGACCTTACCACGGAGAGCGAGGGACTGCTGTTGGTCGTGCCTTCTCACGTCGCACGTCCTGTGCTGCGAGAGCTGGTCCGGTCCCTTTCGGCTCCCATCCCCTTCATCAGCGCGACAAAGGGAGTTGAAGAAGAAACGTTGAATTTGATGACCCAAGTCATGACGGAAATCCTTCCGCCTGCCATGCAACGGGACCTGATGGTACTGTCCGGTCCGAGCTTCGCGACCGAAGTCAGTGCAGGGAAGCCGGCAGTGCTCTGTTTAGCCGGAAGTAACGAGGAACTGACCAAGACATTCCAGGCCGCCTTGATGACACCGGTCTTTCGTGTGTATGCCGACAGCGATGTATTGGGCGTTCAGCTCGGCGGCGCGCTCAAGAACGTGATGGCCATTGCGTCTGGTGTGGTGGATGGATTGGATCTCGGGCATAACGTGCGGGCCGCGTTGATTACGAGAGGCTTAGCGGAGATGGTACGATTGGGCGTTGCCATGGGAGCGGATCCACGAACATTCTACGGGCTGTCCGGCGTCGGCGACTTGGTCTTGACCTGCACGGGGGGCCTGAGCCGGAACCATACGGTTGGCGTTCGCCTGGGAAAGGGCGAGCGGCTGGAATCGATCCTCGGCACAATGCAGGCTGTGGCTGAAGGGGTAAGGACGGCAAAGGCAGCGTTTGGACTCGCGCGGCGCCATCGTGTCGATATGCCGATCGTGCAGGAAATCAATGCCGTCTTGTTCGAGGGCAAGTCCTGTCGCAAGGCGGTAACCGACTTGATGGAGCGCGACGCAAAACCGGAGAAAGGACAAGCATGAATCCCGAGGCGCTTGAACGATTACTGACCAAGGTACAGGCTGGCTCTCTGTCTGTGGCGACGGCCATCGAGCAACTCCGCACCTTGCCCTATGAAGATCTTGGATTTGCCTCGGTCGATCACCATCGGTCGTTACGGCAGGGATTTCCCGAGGTCATTTTCTGCGAGGGGAAGACATCGATCCAGATTCGCGCCATTGCGAAGGCTCTGTTGAAACATCATCGCCCTCTGTTGGCGACCCGCGCGACTCGCCAGGTGGCTATGCTCATCAAACGGCTCGATCGCCGAGCGGTCTATCACGATGAGGCCCGTATTGTGTCGATCCGGGACCCCAAGCGGCAGCTGCAGGGGCATGTATTGGTGATTACAGCCGGCACGGTGGATATCCCTGTCGCGGAAGAAGCGAAGGTGACGGCGGAGGTGATGGGGAGTCGGGTCGAGACGCTCTATGATGTGGGGGTAGCCGGCATTCATCGGTTGCTGGAGCGTCAGAGTCGACTCATGAATGCCCGGGTGGTCGTGGTGGTCGCAGGGATGGATGGAGTCTTACCAAGCGTGGTCGGCGGGTTGGTGCCCTGTCCGGTCGTGGCGGTGCCGACGAGTCAAGGCTACGGCGCGAGTTTCGGTGGATTGGCCGCACTGTTGACGATGTTGAATTCTTGTGCGGCGGGGGTCGGTGTGATGAACATTGACAACGGGTTTGGGGCCGGCTGTCTTGCCCACCGGATTAACACGTTAGCAGGATGCTGAAAATGGCCTCCAGCTTCGTTCTCGGCTCGTCGAAATCCTCAACGTACCCCTGAGGGTACGCCTCCGGCTTCGACTCGCCTGCGGCCTTGCTGGGATGCCATTTTGAGCATCCTGCGGGATGAACCTTCTTCCTACCCCTGACGCCTCACTCCTTACCCCTCACGGGCGCATCATTTCACTTCTATCGTGCCCCGTTTCGGCCAAGCCACCATCTGTGTTCTGGGGCCCTTCTCGCCGTTGGCCAGCAACTTGGCTTTCACCTCGAATTGATAGATTCCTGCCCCGGATGGGGTTTTCTTTTGGTCCAACCCATCCCACGTCAAGAGGACGGAGACTTGTGGCGGAGCGGCGCCGTCGGTCGAGGCGGTGTGAGGTCTCAGCGCAGTACGCGTCGTCAGAAAACGGAGTGAGTTTTTCGACGGCGAGGTAATGAAGGAGGAGACTTCCAGCAGCGTTGCGCCATTTAGCTCCTTGGGCAGCTTGACTAAAGCCGCGAATTCCAACGAGCCGGACGAGGCCGTATAGGGATTGGGAGAGACCTTCACCTCCAGAATTTTGAGTTCCGGTTCCGGACGCGGAGCCCGAGGAGGTTTCGATTTTGCCGAGGCCTCAAGCGGAGTCCAGACCAGTAGCAGGGCGCAGAACAGGAGCCAAGCGATCCGACCACTCCACAATCCAAAGAACTCTGAACGAGATGTGACCATGGATCGGCAGATCGTCATAGGAGTCTGTGCGGTACCAGGCTATGGCAAGGTTGATGTTTAGGCTGAGATGGTTTGAGGTTAGAGGCCTGAGGAGCGAGGCTTGAGGTTTGAAGTAAGGACATCGTTCACGGCTTCCAACCTCCAACCTCAAACATTCTTATCCCCCGCAACCTTAACCTCAGTCTTATTCGCTCGCAGCGGTTCGCGAGTGCAGTGGGATAACACAGCGTTAGGAGGCTGTCAATGTTCCGAGCCGGCGAGGCGAGTGAGACCGGTTGATCTGGTTCATTTAGTTTGTTTGGTTTATTTGGTTGGTTCATTGGGTTACTTTCGTTCTTCGAACCAAATCAACTAAACAAACAAGACAAACCAAATAGACCAGACAGACCTCCTGCGTCACGATCATTGCCGTTCGCCCTTGCCTTGGGTAAGATGGGTGCGGTTCGAATAGGTAGAGAAAGGACACCATGGGCGCGCATCTGCATTTCGACTGTTATTCCGGTATCAGCGGCGACATGATCCTCGGAGCGCTTGTGGATGTGGGGGTTCCGTTTGCCGGCTTGGTGAGCGGGCTAAAACGGCTTCGACTTTCAGGAGTCACGCTCCGGAAACGGCGGGTGCAACGAGGGGCGATCCATGCTACGAAAGTAGATGTCGTGATTACGTCAGGGTTGCGCAAGCCTCTCTCGCTTCATCGGATCCACACGATCCTCTCTGCCAGTCGAATTCCCGATAAGATCAAGCAACAAAGCCGGTCGGTGTTCGATCGATTGGCCGAAGCGGAAGGGCACGCCCATCGTGTGGCCAAGAATCATGTCCATTTCCATGAAGTGGGGGTCCTGGATTCATTTGTCGACATTGTCGGCGGCTTGATGTGCTGCGATCTGTTGGGCGTGACTCGTGTGACGGCCTCCCCTGTGAATGTGGGGGCTGGGACGCTGCAATCGGCCCACGGAATTCTGCCTGTGCCAGGTCCGGCGGTCGCCATTCTGGCGAAAGGGATTCCCATATATAGTGCAGGCCCTGCCCGGGAACTCACAACACCGACCGGCATGGCATTGTTGCGCACGCTGACATCGGAGTTCGGCTCCATGCCGGTGATGATGCCGACCGGCATTGGCTATGGAGCGGGCGATGCTGACCCCGCAGACTGGCCGAACGCCTTGCGTGTGTTGCTTGCGAAGCCCTCATCCCGAGGAGTGCGCGAACAGGATACTATATTGCAGCTCGAAACCAACCTCGACGATGTGAATCCACAAATGTACGAGTATGTGATGGAACAGTTATTCTCCTGTGGGGCGCTGGATGTTGCGCTCGCGCCGGTCATCATGAAACGTGGACGACCAGGCATTGTGTTGACCTGCCTTGCGCCTCCGGCTCAGCTGGATGAGATTCTGGACGTCTTGTTTCAGGAAACGACATCGTTGGGAGTCCGGGTCCGTGAGGTGACGAGACAGATTCTTCCCCGGCGTTTCGTTTCGGTGAAGGTGCGTGGGGGAGTCGTCCGGATCAAGATCGCCGATGTGAGCAAGACGGCGGCCAAAGCGGCTCCGGAATATCTCGACTGCAAGCGAATTGCCGAGCGAACGGGCCGTCCCCTCAACGATGTGATGGAAGAAGCGCGTGGCGCTTATCGGCGCGCGTGACGGTCCTCCTCTACAGCCTCCTTTTCCTCGTTTCCGTCGCAGTGACGTTGGGCGCCTGCACACTTTTTACCAACGCCATCGAATGGGTGGGCAAGCGTTTCAATCTGTCCGAAGGCGCGGTCGGCGGTGTGTTGGCCGCCATCGGGACCACGCTGCCTGAAACGTCGATTCCCATCATCGCTATTTTTTTTGGGGCTAGCCAGGCTGAAGTGGAAGTGGGGTTGGGCGCGATTCTCGGCGCTCCCTTCATGCTCAGCACATTGGTGATTCCCATCTTGGCCATCTTACTGGTGGTCTATGCCGGGCTTAGAAAGCGAACCGCCGTCTTCCACTTGAACTATCGCGATGTGAAGGGCGATCTTTCTTTCTTTGTGGTTGCCTACAGCGTAGCGCTGGCCTGTGTCTTTATTCCGTCTCGGCTGGTGCATGCGATAGCCGCCGTCGGCTTGATGGGGCTCTACCTCTACTACGTCAAGGTGAAGTTCAGCCAGACGGATGAGGAGGGGAGCGAGGGTGGGCTTGACCCGTTGTTCTTTGCGAAAAAATCCGCCATTCCGTCGTTTGGCATCATCGGCCTTCAAGCGGTCATTGGCTTGGCCGGTCTCGCGCTCGGCGCGCATCTCTTCGTGCTCGCAGCAGAAACGATTGCGGGAGCCTTGTCGATTTCTCCATTGATCCTGGCCCTCCTCATCGCACCCTTGGCGACCGAGTTGCCCGAGATGTCGAATAGTTTTCTCTGGCTCTATCGAAAGAAGGATCGCTTGGCGGTTGGGAACGTCACGGGTGCGATGGTCTTTCAGGGTACCATTCCCGTTGCGATCGGGCTCCTGGGGACAGAGTGGGTACTGGCGCCGACGCCGCTCATTACCATGGTGCTTGCAGTGACGGCCTCTACCTTCTTGTTGGCACAGGCTGCGTGGGGTGGTCTCTGGCGACCCTGGTTGCTAGGCTGCAGCGCCTTCCTTTATATAGGATATGCGGTGTATCTCTATGGTTGGTGAGCGGTTTAACAATAGTTATTTGGTTTGTCTGGTTTGTTTAGTTTGTTTGGTTTCAATGGGAGCAGATCAATGAAGACACAACCAAACAAACCAAATGAACAAAATAAACCAAATAAACACGGGCGCGAGACGCGCCCGCTTCTTGGAATCACGATGGGCGATCCGGCTGGGATCGGCCCGGAGGTGATTGCGAAGGTCCTGGCAGGCAGAGCCTTGCATCGTCTCTGTCGCCCGCTGGTTATCGGCTCGTTTCCGGTGATGCAGCAGACGGTCAAGAGTCTGAAGCTCAAGTTGAGCGTCGTTCGTGTGGAGGATCACGAGCCCATGCCTCCACGGCCAAACGTTCTCGCTGTGCTGGACCCGCTCGACCATCCCCTTGGGCGGTTCTCGCGTGGAGTTGCAGCGGCTGAAACTGGTGCTGCGTCCGTGCTGTTTATTAAGAAAGCTGTGGAGCTGGCACAGCTTGGCTGCATCGACGGTATGGTCACTGCCCCGATCAACAAAGAAGCGATCAACATGGCAGGCTGTCATTTCCCCGGCCATACGGAACTGCTGGCAGACCTGACTAAGACGGAAGAATCCGGCATGATGATTATCGGCGGACCGCTCCGAATCATGTTTGTGACGACCCACGTTGCGATCAAGGACTTACCGTCGCTTCTCACCCAGGCCAAGATCGAAAAAGCTATCAGACTGGCCCATCTGGCCTTGAGGAATCTGTTTGGGGTTAAGAAACCGAGAGTCGGTGTCGCCGCGTTGAACCCCCATGCAGGCGAACATGGACTGTTCGGAGACGAAGAGGCGCGGGTCATTCTCCCGGCTGCTCGTGCGGCACAGGCCCAGGGTATTCGTGCCAGCGATCCCCTGTCGGCCGATACGCTATTTGGCAAGGCCGCGAGGGGGGAGTACGACGCGGTGGTGGCTTTGTACCACGATCAGGGGCTCATTCCCTTGAAGCTTGTCGCATTCGGTACCTGCGTGAATCTGACGGTGGGATTGCCGATCATTCGTACCTCGGTGGATCACGGAACTGCGTTCGATATCGTGGGGAAGGGCATTGCAGACCCTGGCAGTTTGATTGAGGCAGTGAAGCTGGCTGCCACGTTGGCCAAAAGATGTTGAGAGGGTTGGTTTGTTTTGTTTGTTTGGTTGTCAGAAACCTCAACTAAACAAACCAAAAAACCAAATAAACTAAATAAACCAGATGAACCAACCAAACCAGATCAACAGGACCTATCGATGACCAATCAATCGGGCGCGGCAAGTGACATGCTTCAGAAGCAATTGAAGGAATTGGACCAGATTTTTCAGGACACCATAGAAACGCTCAATATTGCCTCTGGAACTGAACGGGTGATGAAGTGGAGAGCCAGAACCATCGCGCTTATCAGTGAGTCTGTGGGCCAGAAA
The DNA here is from genome assembly GCA_013140715.1 of Nitrospiraceae bacterium. Classification (GTDB taxonomy): domain Bacteria; phylum Nitrospirota; class Nitrospiria; order Nitrospirales; family Nitrospiraceae; genus Palsa-1315. The sequence goes on from JABFSG010000005.1 coordinate 28,756, forward strand.
GAAGGGCAGAAGTTTGCGGCCCTGCAACCGGGGCCTTCTTTTACCAACGATCTGGTCGAGGAGTTTACCGATCTCATCGACTATTTCAGAGCTCCGCTGGCCGATCTGGCGAAACAGCAGCTACAACCCTCTCCTCCTCCTTCCGGCGGGAATTGACCGGTGCCGATCCCCGACTTCCCTCCGCCCATCAAACGGCTCGGCCAAAATTTTCTGATCGATCCCAACATCGTGCGCAAAATCGTTTCGTTGGCAGGACTAGCCTCCAGCGACTATGTGCTGGAAATCGGTCCGGGCCGCGGTATCTTGACAGAGGCGCTGTCCCGTGCGGCCGGTCGTGTCACAGCGGTCGAAGTGGATCCACGGCTGCATACCTATCTCGAAACCAGGCAGGCGGAACTCCCAAATGTTGAGCTGGTCTGTGAAGACGCGCTGACCTATCCGGTCGAGATCCTGCCGATGGGCACGGTTGTCGTTGCCAATCTGCCCTACTATATTTCGACGCCGTTGCTCTTCAGGTTGCTCGATCAGCGTGATCGCTTCCCTCGTATGGTCCTCATGCTTCAAAATGAAGTGGCAGATCGATTGGTGGCCAAGCCTGGAGGGTCAGATTATGGGGTGCTCTCGGTCATGGCGCAGTACGCGGCAGAGATCACTAAAGCCTTCCGCGTCTCGGCACAATGCTTCAGGCCCAGGCCGGATGTTGGTTCTGCGGTGGTCTTGTTGCGAACAAAAACTCGGAGAGCACTAAGCTCCGAGGAAGAACCAAAGTTCGCCGCGCTGGTGAAAGCCTCCTTCGCTCACCGGCGCAAGACGCTCGTCAACTCACTCAAGGACGAAGGATACGATCAGAAGTCAGTAACGGAAGCATTGAACTCACTCAACCTCTCTCTACCCGCCCGTGCTGAAATCCTCTCAGTCGCCCAGCTCATCGAGTTGACCCGCCGGATACCATCTTCAGCATAGGAAGCTAGTGTAGTGCGTCTTACGCTTCTTGACATATCCTGTTCGCCCTGAGCTTGTCGAAGGGCTCATGGTTCCGATGGTTTCCGTTCATGCTTCGACAGGCTCAGCACGAATGGTGTGTAAAGCCATTTCTGACGCACTGCACTAGCAAAGTTATGTTAGATGGTTCGAGCAGCTCGCAGTGCGCTTTCGATACTTCAGGTAAATTGTTCGAATTCCGTTTCGGGAGCTTTCTCAGCAGATCATCTCGCACCTAAACTGCCGCTTCTTTTGCAAGTCTATTCTCTGGATTTGAATATGCTGAGGAGATGGAAGAGATCCTGGCTCAGTTTTCTCAGTAGGGAGGGGCATCCTCTCTCTCAATCCGTCATTTCCTTCTGAGCGGCAAGCAGCCTCAAGAAATCTGCTAGCCGAAGAATTTTAACCCGTTCATATTGCATCAGAGCCAGCAGCTGTCGGTCGCCTGTGACGATGAAGTCTGCCTGGGCTTTTACGGCGCATTCGAGAATACGGTTGTCAGGTTCATCGCGTACCACTCGGAGGCGAGTGCCGCCCGCAACGACAGTGGCGACATGGCTGATTGCCTGTACCAATGTCCGGGCTTTTTCTTCAGACCATTCAAATTTATTTTGGAGAACAGTGGCCGTCTCGGTGAGGATGGGCACAGAGGTGAAGAGCTCGAAACGATCGTGAATCGCGCCAAGGTATGCGTCTTCTGCTTGGCCACCTGGAATGGCGAAGGCCGACACATAGATGTTGGTATCGAATACCACCCGCACGGTCAACGGCCCTGAAATACGAGGGCCTCAACGTCGGCTTCCGTTAAGACGCTCTTCTTTCGAGCCTGCTTTGCGCCATATCGCTGCAGCGCCAAAAACTCATTCTCCCGGCGGCGCTGTTCGTAGACAGACACCATTTCTCGGAAGAGCTGACTCTTGTTCTTTGCCTCAGCTTTGGCAAGCTTCTCAAACTTGGTGGCCAACTCTGAAGGGACCGACAGGGTTACGGGAACACGCCCACGTTTCATAGATCACCTCACTGTATGACAAAATCATACAATGGACATAATGGGCTGGTCAACGCAAAGTTTGTCGCCCAGATGGATTGGTTGGTTTGATATTGAGCCTGAACTGGCAGGGGTGGAAGACGGAGTTGTGTGCCGAGTGAGAAAAACACCTTGTCCCATCGGATGATCGCTCGGCTGATCGTTTGAATTGATCGATTCCCTGTGCTAGCATCGCGCTCATGGCTGTCACCACTTCGGCCAAGCGGGGCGAGGCCCGCGGTGCCGCGTCCCCCCCATCCCATATCAAACGAGAAGTGATCGGAGTCGTCCTGATCGCGTTGGCGCTCTTGACGCTTCTCAGTCTGCTGTCCTTTGTGTCGGGGGAACTCAAAACCGGGACCTCTGCGACGTCTCCATCCAGAAACCTCATCGGTTCGGTCGGGGCATTTTTTGCGTCTACCATTTTCTGGTCGATCGGTGCGGCAGGCTATATGTTTCCGGTCCTCCTTGGCCTCATGGGTGCCCGCTGTTTTACGCAGGACAACCTGTCGATCCGTCTGAGAAACGCCGGGGCCTCTCTGGCGGCATTGCTGTTTCTCGCGGGCTTTCTCCATCTCGAAGTCACGGGGGTGCCGACTGTTTCTAGCGGCCTGATTTATCGAGGCATGGCGGGAGGCGTCTTCGGGCGAATAATGGCCGAGAGCTTACGCATCTATTTTGCGAGTACCGGCGCCCACATTTTGATCATTGCGGGATTCCTGGTGTCGCTCCTCTTCACGACATCCCTTTCTCTGGCGGCGATCGCTCAGCGGATTCCCGGTTTAGGCAATTGGATGTTCAACAGGGCCCGTGCCTTGATGCCTGACCGACCGGTGGAAGAATCCGTTTCTGAACCCCTTCGGAAAACCAAACAGAGATCGTCGAAATCTATCCGTGCGGTCATTGAAGAGGCGCTGCCTGAGGCGGCTGGGGAGCCGGAATTGGATTGGCCGGTCATTCAGCCGTCGCGCCAACCGGCTTTCGAACCGGTTGAGCCGGTCGAATCAGAGCCGGAGCCGCAGATCGTTGTCGCTCAGGCCAAGGCGGGAGACTATATCTTGCCGGATCCGGCCCTGCTCTTGAGTGAACCTTCAGGCCCGCTCGGACGTGTGACGGAAGAGGAAATCAAGGCGCAATCGGATGTCCTGACTCGTGCCCTGCTCAGTTTTGGCATCGCCGGGAAAGTCACGGAGGTTCGTCCCGGGCCGGTTGTGACGATGTACGAGTTCGAGCCGGCGTCTGGAACCAAGGTTGCGCGCATTGTGAACCTGGCCGACGATTTGGCCTTGGCGCTGAAGGCGATCAGCCTCCGGATTGTCGCGCCGATTCCAGGAAAGTCGGTTGTAGGGATTGAGGTGCCGAACCTCTATCGCGAGACTGTGTCCATGAAAGAAGTGATGACCAGCGACGCATTTTCACGCGCCAGATCGAAGCTCAGCTTGGCCTTGGGGAAGGACATTTTCGGAGCCCCTCTGATTGCCGATCTGAAAACGATGCCGCATTTGCTGGTTGCCGGCGCCACAGGGGCAGGGAAAAGTGTCAGCCTCAATACGATGCTGCTGAGCCTGCTGTTTTCGGCTCGACCCAATGAGGTCAAGCTGCTCCTGATCGACCCCAAGATGCTCGAATTTCAAACGTACGACGGCATTCCCCATCTGCTGCGTCCGGTCATTACCGACCCAAAATCAGCGGCTCGCGGACTCAGTTGGGTCGTCGCGGAAATGGAGCGGCGCTACAAATTGCTTGCCGAGGCGGGAGTGAGAAATATCGATGCCTACAATCGAAAGGTTTCAGGAGGGCAGGGGGTGTCCGAGGTAGACTCGGCGGCCAAGTTGGAGCAGCCGGAATTGCCCATCCAGTTTCTACCTGAAGAGGAGCGGCTCTCTGCCGGAGAAACGACACTTCAGGATGGCAGTCCCGGATCGTTCTTGCCGCCGCCGACTCCACCGGAACCCTTGCCCTATATCGTCGTGATGATCGATGAGTTGGCGGATCTGATGATGGTGGCACCGAAGGAAGTGGAAGACAAGATTGCGCGTTTAGCGCAAATGGCCCGTGCGTCAGGCATCCATCTCGTGCTGGCGACCCAGCGTCCGTCGGTCGATGTGTTGACCGGTTTGATTAAGGCGAACTTCCCGGCCCGCATCGCATTTCAAGTCTCGTCGAAGACCGATTCGCGCACCATTCTGGATGCCAACGGCGCGGAAGCGCTCCTGGGTCGTGGGGACATGCTCTATCTGGCCTCTGGGACCGGGCGCCTCATGCGGGGGCACGGGTCGTTTGTCTCGGACGACGATGTCCGCCGCGTGGTCGAGTTTGTGAAGGATCAAGCCAGACCTGCCTATAATCAGGAACTGCAGATCGCCTTGAAGCAGGAAGAGGCAAAAGAGGAAGAGGCGTTGGACGAGGTGTACGAACAGGCGAAAGAACTCGTGCTGACGACCGGACAGGCGTCTGCATCGTTGATTCAGCGACGGCTGCGGGTGGGGTATCCTCGGGCAGCCCGGATGATCGAGCAAATGGAGGCAGATGGCGTTGTCGGCGCTGCTGGCCGCGATGGACGGAGAGAGGTGGTTGGACGGCGAGGGCCGGTAGGAGCAGGAGAAGAAGCATGAGATGGTATGGGGTCGCTAAGGCGCTCTCCTTGCTCGTGCAACGCGCTGTCTCGGAAGACCCTCGTTGGACACGCGCAGTAGGGAGCACCTCAGCGACCCCATTAGGCCCGGTGATGGTGGGACCGGCTCGTGTGTATGTCGGTTCTCGCGCCAGCGCCGTTCCTCAGCGCTGAGGAGGTGTGAGGGGAGCGGAGGGGCATTGCTGTGCTCGCAGAACGCGCACGATGAAACTGTGCTCGTTCGATGCGCGCAATGACACCTCCCCTGCCCGCTCCATGCAAGAGAGTTACAGTGAGGGACATGCTCCTGATGAGGTTGTACGCGTTGGATAAAATTAAGAGCAAGGCAATCTTATCGGTACTTCCCGCGTTGTTCTTTGGACTCCTGTTGCTGGTTCCATCCTTTGCTTTCGGGGATGAGGATAGTGAGAAAGCGTCGGGGGAGGTGCGGGAGGTGGTCAGGCAGCTCCAGGCGCGGTATGAGAAAACCAAAGATCTCCAGGCGGACTTTACGCAGAAGACCACGATCGAGGGGTTCGAACGGCCGATCACGTCCACGGGGAAGGTCTATATCAAGAAGCCGGGCCGGTTACGCTGGAACTATCTCGACCCGTCGATCGAAGACATCTATGTCAATCGAGACGATATCAAGGTCTATGTGCCGGAGCATAAACAAGTGTTGGTCGGAAAGCTGACGCAAATGGCGGCCTCCAAAGCCCCATTGGAACTCTTGCTCGGGGCTGCTACGCTGGAGGAGTCGTTCGTCATTGAGCCGACGCCGGGAAAGGGACGTGGCGTCGGGGGAATCCGGCTACTGACCCTCCTGCCCAAGTCGCGTGATGGCGAGGCGGGAAGATCGTTACAACGGATCGTGCTGGAAGTGTTTCCCAAGACCTATTTCATTCGGACGATTTCTCTCTACGAAGTCAGCGGCAATGTCGCGAGTTTTGAATTTTCTTCGCTCCAATCCAACATAGGCCTCAGCAACTCGGTGTTCGATCTGAAGTTGCCGGCCGATGTGGCAGTGATGAAGGCTCCGGTGTTCAGTATTCCGCAGTGAGTGTGGACGGGATGCGGGAGGGTTGATCCGGTTCGTTTTGTTTATTTGGTTCATCTGGTTAGTTTCGTCTAACCGAAAAAACCAGATGAACCAAATGAACAAGACAAGCTGGCGGATTTTTCAGCATCCTGCCAGGCGAATGAGGAAAAGGTGAGCCTATGAATCAGTCCATGGTTGGTTCCTTCGTCGACAGGGTTGATGATGCGGTCAAGCAATTGGATCTTGACCGGCTCTCGCATGACTATTGGGAGCAGAATGAGTTCCTCGTCATACCGCAGTTTCTTCCTCGATCGGTGGTGGAGGAACATCTCGTTCCTCAGGCGCAGGGGGTGAAGGGGGACCTGAATCGTAATTTTATTCCCGGCCACAAGAAGGGCGGGAGTGTGAGTTACTATACGGTGATAGAAAAGGCCCCGCGGTTTCTCGATCTCTATCGATCCGAAGCCTTCATCGAATTCTTAAGCCGTTTGGTGCGGGCTAAGCTTAGCCTGTGCCCTGAGAACGACCCCCATTCCTGCGCCCTCTACTACTATACGGAGCCGGGAGATCATATCGGGTTTCACTATGACACGTCCTATTACAAGGGGGCTCGCTATACCATTCTCATGGGGTTGGTGGATCGGTCTACGCAATGTAAGCTGGTTTGCGAACTGTTCAAGGACGATCCTGTGAAAGCTCCCAAGCATCTTGAGCTGATTACACAACCGGGTGATCTTGTCATTTTCAATGGAGATAAGCTCTGGCATGCAGTGACTCCGCTCGGCGAGGGGGAAGAACGGATCGCCCTCACGATGGAGTATGTCACCGACCCCGATATGGGAACCTTTAAGCGGCTCTATTCCAACCTCAAAGACTCCATCGCGTACTTCGGCCTCCGCACAGTGTTCAAACAGGCTATTACTGGTTCCAATCGACGTTCTTAGGAGCCTGTCCGACATAACCGTTCTACTGCGGCGAATGATCTGCACCATCTGCGTCGTTCTCGGCCCCGACAAATCCTCAACGTATTCCAGTGAATACGCCTCCGGTTTCTCGGGGCCTGCGGCCTCGCATCTGGCCGCATCTCCTTCGCCTCGTCACGAAGGCAATGTCGGACAGGCTCCTTGCAGGTTGCTGAAAAAGTCCGCCAGCTTCGTTCTCGCGTCGCTCAGAGGTTCAACGTACTGAAGCGTACGCCTCACCTCTTCGCTCGCTGCGGCTTTGCTGGGATGCCATTTTGAGCATCCTGCAGGAGCGTTTTCTTGTTAAGCCTGACATGCGAGCCGTCGAAGTTTTGTCAGGCACAATCCTCTTTTCGCAGTTTGCCGGGTGGTATCCCGTGCTCGCGTAATTCGCGATCTCAGAAGCGGATGGCGAGGCAACTGGCATGGCCTCTGTGCTCGTGAAACGCGCGGCCGAAGACTCCCCTCGTTGGACGCGCGCAGTGGACAATGCTGAAGACAAGGGGTTTCTGTCGTCAGTCCCCCTCACGCATGAACTACATCCGCAAACGCCTTCACCTTGATTTTTTTGGCCCGTTCTTTCACCTGGGCCGCATCATACTGAAACTGCAACCGCATCCATCCGTCCGGCGTACTGCCAAACGCCTTGGCTATGCGAATAGCCATATCCCAAGACAGGTCTGCATTCTCGTTCACCAGATGACTCAACGCAGACCGCGACACGCCAAGCACCTTGGCTCCTTCGGTCACGCTCAATCCATGCGGCTCCAGACAGTCTACGCGCACCGAAAATCCAGGATGCGGTGGGTTCTTCATTTTCAAAGCCTTCAAAGCCTTCATAGCCTTCTCCTTTTCAATGGTAATCCTCTAAATTCACATCAAGCGCGTACCCTTCCTCAAACCGAAAGGTCACGCGCCGGTTGGCCCTCACCGTGACGCCCCATTCCCCTTTCCGGCTTCCCTTCAACGGATGAAGCCTGTAGGAATGGACGTTCATGTCCTCAATTGCTTCCGCTTGGTGCAACCGCGCCAGAATAGCCCTGATCCGGTCCACCATATCAGGCGGCAGCTTCCGGGGATCATCCTCCTCGAAAAACCTTTTCAGTCCCCGGTGCTTGAAACTCCCTATCATTCTTTCAGTGTAGTGCGTAGCGCATCACAGGTCAACGTGATTTTCTTGCAACAGCCCGATTTGCATAAGAAGGATAAAGGCGGGTCAGGCATGACTATTGAGGAATCACACCGCGGTCATTGTTTGACCTTGTGCCTGACGCTCTCGCCAGATTGCCTCTACTGCGTCCCATCCCTCCAGTCCCATACTCCCTTGCAGGGCTCTTGCCTATCTGGTCTATTCGGTCTGTCTGGTCTGTCTGGTTGGCAGAATCGGATAACTAAAGACACCAGAGAGACTGGATAGACCAAACAGACCTCTCCCCGTCTCGCCCGTCCGCTCGACTATCCTGACCCTGCGCGCATCGTTGCTTTCACGGTGGCTGCCGTCTATAGTTTGCTCGACTGTTGCGGGCATAACTGGTTGATCTGGTTTGTTTGGTTTGTTGGTCTGTCTGGTTTTCGGTTAAACGAAATCAACCGGATGAGCCAAATCAACCAGATAAACCAAATGAACAAGACGGGCTGACCATGAATCGCCTTCTCCAGCATAACGCCATCCTGCTCTTCTCCCTGTGCCTCACTGTAGTTTCCCCCCTTGTCTTGGTCTCGAAGGCAGCTGAGCAGCCGGATGCCGCGCAACGTCAGTATGAGCGGGGCGCTACGCTGCTGCGAAAAGGCGATCTTGCTGCTGCATCCGATGCTGTGAGGAAAGCCATCGAATTGAATCCCTCGTTCGCGGAAGCGCATCACCTGCTTGGCATGATCGCGTTCAAGGAGAGGAAGGCGACCCAGGCTGTCGATGCTTTCCTCCAGGCGCTCAAGCTGAAGCCGGCCTATCCCGACGCCTTGAACGATCTGGCCGAGGTTTATCTGATCCGAGGAAAATCGGCCGAAGCGGAACAGGCTCTCAAACGGGCGACCGAGATCGATCCAAAACATGCCGATTCATACTTCGATTTAGCCAGGTTGTACGAGCAACGTCGCGATGTCGCTGCAGCCACCAGGGCCTACCGATCATTGTTAACTGTCTATCCGAGCCACCATGGTGCCCTCTACAATCTCGCACTGCTCTACGAGGTGCAAGGAGACAGTCCCGGCGCACGAGAGACGGTGGGCCGGTTGCTCAAACTCGATCCCAAGAATGCCGATGCCTGGTACCTAGCCGGACGTATGGCGGAAAAGAACAACGATCTCGCGGAAGCAGCCCATTCCTATAGGCAGGCCATCGCGGCGAAGCCCTCGTTAGTGGACGCGCACTATAACCTCGCATTCATTCATCGGAGTCAAGACCGGCCGATAGAAGCGGAGCGGGAGTTTTTAGAAGTCTTGCGGTACCGCCCTGAGTATGCCGAAGCTCATATGAATCTGGGTGTGATCTACACTGGTCTGAATAGGCTTGAAGAGGCGGAGCATTCGTATGAGCGGGCCGTGGAGTTGAAGCCGGAATATGCCGAAGGGCACTACAACTTGGGGGTCTTCTATGAGTTGCATCGAAAAGACCTTCCCAAAGCCCTGGTGCAATATCGCACCTACCTTGACCTCGGCGGGCGCGACGATCGTGTCGAGCGAATCGTCGGCTCCGGAGGTCGGTAACGATTCTGTGTGTAGGATGAAGAGGTGAGGCGCTATCGACGAAACCATTGGCCGTTGAGGAGGTCGCCTAAATGCCTCGGAGGTCCGAATGGAGCCGAGGCATTGCTATTTTTGGTAGATAGGCAAAACCAAACTTGGCAGAACAGTCGTTTGATGGTCCGTATGTTTTGGGCAACAGGAGCGCTGTGTACAGGATGCTCAAAAAGACCGTCCAGCAAGGCCGCAGACGATGAAAGCACCGGAGGCGTAGCCTCTGGGCTACGTTGAGGATGCTTTCGAGGGGAGAATGAAGCTGGCGGGATTTTTCAGCATCCTGCTATCACCAGTAGGGCCAAGGCCGCCAGTAAGGACTCCAATACGGCCCCCAATAGGGACCTGGTCCCATATAGGGGCGGATACGGGGGGCCGCGTCTTCCGATTTGTTCCAAACACGTAGTTGTTTGATATTGATGACGGGATAGGTATAGTCGGTTTCATCCAAGGGTAACGTGGTGGAACCGGCGATTTCGCCGGTCACGGTCACTCTGGTCCCTGGTGGGAGGGTGGCGGGATCGAGGAATTCTCGCTGGAAGGCGATGAAGCGGCCTTGCGATTGGGTCAAGTCGTACCCAGGCCGCATCGATCGATCGAGCGGTAGTTGCAAGATTTCGATTCTCGTGCCGTCTTTCAGCCGTCGGCCCGATAAGACATTGCCGCCGAAGACCGCCGCTTGACCCTTCACGGAGTCCGGCGCCGTCTTTACTTGCTGGAATGTCAGCGCCTGTGCGTCCGAGCCGTCCCCCGCCTCTTGCATCGAGGCGCAGCCCCCTGTGAGCATGACGAGCAGGGCGACGATGGAGAGCAGCGTACGTGCCGACATGGCGACAAGTCTAACACAAAGAGTCAGGAGTAAGTTCTCAGCACATTCGATATAATGAACGGCAGCGTCGATCCAACAAAGGAGTGGATATGATGAATAGACAGGGTGCGCGATGGGTCTTGGCGGCCTGTGCGGTGGTATGGAGTATCGTCGTTTTGTGGGGCTCACCAGCCGTTGCCCTGCCCCTTGATTTGAAGGGCAAGTTCGAAGTTCTCAATGGGGAGGTGTCCACCCATACCCTTGGCAAAGTGAAGTTGATTGAGTTTGCCGATTTCTATTGCCCCCATTGTCACCGGTTCGATGGAGAAGGTCTTGTGCTGTTACAGAAAGAGTTTGGAAACAAGCTTGAGGCCACGATGGTGGGATTTCCGGTGATACAGGGGAAGCTCCCGACACCGTTCGATATGTATGAGCAGGCCAAGATGATGGGAAAGGGGAATGAAATGAAAAAGGTCCTCTTTCGCACCATCCATACAGATAAAATCACGGGAGTGTTGGATCGTTCGCTACGGGAAGTCCTGATCAAAGAGGTCGGACTCGATCCGAAAGCGTTTGAAGACGGAATGGCCAGCGGGAAGCCGGCCAAAGTATTCGAGGAGGGGCGCAAGTGGGGTGAACGGATTAATGTCCAGTCGACTCCAACTGTGCTCATCGATGGGAACATTAAAGCGGTGTCCATCGATCCAGAGAATCTCAAGCTGATTATCCAGAGTATTTTGGATGCAGATGCCAAGAAGTGATGGGTAAGGCGCGGGGCGAGCGAGACTGGCAGGACAGGCGAGAAATGGTCGAGAACATTCGCAGAAACAGGTGTGCAATGTCCGCTCAAGCCAATGTATCGTCGGTGATCCATGCTTGCCCTGTGCGCTTCACGTTTCACGCTTCACGCCTCACGGTGTCGTGATGGCGATCGATCCGATCTGTGGAATGACGGTCGAGCCGGCTACGGCAGCCGGAAGTCACGAACATCGGGGCCAGCGCTATTATTTTTGCGGCCTCTCCTGCCTGGAACGATTCAAGGCCGACCCAGAACGGGCGTTGCAGCCACAGTTGGTGAGTTCCCCTAAGCCGACCACAAGAAGACCCCTTCCGATGATGCAGCCAGCTCCTGCTTCGATGGGAGCTTCGGCGATCGATCCCGTCTGCGGCATGACGGTACAGCAGGCCACGGCGGCCGGTTCCTCTGAGTATCAAGGCAAGACCTACTACTTCTGTGCGATGAGTTGTCTGGCTAAGTTTCGCGCTGAGCCGCTCTACTATCTGACTCCTCCTGAACAGCGAGCGCCCCGAGAGATGCCTGTTCCCTCCGGTGGGGCGGTTGAGTACATCTGTCCGATGGATCCGGAGGTGCTTGAAACCCAGCCGGGAGCTTGCCGGATTTGCGGGATGGCGCTGGAACCAAAAGTGATCTCGCTCGAAGATGAAGGAAATCCCGAGCTGGAGGATATGACCAGACGGTTTTGGGTCTGTCTTGGGCCTTCCCTCTTGGTGATGCTCCTGGCCATGGCTGACATGATTCCCGGCCTGTCCCTTCCACAAGCCCTCGGTGGTTCGATGAAGAACTGGGTGCAATGGCTGCTGGCGACTCCGGTGGTGCTCTGGGGCGGCTGGCCGTTTTTCCAGCGAGGCTGGATTTCGGTGGTAAACCGGGCTCCCAACATGTTCACACTCATTGCGATGGGAACCGGAGCGGCCTATGGATACAGTGCTCTGGCTACCCTTGCGCCGACGCTGCTTCCCGGTTCATTCAAATTACATGACGGCTCGGTTGCGGTCTATTTCGAAGCTGCGGCCATCATTACGGTGCTGGTCATGCTTGGCCAAGTCCTGGAACTGAAGGCCCGCAGCCAGACAAGCTCCGCCATTCGTTCTTTGCTCCGCCTCGCACCAAAGACAGCTCGGTTGATCACGTCTGACGGACGGGAAGAAGATGTCCCGATCGAGCATATTCAAATGGGCCATCGACTGCGTGTCAGGCCGGGAGAGCGAGTGCCGGTCGATGGGATGGTTCAAGAAGGCACGACTTCTGTGGATGAATCCATGATCACGGGTGAGTCGATCCCGGTTGAGAAAACGGTTGGGGTGCGAGTGACCGGGGGCACTATCAATGGCACAGGCGGGATGGTGATGGTCGCCGAACGAGTCGGGCGAGACACGATGCTTGCCAGGATTGTGCAGATGGTCGGAGAAGCGCAACGGAGCCGGGCGCCGATCCAGCGTCTTGCCGATGTAACCGCGGCCTATTTTGTCCCACTCGTTGTGGCTGCCGCATTGATTACTGCAGCGGCCTGGACACTCTGGGGACCCGAGCCGAAACTGGCCTATGCGTTGGTCAATGCCGTGGCGGTCCTGATCATTGCCTGTCCTTGCGCCTTGGGATTGGCAACGCCGATGTCGATCATGGTCGGGACCGGTCGTGGAGCGACGGTCGGTGTCTTGGTGAAGAAGGCTGAAGCGTTGGAGGTGTTCGGTAAGGTGGATACGCTCGTGATCGACAAGACCGGGACTCTGACCGAGGGTAAACCGAAACTACTGTCGGTGCTGGTGATGCAACCCTGGTTGGATGAAGATCTGTTGCGCGTCGCAGCAAGTCTTGAACGGAGCAGTGAACATCCGTTGGCTGTCGCAGTGGTAGCGGGAGCGGAGGCGCGAGGGGTTGTTAGTGCCCCGGCCGAGAAGTTCCATTCTGTGACGGGGAAGGGTGTCACAGGGATAGTCGCTGGTCGTCGCGTCGCCATTGGGACTTCTGTGTTCTTGCAAGCCGACATCGGGGTGGCCGGCCAAAGCTTCGCACAGTTTGAGGACAAAGCGGCCTCGCTTCGTCGCGAAGGGCAGACGATACTGTTTGTCGCCATCGATGAGCAGGTTGCCGGTATTCTCGGCGTGGCAGACCCGATCAAGGTCTCCACTCGTGACGCGGTGAAGGCCCTTATGGCTGAAGGGATTCACGTCGTCATGGTGACGGGAGACCATCGCGATACGGCTGATGCGGTGGCTCGGCAACTCGGCATTGAGGAGGTCATGGCTGGAGTTTTGCCGGATCAAAAGAGTCAGATCGTGGCCAAGCTCAAGTCGCAAGGTAGAGTGGTGGCAATGGCCGGAGACGGGATCAACGATGCCCCGGCCCTTGCCTTGGCCGATGTCGGGATCGCCATGGGAACTGGGACGGATACGGCTATTGAGAGCGCGGGCATCACGCTGGTCAAAGGAGATCTGCGCGGGCTGCTCCGCGCGCGAAGGTTGAGCCAAGCCACGATGCGGAATATTCGGCAAAATCTGTTGTTCGCTTTTCTCTACAATGTGATCGGGGTGCCGATTGCGGCTGGCCTGCTCTATCCGTTCTGGGGCCTCCTCCTGAGCCCCATGATTGCCAGTGCCGCCATGACCTTCAGTTCGGTATCCGTCATTTCTAATGCCCTCCGGCTGCGTCATGTGGAATTGTAAGTGCGCCTTTTACGTACGCATGTTAGGCTAGCGCCTAGTTCATGGTTTGTTTCGTTTATTTGGTTGATTTGGTTTATCTGGTTAATTCCGTTCAACCAAAAAACCAAATCAACCAAATAAACGAAAAGAACGGTTTTTTTATGCTGCTTCGCCCCAGTCTCATATCGCGAATCGTGATCGTGTTCTGTCTTGGAGGCTCGATCGTCGGTGGATCGGCCCTGGCCGGAAGTCCAGCGATTTCTGTGGCTGGTGCGACGGAACTCCAACCGCAAATCAAAGCGACTGCGACAAAAGTCATCCCCGCTGTCGTCAGCATTGCCTCCACGGTCATGGTCCGCGATCAAGGATTCAGCGACGAAGCGCTTCCATTCGGATTGTTCAAGGATGCACCGGCGCGGCGGCAATATGGTCAGGGCTCCGGCGTCATTGTGTCATCTGACGGATATATTCTTACGAACAACCATGTCATTGCCGATGCAGTCGATGTGGATGTGATCCTCGCCGATCGGCGGCAATATAAAGGACGAGTGGTGGCCACCGATCCGAAGACCGACGTGGCCGTGGTGAAGATTCACGCGAACAATCTGCCGGTAGTGACGTGGGGAGATTCGAGCAGCCTTGCTGTCGGCGAGTTTGTGCTGGCGATCGGGAATCCGCTTGGATTGAGTCGTAGCGTGACGTTCGGGATCGTCAGTGCCGTCGGTCGAGCCGATGTCGGTGTCGCCGACTTCGAAGATTTCATTCAAACCGATGCGCCGATCAATCCCGGCAGTTCCGGCGGGGCCTTGGTGACTCTCAATGGAGAATTGGTGGGGATCAATACCGCCATCGCCAGTCCCACAGGTGGAAGCGTCGGTGTCGGCTTCGCCATTCCGAGCAATATGGCCCGATCTGCCATGCAGAGTTTGATCAAAACCGGACGTGTCGTCCGTGGGTTCCTCGGCGCCTCGACCCAAGATGTCACGCCCCTGTTGGGTAAAATATTTCGTCTCCCCGATGTGAAGGGCGCGATCGTCACCGATGTGCAGACGAAGGGGTCCGCCGAGAGAGCCGGACTCAAGCGGGGCGATGTGGTCGTGCGATTCGATGGGCGCGACGTGATGGACAGCGGCCATCTTCGAAACCTCGTCGCTGCTGCTACGATCGGAAGTAAGCACAAGCTGGATCTCATGCGTGAGAGTAAGCCGTACCAGGCTGAATTGATTGTACAAGAGGCTCCGCGTGAACGGACCAAAAAAAGCCAGACCTCATCGACCTCTGCCGCCACGGCCCATCCCCTTGCCGGCGTGGTCTTCGACGATGTGACTGCTCCCTTAGCCCGGCAGATGGATCTGTCCGTCTCGACCGGGGTGGTGGTGACGGACATCGAGGAAGGCAGTCTGGCTGAATCGTCCGGTCTCCAGCCAGGCGATGTTGTGATGGAGCTCAATCGACAGCCAACTCCCAACTTCGCTGTATTTCAGCGACTAGCCGACCCGATTAGGCCAACCGATCTTGCTCTCCTGCTGATCAATCGGCAGGGGAACGCGCTCTATATTCCGATTCAAAATGAATAGAAACGGGCGGAGTGGCCAGGTCCGCCTCATTGCTCGCGCAACGCGCACAGTCCGAGGCGAGACCTGGTCATCCCGCTTTGAGGAAGAATGGGTTCTAGAAAGAAGGCACACGATGAGACGGTGGTCGCTCGATGCGCGCAGTGAAGGGCAGCCTTGGCCACTTTTTCTAAGAGAGGTATGGAAAATTGAAGACTCTCGTTGGGCGCGTGCAGTGAAGGAGGGTTTGCTTGCCCCCTCTTGAGAAGGTGAAGAAGCAGAATCGTCTTGTTGGACGTGCGTAGTTCGAGACCTCCCGCACTACGCACCAGGCTGAGAGAAAAGGCGAGATCTGAAAGTCCTGGCCCAAGAAACTATAGGCCTTGTCTCACCGCTTCAGCGTATGTTTTACCGGAACCCATTTATCGAAAGCCTCTTGAAAGCGGACGCACTTGTCGTGGCCTGAAGACGGATTTCATGCTGAAATGGAACGAAGCCCGATGAGCTATTTCGCGGCACGTGGCAGACTCGCTTTCATGTTCTTCGTGCGTGGATTGCCCCTTGTCTCATGAGCGAACCGTTGACCCCTACCAATGGAGGGGTTGAGCTCTGACGTGCGCTCCGCATAATCTGCGACACCACAGAGGGTGCGGATCTAATGCGACGTTCTCGCGCACTTCTTACTCTGATCATATGCGTATGCTGCCTGACTTCCTGTAGTGGAGGCGGTGGGGGTGGAGGAAGTACAAGTAGTGGAGCAGTTGCTCCCACGATCGTGTCAGGCTCGGTGCAAGCACCAAATGGGCAGATTGTTTTCTTCCAGCCTTTCGGATTCATGGATCGTGTTGCCAGCCTGTTTAGCTCATCAGCATATGCTTCCCTCTCAGGCGCGAGTGAAGTCTCTGATGGAACGCTTGTTGAGTTAGGCAGATACAATGCCGATGCCTCGAACTTTTCACTCCTTGCCACAACAAAAACCGCTGGGGGACAGTACTCGTTCAATCTAACGAATCTAGGCGTACAGTATTCTAATGATCTCATCATTCGTGTGACGAACAGCTCGCTCCAAATGCGGGCGTTTGTCGTAAGCTCCACGGTGGATTTGGATCCTGTATCTGAAACCGTCGTGCGACTGGTTACCGAGCAATTAATTGCCAACCCCGGTGCTACGATAGATAGCTTCACCGTTCAAGAGTTGGTGGATATTGCTGGGGCCATCGACGTGCTGGTAATAGCCAAGCAGCTAAGGGCCAGCACAATAGAGGCGGCCGTAACCACAGTGCGAGGGGCTGCCATGGCAAATCTTGGCTTTGTCGCCTTTCTTACTGCTGCGGCGGGGGCTGGTCAGACAACGGAAGGTCCTGGAGATATCGGCAACCATTTCCCGCTTGCCGCCAATAGTCAATGGCAATACTCAGGCTCCGAGTCCATTAGCGGTCAGCCCACCGTGACCTACGCCAACACGAGAACCATAAGTGGCACGAAGATCTTTGGAGCAGCGACTGCCCTTGTTTCTGCAGAAACCAACTCCAACCCATTGACTGGAGAAGCAGGTGAAGAGTACCTGGTTAAAAATACGGTCGGCATTACGAACTGGGGGAATAATGATCCAACGGATTTCCTGACTGCCCATGTCGGGCCCTACCTTCAACTACGATTTCCTCTTCAACAAGGCTCAAAGTTCGAGTCTTTCAACAAGCAAGGGATAAATCTTGGCCTAGACCTGGATCGAGACGGAAAAAATGACACTTTATCTCTAAAAGCTGAAGTAAGGGTGACGGGGATTGAAACGGTCACGGTACCAGCTGGCACCTTTCCCAATACCATCATGGTAGAAGCCACAATTACCACGGTGGTCACTCTTTCGAGGGACCGGAGCGTAATTAGAGCGACTGAAGCTCAAACCATCTGGCTTGCTGCTGGAACTGGGCCTGTTCGATTGAGAGATATCACTGCATTCGATGGCCATACAGCCATAACCACCATCGAAGAATTGACAAGCTTTGTCGGTGGGTCTGGAGTCGATACTGCTACTGAGGTGCGGAAGCTGACCCTGGATACTAACGACCTTGTATTTGACCCTGTTTCAAGCAAACTCTACGCTTCACGCCCGGGGAATCCTGGAAGTGTGGCAGCCATTGATCCCGCCACCGGATTAATCCTATCTTCGATCCCTGTGGGAACTGGCCCATCGACCACTGGCAATGGCCCAACGAGTTTGGCGCTCTCCGATGATGGGCACTACCTCTATGTTGCGCTCAATAGTGAATCGGCTATCCAACGAATCGATCTCCGGACCTTTACGGCAGATATCAGGCTCACGCTGGGAGCAGATATAGTTCAGCCTGAGTGTGCCTTACAAGTATCCGACATGAAACCCCTTCCTGGGAATGGTCACGCGCTCGCGGTGTCCAAGCTCACCATGTCACTACCGGGTATCGCCTGTGGGGAAAATTTCTATGAAGTTGCCATTTACGATGATGGGGTCCAACGACCCACCACGGTGAGGGTATTTTCACCACCTTCATTCAATGGGGTGCCAATTCTTATTGAACGACTTGCTTTTGTGACAGACGCTACCAAACTCTATGGATTTAATACCTCGTCTAGCGCAGAGGGATTTTTTGAAATGACCCTCACTGGGACAGGGGTTTCTGTGACCAATGCAGCTGGATTAACGGCACCAGTCTTTCAGACGCTCATGGAACCAGGGAATGGCCAAATTTTTATGAGTGCGGGCTATATTGTTAATCCCGCAACGCTCGCAATCACCGGGCGATTCGCCGCCTTTCCCACCCCGGATCAGTATCTGGTTCGCCCAGACTCTGCTTCGGGAAGGGTCTTTTTCTTGCCAACAACCGTACTGAACCCCCAAGCGATACCCGTGCTGGCCTATGACATGACGAGCCTCCAGCTTATCGGGACGGTGAACATTCCCGGATCCACAGCGGGTCAAATAATCAGTGCCACGAGCCTCATTCGGTGGGGTTCGAACGGTCTAGCCTTCCGAACAGATAATCACGAAGTCTTTCTCATCAATACGTCCTTGATTCCTTAACAGGAAAATCCTGGCATAGCGATGGAAGAACGCCGCAGGCAAGCCCTTTCTGCATTCTGCTAGAGGGGGAGCAGTTTGAGGTCGAGCGCCCGTTCGATGAGCCAGGCTGATGCAAGGGCTGCGATGACGAGGGAGCCGGTTATGAGTGCGAGCTGTCCTACCTCCACTCCCAGGTCGAAACTCACCGATATTAGCCCCAGAGACCGTGATGACCGCATGGCCCATTTCCCGGTAGGCCCGTATGTTAATTCCGGAGTCCGGATGGGGGCGGCTCCACGCTGCCCCCATCCGGGTAGCCTCAAGCCTTGTCAGTGCATGGATGCCATCGGCTTTTCGACGATGTCGCCCTTCATTGGGCCCAGTGCGCCGAGTAGTTCACTCTTCTCGCGCTCCGGGACCTTGAACTTGTTGAGCGTGGCGGCCAGATCCCCGACCAGCGCATCAAAGTCGCTGCTGCTCACTCCCATGCCGGTATGGGTCGCCTTCATGCTGCGGCCGCTGTAAGTGCAAGGACCGCCGGAGGCCTGGCAGATCTGTTCCACCAGCAGCATCTTCAATCTGGGAATGTCGGTGTTGGCGAACTTGCCGTTGACGCGATTGTCGGCTGCGACGCGACCGACGAAATCATCGACGACGGCGGTGATAGCTGCTTTGCCGCCTAAGCGATCGTAGAGCGGTTTGTCTGCCATGACCATCGGTTTGGACATCGCAGAGCCGGATGCCGGCTCCATGCTGTTACAGCCGGTGAGGCCGAGCGCAAATCCGCTGATGATGAGGC
Organism: Nitrospiraceae bacterium; assembly: GCA_013140715.1. Taxonomy (GTDB): domain Bacteria; phylum Nitrospirota; class Nitrospiria; order Nitrospirales; family Nitrospiraceae; genus Palsa-1315. Next base: position 47,756 of record JABFSG010000005.1, read on the forward strand.
ACGATACGATACTGGTCTTCATGGTCCTACCCTCCTAGTGAGTGAACGAGAAATGTTAAGTGACCCGTTGCCTTGTCGGCACCTGTGCTCTACGTCTCTCACTACGCGGGGTTTGTGAATTTGGATTTGTCCGTCGCGCGCTGCAGTGAAATTATTTGCGTGCGAGTGTTTTGCCGGTCTGACTATCTGTACGACGGGAGAAGATACCTGTGGGGCGATTCAGCGAACCTGCCTCCAGTTTGATTGGAGCGATGACGTGTTGATTTGCGCCTCGTGCGATGTTACGTTTCTAAAAATCGTAACACTTGGAAGTTCGCCATGAAAAAGCTTATTCGGTTCGGCGTGTCGTTGGACCATCATCTGCTCGACGATTTCGATCTGCACATCAAGAAGCGTAAGTATACGAACCGCTCGGAGGCGCTACGGGACCTGATTCGCGACAACCTGGTCGGGCAGGAATGGGGCGACAATAAAGAGACGGTCGGGACGATTACGTTTGTGTACGACCATCATGTGCGCGACCTGACAAGAAAGCTGACTCATATTCAGCATGATTTCCAAGGCCACATCATGGCCGGGATGCATGTCCATCTCGACCATGACCATTGCCTTGAGGTCTTGGTGGTGAAAGGCAAGGGGACGGAGATTAAGAAGGTGGCGGATGCTTTGCTATCGGTCAAAGGCGTGAAGCATGGCAAACTCACCATGACGACAACCGGTAAGGGCCTGGTGTAGGCAATGCGTGTCTGTGTGATCGATGGGCGTGGCGGTGGGCTTGGCTCTCGGCTGGTCGCAGGACTCCAATCGGAACTCGGTCTGGCCCATAGCATTGTCGCGTTGGGGACCAATACGGTGGCGGCGGCGGCGATGAAACAGGCCGGCGCGACGCAGGTGGGTGTCGGACCACGTGCGATTGCCGACACATTGCCGACGGTGGATGTGATTGTCACTTCGTTGAACTTGGTCTTGTCAGGCGCGATGCTCGGTGAGGTAACTCCTGAGATCGTCCACTCCATCCTTGGTGCACGGGCCACGAAGGTCTTGCTGCCGCTCAATCGGGCTCGCGTGGAGATTGTCGGCGCGGGGGCCGACAATCTCGAGGTATTGATTACCCAGTCCTTGTTACGAGTCCGTGCTTTGGTCGGCTCGGTCCGACCCGCCTAGGCCGGTTCTTCCAGGTCATAGTTGTTGCCAGGCCACGAGGGTCTGCGCCAGTCGGTGAGTCGACTGTCGAAAGATCATCGTGGACGTCTCATCCGTCCATGCTTCTGTATCTATGGGGTGAGACCATGCGGTGCGTTCTGCTCTTGCTGGTTACCGTGATTGCGCTCTCGATCGTCGTTGAATCTGTACAGGCCCATGATCCGGAGCAGGATATCCTCGAAATCCCTGAAGTCAGAGTCATCGCTGAAAAACCGGTGGCGGCCTCTTCTCAGCAGTTTATCCCGGACAAAGAAATTGTGCTGCAGCCTCAAGGCAGGCCGGCCCAGATTCTGCGCCTGATTCCCGGCATGCTGGCTGTCGAGCATTCCGGCGGGGCCGGGAAAGCCGATCAATATTTTCTGCGTGGCTTCGATGCGGATCACGGTACAGATGTGGCCTTGTTTACCGACGGGATGCCGATCAACTTGCGCACCCATGCGCATGGGCAGGGCTATGCCGACCTCAATTTCATCATTCCGGAAACCATTGAGGGGTTGGATGTCAATAAAGGCGCCTATCTACCAGAATACGGCGATTTTGCCACCGCCGGGGCGATCAATTTCAAATCTCGACAGGTGGTGCAAGAAGGGATCGCTCAGGCGACCGGTGGGCAGTTCGATACGCAACGCTATCTGCTCATGTTTTCCCCCACGAAAGAAAAAGTCCGCACCCTGTTTGCGGCGGAAGGCTTTTACACGAACGGTCCGTATGAACATGATAACCGCTATTTTCGGGGCAATCTGTTCGGGAAATTGACGACCAATCTGAGCAGTCGCGATGAACTCAGTGTGACCGGGACGTTTCAAAGTTCGAAATGGAATGCTTCCGGTGAGATTCCCCTTCGTGTCGTCGAAGCCGGCACACTCGGGCGATTCGGTTCCATCGATCCTTCTGAGGGGGGTAACACGCTTCGCAGCACGATCCGGATGAACTATCACTACGACACCCCCTCGGGCGGCCAGTTCTTTGCGAATGCGTACGGCCAGTATTACCGGCTGGACCTCTTCACCAACTTTACGTATTTTCTCAACGATCCGGTCAATGGAGACGGGATTCAGCAAGCCGACCGTCGGGTCATGTATGGAGGAGATTTCGGATACAAACAGCATGGTGAAGTCTTGGGCATGCCGAGTATCGGGACAATCGGGTTTCAGACCCGAGTCGACGACATCCATTTGAGACTGGGGACTCAAACGACGCGCACGCCGACCGGAACGATCGTCGACAAGGATGTGCTGTCGGCGTCCTATGCGCCATATGTCAAAGCCGAGGTCCAGCCGTTGCCATGGATGAGGCTCACAGGCGGGTTGCGTGGCGAAACCTTCACCTTCGACGTGCATAACCGTTGTCCTGCCTGCGCGGAGCAAGCGGACGGCAGAAAAAGCTCTGGCATTATCCTGCCGAAAATCAACCTGATTCTCGGGCCCTGGGTCGGCACGGAATTCTTTGTCAACTATGGGGAGGGATTTCATAGCAACGATGCACGCTCGGCCGTTACGCCTGGTTCGTCGCCCTTGGCCCGGTCCAAGAGTTACGAGGTGGGGGTCCGGTCGAGGCCCTGGGGGCCGGAGGGGGTTGAACTCATTGCCACGGCCTGGCTCTTGGATCTCCAGTCGGAACTCGTGTTTGTGGGGGATGAAGGGGCGACCGAGATTCGTGGACGGAGCAGACGACAGGGGCTTGAGGGTGCCATGCGTGGTCAAGTGTGGGGCCCGATTTATGTCAACGGCAGCGTGACCTGGACGAAGGCCGAATTTCGCAACGGCGATGCGATTCCATTAGCCCCTGAGCTGACGGCCTATGGCGCGCTGTTGGTGCGGTGGCCGGAAGGCTTGACATCACAATTGCAAGCCACCTATCTCGGCGTCCGCCCACTGACCGAGGACCGGAGCGTCAAATCGCCCGCGTGGGTTGAACTCGACCTCACGGAGCGCTATCGACTGCCGATCACACTCTCTCACGGACGATTGGAGGCGTTCTTCTTTATTCGAAATCTGCTCGACACGAAGTGGGAGCAGGCCATCTTTGCCTTTGAATCGAGATTGCGGAACGAGGCGGCTGGGGTCTCAGATATTCACTTCGTGCCGGGAAATCCGCGGATGTTTATGGGCGGCGTAGCCTGGTACTTTTAGCAGCCGCTGAAAATGGTCGCCAGCTTCGTTCTCGGCTACCGAAACTCCTCAACGGGGACCCGGCCGCCTCACCGACTCGGCGGCGCGCACAGACGTGGTGCTCCTTATTCGTCGCACCGTGCGCCCCAGAGGGTACGCTTCCGGGTTTCGGGGCGCCTGCGGCCTTGCTGGACGACCATTTTGAGCGGCTGCTCATTCACTGAAACGACCTCCAACGGCGTTCTCGTCTCGCTCTTCAGAGCCGTGAAAGGTAAAATGTAAAACGTGAAACGCGGCCTTGCCTGGGGCAAGGCGCGTCTCGGCTCGCCAGGGTTGGGTGGGGGAGAAAAGAGATCGTTTTGAGCAGCCTATAGTGAAGCCATATGAAGCCAACGCCAAGAGTGTTGCCACGCAGCTATTTCAACCGCCCCACGCTTACAGTGGCGCGGTCGCTTGTGGGTAAATATCTCATCCGTTGCATCGATGGCAGAGAGATAGCGGGAAAGATCGTTGAGGTGGAGGCCTATGTTGGGTCGGAGGATAGGGCCTGTCATGCTTCGAAAGGGAGAACGAAGCGGACTGGGGTGATGTTTGGCCCAGCAGGAGTCGCCTACGTCTATCTTATCTATGGGATGTACCATTGCCTGAACGTGGTGACCGAGCGGGAGGAGTTTCCTGCAGCCGTCTTGATCAGGGCCATTGAAATCGATGGGGAGTTGATCGATGGACCGGGGCGACTCTGTCGTACGTTGCAGATCGATCGCGCCTTCAACCGTGTCGATCTCACGACCGGAGAGTTTCTCTGGTTCGAGGATCGAGAGGCAGCGATGAAGAGAGGGGATGTGGGGACTCACCACAGAATCGGTGTCGACTATGCAGGCCAGTGGGCCAAGAAGCCTTGGCGATTCCGACTACGAACGGCTGTTCCTTCTCGGACGAGGCGCACCAAAAAACAGGGGGGTACCGGATAGGTCCGGTACCCCCTGCCGTATCCCGATAATGGGCTCGACTATTCGATCTTCCGATCCCCTGCGATCTTTGTGGCGGAGGTAACCGGAGGAGCGATCTTGATCTGTGGCCCCTGCACGGTCGGAAGCTGGCCCGCTCCCTGGCCTTTGGTAATCCGCTCATTGTCTGCCTTCATGAGGCTTTGCTGGGCATTCTTCACGGAGTCGGCTGACTTCTGCAGAGAGTTCTCGCCGCGCGCGTCCGATTGACCGGGATCGTTAGCGGTCGGCTGGCCCGTCACGGGGCTTCCACTGTTTTTCATCGGGTAGCCTTCATGCTTGGGGAGAAGCGATGGATTCGCCGAGGCCATCGACAGCGCAAAGAAAACACCGGAGACGGTTGCAACAGCGCCGATTATGAGCTTCATGTGCTACTCCTTTAAATAAATGGTGGCTGGATACAATAGTTTTTCAAGTATTCGATCGAATCAAGTGTCTCGAATCATAGCCAGGAGGAGGGTGCTTCTGTCAAGGGGGAAGGGGGAGTGGCCAGGTGCCCTTCTTGCTCGCAGAACGCGCACGCTCAGAAGGTGCTCGTTCGATGCGCGCAGTGAAGGGCAACCTCGGCCACTCCCCTTGGGGGCGAAGTGGGGGAAAATGACAAGAAGGGAAGGTACGGCCTGTTGAGGCTCCTGTGCTCGCGCAACGCGCGGCCTCAGAAGGCCCTCGTTGGACGCGCGCAGTGAAGGGCAACCGGTCTAACCGTCGTTGCGCTGCTTCTCCGCTGTGAAATTCAAGGGGTTGCTGCAGTGACAAAAGCTTCAGCCGTTGGCCTTCAGATCCTTGTCTGTTTCGTTCATGGCTTCAATAGCGGGGCGGGTTTCTGCTTTGGGCTGTCTTGCCCGGGGTTCAGGCTGTCGAGTTGTTTTTTCATGGATTCCAATTCCTGCTTGAGGGTGTCCACCTCCTGAGCCAAGGTCTCTGTGGAGCGAGCCTCGGCCGCGCGATGTGCCTGGTCCAGTAGCTGATAGTCGACGACGACAAACCTGTCAGTCGACTGTTCCATTGTCGGCGGATTCGAGGCATCGGCGTTGAGAGCGGCTTTCGGAGTGAACCGCAGCGCAAAATACTTGAGGCCTGAATAATCGAATGGTTCCTGCGATCGGTAGGCGATATCGCCCTTGACCAGGTTCGTCCGCATCGGGTTGTAGCGATATTGGGAGAGGATCACATACAGCTGTCGGCCATGGGCGTAGAGAGAACCGGCGGTAGTTTCCGTGGCCGGTGATTGAAATCTATTCGAACCTTCGTACGTGGTCTGGACTCGATACGCGATAGCCTCATCAGGCGCAGCCATACGTAAGCCCTCTGCAAGCAGTGGCGCGAGAAACTTGATCTGATCTTCCGTGAAGACTGGGGCGGGAAATAGCTGCCATGCAAAGCCCGCGACCGTACGACGGGGTCCAAGACGTTCGTCATGAATCTTGAGGCCTGTCAATAGCTGGGCGAGCAGGGCTGGTTCCAGGTTGATGGGATGAGTAGCACGAACCGAGCGATCGGACATCGTCTGAAAGGACACAGTCCCACGCTGGTCCTCAAAGAGGATTTTTCCAGTCGGAGCGGTTGTGCTGCAGGCGGCGCCAGCCAGGCATAGCAGGGACAGCAGAAGTAAACGACCGTAGGACGGTTTCCCTTTTTGATATGTTGGTGAAGGAATCATCGGTGTGAGTGATTTTAACACAGACGATCGCTCCATCCCAGAAGGGTGGGAAGGGAGTAGCCGGATCATCCTTCTTGCTTGCCGAGGCCGCACGATCAGAAGGATGCGAGGGAGCAGGCAATCATCCCTCTTGCTCGCAGAACGGAGGAGGGGATGGGGCCTGATGATCTTCCGTGCTCGCGCAACGCGCGGCCTCCGAAGGTGTGGCGCAAGGGCATGAGGAGCTTTCTTTGCTCCCGGAGCGCGCGCCCTCAGAAGGGCCTCGCTCGACGGCCGCAGGCAAAAGCTCCTCACGCCCTTGCTTAGCTGGGTATTGAAATGCGGATAAGAACGCGAATGGACGCGCGCAGTGGAAGATCAATCAAGCTTGATCACCGGATAGAGAACGAGCGAGCCCTGAAAGATCATTTATAACCTCGCTCAATGGGCGCAGTGGCTTCAACACACCTATTTATTTTCCAACATTTGTTTTGAACCGCCTCGGATTTCGAAGATGGTTTCTTCCAGAAACGTCCCCATTGCCCGCTTCGAAAACCTCCCTCAGAAATTGTAGGAAATAGGGGTCGATTTTCCGAATGATTTGAATTATCCTCTGGTCTGTTTGAAACAAATAAGTTAGGAGAAGGGAGGTTTCGTATATGAAAATGCTATTCATTGTGGCTCGGGACTCAATGTTAAGTGAGTTGGAAGAGCTTTTACGAGACAATGGCATTAGTGCGTACACCATAATTAACAACGTAAAGGGTCAGGGTCTCACTGGTAAACTGTATGGGACCTTCCTCCATCCTGACATCAATTCCATCATTTTTTCGGCTCTCCCATCTGATCAAGCAGAGAGAGCCGTCAACGCCCTTACGGCGCTTCACAAAAATTTGGCTACCCAGGGGCAACCGGTCCCCCTCAAGGTGTTTACCTTGCCTTGTGAAGAACACGTGTAGGGCTGCTCTTCCTCGCTCAATGTCGGCATTAGGTGTTTTCCAAAAACAGTTGCTTTGACCTCTTGTAGATTTCAATCTTTCAACCCAAGAAGATCTATCGGATATCAGCTTCTGATTTGGCACCTTTGGGGACTATAGGTTTCCTAAACCGCAGGTCGTTCGGCAGGTAGCTCTAGTCTAACTCCCTAACTTCAAAACTCGGGTGGGGCATCCTGTAATAAGGGATGGGGTCATTGCTTGACTTTGCACCTCCATCTGCCTCCGTTCACACGGAGATTGAATCAGCTCCTTGTACATGGAGTAGCAACAAGCCATGGCTCAGTGCACAGTCAAGCAATGCCCCCATCTCTTCATACATGTCCTTCATCGAGGGCCAGCTGGTGTCCGCAGTCCGCTGGACGGGATGTGAGCCCATTCAATGAGGGGATGTTATGCGAATCCGCATAACATCCCGTGATAAATCGCCCTGCAGTCGCAACTCATTGAACCGGCAATGGTTATGGCGTATTGTTCACGAAGATTAGTGGCGTGTTATACGGATAAAAATTGGCAGATTCGCTCTTATGCGGAACCGCCTAAACATTGTTAGGCGCACCAGGGTTTCAGAATGCGAATCGTCAAACTGAGCGACGCGGAGACGGGGTTCGGCACCCTCGATGGCGTGAGACGCTTCTTCCTCGAGGAGCTCCGCCACCGCATGCCTCCAGGCAAATTCCAGGTCACACCGGGACGCATCGCGCAAGATGGATTGAGCCCGGGCGAACTCCTACTCTTCACGTACCGAGCCCGCATAGTGTTCACCGCGCGTGCAGGGAGTGGCCTTGAGCCCAGTCACGGCGACGAGTCTCAGAAATATCCACACTATTTCTTGGTAAATCTCGCCACGTTACGTGAGGCCGACGAGGATTTTCACGATGTCGAACGATGGTACATAGAGGCAACCGGCGCTGACGTCCACCTGGTTCAGAGCCAAGGCTGGAGCAGGCTACCGGATTCCATTCATACCAACCAGCTCTGGGAGCGGTTGCGCGATGCGACCGCATTCAAGCTCCCGGAGGAAGTCATCGATCAGGCCGGCCTGATTGAAGGAGCGACTCGCACAATTTCGATAAATTCGTATGAGCGAAATCCGGAGGCCCGTCAACGTTGCATCGAGCATTACGGCCCAAGTTGTTCGGTCTGTGGCCTGAATTTCGCTGCGGTGTACGGAGCAGTGGCCGAAGGCTTTATTCATGTCCACCACCTCCGCTCATTAGCTGATATCAGGGCTGAGTACGTTGTCGATCCGGTGAAGGACTTGCGGCCGGTTTGTCCCAACTGTCATGCGGTGCTACACCGTCGCGTCCCGCAGTACGCCATTGAGGAAGTGAGAGATTTGTTGCGGCGTCGGAGTGGCGTGTAACACCGGCTGCACCCGACGGCGGCGCGTGATCATGTGCCGCCGCGGGTAAGCCGGAAGCGTTTTGCCGTCAAGTCCGCGAAGGAGGAACTAGATGGGCACTTGGGACAAGATCAGCGGGAAAACCGTGGAGGACAAAGTAACGGAGTATAGCGAGGTCTACGGCGAGGTGCTCCTTGGATTGCACCGGGACTTAGAGCGGCAGAATCGCTTCCTCCAAGAGGGCAAAAAGCGTCGCTCCTTCGTCGCTCTACTATTTGCGCGCGACGGGGACTGCCACCCTTCTACTTGGTGGCTGTCCCCGTCCCCTCGCCCGGCAAGGCCAGGGCCAGTCCCCTTCTGTACGTTGAGCCTCTAAGCGATGCGAGAACGCCGCTGGCGGACTTTGTCAACAGCCTGGTCCAACAACCATCGGAACTGGCGGCTTTGCCTCGGATACATAGCGATGCGGGCTAGATGATGGTTCGCACGGGCGACGCGAGTCCGGCCTGTCCGGCTCAACCAAATAAACAAGACAAACCAAACAAACCACTGAAACTGGATTTCAGCTCTAGCGGCGTGAGGGAGGCCGGCGTCCACGGCCACGGTAGGACGGGCCATGGCTGAGGCCTGGGAGGCGGATGGTAACGGTGGTGCCTTCATCTGGCGCGCTGCCGATGGCGATCGAGCCGCCATGTTCTTCAACGATTTTTTTGACCGTGGCGAGGCCCAAACCGATCCCGGTCCGCTTCGTGGTGAAAAACGGCTCAAAGACCTTATCGACGATTTCTGCTGGGATAGGCGCTCCGTCGTTCTTGATGAGGATCTGGTCTTCTACTCCACGCCCCGCTCGATGTTGCGTGACCTGAATGTGGAGATGCCCGCCCGGGCTCATCGCTTCGCTCGCGTTTCTGAAGATACTGAGAAATACTTGCTGGAGTTTGGCTTCGTCGCCGCGAACCGGAGCGATGACGGTCGCATAGTCCTTGGTCACCTGTATTCTGGTGACTTCGAGGTCGGTTGCGACAACGGTGAGAGCGCTTTCGATCACTTCGGGGATGCGGAGGAGCCGCCGAGTCAGTTTGAGCGGTTTGGCAAAGTCCAGAATCTCGTTCAGGATGGCTTCGATACGGATCAGATTGCGCATGGCGTTCTCGACGCGCGTCTGCGGGTCGAAATCGAGGATGCCTTCACCTGTGACTTCCTCCAGCTGGGCGCGGATCGAGGCGAGCGGTTCACGCACTTCCGTGGCTAAAAACATGCTGAACTCACCGATCGCGGCCTGCCTCTCTTGCTTTCTGATGATGGGTTCCGAGGGAGCAGGGGCTACGGCTGCTCCGGGGGCGCCGGATGGTCCGGCGGCTGAGGGTTGGCTGATCGGCGCCGGCGCTTGAAGAATATCCGCGATCTTCATGATTGTGGGCTCAAGCGTGCGGGCATCCGTCTGTTGGTAGCGTCCGGCTTCTTTCGACGCCAAGGTAATCGTTCCGCCGACTTGTCCTCGTACGAAGAACGGGACGACAAGCGAGGAGAGAATCCGGTCTTTGAACAGATATTTGTGATCGAGGAACCGTCCCTGGGTGGAGGCGAGATCATGATCGACGCGAGGCTTCCGGTGGCGGACTGCCCATCCGGAGGCTGAGCTGTCGAGCGCCAGTCGGTGGCCCGGCTTCAGATCTTTCTTTCCATCCTTCTGTTCGCTCTTGAGATCTCCGGCCATTCCCAGGACTTCGACATTGCCTGCGAGCGGATCGTAATGGCAGGCCCAGATGCGATCGTAGGCCACGTATTGGTTGGCATCCGTCAAGACGGCGATAATTTTGTCCTGGAGTTCCGGTGTGAGCTGTGACACTGGAGCCGGGTACATGTCTGCGGCAGTGGGTGCCGCAGGGACCGGCTCGTGCGCGACAAATGGCCGGCTGAGCAGGATATTCATATCGAACAGGTTTTCGCGATCCAGTGCTTTCGTGACCTCGTCGCTGGATTGCTCCATCAGGCTCTTCTCTTTTTTGGCGAAGGTGGCGCTTTCTTTTCGCCCGATGACGAGGAAACCGTATGTCTTGTTTCGATGGATGAGGGGAATGGCGAGCAACGACTTGGTGCCCGGCGTAATCAAACGGAGACGAATGGTGCGCCCGCTCTCCTGATCGCTCGTGGGGGCTGTGGCAGCGACGGCGGGAACTGAAAGCGCCCGGAGGATGGCCTGTACATCGCGAGGAGTGAAGCCCCGCGCGACATGGCCGACGAGCGGGCCTTGGTCACAGTGGAATAGGGCGGCCAGGGCCGCGTCGACCGGCAGCTCGTTGAGGACAGACGTTAAGGTCCGTTGGAGCGACGTTTCGGGAACCGGCTTGCTGTGCTGAGCTGTGGTTGTCATTCGTGAGTTAGGCTAGCGAAGCGTGGGCATTGTAACAACGCAAGCTAGGCAATTCAATCAACATCCGGTTGGGTTGGTTTATTTTGTTTATCTGGTCAATCTTCTTCAACCAAACGAACGAGACAAACCAAATAAACCAACCCAACCATCTTATATTATTCGTCGGGATTGATAATCCTGGGCGGACGTTGGGGGAGTGGGCGATGTTCGGTCCGGCGGTCGTCGGAGGTCCATAAATTGAGGATCATGGTGACCAGACTGATCACGACCGCACCGCCGACGGCAGGCCAGAACCCTACTACCGAGAATCCTGTCACCAGCCAGGCAGTGAGTTCCAGCAGGAGTGCGTTGACGACGATGAGAAAGAGCCCCAGCGAGACAACGATTAAGGGAAGGGTCAGTACGAAAAGAAGGGGGCGGACCAAGAGGTTGAGAATTGTGAGCACGAGGACTGCGGCGATTCCGGCGCCCAGGGAATCGACTCCCAGGCCCGGCACGATCATAACCGCCAGAAATACCGCGATGCCGGTGATGAGGACTCGAATGAAGGCCGTGCGAATCCCGCCGCTCAAGAAATGGTGCTTGATCTCTCCTGTGCCCTGAAGCGTCGGCATGGAGCACCCTACTCGACTGGAGCCGGTTCTACGGAGGCCGGGATGCGCTTGCCCGTGGAAAAGTGGATTTCTGTGGCGACCAACAGGGGGTCGCCCTTCTTGGCGCCCTTCTTGTCGATCTTTGTGGCCATGATTATGACACGATCCCCCACTTCGGGCAGGCTGAAGCCTTTCGGATTGTGCCCATCCTTGAACCGGGTCTTCTTGTCGATCTGCAGATCCACCGGGCCCTTGTGTGTCTTGACTTCGATATGTTTCTCGTCGATGGCCACGACTATACCAAGCACATGTTGATCGGTGCTGGCGCCGGTGCCAGTGCCAGTGCCAGCGGCGAAGCTTGGCGTCGAAATGAAGAGACATATGAGTGTTGTTATCAGGCCTAACCACATAGTGGCTCCGGTCTCCCTATTTCGTCGTCGGTGCATGGGTCATGAACCACTCTGCACTATACAAAGTCTGTTGTCCGATTGCCAATGGGTCACCCAGACGGAGCGCCGCGCCGCATTCCTGTGAGGCGAGCGATCAGCAGTGCGATGACAGGGAGATGCATCAGCAGACCGCTCATTCCCATGAATGATTCGCCGATCCAAAAGGTCATGCTGAGATTGAAGACCAGGACTCCGTAGTAGAGGCCGACTCCCAGCAGGATGAGCAGCGTGATCGATGGAGGAGGCAAAAGATCGGGGAGTCGTCGTTCGAGCGGAAAGTAGATGGCGAGGGAAAGAAATCCGACGACAGCCCACCCGACATAGTTGGCGAAGGGCACACCGAAATGAAAGCCTGGATCCGGATAGTAATAAATCTTCCCTAGGAACCAGCGGTCGCCGCGGAGGGCCACGGGATCGATCACCATATCGATGAAAGCAAACAAGAAGGCCGTGCACAACAGCACGGGCCAACCGGTCCGTGCGAGGCGATCGAAGCGCAGCGGCTTGAGCAGCGGCTGCGCGGCAGACGAGGATTGCGCGATTGGGAGGAGGAGGCAGAGAGCGACACAGTAGGCGGCATAGAGCAGAAAACTGAATGAAATCGAGTCCATGAAGGGGACGTCGAAAAAATAGAGTTCCTGGCCCACGGTCGAACCGTTGTAGTGGTACCACCCGAAGGGAATGCCGGTGCGCGTGGACGAAAACTCACAGACGAAGGCCGTGGCCCAACTGATCATCCAAAACCGCCAGGTTCTCGGCCAACCGATCAGCTGGATCGCTACGAACAGGAATGCAGCCAGAAAGACGAAGACGTAGGGGCGAAAGAGGATGGTCTTGAAAAACAGTTCGACAAATTCCACAGCGGCAGGGCCTCAGGCGTAGTGGTGCTCGCGGAACCAGCGGACCGCCTTCTCCAGCGCCACCTCCGGTGGTGTTTGAGGAATGCCGAGTTCCCTGATCGCTTTGCTGCAGTCGTAGTGCATCTTGTATTTCGCCATCTTTACCCCTTCGAGTGGAATACGAGGGGGCTGGCCGGTTATGTTGGCGATCCATAGATTGAGATAGGCCAGAGGGAGAATCGCCAGTCGGGGGAGTTTAATCGTGGGCGCCTTCATGCCGGTCAGGCGACTCAAGATCTCCAGCACCTCACGCAGCATCAAGTTCTTACTGCCGAGAATATAGCGCTCGCCGATCCGCCCCTTCTCCATCGCAAGTAGATGGCCGGCGGCGACGTCATCGACGTCCACGATGTTCAACCCGGTCTCGATATAGGCAGGCATACGGCCCTTCATGAAATCGACGACGATCTGCCCCGTCGGGGTCGGCTTTACATCTGCTGCGCCGACCGGGGCGCTTGGATTCACGATGACGACCGGCAGCCCTGCCTTTGCAAGCTTCAAGACCTCTTGCTCTGCCAGGTATTTCGACCGTTTGTAGTGGCCGGCCATCTGTTCGAGCGAGACGGGAGTCTCTTCTGTGCCGAGCCCTCCTTCGGGCGGCAGGCCGATGGCGCCGATGGTGCTGCAGTAGACGATCCGTTCGGTGCCGACGTCTCTGGCCGCTTTCAGGAGATTCTTCGTGCCGGTGACGTTGACGTCGTAAAAGATCGAAGGGTCCTTGGCCCAGAGCGCATAGTGCGCTGCCACATGGTAGAGCTGTCGGCAGCCGGTGAGGGCCTTGCGTAACGAGGCTTCATCTCTCAGATCGCCCTCGATCCGTTCGACGTTCAGTCCCTGTAAGTTCTGGAGATCGGCGCCGGCGCGGGCTATGACGCGGACATCGATGCCGCGGCTGACCAGCGCACGTGCCACTGCGCCGCCGACGAATCCGGTTGCCCCGGTAACCAGAACTTTCATGGACGAGTAAGGCGTGAGGGGTAAGGGGTAAGGGGTTGGGTGAAGCTCACGTCAAATGCTGCTTTCATCAGGGTGTCTCTCCTCACCCCTAACGCCTAACCCTTTACCGGTTAGTTTTTTCGCGATGTGATGTAACGGGCCAGTTCGCAGAGCGGGTCGGCGGCTGGACCGAAGGGGGAGAGGCGCACGATTGCGCGGGCCACACAGTCGTCCGCCAATTTTCTAGCTCCCTCTGCTCCGTAGAAGGTCGGATAGGTCTTCTTCCCTCGTTCCGCGTCGGTATTGGGATTCTTGCCCAGTTCCTCGCGCGTTCCCGTCACGTTGAGCACATCGTCCGCGATCTGGAACGCCAGTCCCACATCCTCGGCATAACTCGTGAGGTCGTCCAGTTGGCGGTCCTCTGCACCGGCGGCGATGGCGCCCATCCGTACCGCTGCGCGGATCAACATGCCGGTCTTATGCTTGTGGATGTTCTGGAGCGTCGGGAGATCGATGTCTTGGTTCTCAGCTTGGATATCAAAGACCTGGCCGCCCACCATGCCCATGTTTCCCGAACCGTAGGCCAGTTCTTGAATCAACCGCACTTGGCGCGCCGGGTCGCAGCCCTTCATGAGATCCGGACGGCTGATCAGATCGAAGGCCATCGTGAGCAAGGCATCGCCGGCCAGAATGGCCATCGCGTCGCCGTAGACTTTGTGGTTCGTCGGCTTTCCGCGCCGGAAATCGTCGTTGTCCATTGCCGGCAGGTCATCGTGAATCAAGGAGTAGGTGTGGATCAGTTCCAGCGAACAGGCAATCGGCATCAACCCAGGCGACGGCTGCCCCACCGCTTCTGCGGCGGCAATGGCCAGAATCGGGCGGACTCGCTTTCCTCCAGCCAAGAGGCTGTATCTCATGCTCTCATGCAGGGTTGTCGGCGCGGTTGTGGCAGGGGGACTCACGGAGTCCAGAAATCGATCGACCTCAACCCTCTTCTGTTCGAGATAGTCCTTGATGTTCATAGGGGTAAATGTGATCTCGTCGCAACGGGCCGTGAATCGGCGCGGAGCGTAGCAAAAGGTCTGGGGGCTGTCAAACAAGGAGTGGGATGGAGCCTGATGATCTTCCACTGCGCGCGTCCAACGAGCTTCTTTCCGATTCTTCATACTGCTCTTAAGGGGAGTGGCCGAGGCTGCCCTTTACTGCGCGCATCGGACGAGCACATTCCGATCGTGCGCGCTCTGCGAGCAAAAAGGGCACCTGGACACTCCCCTCCTTCTCCTTGTGTTTCCGCCGACCGCTTCGCTATACTCAACGCTATGAGTATCAGAAATCTTGCTGGGACATGGGAGCCAATGCTGTTGGGGATTGAACCCAGGAACTGCAAGGTCTGTAAGGAAGGGCTCTACCGCAACAAGACCTTTTTCAGCGGCGGGTGGTCTCGCTGTGCCTTGTGCGAAGACTTCGTCCATTATAGTTGCCTGGCCACCGGTAAAGTGTCGTTCTTGAAAGCCCGCCCCCGCGTGTGCAAGGTCTGCCGCGCTGCTCATGAGGCTGCTCCTCCGTCACCTGTGCCGAAGGCGCCGACTCCCGCGGCCGTCGGGTCGTGAACCCCAGCTCACAATCGAGCCAGATTGAAACCCGCTTGGGGAGGCATGCCCTTGTTCCAAACCTAGTCCGGTTTGCCCTGGCGCCGCCGGTTCTCTTCTTCGGCGGATTTTTCACGACGAGTTTCCTCATCAGTGGTCAATACACTTGGTCCCGGACAACTCAGACGGTGGCGTTAACGTTTGCGATGCTGATCCTTTCCTATGAGTTCGTTTACAAAGAGCATCTGTCGCTCAACGGGTCGTCGAACCGTGCATGGTCGGCCCTGCTCTATTCCTGTGTGTTCCCCTATGTGATCGGGGCGGTGGTGGTGTTGGCTCTGTGGGTGTTCTAGGAAGATCGTTCTTTGGTTTGTCTGGTCTGTCTGGTTTGTTTGGTTGGACGAAACTAACCAGATAAACAAAACAAACCAGATGAACCGGGCTAGCAACCTGTTTCGGTGCGAGAAAGATCGATGGCAGAGATTATCCGCAGCGGGGCCTTCCTCCAGCAATGTTGGTCGGTGCATCCGCTCTGTCTGACGGTCAAGCGCGTCGAGCCGGATCGCATCGTGGTGCTGACCTGCAGTTCATGCCGTATGGTGCATCGTGTGACAACCGGCATGGTCACCAAGAAGGTATCGACAGGGGACTCTTCCCTCCCTGAACCGGATCCTGCGCAGCCGGATGGACTCGCGGCCCTTAAAGGCTGCATGGGGACCCATGCTCCTGCCCTCTCGGTTCGGGAGATGGATGTGTTTCAAGATGCGGTGTGGGTTCGTTGTGCGGAATGTCGTGCGCAGTATGACCTAACGGTCTCTCAGTTCGAAACACATCAGAAATAACCGGCGCCCTTTTGG
Organism: Nitrospiraceae bacterium; assembly: GCA_013140715.1. Taxonomy (GTDB): domain Bacteria; phylum Nitrospirota; class Nitrospiria; order Nitrospirales; family Nitrospiraceae; genus Palsa-1315. The sequence goes on from JABFSG010000005.1 coordinate 63,753, forward strand.
CGCCTCCTCTCTATCAGGCTACGGGAAAACATAGTTTATGCCAAACTACTCCCACGGTGATCGTAAGAATGGTACTGGAATAAGAACGGTTCGCAGGATGCTCAAAAAGACCGTTCAGCGCGGCCGCAGCGAGCGAAGAGGCGAGGCGTACGCTTCGGTACGTTGAGCCTCTGAGCGATGCGAGAACAAAGCTGGCGGACTTTTTCAGCATCCTGCCAGCCGATCGATCACTATGCCATCACAGTTTACAAACGAAGAAGCGGCCTTGATGGCCGATCAGCATTTCTTCCGCGCCAAGGCCAAGATCATGGTGAAGATGCGCCACGTGCTCGGAGCCACGCACGCGGCATTGCAAGAGGAAACCGGGTCGGCCTCGCTCCTGACTCCCCAGAATTTCGACCCTGCCAGCTGTCACTTTGTGAAGGGAGAGCATCTCGAATCCTTTCCCTACCAGTATCTGGACTTCCCAAAACATTTTCATGACTCGAACGCCTTTACCTTTCGTACGCTCTTTTGGTGGGGGCATCATGTCGTCTGCGCCCTGATGCTGGAGGGGGAGGGGATCAAGCAGCACAAGATGCGAATCCTGGACCGGTTTCACCAGCTTGCCGGTCAGGGACTGGAATTGTCGTTGGCGCCGAGCCTGTGGGAGTGGAAACGAGGCGAGGGCTACACGTTGCCGATGACTCACGATCGCAAGGCCCAGATCGCCGCCGTGCTGACTGAACGGTCTTTCTTGAAGATCGTCCGGTTCCTGCCGTTTACCGATCCAAGAATTCTGTCGGGCCATGTGCCGGAATTCAGCCGCGAGACCTTTCACGCACTTCTCCCCATCATGACCCGCTAGAAAGTGGCAGCATCGGAAGAAGGTTGAGGTCGAGGTTAAGGGGGAAGAATGTTGGAGGCTTGAGGTCCGAGGTCGGAAGCCGGGAACCATGTTCTTGCCTCACGCCTCTCACCTCCAACCTTTGACCTCAACCTTAGCCTTAACCTTCCAGAGCCCTGGCGGGGATTTTTCAGCAGCCTGCTTCGGTGTTTGTCTCTGATTCGCAACTTGGGTACACTGGGCCTGCTTCAAGGGTGGAGCGGCCAATCGCAAGGAGGATGATATCGTGAAACAGACAAGGGGACGACTGGGTGTCTGCATTGCACTCACGGCAGGTCTATTGATGGGGGCAGGCTGTGTCGGTACCGGGAAAACGTTTTACTTGGATCTTCAGCAGAAACAAGCGGCGGCGCCCTATATGGAGCCGGAACCGGTCAGGATTGTGATCGAATCCTTCGAGGATCGGCGGCTGGAAAATAATTGGCTCGGTATACGGACCCATTTGTGGGGCGGGGTGAGCTATTTCAATGTAGTGGGGGAACGTCCGGGAGACGCGGTTGCCCAGGCCCTCGCAGACCGTCTCAAAACGCGCGGATGGAAGGGGCGAGCCTGGATGGCGCGAGTGGCTTCCAGCAGGGGTGTGGCGAATCAGGGCGATGCCGATATCGTCATCAGCGGACAGTTGATCGATTTTTCAGCCAACGCCAAGAGCCGATTCTTTTCGACGGTGGTGAACACGAGCAGTAAGGTGGTCATCACCGCAAAGAATATGGGAGACCAGAGCTCGACGACCAGAAGCATCGAGGGGGCGCAGCGCGATACCGTGATCTGGTTTGGCGAAGCCGATGTACAACAGTTACTGGCTGCGACCTTGAAGGACAGTATCGATCGGTATCTCGCCGATACGACGATCGAGCAGAAAGCTCTGCGGCCGGCACGGTGATAGGTCGGGGGAAGAGATGACGTACCGTGCGTGAACGTCGTTGGGAAACGACAACCCCGATGACCTTCGATCAGGTGCTCGCCGTGGGCGAACGGTTGGGTGCGTTGGGATTGAAGCCGGCTGTGCCTGCGAGAGACGTGATTTGTTACGTCGAAGAATGGACCGTCAAGGCTCCTGAGGATTTCGATCAGCTGGATGCCTGGTCTACGGAAGATGTAACCCTCATCCACATCCGAGAGGGCTGGCGCGGCGATTTCTTTCTCCTGGCCGGGGCCTACCATACGGTTTACCAACGTTATCAGGATGTGGGCACCTACTGTTCGATCAGTCATCCCTGGCGCGTTCGCGACCAATTACGGCTGCACGATCCTCGCAGTATGCTCTGGCTGGGGTTTCGTCACGCCCATTCGTTTATCCGGGTCCGGCTCCAAACGAACGAGGTCATCACCCCAGGCGAGACGCGTGCCGATGCCGAACGGATCCAGTGGCTTGAAGAACGGCGTACGGCGTTTTTGGAAGCCATCACGCTCTTGGAGCTTCCGGTCGAGACATTGGTCGAGCAGCAGCAGCTGGTGTTGCGTCCGGTGGACCCTTCCGTACCCTTCTTCTGCTCCTGGCCCGATGCCTTTGGGCCCTGTCAGGTTGAATACAATACGGCGGATGCCTATGAGTTTTTGGTGCCGGCCAGTAAATTGGCTGCGACCTCTTCACCGGAGCCAGCCGGGGTTCGGGCCTACCTGACAGGCTTTTCTGAGGATGCGCTCCTCGACTTCTACGCGATCGAACCGACTCCCAGATCTGTCTATCGCTGCTCGGTGCATTGTCCGCTCGATGACTTGCCGGAAATTCGATCCGCCATTGAACCGGACGGCCGCCTCTACGCGACTCTTTGCGAATTCCAAACTCAGGAATTGCTTCCGGATGAAGGGGATGCCTCGGCTATCGTTGGCGTGGTCGGCTCAGGCGCGGGCTTCGGCATCGAGATTCGCCTCAACAAAGCGCCGTTGAGCGAAGAGATGATGATCGGTTGGCTGGAGCGGCTTATCGGTCATTCAGTGGTGTATGCGCCTCTCCCCGCCTTCGTCTAGCAGGATGCTGAAAAAGTCCGCCAGCATCGTTCTCGCTTCACTCAGAGGCTCAACGTACTGAAGCGTACGCCTCGCCTCTTCGCTCACTGCGGCCTTGCTGGACGGCATTTTTGAGCATCCTGCGTGGTGTGATCCTGTTGTCCAAGATGTGCAGGCCAATGAAGTTCAGGCCCACCCACAGAGTTTTTCGCAGCCTGCTAGCGGACGGCTGAAACGATCCCCGGTGTTCAAGCTTCAGGCTAAGGTCAAGGCTGAGGCTAAGTTGAAATCGGCTGATGCTCTCGCTCAAGGTTGACCTTGCCTTCTGTATGGATTCGTCATTCTCATGAATCCAATTTTTGATTGATGAAATCGGTCGAATTGCACAGAGTGGGAGCATGAGTCCATTGTCCAGAGTGCAATCGTTTCTCACCAAGCCGTTTATGCCGGCGGTGTTCTTTTTTTCAGGTGTCGCCTATGACACCTTGACCCTGACCCGCATCGATCGGCTCCAAGACAACCTGTTGCTGCTGATCTATCTGCTGCTTTTGGGCCTGCTCATCGTGCTGACAGGGCGATTGGGCATTGAGCCGTCGCCGGATCGGGAGCAGCTCACCTCACTCTCGCCCTTTGCCGGTAAGATGCTGCGATTGCGGGCCTATTTCCCAATGGCCGTGCAGTTTCTCCTGGGGAGCCTCTTCAGCGCCTACGCCGTGTTCTATTCCCGCAGCGCCACATTCAGCAGCACAGGAATATTTTTCGCCCTGTTGGTCGTGCTGCTGGTCGGCAACGAATTTTTGCGCGATCGGCTCTCCAGCCTGCGCCTCTTGGTGAGTCTTTACGCGGTGGTCTGCTTTGCCTTTTTCACATTCTTTCTGCCGGTCATGACCGGTTTTATGAATGCCGCTGTTTTTTTGGCCGGGGCAGGGCTCAGCGTTGCCGTCATCCTCCGGGTGGTCCAGCTCATTTATCGCAACAATCCGGATCGCTCAAAGCGCGAGGCAATCGGAGTGACGGTTCCCGCCTTCGCCCTCATCGGGCTCCTCGTGGGGTTTTATTTCCTGAACTGGATTCCGCCGGTGCCGCTCGCGTTGAAGTTCGGCGGGATTTATCATGAGGTCAAGAGGGCCGGAGACCAGTTCGAACTCACGTTTGAAAAAAAATGGTACGAAGTCTGGAAACGGTCGGACGATACCTTTCCGGCCAACGAGCCGATCTACTGCTTCACCGCGGTCTTTGCCCCGGTTGCTCTGAATACCACGGTGTACCATCACTGGTACTTTCGTCCCAATAACGGCAAGTCTTTCACCCACGCCGATAAAATCCCCCTCAAGATTTCCGGCGGGCGCGAAGGCGGCTATCGAGCCTACACCTTTAAGCAGCGGCTGGATCCCGGCGACTGGCGCGTAGATGTCGAAGCAGAAGACGGGCGCATCATCGGACGTGTCTCGGTCAAGGTTGAAGATCAGGGAACGGCACAGCCGGCTCTGAGAGCCTTCTCGTACTGAGTCTATAAATGAAGCGCATCAGTGGCTTAAAGTTGCTTGAGGAGCGAGAGGGTGAGGGGCGGCCAGCTCAGAGGGGGAGCCCTGTCGTCGATAACATGCGATTATTTCTGGGCAAGGGCGAGGAAGTTCCGCTGAACGAGAAACAGGCTGAGCACCTTTCAAAAGAGATGATCCGCGTCGAGAATGGCATCACCTTCGTCGATCGCACTATTCGCCTTGGACAGCGCGAAGTCATCGCCGGTGTGGAACATGCGCTGATCGGCATGAAGGCTGGTGGCTACCGGAAGGTCCGCATCAGCCCGCATTTTGCCTATCGAAACGAAGGCGTTCTTGATTTGATTCCTGCCGATGCGGTGCTGATCGTGGAGGTCAGGTTGCGAGAGATTATTCAAAAGCGTACAGTTCATGCGTCATGAGCATACGGACTCTCTTTCCCTGTCCCTCCAGCCCCAACTGCGTTTCAACCCAAGCTCAGGACGGAGGCCATGCAATTGCACCGTTCCACTACCGCAAGTCACGGGCAGAGGCGAAGGAGGGGTTGAAGGAAGTCATCCGGTCTCTGCCACGCGCCAAACTCGTCGAAGAGGACGAGTCCTATCTGCATTATGAGTTCACCAGTCTGCTGCTTCGGTTTGTGGACGATGTCGAGTTTGTCTTCGACGAGGAGGTGAAGACGATTCATTTTCGCTCTGCTTCACGGACCGGCTACGGCGACCTTGGTGTGAATCGCGCGCGCATGGAGCAGGTACGCGCCCTCGTAGCCGAAAAGCTGTAACTTTTTCTGCAATTCGCTTTGGAGAGATCAGGGCTATTGGTATGATTCTCCCAACAGGAGGGGCGTATGGCTTTTAAGCGAAAGGCATCACGCGTCGAGGCCGGACGGGTCGGTCGTCTGCAGCGCGGGTCGCTCTCGGCGCCCTGCAAGGTGTTGGATGTCAGCGAAACAGGCGTCCGGATTGAGAGTCGCATGTTCGTGAAGAGCGGCGATGTGCTCCAACTTGTGATCGAGCTTGAGCAGGGGAGAACGTTGACCTGTGGCTTGCAAGTCGTCCACGTGCGTTCCCCTCAGCTAGGGACAAAGATCACGTCGATCAGTTCAGAGGACAGGGAACGACTGACCCATATCCTCGACGACAATGTGCAGACCAGTTTTTCTCGCCGGTAGCCGGTCTTGTTTATTTGGTTTATTTGGTTTATTTGGTTGAACGAATTTCACCAGATGAACCAAATAAACCAAACAAACCAGGTCAGTGCGCGGGGCTTGGTGGTTTTGGGCCGAGTCTGGTCGTGTGCTGGAAGACGCACTTCGGGCAGGTGTAGTGGACGAACTGGTTGCCGCCGACGAGGCGCTTCTTCATCGGGAGCCGACACCAGGTACAGAGGCGATCTGGAAGGTCGGCCGAAGGCGGAGTCCGGTTCGGCTCTGTTGGAGTCGCGTTACCCATGTGGGCATTCTCTCCGACCGCTGAGAACCTTGTCAATCGATCGCATGGCCTCGGAGCACCTTCGCGTGAAAAAAAGTTTCCCCACCCTCTCTCATGTGAAAAATTTCGTGATATAGTCCCTCTTGACGGTCCAAGGCCACAGTTTCTTCACCCTCTTAACAGAAAGGTCTGTAACCTGTATGAATAGTTCGACTGATTCCGAGTCCGCGATCTTTCCAACCGAGTCCCCAGTAGCTGCTTCCATTGCCCCCCAGGAGATGGTGGGTGAGGGGAAGGCGTGGGGACTCTGTACCGCAGTTGACCTCCAAGATTGTCATCCCGACCTGATTCGCAATGCCGACCATATCCGTCGTTATGTCGTTGAGCTGTGCGAGCTCATCGCCATGAAGCGTTTTGGCGAATGCCAGGTCGTCGATTTCGGCTCAGGCCGCGTGGCCGGGTATTCCATGGTGCAGCTGATCTCGACGTCGTTGATCAGCGGCCATTTCGCGAACGATACGAATAACGCCTACCTCGACATTTTTAGTTGCAAGGGTTATGACCCTGCCGTCGTTGAGGCATTCTCCAAAGACTTTTTCGGCGCCCGTCGCAGCACCGCGACCGTTACGCTTCGTTACTAGGAAGATACCGGGGGTCGTGGTCACGCGGCCCCCGGTACCGACCCAAAAGGCACGACCCTCCCACGAATCATGAAACCCACCACGGTCAAAGAATTTTTCAAACTTCTTCCAAGCCAGCTGGATTCAGATGCTGCCGAGGATCTTGAAGCAATCTACCAGTTCGATCTGAGCGGCGCTCAGGGGGGGCAATACATCCTCTCGATCCGGGAGGGGGCCTGTCAGGTCACAGAAGGGACCCATGCGGACCCTCATGTTGTGCTCTCGATGGCGGGAGAAGATTGCGTCAAGGTTCTGAATGGCCAGTTGAGCGGGACAGTTGCAGCGATGTCGGGCCGGTTGAAGGTCAGCGGAGACCTTGGCCTGGCGATGCAATTGAAATCGCTCTTCCCAACCCTCGGGTAACATCTCCGCAGCATGGCCGAACGAGACTAGTCAAACAGGGTGTGAGCCAATCGGTTCACGTCTCGCTTTTCTCGCAAGTCTCGCCTTTCGCGCGCCGTGGCTCTATCGGCCAGTCGGCACCTGCCCCTGTTCTGCCGGTATCCAGTCAGCGTTCTCAGGAGTCTTGTCTGCATGCCGGGGGAACCATTCCTCCAAGATCACATAGACCGTGGGGATGAGGAAGAGAGTGAGGATCGTTGAGACGCTGAGTCCCCCGACGACTGCGCGTGCCAAGGGGGCGTTCGTTTCACCGCCGGTTCCCCAGCCGATGGCCATGGGGAGCAGCCCGACGACGGTGGCCAGGGAAGTCATCAGAATGGGCCGGAGCCGCGTCCGCGCAGCGGTGATCGCCGCATCATGTAACTCCTGCCCTCGCCGTCGAAGCACGTTCGTATAATCGACCAGCAGGACGCCGTTTGAGACGACGATGCCCAGCATCATAATGATGCCCATCATGGAGGTGGTGGAGAGGGTTGTCTCGGTCAGGAAGAGGATCAGAATCACTCCGGGGAAGCCCATCGGGACTGAAAACATGATGACGAAAGGATCGATGAGCGATTTGAACTGAGCGGCCATCACCATATAGACGAGGATCAGGGCCAGGACTGTCGCAAACAGCAGACCCTCAAATGTTTCTCTCTGCTGCTGGATTTGGCCGGCTAACCGGATGCTGAAGCCTGTGGGCAGCTGGATCTTGGCCAGGGCTTCCTCCAGGTCTGTGGCGATGGCGCCGAGGTCCCGGTCTACGGGGTTGGCGGTCAGATGGATTACCCGCTGAAAGTACTTGCGATCGATCTTTACCGGGCCGGCATTGAGTTTGAGCGAGGCGACGTTTTTGAGAAGAACCGGTTCTCCGGTACGTGAGGTCAAGACGATATTCTCGATGGCGCTGAGGTCCTTTCGGTGTTCTTCTGCGAGCCAGGCGCTAATGTAGTATTCGTTCCCGTTTTGGGGGTCGGTGTAGATGATCGGGTCGGTTTGGCCGTTCCCATTGAGTGAGAAGAGCACGGCGGTGGCGACATCCGTTTCACTGATACCGAGAAGCGCGGCCTTCTCACGGTCCACCACCACGTTGACCTCGGGATAGTTCTCCTCGCGGCTGACGTCGATATCGGCGAGGCCCGGTATGCGGTGCATGATGTCTTCGACCTCCCGGATGACCCCCCGCGCTTTGTCGAAATCGTAGCCGTAGATTTCCACGTCGACAGACTTCTGCGACCCAAAGCTGGTGATGCGCTTGATGATCCCGCCTGGATCGAAATACATTGCGACGCCCGGAAAGAGGGCTAACACCTTGGGCCTCACGTCGTTCATAATTTGTACTTGGCTTCGTTTCCGTTTGTCCGGCGTAACGAGATGGACGGAGATGCCTGACGTATGGGGGCCGGTGTTCGGATTGAACAGGGAAGATCGCCCCTGGGCCAACACCCCGGTACTGGAGACGATGGTTTCCAGTTCCTCGGCAGGGATCTGCGCCCGCAGGACCCGTTCGACCTCTGCCACTTGCTGCTCGGTTTTCTCCACCCGCTGACCGACCTGCCCGCGCAAGACGATACGGAACTGGCTCTCATCCGACACCGGCAGAAACTCCGTCCCGATTTTTGGCGTCAACGCGAGCGAGGCGATGAAGAACAGCAGAATGCCTCCGATGAAGAGCCGGCGATGGCTCAAGACCCAGCGGAGGGATTCCTCGTAGCCCTTGTCCAAGGACTCGTATCGTTCGCGGCTCCAATCCATCAGTCGCGTAAGCCAGAGCGGCATCGAACGGCGAGATTCCTGTTCCGGTTTGAGGAATCGATAGCACAGCGCCGGGGTGACCGTGCGTGACACAAAGAAGGAGGTGAACAATGAGATAGCAATGGTGATGGTCAAGGGAATCAGTAGTAGACGGGCAATTCCGGCGACGAAGAAAATCGGGAGGAAGACGACGACCGTGGTGATCGTCGAGGCGAGAATGGGCATGGCCACTTCGCGGGCCGCTTCCAGGATCGCGTCCAAGCGGCGTGTCGTAGTGTTGAGATGGCGTTGAATGTTCTCGAGTTCCACTATGGAATCGTCGACGAGCCGGCCGATTCCGAGCGCCAGGCCTCCCAGGGTGAACACGTTCAGGGTTTGTCCGGAGAAGTACAGCACGATAAAGGTCACCATGATCGAGAGGGGAATGGCGACGGAGATGATCAGCGTGCTCGTAAAGTTACGGAGGAAGATCAAGATGACCAATGCAGCCAGCAGTGATCCGTGCAAAGCCTGTTCGATGAGGTTGCTGATCGATTGGCGGATGTAGACCGATTGATCGAATGAAATCCCGACCTTCACGCTGGGTGGAATGCCGACCATCTTCGGCAGAGCCTCGCGCAACGCATCCACCACCGACACGGTGTTGGCGATTGGCTGTTTGTTGACCCGTAAGTAGACGGCTCTGGCCCCATCCGTCCTGACGATGTTGGTCTGGATGTCCGACGAATCGGTCACGGTGCCGACATCCCGCACCCGCACGGGGCTGCCTTGTTGGTTCACCTTGACGATCACGTCCTGGATCGGGTCGACCGTACGGAACTGATTATTGGTGAAGACGTTGTAATCCAGATTCCCGGCTTTGATATCGCCGGAGGGGAGGATAAGGTTGGCGGCCTTTACGGATTTGACGACGTCGAGGATCGAAAGACTCCGGGCGTTCAGCAGTGAAGGATCCAGGTTGATATTGATCTGACGGATCTTCCCGCCTTCCACAGTCGCAGCGGCGACATTGGCGATCTGTTCGATCTGCGGCGCGATCGTATTCGAGGCCAAATCGTACAGGGCCCGTTCGTCGAGATCGTCGCTGGAGACCGTCACGAGCGAAACCGGAATATTGGAGACGTCGAACTTGACGATGAAGGGTTGCAGAATGCCGGGTGGGAGACTGTTGAGAATTTGGGTGACCCGTTGCATTACCTCCATCTGACCGGCATTAATGTCCGTGCCCCAATTGAACCAGATCTGCACCGCGCCGATGCCTTGTTTGGCGAACGATTCGACGTGCTCGACGTTCGACGCAGAGCTGACGGCCTTCTCGATGGGGTAGACGACACTCTGTTCGATGTCGAGCGGTGGCGCGCCTTTATAGATGACGCCGACGAACGCGACGGGCACTTGAATCTGTGGAAAGAGGTCGACCGGTAACCGTTGCACGGAGGTGCCGCCCAAGATCAGCATGGCCAAGGACAGCATCAGGACGCCGATGCGATTGCGAAGTGCGAGAAGCGTTAACCACATAGTTGGTAACGGGTAAGGCGTGAGGGGTAAGGGGTAAACCGTGAAGCGCCATACGTGAAACGTAACGAGTAAGATGTCGAAGTGGGGAGTCTTTTCACGTTTTACCTTTTACGATTCACGTTTAACCGGTTGAAGAGGTTGCACCTGCACGGGAGCGCCTTCATGCACGAGGTCTTTCCCGGAGACGATCACCTGCTCCGATCCGTTCAAGCCCTTGGTAATTTCCACCCGATTGTCGTCGCGGAATCCGATTTCCACCGGCACCCGCTGGGCCTTTCCTTCGCGCACAATGTAGACGTACTGGGCGTCTTCCAATCGGCTCACTGCGTCAATCGGGATCTGGATCGTGTTCCGATGGGTGCCGACTTGAATTTCTACCCGCGCGAACATGCCGCCTTTCAAGACATGATCTTTATTGGGGAGGTCCACCTCGATAGTCATCGTGCGGGTGGCTCGGTTCAGCGCCTGGACGACTCGGGTGACGGTGCCCTCGAAGACTCGATCCGGGTAGGCCTCGGCGCGTACTTCCGCTTTTTGGCCTGCCCGGATGAGCGGGACGTCTTTTTCCACGACTTCGATCAGGATGCGGACGGTTTGGATTTCATGGAGGGTCAGGATCCCGCGCGAGGTGGTGGAGGTGCCGGCAGTAGCCCCGCTGACATAGGCGCCAAGATCGAGATTGCGCTCGGCCACGTAGCCGGCGAAAGGCGCGCGGATATAGGAGTAGGCCAGGTTTGTTTCGGCCTGCGCCAGGGCGACCTCCATCTGCTGGACCTGGGCACGGAGCGAGTCGAGCGCCGCCACCGCTGCATCGAATGCGACTTGAGCGTTATCCAGATCCTGTTGCGAGACAAACTGGTCTTTGATCAACGCCTGCATCCGACTGAGCGTGAGGGTGGCATTGCGCAGGCTCGCGTCCTGCTGCGCGACTCTCGCTCTGGCTGCAGCCAGGTTTGCCTTGGCTTGGTTGACGGCATGCTGATAATCCGTGTGATCGATCTCGATCAGAAGCTGGTTGGCTTTCACCAGGTCTCCTTTATCGACGTAGAGCTTGGCAATGTAGCCGTTCACCCGTGAGAACAGATTAACCGTCTGGTTGGGGGTGATATCGGCGGTATAGGGGAGTCGAATGTCCAGGTCTTGTTTCAGCGGCGTGACGGTGGCGACGGTGATAGTCCTGGCCTTGCGGTTGTCGCTCTTGGCTCCGGTGCTGAGGCGAAACACAACGAGAGCCATGATGGCAAAGAATACGATGACGCCGAGCGTGACAATCGGATGCTGTTTCAGGGGGTTCATGGCGTAGCCCTCCCCGACGTCCTCCGGATGGCCGGCACCTTGCTCAGTCCGGTGAGAAAGAGATCGACGTAGGTAGCTACCGTATCCTCATGAGATTGATGCATGGGGATGTTGAAGATCTCATGAAGCAGACGATGGTGGACCACCACGCCGATGAATGCACGGGCTGCCAGGAGAGGATCGGCAGGTTTAAATGCGCCCTCTTCAATCCTTATGCGAATGTACGAAGCGAGGTGGTCATAGAACACTTTGAGATGTTTGCCGAAGAACATCTCTGACAGTTCGTGTCCTTCCAGTGCACTGAACAAAAGGAGTCGTAAGAACGTCGAATCGACATCGGGGCGAATGCGGTAGCGTGCAATCATCGTAAACACGCGATGGTCGTCTCGTGCCTTGACCGCAGCCTCCATCGGTTCCAGCAGCTCGTTGAGACTCGCTTTTTCGGCCAGGATTGCGGCGTAGAGCCTCCGTTTCGTCGGAAAGTGCTTGAAGACCAGGGCCTCGCTCACACCAGCCGCTTTGGCGATTTCTTTGGTGGTGGTGCCGTTGAACCCTTTTGCGGCGAAGAGTGTAGCGGCGGCCGCAATGAGGCTGGCCTGACGATCCTGTCCGGACGCCCGTCGGCCGTTCTCTTTTACGGGTTGTGCGACTCGCTTTTTCATAGTAAGTAAGCGCTCACTCACCATCACCCTAGCATGAGGCATTTCCAGGGGCAAGTATTGGGGTCGTATTCACGGTCTTAGGGGAGGGGAATGTATAGGCACGCAGAGGGGAGCGATACAGACGAAGTACGTATCGATACAGCGGTCTAGGAGCCTATCCGACATGGCCTTCGTGACGAGGCAGGAGGTGTGGTTAGCTGAGCGGCGCAAGGCTTGAACAAGCCGGAGGCGTATTCGCTGGAATACGTTGAGGATTTTTTCAGGCCGAAAACGACGCAGGTGGTTGCGCATCCGTTGCCGCAGTAGAACGTCATGTCGGACAGGCTCCTAGCCCGCATTATTCATGAGTGCTTCTGCTGCGACGCGCCTTTGGCGGGCAGGCTCGCCGCTCGTCCCCTCGACGTACTGTTCAAGTACGCCTCGGGGCCTCGCGGCTCCGTATGCCCGTCTCGCACGCGACTGCGCGATTTCGCGACGAACCGTCATGAATAATGCGGGCTAGGGCAGGGATGTAAGATGGGACCCTTGTGGACTCGAATGGTCGACGAGGGTAAACAAGGGAGGCCCACCTCCGAGCGTGGAGCGATTCATATGTTCCCAGATGAAATGGCGCAGCCTGGTCAGTTCTCGTGCCGTGACGCGAAGGAATTCGATTCCGTATTCCTTCTCCTCGGCCCAGACCACTCGAACCTCTGAGATAAGAACCGGCCGGGATGTCTCAGAGATCGTCAGGTAGAGAGCCCAGGTACTGCCGATGGACAATGTCTCGGTACAGCAGATTTTGCAGCCGGTTTCGGATAGGTTGGGGGCCATCCCATTGCCAAGTTGAAATCTATCTGTTGCTGAAAAGCGGGCCACGACCTCAACCGAAGCTCGCTGAGCTCCTCTGAGGTCAGTGCCCTGGATTTTAGAGTCGTTGGCCGCTTGTTTACCTACCCGTCGTCGTTCCATTATTGTGTACTCCCATGACAATGGCCAATCTAATCGGAAGATGTCAGGTTCGACCGCAAGAAATAGCGGAGCCGGTTTTGTTCTCGTAGGTTCATCTTCAGGATCTCAACTCCGAACCGGTGTCCTGATGTCCAAGCCACCCTCGTCTCCATCACAAACAGCGGATCTTGTCCTGGAAGATAAAGAAAAATCATGAGCTCCATCCCCGGCCGGACCAAGGTGTTACCACGAACCCCTAATCCCGTTGAGGAAAGATCTGTGACCATGCCATCGCCCATCAGGACATCGCCGGAACCGTTTTGAGCCGAGTACATCAACCCAAATTCAACTGGCGGCCTATGGCTTTGCCTCCGATTGGGCGTTTCTAGGACAGACTGAAGCCGGTTTCCTGATGCGATCTGTGCTCGTTTCATGACAGCACCTCCTGGTTACGGTTTCAGATGCAACGGTCCTGGTCTAAGTGGGTGATGCGATTCCACAAGAAGCATTGCAGATGAGTTTTTCCCTCCGGCTTCATTGGTTCCAGTTCCAGTCCGAATTGATGTCCTGTAACCCAGGAGACCCGGCTCTGGGCAATGCACAGAGCCTCTTCCATTCCAGGAAGGTCGACAAAGAGGGCTATCCTCAAGCCGGGTGTGACCGCTCGATTCCCGCGAATACCGATCCCGCCCGATGAAAGGTCGGTGACGATGCCGTTGCCAATCAGTATCTGGCCATCGTCCATACTGGAATAGAGCAGCGAGAAGAGTGCCGGGGTACGGCTGTCATGGCGACGATCTGATTCACCAGGGAATCCAGTGACTGTGGTAAAGGGAGTCGCGAAGTGAACACGCATGATTTTCTCCATGCCCTTAGATCGGGCGTTAGACGATCCGGAATGCCGTTCGCCGATGGTCTAGGGTCGATAGGCTGATATTTTTAAAGATCACGTCCTGCAGTCGTTTCCGTTCATCCGATGACAGCTTAGGAAATTTAACGGAAAAGGAGTCTTTGGCGACCCAGGAGACGAGGGAATCGACGAGTCGCATGGGGGCTTGCCCATCCTCCAGATAGAGGAGAAGAGTGAGGCGGCAACCCAGTGAAATTGTGGCCGTACACAAGATTTTACAGCCGGTTTTGGAGAGGTTTTTCAGATCTCCCTCTCCTGTGACGATTCGCGCGCCTTCCGTTCCGGAATAGGCCACTCGGTACCGGATTGGAATCCGTTCGGCATAGCGTCGGTCCAAAAGAGAATGAGCCTTCTGATCGTTGGCCTTGTATTGAGGGTGGGCCGGTTTCATCGGTGTCTCCGTAACAACCTTCACCGTATCTTCTCTGTCCCTTGCGACAGCTTGAGAGTACCGCACCCAAGAATTTCAACCATCCCTCAGGAGGGGGGATTTCTGTCCCACCAGAAGGGGGGGATGGCCATGGAGATGGCCTCGCTGAATCGTTCGGCTTGTGGGAACCGCTGGAGACTCGGTATGTGACGATATTCCCTATGGCTGAATGTCAGGAGGCGCTACGCTGCTGCAACCAGTGGAATGGTTAAGGGAAAGCCGGGCTGGTGAGGGGTGGAAACTGTCAAAAAACGGTAGCTGAGTTGCCTTCGGTGATTTTTCGGCGGAGCTCCTGGCTCTCGAAAAAGATAATGCCGCGATCGGTTTCGGCCTCGTAACGGAGTGTCACGTCGGTTTCAAACCCAGTCCAGCTGTGAAATTTGACAGGGCCGCCTGCGATCTGTCCCGGGGTGCGGTCGAGGGAACCATAAAGAGATTGGAGATAGGCGAGAATCTGATCGTGGGTTGCCTTGCCTTGGTAGCGGACGGTGACACGCGCGAATTGGCCGTCGGAGGTCACAAATCGCATGGAGTCAACTTTCACCGGACCGAGCGAAGGAGTCCCGGTCTTCAGCTCATAGGTTTGCGACCGACCGGCGTCCTCGACTTTTTTGAAGGTGTCGGTTTCCAAAAATGTCGCACCCCAGGGAATTCCTTCGAACCCGTTCGGATCGTTTTGCATCGGTATTGCAAAGGCCAGGGTGCCCTGCAGGATACATGAGAGGAACAGGCAGATGGGGAAGGCACGACGGATCCAAAGGGCGGTGAGGGGGCGGTGAGCCATTCAATTACTCGGCGGAGTCGGTAATATGATCGTTGAACCGAGGGGCCAGGGTGCGGCTGTCGATAAAAATAAATCCACGCTCCGTATTCGCGTGATAGGTCAAGCTAATCTCGGTGTCAGTCCCGCGCCAAACATACTGTTGGTTGAGCCCCCGCATCATTTGCCCTGGGACGCGTTCAAGGGAACCGAATTGGCGTTCCAGATGGGTGAGGATTTGCTTGTGCCGATCGTCGCCCTGGTAGCGGATGGTCACGCGGGCGAATTGTTCATCGACCGATAAGAAGTGAAGGCTTTCAACCGGAACCCCGGCAAACGACGGCTGGGTATCCCTCGATTGATATTCGCTCACATGTGGACCTGCTTTTGCAATTTGCAAGTCCGGTCTCGTGGCCAGGGTTGTCCCCCAAGTAAGATTCTGAAAACCGTT
Source organism: Nitrospiraceae bacterium (assembly GCA_013140715.1). GTDB lineage: Bacteria > Nitrospirota > Nitrospiria > Nitrospirales > Nitrospiraceae > Palsa-1315. The sequence goes on from JABFSG010000005.1 coordinate 79,297, forward strand.
TGGATCGTTCACCATCGGCACAGCATGGGCTGGAAAGGGGTAATTCATACAGAACAAGAGCCCTAGCAGAGCAAGGTGCCGGCCTGGCTGATATCGCTGTCGTCTGATCATGCTCAGAACGCTACCATGGTCGGTTACATGCTGCAACTGTCCCAGTTTTGTTGAGAATGTCTTGAGGCATAGCTTATAATGCGCGGGTTTTTCGGGGTCTATTCGGAGTGGAGAAACGGCACGATGATTGAAAGCGATGTGTTCGTCCAAGCGTTGCAAGATATTGGGGTGGATTTCTACACGGGGGTTCCGGATTCGATCCTTGGCGGCATCATTGCCGAGTTGATGGAGCGGCGTCTCTATACCCCGGCTGTTCGGGAAGATGAGGCGGTTGCGATGGCTGCCGGGGCCTATATGTCCGGCAAGGTCCCCGCCGTGCTGATGCAGAATTCCGGACTGGGCACATCCCTCAACACCCTCATTTCGTTGAACATGATTTATTGCCAGCCCTGTATTCTCATCGTGTCTTGGCGCGGATACCAAGGCAAGGACGCGCCGGAACATCTGGTCATGGGCGAGGTGATGCCGCAGTTTCTCGACACGATGAAGATCCCCCATCGGACTCTGTCGGAAAAAACGGCGATTGAGGATCTGAAATGGCTGGCGGAGACCTTTATGAAGCAACGTATTCCAGTTGCGCTCCTGATTACGAAGGGTGTTGTGAAGGGATTGCACCCATGAGGCCAGAGCAAGGAACGATGCAGAGCCGAGCGATGGCGATGGCGGCCTTGTTGGAGCTCCTCACTGATCAGCCGGTGATTATTTGCAACGGGTTTCCCTCGCGTGAAGCCTACAAAATTGCCGACCGTCCGACCCATTTCTATATGATCGGATCCATGGGAAATGCGCCGGCCATCGCGCTTGGTGTTGCGGTTGCCAAGCCGAATAAGCAGGTGGTCGTGTTCGATGGGGACGGCAATGTGTTGATGGGTATGGGAACCTTGGCGACGGTCGGCGCCTTGAGGCCGAAAAATTTTATTCACGTGGTCTTCGACAATGAAGTCTACGGCACGACGGGAAACCAACCGACAATTTCCAACGTGGTTCCGCTTGAAAAGGTGGCGAAGGCGGCCGGGTATGTGAATGTCGAGCGGGTGCGGGAACGGGAAGACCTCGTCTACGAGTTCAAGGACATGCTAAAGAAAGACGGGCCGAGCATGTTGCTGGTGAAAGTCAACGAGATGGTAGAGGATGTCGGGCGGGTGATGCTCGATCCGCCGGATATTACCAAGCGGTTCATGAAAGCGATACAATAAGCGATCGAGCCGCTCCCTTGCTCGCGCAACGCGCGGCTTGGGAAAGCCCTCGTTGGACGCGCGCAGTCGGAGCGGTCTCGATCACTTATTTGGGGTGAGGGGAAGAGCGACGAAATGATCTTATTGAATCCAGGGCCGGTGAATGTCTCGGAGCGGGTGCGGCAGGCGCTGTTGCGTCCGGACGTCTGCCATCGGGAATCGGAGTTTACGGAACTGTTGCACGGGATTCAGGCGAAGCTACTGAAACTCTTTGTGCCGGGGGCGGAAGCGGATTATGCAGCGGTGGTCCTGACCGGATCGGGCACTGCGGCGGTCGAGTCGGCCGTCATGTCGGCGCTCCCGCACGGCAAACGGATGTTGGTACTCAACAACGGTGTGTATGGCGAGCGTATTTCTCAGATGGTCGGCCTCTATCGCCTGGGGGTGTCCGAACTCAAATACGATTGGACGACAAGACCGGATCCTGAACGGTTGCGGTTGGCGTTGCGACAACATCCTGAAGCCCACGCGGTCGGCATGGTCTATCATGAGACGACCACCGGACTCATCAATCCAGTCAAGGAGATTGCGGACGTCGTCGACAGCCAGAATCGGGTATTTATCCTGGACGCGGTCAGTGCGTTAGCGGGGGAGCCGCTGGATATCGCCGGGTCTCACATCTATATGGTGGCCGGTACAGCCGGAAAATGCATCCAGGGATTTCCGGGTGTGTCCTTCGTGCTCGTCCGCAAGGGGTTTCTGGAGCGGATGCGGGCCTACCCCAGACGCTCGATCTATTTGCATCTCACTCAATATGTGGATGACCAGGGCCGTGGAACGATTCCCTTCACGCCGGCTGTGCAGGTCTACTATGCGTTCGACGAAGCGTTGAACGAACTCATGGAGGAGGGGATAGCCAAGCGGATTCAGCGCTATAAGAAATCGGCGACTCTCATTCGAGACCGCATGGCGAAACTCGGTGTGAAGCCGCTTCTGACTCCCGAAAGATATTCCAACACGATTACGTCCTATCATCTTCCAGAGGGTATCGTCTATCGGTCGTTGCACGATCGATTAAAAGAAGCGGGCTATGTGATCTATGCGGGGCAAGGTCAACTCGAAAGCAAGATTTTCCGTGTGGCGAATATGGGCGCCCTCACCGAGGCGCAGTTGGCCGGATTTCTCGATGCATTCGAAGGGATTTGCGGCGCGGCATGAAAGCCATCATCCTCGCAGCAGGGGTCGGGAAGCGTCTGTGGCAGGTCACGCAGCATCGCCCGAAGTGTCTCATCGAAATCGGAGGGCGGACCCTCCTGCGTCGCTACCTCACATCACTCAGGAGCGTCGGGGTTCAGCGCGTCGACATGGTTGTGGGCTACAAAGAGGACATGATTCGAGCCGCGGTGGCAGCGGATTCCTGCGGTGTGCGCGTAAATTTCCTCGTCAACGAACAGTTTCACCGAGGCAGCATTTCTTCGCTCTGGATCGCGCGGGAAGCGTTAGATGACGACGCGATCGTGATGGATGCCGATGTGCTTTTCCATCAAGAGATCTTGCGTCGCTTGGTGCAATCCCCCTATGAAAACGCGTTGCTCATGGATGATACGGTCAAACAGACGGGGGAAGAGTGCATGGTGGTAGTTGAAGGGGGGCGTGTGATTGCGTTGACGAAGAAGATGCCGTTGCATTATGACTATGCCGGTGAAGGCGTGGGGTTTCTCAAGGTCCGGCATGTCGATACGCAACATGTGGTGGCGTCGCTCAAGACCCATGTGGATCGCGAGGCTTGGCAGATGGAATACGAGGATGCGCTTGTAGGGTTTTTTCGGGACGTCAAAGTCGGACATGAGAAAATCGGCGGGCTCCCCTGGACCGAAATCGATTTTATAGAGGATGTGTCGAAAGCGGAGCGGGAGGTGTTGCCGAAACTGTAAAAGCGGGGGTCGTGGGATAACGGGGTAATCGGGATATCGGCTGTTGGGAGCCGGGGTGATGGGAATAGCTCTTCCCTGTATGCAACGATAGGGCGATCATGAGCGAGAGCCTCATACAAAAACGTGCCGAGGTGCAGGGGTTGAGCACTGCGATTCTCCTGCCGTCGTTGAGCCTGTTCGGCGAGCCTGCCGGATTGGATGCCGATGAGGTAGGTCCACTGACCAGCGTTGTCGGCATCGGTCTTTTTCAGCGGGCGGTGCTGACCCTGCAGCGAGCCGGTATCAGACAACTCATGGTATTGGTCGGGCCGGAGGAGAATCAGCTCCGCCAGGCTCTGTGCAAAGGGCCGCGTGTGACGATCCCTGTGCGCTGGATGCCGATTCGTGAGTTTCCGCTGGATGATCCTCGCACGTGGGAAGCGCTGGCTGCCGAAGTTCGGGGTTTCTGCCTCCTGTCCGGTGTGCAGGCCGTGTTTGCGAGCTCCTTGGTCGAGAGCCTGCGCCAGGAGGTGCAGGAGGGGCAGGCAATCGTTGTGGCACGGGCCGATAGTGGTCGAGATCGGCGGCCACGTCAGACGAATTTGCGTGTAAAGGTGCGGTCTGGTCGGTTGCTTTCGATGACGTCGAGGCCGGACGATTCCACATTGGTCGTCACCGATCTGGTAGTGCTACCGGCCAGTTTCATGAGTGTTGTCGGTCAAGCCAGCGGAGAGGCCGGCACGGTGCCGATTCGTCGATGGCTCGAACGGGCCGCAGTGGACGGGCATGTGCGGGTCTTGTCCACAGAAATGAACCGGTCTCACTGGTATCAAGGCGTGCGCGACGCTGCCGATGTGAAGGTCGCTGAGAAAAAACTCTTCAATTCCCTCAAGGGCGAGTTCGAAGGGTTCGTCGACCGGTTTTTCAATCGTAAGATCTCCCGCTGGTTCACGCGTATTTTCCTTGCCATAGGCTTCTCGCCGAATGTCATCACTGTCCTGGCAAGCCTGGTTGGGTTGGGCGCGGCCGCCTGCTTTGGCACTGGGACCTACAATGCCGGCATCGTTGCTGCGCTATTGTTTCAGCTGGCGGCGATCATCGATTGCTGCGACGGTGAAGTGGCCAGGCTGACGTTCACCGAATCTCCGTTCGGGGCTTGGCTCGATATCGCGATGGACAACGTGGTGCACATGGCGATCTTTGCCGGCATTGCGGTCGGCTCGTACCAGCATTTGGCGGGAGGCGAAGGGGCCTGGATTCCTCTTGCCCTGGGCGCGGCCGCGGTTTTGGGAAATGGGCTTTCATTCTGGCTTGTCACCAGGGCTCAGAAAATCAAAGCTGCCAGCGGATGGAAGACGCCGGTGCAGGCCGCCTGGTCTGATTTCATGCTCAAAAATGTCGCGAGCCGGGACTTCTCCGTCGTTGTGCTGGTCTTTGCGGTGCTAGGCAAGCTCGACTGGTTCCTCTGGATGGCCGCGGTCGGATCCGTGGTATTCTCAATTCTCATGCTGTGGGTGATCAGACCGTCCGCCAAGTCCCGTGCTTAAGATATTCCTCATTTGTGCCGGCCTCCTTACCCTTGGGTTCCTCGTCTGGCATATCGGGCCCGATCGCATCTACGATACGGCATCGCAACTTGGCCCTGTCGCACTCCTCGTCCTGCTGATCCCCTCCGTCATCATGTACACCATCGACGCGTATGGGTGGAAAATCACGCTTGGTCCCTCGGCGAAGCATATTCCGTTCTGGCGTGTGCTGGCGATCAGAACTGCCGGCGAAGTGGTGAACATGACCACGCCGACCGCCTACGTCGGGGGCGAACCGATCAAGGCCTATCTGCTCACGAGGCATCGCGTGCCGATGGTGGAGGGGCTTGCCTCCGTTGTCATTGCGAAAACGACTATGACGCTTGCCGAAGTGGTCTTCATCCTTTTGGGTATTGCGCTCGCGTTTTGGGGAGTCGGCGCCGACGGTTCATCCGGACAGACTATTGCTGCGGCACTGGTGAGCGTCGGTTTTCTCGTCCTGGTTACTGCGGCCTTTGTGTTTGTGCAGCAGCAAGGACTCTTTACCTCGCTATTGAAGTTTGCCCGGAAGATCGGGCTCAAGATTCATTACTTCGAAGTGCGTGAGAAGAAACTGCTCTCGCTGGACCGAACGATCTTAGATTTTTACCGTGATAACCGCCTGACCTTTTGTTCCTCCATCGGGCTGTTCTTTGCCGGTTGGATGGCTGAGGCGTTGGAGGTCTACATCATCATCTATCTTCTCGGTGGTCCGGCCGCGGCGCTCTCTGCCATCTCCATCGGTGCACTGTCCGTCTTCATCAAAAGCGGCACCTTTTTCATCCCCGGCAGTCTTGGCGCTCAAGACGGAGGTAATATGCTCTTGTTGAGGGCCTTTGGGTATTCCGATGTTACCGGTATCACCTTTGCGTTACTCCGGCGGTTTCGCGAGTTGGTTTGGATCGGGCTCGGGTTGTTGTGCTTAACCCTTGCCGGCGGGAGGGCGGCGGTTCTTCGAGAAAGTCACGTCGATGACCTCGAGAGTCGTTCCTGACATCTGTCATTGTTTCGGGTGATCCAACTTCCGCGGTGACCCATGCTGAAGCTCGCACTCCTCGTTGCCGGCCTCTTCGCAATCGTGCTCATCGTCTGGAATGTCGGTCTCGAGCGCATCTACGAAGCGGCGGCGCAACTCGGGCCGGTCGCGCTGATCGTCCTGCTGATCCCCTCCACCATTATGTACCTCATCGAAGCCTACGGATGGAAAGTCACACTTGGCCCATCAGCCAAGGAGATTCCGTTCTGGCGTGTGCTCGCAATCAAGACCGCCGGTGAAGTGGTGAACTTGACGACGCCGGCCGGCTACATCGGTGGCGAGCCGCTCAAAGCCTATCTACTCACAAAACATCATGTGCCGATGGTGGAGGGGGTTGCCTCGGTCGTGATCGCAAAAACGACGAAGACGATCGCCGAAGTGCTGTTCATCCTCTTGGGCATCACGCTTGCTTTTTGGAGAGTCGACAACGACGGGTCATTGGGACAGACCGTTGTCATGGCGCTGGGCAGTGTCGCAGTGTTGTTCTTCGTGACTTCGTCGTTGGTGTTCGCGCAGCGGCAAGGATTCTTTACCTGGTTGTTGGAATTCACTCGAAAGATCGGGCTGAAGATTTCTTTTCTCGAAGCGCGCGAGGGAAAAATACGGATGCTCGATCGAATGATTTTGGACTACTATCGCCATAATCGTCGGGCCGTGTATTCATCGACCGGACTGTTCTTTCTAAGTTGGATGGCGGAAGCATTGGAAGTGTACGTCATTATCTGGTATCTGGGAGGGCCTGCGACAGTCCTATCGGCCATTTCTATCAATGCCCTCTCGGTCTTCATCAAAGGCGGAAGTTTTTTTATTCCCGGAAGCCTGGGCGCTCAAGACATCGGGAATTTCTTGCTGCTGAAAGACTTTGGGTACTCCGATGTCGCCAGCGTCACATTCGCGCTGGTGAGACGATATCGAGAGCTGGTGTGGATCGTGATCGGATTGGTCTGCCTTGCGACATTGCGAGGGCGGGCAGCGGTAACTCAGGAAAACCGCACACCAGACTCAGGGATGGGCTCCTGACACCCTACCCACATTCGACCGATTTCACTGGATCCATGTGCTAGGATTTGTGGTATGCTCAGTACTAATACCTCCGTGTGATTGCCCCTCCACCACAGCCTATGCTGAAAATTGTACTTCTCTGTATCGGTCTCTTGACCCTTGGGACCATCGTCTGGCATGTCGGGCCAGAGCGCATTTACGATGTGACCACGCAACTCGGTCCGATGGCGCTCCTCGCCATGCTGATTCCTTCCGTCATCATGTACATCGTCGAAGCCTACGGATGGAAAGTCACTCTTGGCCCATCGGCGAATCATCTTCCATTCTGGCGTGTGCTCGCGATCCGGACTGCGGGGGAAGTCGTAAATATGACCACGCCGGCCGGTTACTCCGGGGGCGAGCCGCTCAAGGCCCATCTGTTGAGGAATCGCAACGTGCCGATGGTGGATGGGGTCACCTCGGTGGTCATTGCGAAAACCACGATGACGGTTGCCGAAGTGCTGTTTATCCTCATTGGAATCGGACTGGGGATGTGGTTGTTAGGCGGGAGCGATTCATCAGGCCAGACCGTGGCTGCGGCACTCTTCAGCGTGGGGCTGCTGGCAGCCGGGACCGCTGCGTTCGTCTTCGTGCAGCGGCAAGGAATCTTTACCTGGTCGTTGCGGTTTCTGCGGAAGATCGGACTCAAGATTCGCTATCTTGAAGCCCGCGAGGAAAAATTACGCTCGCTGGATCGCACGATCTTGGACTTCTACCGTTATAACCGTCCAGCTTTTTATGCCTCCACCGGGCTGTTCTTTCTCGGATGGATGGCGGAAGCGTTGGAAGTGTACGTCATCATCTATTTGCTCGGCGGTCCTGCCATCGCCCTGTCCGCGATCTCCATCGGAGCCCTTTCGGTCTTTATCAAGGGCGGCACCTTCTTCATCCCCGGCAGCCTGGGCGCCCAGGACGGGGGGAATTTATTCTTGCTGAATGCTTTCGGATACTCCGATATCGCCGGCATCACCTTCGCGCTCCTGAGGCGGTTTCGTGAGCTGATCTGGATCGGGATCGGGCTTCTCTGTCTCCTGCTCCTGCGCGGGCACATCGCGAAAAACCCTGCAGTCCGCCCCCTCGACTCAGAAGTCGGCCCCTGACACATCCCCGTTCTCTCTTTCCCGAACGTTGCGGTCATTTCCGAGGAAGCACAAAGGGCGGTGCTTTACGGTGAAAAATGACGATGCTACAATGTGATAACATTGTATAACCACATGGAGGTGAGCGCATGATTAAGAAATTGACCAAGCATGGCAATAGTCTAGCCCTCGTGCTCGATCGCGGAGTGCTGGATCTTCTGGAAATCGATGCCGACACTCCACTCAACATCAAGACAGATGGGAAATGTCTCATTGTGACACCGGCTCAGGCTCCCGCACGGCAGAAAAAGTTCCAAGCGGCGTTGGAGGAAGGAAACCGTCGATATGGGAAGATGCTAAAAAGGCTGGCATAATGAATGGCTAGCCCGCTATTTCTCTCAGTCGAGGACGTCATTGAGATTCACGCCGACCAAATTCAGCGGTACGGTGGGAGCCTTGGCATTCGCGGTGCTGATCTCTTGCAATCTGCACTCGGAATGCCAGAAGCTGGGTTCGGAGATCAATATCTTCATGTCGACCTGTTCGAAATGGCCGCAGCCTATCTCTATCACATCGTTCAAAACCATCCCTTTATCGACGGTAACAAGAGAACGGGAACAATGGCGGCATTCGTATTCTTGAAGCTCAATGGCCTCACGCTCGATGCCGACGAATCGGTTTTTGAAACGCTTGTCCTGCAGGCTGCCCAAGGCCAAGTTGGGAAAGACGCCATCGCAGATTTCTTCCGGCAAAACGCCAAGCCATAACCAACCGGCATCACCTTCGCGTTGCTCCGGCGATTCAGAGAATTGGTCTGGATCAGGCTAGGCTTGCTCTGCCTGGCACTACCCGGACTGTTCCCAACCTACTTGGCTTAGTCCTTCACCCGTTCCATGGGCGCCATGGTTCTGAGAACCGGGAGCGAGCACAGGCTCATCAGCGTCAGAATCATCAGGTACGACATGGTCGACTCCTTCCGACGTGAGTAATGCCTTGAAGAAGTGCAATGCCAAGGCCAGCCGCCTAACTAGAAAGAAGTGGGCTGTGGAACTGATTGATATGCAGGAGGCTTTTGTGGAGTTGGCTCAGGGAGTGTGGGGAAAAACTGCCGGGCTCTGGATTTTGATAAGAAACGACTGCAAAAGACGGCACTGAGACATGAATTGGCTCGGGGTTCCGAGGGGGAAGGAGGGAGTGGCCAGGTGCCCTTTTTGCTCGCAGAACGCGCACGATGAAACAGTGCTCGTTCGATGCGCGCAGTAAAGGGCAGCCTCGGCCACTCCCTCTAAGAGAGCTATGGAGAATTGGAAGACTCTCGTTCGATGCGTGCCCTGAGAAAGGGACGAGAGGGGAGCTAGATGGTCTCCTGTGCTCGTGCAACGCGCGGTCTCGGAAGACCCTCGTTGGACGCGCGCAGTGGAAGATCATTCAGTCTCCATCCCTGGAAAGATAACGAGCAAGCTTGGAAAGATCATTGAGCAGAATGCGGAGTGCTCAATGCGCGCAGCGAGAGGCAGCCTTGGTCACTCTTCTATAGAGCGGAGTAGGGAATTAGAAAGGCCTCACTTGATGGCTGCAGTCAGATCAATACGGGTCCTTTACCGGATGATGTGGCCACTGTTAAGCCACACGAATGTGTTTTGGCAGTAAGGACACTTACTCCACAATAAATGTTGGATCGCTTTGTACATAACCATCTAAGTCCACCGACCAGTTGGGCCTTAGTGGTCCCCATCTATCGAAGGCCCGCCTAAACTCGTCTGAGAACCTAAATATTCGATCCACACCTGTCCAGCTCGCAATGCGGTACATAGGTTCATCTTTGTCCTCGACGGCAATGGTTGAAAAGAACCCAATTCCTATTACATATAGGCCATGTACATGAGTAGGAGGTCCTAGCTCTAGTTGGATACGACGAAGAGAGTCAGCTATCAATCTTGGATCCCATTTTGGATCAGCGGGCAATCCGACTATGAAGGATCGAGCGGATACACTCTCTTTATCCGTATATCGAGTGACTTTAGTACGACTACCTGGCTTTGGGACCAAGTAATGCCGCTGTTTCATTCCTTTCACTTCAACCATATGCTCAATGTCGGTTCGCAGTTTCGTAGCGTCAAGGTGCATGGTTATTTCAACCATGCCAGCCACCGTCTCGATCGGAAAAATAGAGTGGGACGGGTCATAGACAAGAGGCGCGGATGCTCTTCTGTCAAAAATAATGCGGTCGATTGAGCTAGGCTCGAAAAAGTGGACACCTTCAACCTATTATAGAGGTCTGGAGGTGTGGGATGGAAAAGTTACCACGACAGCAGTATACGAAGGAATTCCGCGAGCAAGCGGTGCGACTCGTGCCTGA
>JABFSG010000104.1 GCA_013140715.1 Nitrospiraceae bacterium
GTACCGCCCTTACCGTCCAGCCGGTTCACACCAGCATTGCCAGTGAGATCGTTGTTTAAGTCATTGCCGGTGCCGTTGAGATCGGCCGTGCCGGTCAAGGTCAACGCCTCAACCGTCGTACCCTCGAGCGAAAAGGTCACGGAGCTTTCGACGCTATCGTTGCCATTGTTGCCGACTTCAATCACCTGATCCCCGAGATCATCCACGAGGTACGTATCGTTACCCGATCCCCCGACCATCGTGTCGGCGCCCACGCCGCCTTCCAACCGGTCGCTCCCTCCGCCACCTTCCAGATAATCCCGCCCCGCATTGCCGATCAACACATCGACGCCCCCGCCCCCATAGAGATGGTCGTCCTTGCTCCCACCCGTCAGCGTGTCGAGGTCGTCGGAGCCGAAGAGAAACTCCCGATCTGTACGGAGGGACGGCGTCGTCGTGATGTCTAACCCGTTGGGAGTGAAATCTTTGAAGTGCACGTTGCCGGAGGAAGTCGCGTGATCAAGCTGATTCAGGGCAATTTTCTCCTTCAGGAACAAGGCACGGTCATCGAGATACTGCGTGGTGAGTGTCCCCGTCCCATCGGTGGGATTCATACGACTGAGTTGTCCTTGATCATTGTGGACCTGATAGAGGGCATCGTTCGCTGGCGACGTACTGGCGACCACCGCAAACGGATTGAGTTCCTTGAGGGCATAACGATAGGCAAGCCCTTGATCTGTGTCGGTGTCGGCAATACCGGCGAGGGCAGGACTGCTCACGATCGGACTGGTCAAATCGTCGATCATGAAGGCGACTCCTTGCGCCTGCGCGACACCCACACGATCTTTGACTTCTTGGATCGCTCCATACATCAGGTTCCGATTGGCAAGATCTCCGAACCCGCCCACACGCGAATTGACGGGCAAGGGATCAGCAGGGGGCAATGCGGGGTCACGAAAGAGTTTCCGAAAGGCATCCACCGTCTTCTCCAGCGAATCGCTCTCGACCACACCGGGGGTATTCAGTGGCGCGACGGTATCGGCTTTCGAGTTGGATGAGGCCTTGATGAGGAGTTCCGCGCTGGCTTGGCCATAGCGAGGATCAATGGTCTGGATGAGTTCCTGCGTCGCCAGAGAATCCACGAGGAGTGTGATCGCATGCGTGTTGCCAAAGTCGGCCTGATCTTGGAACAAGGGCACGCCTTCGATCAACGGTTGGCCTTCGATAAACACGGGGGTCGCAGGCGCATGTACCCCGGAATTGGCGACAACTGTGAGATCGCCCGTCGTGGCAAGCCCATAGAGCTGCGTGATCTTGGTAAAGACAGGACTTGTGCCAACTTCTCCGGGAGAGCCACTCACCCCATCGGTGTCATACGCCGTGGTTGCCACCTCCAGTGCCCAGCGATAGCGTGCATCGGTGTAGAGATTGCCTGCCCCACCCAATGTGGTCTCACTGGTAAAGGGCGTGAACGGCTGACCGACCAGCCCTTGCGCTTGGAGATACCGCGGGTTGAGCTGGTCATCGATAATGCTCAGTCCAGCGTCGGGATTGAAGAGCACAGTGCGAAACAAGGTCAGCATACCTTGAATCCGATCCGCCTCCGTCGCGCCAGTACCAGCAATATGTCCGTGACCTGCGCTGTTGAACGTATAGGTGTGATTCACCTCATTCGTGTGGAGTTCGGTGAAGATTGTTGCCAGATGGCCGCCAAGGGAGTAGCCGGTGACATTGAGTACCGCACCGGTGGGTAATAGGCTCTTCACTGTGTTCTGATAGTAATCCTCCATCGCGGCGAGCTGACCGAAGGCAAAGCCACTCGTGAGGATCTCGCCGTCGGCCCCTCGAAACAGTAGCCCATTCGCCCCATCCCGCTCGTAATCGCCACCTTGGGATTGATTGCGGTACTCGGTACTGCGGAAAGACAGAGAAAAATTGTTCGTACCGATTTTTCGCATCAGCGTGGCGGAGAAGCCGGTCGCATCGTTCACGTGGTGACTGACGATGTCATATTTCTCGATGAAGCGGTCAGCAAGCAAATTCGTAAACCTGCTAAGTCCAAGCAATGGTCCAGTTGGTGAATCAAAGCCGTCGTTGTTATTCCCTCGTGTTAGACGAGTTTTCAAACTACCAGGATCATTCAGATAACTTTCCGCAACCAGCTGCTGAAGTGCGAAATCTAACCAGGTGGTGATTTGAGACTGGGGCATGGCGTATACCTCCTACTTTTCTTGCGAGATAGGTCTAATCACCTTTTGAACGAACTGCGATGAGGTCAATGCTTTTTTGACCGGACACACGTGCCCGCCCAACCACCAAACCCCAGTTAGATTATTCCGAATATCTCCACTGCGGATAAACCCGCGACGCACTGCCAATACTTCGTTTGATTGCAAATCCAACACAATCAGCTCGCCACCCGCGATTCCAAGTTCTCGATCATGTGGCCGTTGAATTCCTCGCCATGTATAGCCGTAGCGGCTCTTCAACGAGGAGACACCTTCTCTCTTCACAACATATGGAACACGATGGCTTCGTGTTCCATCCATGTACACATAGTCTTTTTTGCTTTCCTTTTCAGAGCCTCGTAAATACCGCTCGTAAGGCTGTGAAGTGTTCAACACCTCCTTCGTGCGTACTGATTCCATAAACTGATACTGCCCGAACGGGGGCTGCACGAGATAGTCCTGCGGATTAGGGTCATCAGTATCCCCATAGGGATCTTCCAGTGTGAAAAGATGGCTTAATTGATCATCCGTCACTCGTTCCCTTGGCCGCATCATGTACAGCCCTTCCACGTTCTCCACCGTCTTGTAGATAAATTCCCCCGCTTCCGTCTTACAGAGATGCTCGAAATATTGCTCCGGCGTCATGCCGGGTTTGTAGCCGCTGTCCTCCGGCACTGGATTCGGAATCTTGATCGAGTGGGCAAAACGGCCTTCTTCCATGGCGAGTGGATCGGCCGGCTTGAGTTTGAGAATGTCACAAGCCGTATCGTTCGGTTTGAGCTTCGCTTTGGCGCAGTTTTCAGCAAATTTGCTCATTGCTCGTTCGAACCGCTGTCCCGGCGTTTCATCTTGCGTCAGGGCACCCGCCGCACAGCCCATGCTCAGCACGAGAACAAGCCCCACGAGGACTGTTCCCGTTCGTGAATATAGAGTCAGGGCTTGTAACCTCACGTTGGCCATTCGATACCTCCTGCGCCTAGCTTTTGGTTTTCGGCTGCCGCGCATCCCGCATACTGATCAATATTTGTTGTACCTGCTGATGCAGCCGCGCGAGCACATCGACACTCATGGCCACGCGGGTAACAAGCTGGCCATCGACGGCCTTCATCTCGACTTGGCCATCTTTCGCCGTTTTCGCGATAGCGTCGAGTAACGCTGGCTCGATAAAACCGAAGTCCAGATAGGCAATTCCTTGCGCCACGCCGACGTTCGTGCAATTCGTCGCACGAGGATGGGCCGATGACTCACTCGGTTTTAAGCGTACGTTGAACGCGATGGTCGTATCCTTGGGTTCACTCATGGGATTCGACCCCTGAACAGATTACTGACGCGAACGAGAGGGGGAAGACATAGGAGATAGAATGGTTCCATTTAGTATGGCATCCTAATCTATGGAGAGCAATATATCGACCCGCTCGGCCTCTGTCAAGCGACTTTTCTCCACACGATTCCTTCAAGCTGTGCAAGGCTGTGCGCCTGTGTGGATGGGGAACTGGGGTCTTGGTTTTACACAGAGGCTAGCCCGCACTATTCACGAGAGTTCGTGACGAAACCGCCGAGACGCCACGCGAGACGGGCGCGCGGAGCCGCGAAGGAAGAAGGCATACTTGAAACAGTATGTTGACTGACTGAGCGGCGAGCCCGCCCGCCGTGAGGCTTGTCGTAGCGGCGTATCGGCGGTTGCAGTAAAAGTCTTCGTGAATAATGCGGGCTAGGCTTCGGCAGGATCGGGGTCGATCTTCGCGGAGGATTTCTTTTTTCCAGCAGAGGCTGTTCGTTTCACGGAGCCGGCGATTCTTGGAGTCCTGGTCGTCACATCTACATTTTGCGCGCGATGCAACAGCGCATGGTCCATGAGCACGAGGGCCATCATGGCTTCGGCAATCGGCGTTGCGCGGATGCCGACGCAGGGATCGTGACGGCCATTGGTCTCGACTGTCACGGCATTGCCTTGTTTATCGATTGACCGGCGAGGGACACGGATGCTTGAGGTCGGCTTAACTCCTATGGTGACGACGATATCCTGCCCAGTTGATATGCCACCGAGAATGCCGCCGGCATGATTGGTCACAAAGCCATCCGGGGTCAGTTCGTCACCATGTTCGGAACCACGCTGTGTAACCGAGAAAAAGCCTGAACCGATCTCGACTGCCTTTACGGCATTGATGCTCATCATGGCAGCAGCGAGATCGGCATCGAGCTTCGCATAAACCGGCGCACCCCACCCGACCGGTATGGATTGAGCCACCGTGATAATTCTTGCGCCGACTGAATCGCCGGCTTTGCGCAGCTCGTCCATGAACGATTCGAGGCTCGGCACGATCGCGGCATCCGCAGAGAAAAATGGATTCTTGCCGACTTCATCCCAACTCTTGAACGGTGCTTCAATTGAGCCCAACTGACTCAGATACCCACGGATCACGACGCCATACTTCTCTCTAAGCCATTTCCTCGCAATCGCCGCAGCCGCTACTCGCACTGCTGTTTCGCGGGCAGAGGCGCGCCCTCCGCCGCGATGGTCTCGAATTCCATACTTCTGCCAATAGGTGTAGTCCGCGTGGCCGGGACGGAAGGTATCGATCAAATTGCCGTAGTCTCGGCTGCGGGCGTCTTCGTTTCGAATGAGCAGCGCAATCGGGGTGCCGGTGGTCTTACCTTCAAAGACACCGGAGAGGAGTTCGACTGTATCGGATTCTTGACGTTGCGTGACATGGCGCGACGTACCCGGTTTGCGCCGATCGAGATCTTGCTGAATATCTTCGGTGGAGAGTGCAAGCCCCGGCGGGCATCCATCCACGACACAACCGATGGCCGACCCGTGGCTCTCGCCGAAAGACGTGACGGTAAATATGTGACCGAACGTATTTCCCGCCATCATTCACTCACTCCTCGCGATAGTCTCCGCACAACCTCTCGACTGACCTGCTGGACACTCCAGTCCGGATACGCTGATGTCAGATGAGCTCGGAGCAGACGCTCGGCGGATCGTCTCAGACCAAATCCAATCGCGAGACGCTGGGCCGGAGTCTTCGTCCGAAACACCTCCGCCATCCGGTCTTCCACAATCTCGATTTACCCCGCATCCAGGCGATAGGACGGTGTCATTCGATCACATCCAGCTTGATGCGCAGCTCCTTTAACTGATCGGCACTGACGGAAGACGGCGCGTCGGTCAACGGACATTGTGCGCGCTGCGTCTTGGGGAATGCGATCACGTCGCGAATCGAGTCCGCTTCTCCCAATAACATGATGAGCCGGTCGAGGCCGAAGGCAATTCCACCATGCGGAGGCGCCCCATAGTCGAGCGCATCGAGCAAGAACCCGAACTTCGCCTGCGCCTGTTCCTTGTCGATCCCGAGCAGGTCGAGAATGCGCAGCTGAATATCGCTGCGATGGTTCCGGATGCTCCCGCCGCCGATTTCGCTTCCATTCAGCACCATGTCATAGGCCTTTGCCCGGACTTTCAGCGGCTCAGAATCCAGGAACGCCACATCTTCGTCCATCGGCGCGGCAAAGGGATTGTGCATGAAGATGTACCGCTTCTCTTCCGGTGAATAGTCCAGCAAGGGAAACTCGACGACCCACAGAGGCTTCCAGGCCTTGGTATCGATCAGCTTCAATTCTTCACCCAGCAATAGCCTGATGCGCCCCAATACGTCGTGAACAATGGCGGCCTTGTCTGCGCCGAAGAGCACGAGATCTCCCGGCTTGGCCTCGGGCAACGCCGCAGCAAAAGCTTTCGCATCGAGGAACTTTGCGATCACAGATTCCAACTGCCCATCGGTCGTGAGCTTGAGCCAGGCCAACCCTTTGGCGCCGAAACTCTTCGCCATGTCTCCTAGGGCATCGATCCTGGTCCGTGACAGAACCGCGCCGCCTTTCACAATCAGCGCCTTCACGATTCCGCCCTTGGTCGCTGCCTCTTTGAATACCTTGAACTCGCTGGCCGCCCCAAAGGCGGTGACGTCGTGCAGCGGCATGTCGAACCGCAGGTCCGGCTTATCCGATCCGTAGCGGCCCAATGCTTCGGCATAGGTCATACGCGGGAACGGCGTCGGCAATTGAACGTCGCCGGCGTCCCGAAATACCGTGACGATCATCTGCTCCATCAGAGCCATAACTTGTTCGCGATCCACAAAGGACAATTCCGCATCGATCTGTGTAAATTCAGGCTGCCGGTCGTTGCGCAAATCTTCGTCGCGGAAGCAGCGCGCGATCTGATAGTAGCGGTCCACACCACTCACCATGAGCACCTGCTTGAAGAGCTGCGGCGATTGGGGCAGCGCATAGAATTGGCCGGGATTCACCCGGCTCGGCACCAAGTAGTCCCGCGCGCCTTCCGGTGTGCTCTTGGTTAAGATCGGCGTTTCTACTTCAAGGAATCGTTCTTCGTTCAGGAACCCACGGACCGCTTGCATGATGTCATGCCGGACGGTTAAGAGCCGTTGCATCTTCGGTCGGCGAAGATCCAGGTAGCGATACTTCAGCCGGATCGCTTCCGTGACTTCTGCCTCGTCTTCGATCACGAAGGGCGGGGTCTTCGATTCGTTCAAAATCTCGACTGCATCCACAAAGATTTCGATCTCACCTGTCGGCAGGTGCGGATTCTTGGACTCCTCCGGTCGCGCCATCACTTGGCCCGTCACCGACACGACCGACTCGCTCTTCAAAGCATGAGAAGCCTGGTGCACCGCCGCATTCCGCTCGGCATTGAAGACCACCTGCGTGATGCCGGTCCGATCCCGCAGATCGATGAACATGACCATGCCGTGATCGCGCCGCCGCTGAACCCAGCCGTTCAAAACGACGATCTGTCCGACCGCAGCTTTCGTGAGTTCCCCGCACCGATGAGTTCGAACCTTCATACCACCTTCGCTTTCTTGGAACGGGCCCATCCGGCCCGACTGACTCGCCTCTTTGGCTTCGGAGCCTGTTGCGCTGTATTTTCCGCTGAAGCCTGTTTCTGTTCCGCCAGCTCACGCAAGGCGTTCGCTTCACGATCGGTGAGGTACCTGAACTCGCCGGACCCCAGATCGCCCAGCGACAGAGGCCCCATCTTGATTCTCGTCAGTTTCAAGACCGGATGACCGACTGATTCCAACATCCGTTTCACTTGATGCTGACGTCCTTCGCGAATCGTAATCTCCAGCCAGGAGTTGAGCTTGGCCTTCTTGACCTTCTTCACAACAGCAGGACCGGTCATGCCGTCTTCCAACTCCACACCCTGTTCTAGCTGCCGGATCTGTTCTTCCGTCAAAACCTGCTTAATCTTAATGAGATAAGTCTTCGGTACATGGTAGCGGGGATGGAGCAGGGTCTGGGCCAAATCGCCGTGATTGGTCAAGAGCATCAACCCTTCACTGTCGAAGTCCAATCGACCGACGGGAAACACCCTCACCGAAATCCCACGGAGGTAATCCTTCACCGTCGGCCTGCCTCCCGGATCGTTTAACGTCGACATCACGTTCTTCGGTTTATTCAGAAGCAGATAGACATAGGGCTGCGCGGAACTGATGTGCTTGCCGTCCACCTTGATATGGACATGTTCCGGATCAACCTTAGTGCCGAGTTCCGTCACAACCTTACCGTTCACGGTCACGCGCCCGGCGGCAATCCACTCCTCGGCTTTTCGCCGCGAAGCCAACCCCGTCCCGGCAATGACCTTTTGCAACCTGATTTCCATGACCGTTAACCGTTATTCGTTAAACGTTACTCGCAAGAGCTCTTTTCTCGCGTTTCACGCTTCACGAATAACGTCTTACTCCCATTCAATCGTGGCCGGCGGTTTCGAGCTGATGTCGTAGACCACCCGGTTCACACCCTTGACTTCATTGATGATCCGGTTCGAGATCTTGCCTAATACGTCATTCGGAATCTTGGCCCAGTCGGCGGTCATGCCATCCAGACTCGTCACGGCACGAAGGGCAATCACATGTTCATAGGTCCGTTGATCTCCCATGACACCAACCGTCCTGATCGGCAACAGCACGGCGAGTGATTGCCAAATCTCCCGATACAATCCGGCGGCACGAATCTCCTGGTCCAGGATGGATTCGGCCGCTCGCAGAATGGCCAGCCGCTCTTTGGTCACCGCTCCCAGCACCCGAATGGCCAGGCCGGGCCCAGGGAAAGGCTGCCGCCAGACAATCTCGTCCGGCAAGCCCAATTCTTTGCCCAGTACCCGTACTTCGTCCTTGAACAGCTCTCGCAAGGGCTCGATCAATTTCAGTTTCATCCGCGCCGGCAACCCTCCGACATTGTGGTGAGTCTTGATGGTCGCTGACGGTCCCTTGAAGCTCACGCTTTCGATCACATCGGGATAGAGCGTGCCTTGAACCAAAAACTTGACGCCACCCGCTTTCTTTTTAGCTTCGGCATCGAATTGTTCGATGAACTGTTTCCCGATAATTTTCCTCTTGCGCTCAGGGTCGATCACCCCCTTGAGCTTAGCCAGAAACGAATCGGAGGCATCGATGAGCCGCAAATTCAAATGGAGTTGGTTGGCAAAAGTCTGTTTAACCTGCTCCTTCTCTCCGCTCCGAAGCAGCCCATTGTCGACAAAGATGCAGGTCAGCTGATCGCCGATCGCCCGATGGGTCAAGGCTGCCGCCACCGATGAGTCCACGCCCCCGCTCAGCGCACAGATCACTCTCTCCTTGCCGACCTGCTCGCGAATCTGCTGCACTGCGCTATCCACGTAGGATTGCATCGTCCAGGTCGGCTTACAATGACAGACGTCGTAGACGAAGTTGCGAAGGATCTGGGTTCCCTCCGCTGTATGCACCACTTCCGGATGAAACTGGAGGCAATAGATGCGGCGCTTGTGATCGTCTCGCTTCATCGCAGCAATCGGCGAGTTTCCCGTATGAGCGATGGATCGGAAACCCGGAGGCATCCGTTCGATACGGTCCCCGTGCGACATCCAGACAACCGTCGATCCTTCTGTACCGATGCCCTTGAAGAGATCGCTCTTGTCGTCGATCGTGAGGTCGGCGCGACCGTACTCACGATGCTTGGATTTGGCCACTTCTCCGCCCGACAGATGCGTCACCAACTGCATGCCATAACAGATGCCGAGAATGGGAATGTTTTGATCGAAGAGTTCTTTGGGAATGCTGGGCGCCTTCTTCTCATAGACGCTGGAGGGGCCGCCAGACAGCACGATACCCTGCGGACGATAGGCCAGAATCGTCGCCAAGGGAACGGTGCAGGGGAGAATCTGCGAGTAGACGTGGGCTTCGCGAATACGGCGGGCAATCAGCTGGGTATACTGCGACCCGAAATCGAGGACCAGAATTCTATTGTGCCAGAGTTCCATGGGGACGTCGTTCGTGAAGCGTGAAGCGTCGTTCGTCTAGTAGAGGAGGTTAAATCTTCGTTGCGAGATACGCTTCACGAGGGACGCTTCACGCGGAGCTATTCCCAATCCATCCGGTAATTCGGCGCTTCTTTCGTGATAATCACGTCGTGAACGTGGCTTTCGCGGAGACCTGCGACCGTCTGCCGAATAAACGTGGCCTTCTGCTGGAGATCCGAGATCGTCTTGCATCCGCAATAGCCCATGCCGGACTTCACTCCGCCGATCAATTGGTAGATGACGGCCGAGAGCTTCCCCTTATAGGGTACGCGCCCTTCGATACCCTCAGGAACCAGCTTCTGTACCGGACGCCCGCCTTGTCCGTACCGATCTCCTCCGCCCCGCTCCATGGCGCCGATCGAGCCCATACCGCGATACACCTTATAAGTTCTGGCCTGATACAGTTCGGTTTCCCCCGGCGATTCTTCCGTGCCTGCCAAGAGTCCGCCGAGCATCACCGAGGAAGCGCCGGCTGCCAAGGCTTTCGTAATATCGCCTGAATGTTTGATTCCACCGTCTGCGATAACTGGGACACCGCTGCCTGCGAGGACTTTTGCACAGTCGGCAATCGCCGTCAGCTGCGGCATTCCCGCTCCGGACACGATACGGGTGGTACAAATTGATCCAGGCCCGACCCCCACCTTCACGGCATCGACGCCGGCCCGAAGCAGATCTTTCGCAGCCTCGGCAGTGGCAATATTTCCGGCTATCAACTGGATATCCGGATGGCGCTTCTTGATCATCTTGACCGTATCCAGCACCGCTTGCGAATGCCCGTGCGCTGTATCGACCACAAGCACGTCCACTCCGACCTTCTTGAGCCGCATGACACGATCTTCCGTATCGGCCCCGACCCCGACGGCCGCGCCGACACAGAGCCGGCCATGTCCATCCTTGCAGGCATTGGGATACATGATGCGTTTTTCGATATCCTTGATCGTAATGAGCCCCATCAGCTCGAAATGTTTATTGACGACGGGAAGCTTCTCGATCCGATGCTCATGCAAGACCTCGCGGGCCTTTTCCAGACTCGTCCCTTCTGGCGCCGTGATCAGTTTATCCCGCTTCATGATTTGCGAAACCTTCAAATCCATCCTGGTCTCGAACCGCAGATCGCGATTGGTCAGAATGCCGACTAACTTTTTCTCCTTCGTGACGGGAATCCCGGAGATCCGGTATTTCGCCATCAAGGCATGGGCATCGCGAATCGTTTGATCAGGCGAAATTGTGATCGGATCGAGAATCATGCCGCTTTCGGATTTCTTGACCCGGTCTACTTCCGTCGCTTGGTCCTCCGGCGATAACACCCGGTGAATAATCCCGATGCCCCCCTCGCGGGCAATCGCGATAGCCAAACGGGACTCGGTGACCGTGTCCATGGCCGAGCTGATAATGGGAATGTTGATCTTGATATGGCGCGTCAGCCTGGTGCGAAGATCGGCTTCATTCGGCAGGATCTGCGACCTAGCCGGAACCAACACAACGTCGTCGTAGGTCAATCCCAACCGTGGTTCTTTATCGAGCATATCTTTCCTTCACAAGCGGACGGTTCATTTGGTTTGTTTTGTTCATTTTGTTTATTTGGTTAGTCTGGTTCAACGAAACAAACCAGATAAACAAAAGAAACCAGCCACTTCTCCCGCTGCGGCTTCCAGCCGCTTACGTCTTCGATGTGCCTTGCGGCTGCTCAATTTCCGCCACGGTCTCGGCGACTTCCTGAAGCCGTTCGCTCCCCTCGTCGGCCGGCATGAACTGTTCGACCCTGGTGTTCCCACTGTCGACGACAAACACACTGCCTCTGACATCGACCGCAATACCGTAGGGAAAGTTGAACTGCCCTTTCCCATTCCCAAACCCGCCCCACTGGGTGATGAAGTTGCCTTCTTTATCGAACTTCTCGATACGGTGGTTGCCGGTGTCCGACACATAGACATCCCCGGCTCCATCGACCGTCACACCCCAGGGAGAGCGCAACTGACCTGCCTCCTGTGCAAGTGGACTACTGGCATGGCCCGGCTCGGCACTGCCGCCCCATTTGGTCAGCAACTGCGGAAGCACATTGGTGCTGGTGTCGAACTTCTGAATCCGGTGATTCCCCATGTCGACGACATAGACAAATCCATCAGTCTGGTCTACAGCCACGCCGCGCGGGAAATAGAACTGGCCGTCTCCGTTCCCGAAGCTGCCCCAGGACATGATGAATTCCCCGTTCATATCAAACTTCTGCACGCGGAAATTGGCGCTATCGACGACATAGACATACCCGCGCACCCGATCCACGGCAATGCCCCAGGGTGAATTGAACTGTCCTTCACCGTTGCCGCGCGACCCGAACTTCATCAGATATCCGCCGAGCTTCCCGTCGAACTTCTGGACACGATGATTGTTCGTATCGACCACCCACACATCGCCCTTGCCGTCGCACGCAATCCCGGTGGGATTATTGAAATTGGCATTGGCGGAACCGAAGTTCCCCCAGAGAATGATGAAATTCCCCGCACTGTCGAATTTCTGAATCCGGTTGTTACCGTTGTCGACCACGAACAGCGATCCCTGTTGATCGATGCTGAGTCCATAGATCGGAGCCATGAACTCGCCGCCATGCAGCAACGAAGCGCCGCGGCCCGTCCGTCCCCATTCGGCCACACACAAATAGCCCGACGTATTGACCAGAATGGTGGCTGCTGCGGGGGTGGAGACATTGCCGCCGACATCCTTAAACCAAACATAGATCGACTTCTGTCCATCTCCCGGCGACACAATAAACGGAATCGTCGCGCCGAACTTGGTCGCGGCTGTCACATCGACCCAGCCGGGCGTCCCGGCCATGGGCGTCATCGGCGCCTCGGAGATAAAGTAGGCCGCCACACCGGAATCGATATCGTTCGCAGAAATCGTGACGATGACTTCCGGCGTATTCGTCATGAATGCGCCATGATTGATCACGGCATAGGGATTCTGCGGGGCGGTGATATCGATGAGCACCGGCGTCGCCGTCACTTCGCTCGACAACTCGCTTTCAGCGCCGGTCTCGAAGACCGCTGTCACGGCATAGTGGTAAGGAGTATCGTTCGAGAGACCGGAATGCACATAGGGATTGGTCACGCCTTCAATTTTCGTCGCACTCTGGACCGTCAGCTTCGGCACGGTGTTGAAATAGAGGTTATAGGATTGGGCGCCGGGGACTTCCATCCAACTGAGAAAGGCTTCCGTATCGCCGGCTTTCACCGCAACACTGGCTGGCGCGGGAGTCTCACTCGGTGCTTGATGAGTTGAGGCCTCATCCTTTCCGCGATTGACCTCTTCTTCGGTCGGCACATACTTTAGAATGCGGCCATTGCCGCTATCCACCACATAGACTGCGCCTTCTTTATCGACCGCAATCCCATAGGGATAGTTCAGTTGCCCCTCTGTCCGCCCACGGTTTCCCCAGGCACAAAGAAACGTCCCGTTGCCGTCGAACTTTTGAATGCGATGGTTCCCGGTATCGACGACATAGACATTGCCGAGCGCGTCGCAGGCAATCCCCCAGGGAGACTTGAATTGGCCGGGACCGGCCCCCTCGCGTCCCCACTTGGCTAAGAAACTCCCACGGGCATCGAATTTCTGAATGCGATTATTGCTTTCATCTGCCACGAAAATATTGCCGACGAAATCGACCGCTACGCCACGGGGGAAAAAGAAGGCGCCGTCGAAACTCCCGTCGCGGCCCCACTTGAGCAAGGCCGTCCCGTCCGAGGTAAACTTCTGAATGCGCGCGTTGCTCGTGTCGGATACGTACAGATTACCTTCTGCATCCGTGGCCAGCCCCCAGGGCACATCGAACTTACCCAGATCGGCCCCGCGCCAGGCAAAGCCGAACTTACCCCAGGCCTGCATCGCATTGCCTTCAAGATCGAACTTCTGAATGCGGTTATTGCCGCTGTCTGCGATGTACAGCACATCCCTCGGTCCAACCGCCAGTCCACGGGGATAATAGAAGCTGCCTTCCTGCGAGGAAGGCTCTCCTCCCCACCGCGCGAGAAACTTCCCGGTCTTATCGAGTTTCTGAATCGAATGGTTGTCGGTATCGGCGACGTAGATGTTGCCGTCCTTATCGAGCGTGATCCCTGTCGGCGAGCTGAATTCCCCGTCGTCCACACCCTCCCGGCCGATGCACATGGCCAACAGATAGGGAGCGGGAATCGCCATGACCTCTTGAGACTCGAGGCTTTCCCCCTTCTGCGTCACTACGGTGACGACATAGTGGTAGCAGGTCCCGTTGGCCAGATCGTCATGCACGAATGGACTCTGAGCGCCTTCCAAACAGGTGCCTTTTTCTTTGTTCACTCCAATCACGGATTTAAAGTCGTCGTCTGAGGCAATCGGACGTGTGAGATCGGAAGGCTTGATCATCACACCCTTAGTCGTTTGGAAGTAGAGGTTGTAATACATCGCATCGGGAACGGGATCCCACGTAATGGTGATCCGGCCATTTCCCGACTTGACTGCGACATTGGTCGGCGGCGCTGGAAGCTCTTCTTCTGCGGCAATTGAATCGCCGGCGCCCCATTCTCCCTGGGTTCCGTCGATAGTCAGGTGCAACCGATCGAACCGAAACATCTCATCGAACAGCCATGCCTTGATCATATGGTGGTGCATTGTGTTCCTAAAACCGCCCGGCTAGAAAAACAAGGGGTCTTTCAACGACTTAGAATTGGATTTTGAAGTGTAGCAAAGCGGCTTGAAGGGAGTCAACGGGGCCCCTCGCCAGCCTTCTTGCTCGCGGAGGCCCCACGATAAAGAGGGTGGAATAGTACCCGTATCGACCTTTTGCTCCCGGAACGCGCACGATCGGAATGTGCTCGTTCGACGGCCGCAGTCAGGCCGACACAGGTACCGTTCCAGATGAGGGTAACGAGCAAGCTTGGAGGGAACAGTTGTGTCGCTCGATGCGTGCAGTGAAGGACAGCCTGGCAACCTGCATTACGCAGTAAACTCGACACGAACTGTGCGCCCAAGCCGTGATTCAAGCGTAATGAGCATTTCGAGACTGAACTTGTCCCATTTGCCCCGCACGAGGTCAGACACACGGGATTGTGCGATGCCAAGGCGTTTAGCCGCTTTAGATTGGGTGAGCTTCTGTTTTTCGATGTAGAGGCGAAGGTCGCTCATGAGGTTCGCGCGCATTTGAAGCACCGCAGCCTCGGCCGGATCAAAACCGAGGTCCACAAAGACATTGCCACTGGACTTAGTTGATTTCTTATTCATCACCGGCCTCCAATCATGCGATACCGTGCACGGGCCAACTCAATGTCTTCTCTTCGAGTCTTCTGCGTTTTCTTCTGGAACGCATGAAGCACATAGACAGCCTCGGCGAACCTGGCAACGTAGATTACCCGCCATTCCCCCAGCACGTGTACGCGAATCTCACGGACACCGGCGCCCACTTGGTTCATGGGCTTCCAATCCGAAGGGTCCAACCCCCGCTGAACGAAACCCAACTCGAAACCGGCAGCGCGCCGGGCCTCTGCCGGAAACTCTCTGAGATCATCAAGGCTGGAGCCGATGAACTCCAGAGACTTCATAACGACGATTATATAAGTTTGTTGATGAAATTATCAATGAACCACAATATGCACCGTATTCGCGAGAGTACGGGCGGCGCACTCCGGCCCTTGCGCTCGTGCAATACGCGGCCTCAGAAGGATGCGAGAGAACAGCAACTGTCTTCTTGCTCGCAGAGCCTCCACGATAAAACGGTGGTCGCTCGACGCGCGCAGTGGAAGATAATCAGCCCCCATCCTCACTCTACTTTTACTCCTTCACTCCTTGCACTATCGGTGCACAAGCCAGCCATACATCCGAGATAGCACGAACAATCGCCTTATCGCATGTCGTGGGGCATGTGTCATACGGAAACAAACAGCCGATCCGAAACTCCAGATTGGATTGTCGATGGGCAAGCGCATCGTAGGCTGCTTTGACCCACTGAGGTTGACTCTTCACACGTCCCCGATATCGACTCGCCTTCGGAAGAGCTGTCCGGCCATCGAACCTCAACTCACAATCGACCACACCAGAAGAGCGTTGGCTCAGGAAATGGCGCTGGATAACTACGACCTCAAGTACAAATCCTTCCACACCTTTCAGTGATTTGACCATATTGGTCGTTACCGTCTGAATTAACGATTCGAACTCTCTTGGGTTTGAGCCAAGCAGTTTCGAACGAAGTCTAGGCTTGATTCCATTCGGAACCGTGACATATGCAGCTACACAATCCTCACGGATAGTGAGCGTGAGGTGTACATATTGCGTGTGGTTCTTTGCACGATAAGCATGTGTGATTGGGATGAAGTCCCACACGCTAGAGTGCTCCCGACCAGTGATAGCCGGACGTCCCGGAGCAATCAAGTCCGCCCCAAGCTGCTTTGACAATCGCTTATCCAGACAGAGATCCTCTCGCAATAGCTTAAGAAGCCGTTTTGCCTGCCCGTAGCTGTAGGGTTCATCACGCCCAAATGGAATTCCTGAAAACACCGTCAGCCTTCCTTTCTGTAAATAACCCGCTTCTGCTTCTTTCATTTCGGCCACCTGCATATACTCTAAGCAGCGGCGCGCCCAGTGTGAATGACCAGCATGTTTGCATAACCATGCATAGACTTCCCACCACTGCCTTACGATGACTTTGTCAGGCAAGCGACTAGGAGCAGCATGGACCGTGATGAGCAAGAGACTGACATCCTCGATTCCACGTCGTCGTGCCGTCCGTAGGTGCCGCCGCAACTGATCCGCGCTTGGCTTCGCCGAAAACTTGCTCTCGATCAGAAGACCCCAGCCGTCTCCGTCTGTAATACAACCATCAGGCAATCCACGACGCTGAATCTCCTCCTCCGATAGGTCACTCTCATCGCCAGGCAGAGACTGTTCGCGGACAACCAGTTTCTGTCTCCGCATGTTTTTGCCGGCAACCCAACGAACGAAATTATTGAGAAGCCATCGATCCGAATCAAGGGACACCATCAACGCATGCGTCAATCTATTCTCAGGCTGCGAATACTGATCGAAAATGTTTCTCACGGGCCAGTCCTATTGCTATATGAAAACGAGGGGGAGGGGGAAAGAAGAAGCTGGGCGACCAACTAACTCTGAGACACTCTTAGTCCCAAGCAAGTCCGCAGCGAATTATCACTTTGTTAAGGGGTGGCTGGGATGATCCCAGCTGCGATCAACCTTCTCACCTGCCCTGCCCTCCGATTGCTTTGCAATCGATCTCCCGTGACATGCCAGTAACCCTGTTAGGGCTGATCAGTTTTCCAAACCACTATTTTGAGAGGGGGTGGCCAAGGCTGCTCTTTACTGCGCGCATCGAACGAGCACATTCTGATCCTGCGCGTTCTGCGAGCAAGAAGGGCGCCTGGCCACTCCTTCTCCGTCCTTTTTCAGCAGCCTGTTATGCCTGTTCGACAGGCTCTTGGAGGAGAGTCTCACTGCTTTCGACGTCGAAGGCGAGCTCTATCGTACCGTCTGCTAGATCGCTTGGGCTTGCGAGGGATTCGGAATCGGAGGATTCGGAGATCTCGGCCTTGCCCAAAGACTCTTGTTCGATCGGCAAGAGGGCCTGTTCTGATTCGCCGAGTTCTTTGAATTCACGTAGCGGCGGGAGTTGGCTCAAGTCTTGTAGCCCGAAATGCTCAAGAAAGAACTTCGTGGTTCCGTACATGATCGGCCGGCCTGGCACATCTTTTCGCCCGACGATACGCACCAGCTTCCGTTCAAGCAATGTTCTTAAAACTCCGGAGGTTTCCACCCCACGAATTTCTTCGATCTCAGCCCGCACGAGCGGCTGTTTGTAGGCGATAATGGCAAGGGATTCGAGTGCGGAGCGAGAGAGCTTTTGCGCCGCCTTGGCCTTATCCATCCGTTTCAGCCAGGGTCCATACTCCTGCTTCGTCACCAGCCGATACCCGCCTGCGACCTGCACAAGCTGAATGCCTCGGCCATCCTGATCCAAATCGTGCGTGAGAACCTTCAAGGCCTGAATCACTTCAGCCTTTGAGACCGTTCCCAAGATCGACATCAGCCGAGCGACCGGCACCGGTTCGGGCGACACGAACAAGACCGCTTCGAGAATGGCTTTGAGTTCCCGCCCGTCGATGGCCTCAGCCTGGCCGCCGAGTGCCTCGACTCCGGCATCCTTCGCTGCGTTGTCCGGGGCCCCACCGTCCCCACTCATCGACTCGGTCTCTGCCGGGACTATACTGTCTGTTTCTTGTTCCACAATTGAGCTCATGCTCCCCTCCATTCAGCATCGTCCCATTCCGCCGGGTCCGGCACGAGTGAAAACGCTCGCGACACGAGAATCGGCCCAAAATGTTCTGCCTGAAATATCCGAGCCGTTCGAAGCCGCATGAGTTCCAGCAAGGCCAAGAACGTGACAATGACGACCAGGCGGTGGCAGGAGGGCTCAAAAAGCTCGACAAAATTGACCGACTCCCGCCCTTCCAACATTTCCAAGATGGCACTCATCCGTTCCCGAACCGTCAAGTTGTCCGGCACAATATCCATGAGCTTCTTGCCGGGATTTCGATCCAGGATTCCCTGCAGCACATCCACTAAATCGAACAGGCTGACATCCTCCAGCAATGTCTCATCCGACTCCAATTCGACCGTCGGGCTCTGTTCACGGCTATAAATCTCCCGCCACAACCGCTCGTGTTCATCCAACTGACGGGCGGCCTCTTTGAACTTTTTATACTCGAGCAGGCGCCGTACCAGTTCTTCACGAGGATCGGAACCCTCTTCCTCGTCTGCGACCGTTTCATCGGCCGGAAGCAGCATCTTGGATTTGATCTGGAGCAAGGTGGCCGCCATGACAAGAAACTCTCCCGCAACCGTCAGATTCAGGTCCTTCATCGCCTCGATATAGCTGAGGTACTGCTGAGCGATCAGGTGGATGGGAATATCGTAGATATTGATCTCGCTCTTCCTGATGAGATGGAGCAAGAGATCGAGGGGTCCTTCAAAGTTCTGGATGCGAACTTGATAGGGCAGTTCTATTTGTTGATTGGCGTCGGCGTACTCATCCACGAGAAAATTTATACCAGAGTTGGTAAGGCGGAGCAAGCTCCCATCTATTAGTAGTGGTGTACAGAGGGCCGTCGCCTCATCGTCGAGACCAAATCCGGTAGACGATCAGCAGGGCCATACATGCGAGAACGGAAAAGATAATCGTATAGGGTATCGTCTCATTTTCGCCCCCAGTAGGTGTCGGTCCTGCAGCCGATCTGGCGGCTCGGGTAAACTGTGGGCTCTGGTCGAATCGAGCGGTGGAGAAATCGTCGCGCCCCTTGAACGACGCATCGGAAAAATCTGCCGTCGATCGGAATGTGGCCCCGCGAAAGAACGCATCCTTGTCGAATAGTGCGAAGGTAAAAAATGCCTCTCGTTCGAACAGGGCTTCAGAGAAATCCGCCAGACCTTGGAAGCGGCTGCCGGAAAACCCGGTGCCCAGCTTGAACGAGCTACGCGACAAATCGACATTCTTCTCGAAGGTCACCTCCAAAAACTCCGCCAGTCCGTCGAACTTCGACTGCTGGAATGTGACCGGTCCCTGAAAGACAGACCGATGAAATCTCGTATGTGGGCCAAACAGCGTCTTCTCAGCGGACAGACCACCCAGAAATCGTCCCTGGACAAAATAACTCTCCCGCAAAAACTGTGCGCCTGAGAGGGTCACAGGCTGAACAAATACAGACCGTGAAAAATCCACCACCTGTTCGAATCTTGTTCCGCTCAACACCAAAGGCCCCTTCACCATCAGTACCCCCTGCTTCGATCCGTGTCTGATGGCTCCACGCACCACTGAATTGACGACCTTCATGGCGCCGAGAATCGCACGAGCCTCCTGCCCTTGCAACTCCTTCATCCCTTCAAGCTCGGGCAGCAACGGAACGAGGGGCAAGGTATCCAGAGACAGATCGCCACGAACGATCACCCCTGAGAGATCGATTCCCTTCCCTTCTCTGAATGCCTGCAGCAGCTCTGTCGCATCCACCGATCGAGCCTCTCGCTCCTGCTCGGTGCAGCCGGCGCTCAGATGACGTGTCAGCGCCGTTTCCGGTCCGGGAGCAGATGTTTCCATCTGACAGTTCGCCGCGGCAGTCCCCTGCGACAGCCAGAGAATAGTCAGACCTCCCACCAAGACCCATATGCACATTCGATTTATCATGCCGGCCCTTATACGAAATACCCTGACCCAACGCAAGAACCACCAATTTACTATACTGCCCACCAGGATTTGCTAACCTTTTCAAACAAACGTATCACTAATCGGCACCGGTTGCGGCCTATTTGGTTCATCTGGTTTGTTTGGTTTATTTCGTTTATTGGGTTGGTCTGATTCACTCGATTTATTTCGTTCCCCTGGTCGGAACCAACCGGACAAACCAAATAAACCAGATCAACCATTCTGCTCGAAGGTTTCGTGATGCCACGCCATCTCGCCGTTACCTGCACATTAATCATCATTCTCCTTTGTGGAATACCGGCCTCGGGCTCGGCGGACAGTATTGTCGAACTCCCGGTCCTGGCAGCCATTCGCCAAAACAATCTCGGTGTGTTCGAAATCCTGATGATGTGGTGGGACAAGAAACCGGAACCGAACCCCGTTCAGTTACAATGGATCCTCGCCGGGGTACGACTGGGAAACGCCCACTTAGGCGCCATGACCCAAGCCTTTGCTTATGCCGTCGAACGGACGCCATCGGTCCAGCATAGCGGGACCGTCTCCGTGCAAGGGGTGGCCTATCAACCTGCGAACAGCGATGGGCCAAGCGCCGGCGCAGCTATGGCCGTAGGCTTCATCGCCATGTTCAAGGGTGATCGTATTCAACGGGGGATTGCCCTGACAGGAACCTTTGAGCCGAACGGACAGATCGGTCCAGTGGGCGGCATCCCGGATAAAATTCGTGCCGCCGCGCGCGAAGGCTATCGCACCATATTGGTTCCACGCGGGCAAATTCATGACGCACGGTGGAACCTAATCGAATTGGGGTTTCAGCTCAA
This sequence comes from Nitrospiraceae bacterium, assembly GCA_013140715.1. Taxonomy (GTDB): domain Bacteria; phylum Nitrospirota; class Nitrospiria; order Nitrospirales; family Nitrospiraceae; genus Palsa-1315. The sequence goes on from JABFSG010000104.1 coordinate 20,611, forward strand.
TGTGACGGTGAAGGAAGTCGATACAATCGACGAGGCGTATCAGCTGATGACGGGCCAAAAGATATAACAAAAATGTTCATCTGGTTTGTTTGATTTATTTCGTTTATTTGGCTAGGGTTGTTCAACTAAACAAACCAAATAACGGTCTTCCTACACTGCCGCTCCTTGCACGATCGCTTCGTACTCGGCTTGCGTCAATCGGTGCATGCCCAATCTCAATCGTCGAGCAAGTTCGTCCTGATCGGCGATGCGCAGCACATTGCGCAACAACGCCTGACTCGCAGCGACCGAACAGGCCAGTCGGCGCACGCCTTCGACTCTCACAAATCCGAATCTCGCCTCGGTCTTGAGCTCATCACTGAGCAACGCATCCAGCGCAGAGAAATCCAACACAGGCGTGATCATTTGAAACTCGGCATAGATCCCGACCTTCAGCACATAGACAAGCCCCCGGGATTCTGCTTCGAGATACGTTTGCAGATTCGTTCGGATCAGCCCCGTACAGAGTCCCCAGAGGCCGTGGCCAAGTTGAAGGTCGGCACTCTCCTCGGAAGTGCGCTCTCGCAAGGCCCCGGCCACAAATAGAAAATGACTCATGGGAAGTGCATCACAGCAGATTCAGCGTGAGGATGATACATATATGGGGAGCGGAAAACACCATGACACCGGGACTGGTTCATAGCGTCATCCGATTGAACGACTCGATCGAATCGTTCAGAACAGGCATCCCATTCGCAGATCAGTGAGTATGGTATTCGTCTGCGTCGTCCAGCAGCCCCTCTGGTTTTTCAGGAAACCCTGTATCTTCATCTTCCCCATCCAGAGTCAGCTCTTCTTCCACATCTTCATCGGCATCAACTGCGAGATCGACCTCGTCCTCGCTCAACTCCTCGTCGAGATCGGAATCTTTCAGCATCGGCGACCCCATTGGCTTGGTCAACAAGGACTTGGGGGACTCCTCATCCATGAACGGCTTCACGGGCTTCTTTTCGCGAGCCGAAGCGACCGGTTTCTTTTGAACGGCCTTGGGCGCCGCTGCCGTGCGTTTCTTGGCCGTCTTCTTGGCAACTTTCTTCGCAGCCGGTTTCTTCACTGCCTTCTTTGCTGCAGGCTTTCCTTTGGCCTTGGCTTTGGTTTTGGTTTTCGGCTTGGCTTTCACTTTTGCCGAGACTTTCTTTGCCGGTTTCTTTTTAGTTTTTGCCATCGAATTTCTCCTCTCTCATCTGTTAGATGACTGACGCGGCCTCCATCTAGCATGAACCCATAGGGTCTTGCAACTCGTACCTCTTTCCCCCCGCATGACAGCTGAAAAATCGCTCTTTTTACCTGATCCGGCTCCACCCTATCCACGGGCGCAAATGAGAACGCCTTCGGCGCAGACACCGGGGGAATAACGATCCGGATTGTGGCTTCATTGGGCTTTTCATGGGCATGCAGCACATCATAGAATCGTAACCTTACAGACGAAGAATCAGCACATTTTGGGGTCTCATACGGCAATCCCTGGTCACGTTCGATGGATGGGAGAATCCTATAATTAGGTCACGACGTCAAGGACAAAACTAAAACATCTGCATAGTCTTACTACTCCCCGCCCCGCTGACAAAATGGTAGAATACCGATGCTAATCATCACCACCTGAGCACGACTATGAACCGTCGAATCGTCATCGCCATCCTGTCCCTTGGGCTCTTCACCGCCTGGCCGGCCATTGCCACGCCCCCTTACACCGCTATTATCATCGATAGCGGATCGCCCTATTTCGTCCCGAAGTCAGCCACTGTGTCCAGTGGAACCCCCGTCAGATGGGAAAATCCCACCGCTACCGAACATACGATTACCCATATAGGTTGTCTGGAAGATCCAACTGCCTGTGCCTTCGATTCTGGGATCGTCCTACCAAACGGCAACTTTACTCTGCCAGGGCTGGCTCCCGGTCGCTACCCCTATCTCTGCCGGCTCCATCCCATCATGTATGGAATCGTAACCGTAACCGACTCCTTCGCGCCTTCACAGCTCTAACAGGCTGCCGAAAAACTCTGTGCGCACGCCAGAGTTTCATCGGTCTATAGGATTTGAGCAACAAGAGCCCACCATGCAGGATGCTCAAAAAGGCCGTCCAGCAAGGCTGCAGCGAGCGACGGGGACGGCCACCCTTCTGCTTGGTGGCCGTCCCCGTCCCACCGAAGGCAGGGACAGGCACCGGCAAGGCCAGAGCCAGTCCCTTCAGTACGTTGAGCCTCTGAGCGACACGAGAACGATGCTGGCGGACTTTTTCAACATCCTGCTAATACTCCGCCGTTCTGCCAGCCGGTGCTTCCCGTGAAAGACGGCCTCGTTGGGCTTGTTTATTCGGTTCATTTGGTTTGTTTAGTTGATCTTGTTTAGCCAAATAAATGAGACAAACCAACTAACGGTCTTCTTAACCAACAAGCTCCTTGCGGGAATCCCAGCCCCTCGTGTAGGCTGCGGCGCTCAAACAGGTCATCATGAAACCAGCTGTCGCCGCTCATGAACCGCTCAGCCTTACCGGAGAGACGCTCGATCGTCTGGCCTGGCACATCCCCGATCTTGTCGCTTATCAGCACCACGCAGATGAATGGTGGATTGCCCCTCTCGATGACAACCTCCCGATCGTCCGACTGAATCGTACCGGCCTGGAAATGTTACAGGCGATGAACGGCCATACAGCAGTAGGCGCGTTGATCAAAAAATACGGATCGCTGGTCTGTGGGCCTGACGGACAGCCAGGGCAATGGCATCTAGAACGTTGGGCTCTGCCCACCTACTCCTTCTGTTACTACGGCACAGAGCCCCCTGGCGGCCACCGGCATAAAGCAAAATGGGATCTGCTCCTCCAGCAAATCCGGGAAGGCTGGTCGGGACAGGAAGGATTCGAAGGGGAAGAACATCTTGAAGACTTTCATCACCATGAACTGACCGACAGCGGTAAAGACGATGGCCACTTCGACCTGATCGAAACGACCGTCTCGCATCTTTTCCGGGAGCCGAGCGACATACTCAACGGCCTGACTTATGGCCGCCTCCTCATGAGACAATTACGGAAATTAGGCTGGTTCACCCCCAAGCCCCGCGTCATCGTTGAAATAGGCGGCGGCCTTGGATACCTTGCCTGTGAGGCAGGCAAGGAACTCTTGCCGTTTGAAAAACAGACTATCCGATACATCTCCCTCGACATCACAGAGCCCTTTCTGGCCCTGCAAGTAACCCGCGCCAAGACCGGAGGCTGGAGCGGCATCGGCACCCGCGCCAACGGGGAATGGCTGCCTTTCAAAGACCATTCCGTCGACCTCGTCATCGACAACGAGAATATGGCCGACATGACCCCGGTGAAATTGACCAGGAAGGAGCTTCTCGATGGCATAGGCGACAGACCGCAACATCAGGAAGCGTTGGATTGGATCAGGCGAGTGCGGTTGCCGTTGGGCTCGGACTTGCCAGAAGATGTAATCTTCAACCTCGGACCCTTTCGATTCGTGGCAGAACTGTGGCGGGTATTAAAGCCGGGCGGCAGGGCCTTTCTCACTGAGTTCGGAATCGAAGAAGGCTGGCCGGCGCCGGTGAAACTGCCGGGCCACACGGAGTACGAAGTCCAATACAGCCACCTACGCCAGGCTATCCGCTGGCTGGGCTTTCAAGAACGCTATCTCTCACTGCCTCAGTTTCTGGGCATCAAACCGGACAGCAAAGTACTCTGTACCGGTGCGGCCTATACCATTCAGCGGTTCTGCCAGGCCATCGATAAACCCTTCACCGTGCGAGCCTATACCGAAAAGGAATTGCAGCAGGCGCTGGGCGACATGCTGCCGAAACTCCATGGCTGTCATTACCACGACGTGGCAGATCCAGCCTGGTTCGGACTCATCGACTTTAAAGTCTTGTTATTGGAAAAGCCCGGCGGAGCCCCTAAGGCCAGCTTCTCGGAGAATAAGGGCTATCGGTGGTACTCACAGAAGTAGACGCAGGGTAACCAGCTGCCCTTCTTGCTCGCGCAACGCGCCCGGGTTTGTCTGTCTGGTTGGCTGGTCTTTCTGGTTCATCTGGATGAGTTTCCAGTCCGATCAACCAGACAAACCAGATAGACGAGATAGACGAGACGAACCAGCATTCGTGGATGTGCGCAGTGAAGGGCAGACTGGTTACTCTGCTAGGAAGATATAACGGAGCGGGGGAAACCTTGGAGCCCCCTAAACGCAGGGCCAAGTTCTAAGCATCCAAGAGTTACGGAGTCTTCGCACAACGGAACCCTGTGCCAAGCCCCCCAAATGACGGCAGGCGGCTTTCACGATCCGTGCTGCGCAGATCTTTCGGACTGCTGCCCCAGGAACCTCCACGGATCACTTTGTAGTCGCCCTTTGATGGTCCTGTCGGGTTCTTCAATGGACCGGTCTTGTAATAGTCCCGACTATACCAGTCGTTGATCCACTCCCAGACATTCCCAGCCATGTCATAGACGCCATAGGGACTCTTGCCGCCTTCAAACATCCCTACAGGCGTCAATACGACGTGGTTGTTCCAGACCTCTTTCTTCATATTCGCGTGAAAATCCGTCGGAAGCTCATTCCCCCAGGGGTAGATCCTGCCATCTGTCCCCCGTGCCGCCTTCTCCCACTCCGCCTCTGTCGCTAGGCGTTTGCCGGCCCATTTGCAGTAGGCCTCCGCATCCGCCCAATCCACATTGACGACTGGACGCTTCTGGTGCATGGATTTGTTCATGACGTCCCAGTCAGCCGGTGCTTCATGGGATGTCGCGTCCAAGAACGTCCCATACTTCCCCACCGATGTCTGGTGCTTATCTATAAAAAACGCATCCACATAGACCTTGCGCACCGGAAGCTCGTCTGGATCTCCCATCGAACTCCCCATCGTAAAATCTCCCGCCGGGATCAACACCATCGACTGATCCTGATGCGGACTCGACACAGTCTTTTTGAGACTCCGTTTATGGGTCTGTGGGATTTTATCTTGCAACTGATGGTAGACGACCTGTTGCTCGTCATCGAGGCCCAGCTTGATTACAATGTCCAGGGTATTTTCGGCCACGGTAACCTTCTTAAGTGGAACGTTCGGCTCGTTGACTGCCTCCTTCACTTCATCCAGTAAGCGCCAGACTTTGGCCTTACGCCCTCGCTGCTTGGCTAAACCGGCCACGGATGATTGTGCATCAAGCTCCAGCGACGTCTCATAATGCGCTTCCGCGCAGGCCCAGGCTTTCAGACCCCGACAAGCGTCCCCGAGATAGAAATGCGCCACGGCATTCGCTGGATTTTTCTGGAGGTCGGCTTCAAAGGCCGCGCGCGCCTCCTGAAACTTTTGCTGATTCAGAAGGTCGTAACCCGAGGAAGTTTTCTTGGCGCCCTTGTCAACCGGCGCCTCGGCCATCGTCTGGCTCACATCGAGCCCGAGCAATAGAACGAGCAGAAGAGCCTTTTTCATAGCCACCCCTTCATATCGACGAAGAGCAATCGCATCGTATTCTCATTCGTCTGTGCCAGCGAATATATCCCTCGTGCATCAGAAACACAACTCCGCAGGTAACCGAGTCACCCCGCTTAGCCTGCCCTTGTACAAATGGCATGGATTACATCCTACGTATCTATGCTATGGCCTTTAAATCTCGCATGCCTTGCTCGCCTACCGAGGCAACCCAGGATCCATCCATATGGCAACGCTATTCTCTCCTGGCTAGAATGTTGACTTAGAACCAGATGGCTCTCCCTGACTTACTGTTCGGCTATCCCAATCTCTCCTTGAATATTCCGCAATTCCCATACCAGCCATGCTATGGGGGAACGCATTTCACACAGTTTACGGCGAGCTCAATCTCAAACTAGGGATGTTCCTATCAATACTGAGCGTTCATGCTTACATCGTGGAGAACTCCCAAGAACCGCGGAGAACGCATCCATCGTTCAATCCTATGCTGAATCAACATCGCTGAATCACAAATGATTCAGACTGCATCATTTCGTATTCGCAGTCTTGAATTTTGGTTCTTCTCATCCATGAGAAAGACTGAACCCCCAGGGTCACCAAGAGGATCAGCCCTATTGCCTCCTGCTGTGGGACACTCATAGGCGTCAGGCCCTCACGTGACAGAGGGAGGATGGAGTCGAACGATCTTCGCGCTCGCGCAACGCGCGGCCTCAGAATAATGCGAGGGAGTAGGCAGACCGTTCTTCTTGCTCGCAGAGCCCCCACGATAAAAAGGATTGGAAGGGCACCCACGTTGGTCCTGTGCTCCCGGAACGCGCGCCCTGAGAAGGGCCTCGTTCGACGGCCGCACGTAGACCAACATGGGTGCCCTTCCAAGAGAGGGAAAGCAAGCGAGCTTGGATGGATCATTCAGAGGGATGACTGTCGCTCGATGCGCGCAGTGAAGAACAATCTGCCTACTCGCTCTGGGAAAGTTGAGGAATCAGACGGCCCTCGTTGGACGCACACATTCGAGGATCAACCAGGCTGTCCCGTGAAGAAGTGGGGAAGAGAATTTGGGATGGCCAGTCTAGAAATTATTTCCCATTACCAAGTTTCAAGAACCTGTGATGGAGAAAGCCGAGTGGTTGTATTCGCATCAAGTTTATTCCTCAGTTTGTCGAAAAGCATAGCGATCAGCCTGCTCATCCGTGTGCATTATTCATCACAAATCGCTTCGACATGACAATATTATTCCGCTTATCAATCCTTGCTCCCACTCGTTGTTTGATGAAGCTTCTGATAGCGACTTCATCGTTTCTCCCCTTAATGCAACCTTCCGAGTGGACAATGGCATTGCGCAAGCAGCGAAGATCATTCGCAAGCTGCTTGTCATAAGCCATTTTTGAAATATCTAGACCAGCTTCAACTTTCAAGTACTCTAGAGCACGTTGAATAACATCGTTGCCTTTCTCGCGAAATGCGGTTCTAAGCTTGAGATTAGCGTGTGCACCACGGCAGAACCGCACAAGAGAAGCCTCCGTCATGCTCATCATGCTCACGAAAAGCGAATATCGCACCACACGAGGAAAATCACGTCCTATCTCAAAAAGACTGTCATCAATACCAACGCTGATAAATCCTCGCTCCTCTTCACTCTTTACCTTGTTACATTGACGCTGCGCGTTAACACGACGCCGCTTAGCCTCCTCGCTAATCGCTTTCTCAAGAAAATCGCATAGACATCGTAGGCGGTCAAATTGCTCGCGCATTGAATAAATCAACTGGTTGGTTCAGGAAAAACCACGCCTAATTTATGCTGATGCCTCGTGGTCGTTGCGTTCCTTGTGTCGCCAGATCAATCAACACGCCTTCTCGAAGACCTAGATCACTTACCAAGCATGCTTTCTGATTTAACGTCTCCATCACCGTCCGGAGGATAATCGCTCCTGCAGCGATCACTTCTTCACGACCTTCTTCTAAGCCTGGCAGACCGGCTCGGTCGGTTTTCTTGCGACTGAGAAGCGTCTGTTCCATCTCTTGAATCGTGTCGAGCTGCAGCATGTAGTTATGAATTCTGGCCGGCTCGTAGGCGGGGAGTTTCTGAGCCATGGCGGCGAGGCTGGTGACAGTTCCAGCTGTACCGACGAAGGTTGCTGTCTGAAAGTGATCCATGCCGGCAACTGCGGCCTTGGTTTCTCGCGCGACCCATTCGCGCGCCTGGCGCACTTCGTCTTCGGTGGGAGGATCGTGGCGTAAGAGCCGTTCACAGAGTCGCACAACTCCGATGTCGATGGATCTCACGAGGGGTGCGTGGCCTGACCGATCCAGGATGAACTCGGTGCTGCCGCCGCCGATGTCGAGGGCTAGGATGTTGGTCACATGGGGAGGTAGACCGGAACGAATACCCAGCAATGTGCGTCGAGCCTCTTCGTCACCCGTGATGACCTCGACATCGATACCGGCTTCAACGCCTACACGCTCTAGGAATTCACTCCGATTCCCGGCATCACGAACTGCGCTGGTTGCCACAGCGATGCAAGCGTTCACGTGATGGGCATCAATGACAACTTTCCACTCTTGCAAACACTGGATGACCCGATCCATCGCCGCGCCGCTCAGTCTCTTTGTCTGATCGACCCCCTCGCCGAGCCGAAGGATTCTCCGCTCAGACCGTATTTCTTTCAACCGCCCGTCAGGGGATAGATCGGCAATCAATAACCGGCAGGTAAGGGTGCCGATGTCCACACCGGCGAAACGTCTCACGCGTAACGGATCGCTCATCCCTCGCTCCGAATCTCCACCACCTCCGATTCAAGTTTGTCGCGCAGGCTTTTGAGTTCTTGGATCTCTTTGACGAGTCGTCCGACTTCAGCGTCGTACAGAACCCGCTCAACCGATTCCCCTCCTTCGCCCAGGCTGACCGCTCGCTCACCGACATCCCGATAGAGCTCTTCCAATTTCTGGTCGAGCTTTCGGATTTCGAGCCGGATCCTCAGCAGTTCCGTTTCTTCCAACGCACGGATCGCCGCCTGCGCCGTGCCGTGTCGCAACGTCGCAAATCCCGCCTTCAAATCATGTGTCAACCGCTGCAGCAAACCCATGATGCTCCCGCTAAACAGTGAAGAGCGATCCGTGACGAGCAAAGAGCGGGCTGGACTCCCATCAGCTGATCACTGATCACAGATCACACATCACCGCCTTTAACTCACCGATCCCAAATCCAGCTTTGTCTCCCACCGCCGCAACATCGCCTCCCGCAAGGCACGATGCGCCGGCGCTTTCAGACCCGGGTCCTGCTTCAACAGAGAAAAGGCTTCCTGCCGCGCCTGCTGGAGCAGATCTGCATCTCGTACCAGGTTCGCAACGCGAAACTCCGGCATGCCCCACTGTCGGAATCCAAAAAACTCTCCTGGCCCGCGAATGCGGAGATCTTCTTCGGCAATCACAAACCCGTCAGTCGATCGCACGAGCGCCTCCAACCGCTCCCTGGCGGCGGAGGGGGGATTCGGGGTAGAGGGATACCGGGGTAACGGGATACCCTTACCCCCTTGCCCCCTTATCC
>JABFSG010000105.1 GCA_013140715.1 Nitrospiraceae bacterium
CCCCTTACCCCTCCCCCCTCACCAGCCTTTGGCGGGCCAAATCATCCGACAGCGGCGAAGCGCTGTATCCTTCGATGGCAAGACGTCAATCTCATCGGCAACATTTTTCCACATGATGCAGTTGGTGATGCCTCGCTCGGATCGGCCACAATTGGATCGACCGTTGCCTTGGGATGTCTGGCCCTACGAGCCGGCGATTCACCTCATGCTCTTTGTCCATCGTGTCGAGGGCCTCACGCCAGGGCTGTATGTTCTGGTCCGTGACCCACAGAAGCTGGCATTCATCCAGCAATCCATGAATCCAGAGCTGACCTGGACGCCGACGCCAGGTTGTCCTGAAAGTCTTCCTCTTTACTGGCTGCTTGAAGGCGATGCGAAGAAAGCCGCAATCCAAGTGAGTTGTCATCAAGATATTGCTGGAGACAGTGCCTTTTCATTCGGCATGCTGGCTGAGTTCGAAGGGCGCTTGCGTGAAGGAGGGGCTTGGTGGTATCCACGTCTATTCTGGGAGTCAGGCCTGCTAGGGCAAGTGCTATACCTGGAGGCTGAAGCTGCGGGGGTGCGGGCCACTGGGATCGGTTGTTTCTTCGACGACCCGGTGCATGAGATTATCGGGATCAAAGAACGGTCGTTTCAGTCGCTTTATCACTTTACGGTAGGCGGACCGGTCGAGGATGGAAGGTTGATGACGCTGCCGGCCTATCATCATCTGAATCGATAAAAACCTGTGATTGCACTTACATCGTTTAGCTTGGAGTTCGATTCCACATGTTTAAAATAAAGAAAAAGGCTGCTAAGCCAAAGTCTCCAATCCTCTATAACATTATTGAAGACTACTCAGAATTCGACGCGCCGGGGAACGTCACGGCCTGTGCCATGACGCAGAAAGAGGATCTTCCTGCCCATGCCAAGATCCTGTCCGAAAGCTATGACGTGCCGCTGGAAACCATGACCACCCTCCTGACCGAGGGCGGCGTCTATGTCTATCCCCAAATCGGCGGGGTGCTGACAAGAGGGCTGTTTGCCTGTCGCGTCGATCCGACCGGAGAGACTCCGAAACAGACCTGGACCCTGGATCTGATGCAATTCGCCGAGGTGGAACAATTGACTCAGGGGCGAGGAATGAGGCTGGATGAGGTTGCGGCGCTTGTCTTTCACCGAACATTGCCGGAAGAGCTGAGCTTAAAACTAGAGCAGAAGAACCTTGGCATCGATTATCGCACGTTGGATCGCGCCGTCGCCAAGGGAGGCGATATCAAGTATATCGACTTCCGGAAAGATTGGTCCCCCCACTTCAAACGACTCTGCATCATGCCGGATGGGCGATTAGTCGAAACAGGAGGGCTGGAAGAATTCGCGCAACTCCATGGCGTAACGTCGGCGCAGGCCAAGACACTGGTTGAGCAGGGAGGCGTGCTGGAGGTGAGCGGCGAGCTCCTGGCCTGTCAGATTGTGAACGGCCAGCCGGCGGTGGCACGGTTCAGCGCCCAGAACTACGTCAAGGCAAAAGAGTTGGCGGCGGCAAAGCGGATACATTTGATGGATGCGTTGAGCGAAGTGGGCTACAACGATCCGGTGATGATGCGCGGACTTGTGCGGAAAGAGCTCAGTGCTCGACCCTGATCAAGATTGGGAATTCGAGAGAGGAGTTTTTGGGCCATCCGCTTTCACTTCCGTGATATGGACCGGTTCTGAGGGAACCCTGGCATAGGACAGCGTTGAAAAATACGCACCGAGGCCGGCTCCTACGGTATTGCACAGGACATCCGTCATAGAAGGAGTGCGATGGCGGCAGAAGACCTGGAAGAATTCGATCGAAAGAGAAATACCGGCTGTCATGAGGACGACTTTCGCAATAGACCGAACGGAAGAAGAATTCTCGGCCACCAAGTAATGTAAGAGATATCCGAAAACGATGAACCAACCGATGTTGCCTATGGTATCTATAAGAAAATTCTTGGTGAGCGAGAAATCCTGAAAAGGAATCCACCGAATGGCTCCCCAGCGTGGATGCCCGACGAAGTTAGTCAGTGGGAAAAGTGGGATGAGAGCGAGGACTATGAGCAAAAACCAAAGCAACCCCCTCCTCCGTTTCAAGGCCAGGGAGCCAGCTACCAAGCGTGATGACTCGGAAAGCATATTGAAATAGTCGCAGAGGGTTCTGGATTACGTCAACTCACAAGCTGTATTTGACTTCATACCGCAAGACCTGAGGCCGTCATGTCATAAATCGGCAAGGCCTCATTTCAGCTATCGCCCTTGCTATTGTTGAGTTTTTTTCTTCGCGCCTATTCGGGAGCGAAGCCGACCTCTCTCCGATGCCCAGGTGCAACCGGGCTGTGAGGAGTTACTCAGCAAGATATTGATGGTACCGAATGCCGGCCCGATTCAGAGTTAGGAACAGGTAACTGTAGATGGCGCGCTACTTGGCGAGTTCTTCGTTGATGGCTTGGATAAGCTTGTCGAGGTTGAAGGGCTTCTCGAAGACGCGGCAGGCGCCAAAAAGCTTTGCGACATCGAGAAAGTTTCGGTCCGCTTGGGCGCCGGTCATGGCAATGACCTTCGCATCGAGATATTCCCTCGTCAATTGCAGGGTAGCTTCGAGGCCGTCGGTTCCCGGCATTAGAATATCCATAAGGACCAGGTCGACTTTATTCTGCTGGTAGAGAGTTAACCCCTCCCGTCCATCGCGGGCTTCGAGCACGCGGTGATTAGCCCGTTCGAGAACCTCCTTCAGGAGGTTCCGGATCGATTCTTCATCGTCGATGATAAGAATTGTAGCCATAGCTTAAGATAGACCTCTAATGTTTAGTTATCTTACCGATGTTCACCTCTTCTGTCTAGCAGAAGTTGATCAGCGACGCATGCAATCAAGACGATAGAGGCTAATGGATCGAGCCATGTCATCGACTTCCGCTTCATATCGTCGACACTCTTTTTGCCACACACAAACTGCACGCCGTCAACTCAATCCTTACCCTGGTAGCAGCCGCCCCTTGGAGCCTGAGCGACAACCTGTATATAATGACGTGTTAATCGGAATCATGGAGAGTCACATGGCCACCGCCAAAACCGAGTACCAACAACAACTTCGTTCCCTGGCTGAACTCATGCTCGCTGTTTCGGGCGAGTCTGTGACAGTCATGAAGAAACATGCGCCGGCACAGGCATTGAAACTCAAACGTCAGGATGAATGGGGCCTCTATCTCGAATTCATCAAGATTTTATTCAATCTGACCGATCGGCTTTCCGTTTTGTACCTGCCGATCAAACAACAGCCCCAGTTCATGGACAATCTTGAAGACGCCGTAACGCTGCAATTGAAAAATGCGCTCGAACCGGCATTCGGTTCCGGCGCCGACCAAATGGAAATCATGCTCACCGTCGGTGCAGCGGTGGCAGAAAGCCGGCAGGTCTATGAGCGATACCGATTCCTCGTCACCGAAGACAGCCCAGCAAAAGACGAGATGCTGAAAAGTTTCGGCGATCGAGTCGCCGGCACGATGGGCACAGCGGGGAACGAGCAGGTATCCTCCGCCGCAACACTCTGCGCAAGCGCGGTAATTCCAGCCATTACAGCCATCTTGGCCGGAGACGCTCCCCCCGAAACTGCGGCTGCCTCGGCCGTTCCCGTTTCAACCGGTGCCCCATCCACGCCACCGCCACCCACTGCGAGCCCTCGTTCCCCGGGTCCGACAGGAACTGAAATCAAGTTGGTGAGCGTGATGTCTACTGTCGCTGGAGAAGAAGTGGAAACTCGGTGGGGACTGCATCCTCGATTTCGGCAAGACCTGCCGCAGGAGGACATGCAACAGGTCGCCGCACTGATGAACCGAGTTGCTAAAATACTTGGCGAACGATATGCCTCCGTGGCATTCTCAGACGAATGGACATCCTGGCATAAGGCTGGTCATGCCTGATCGCTCCCACCAGTCCAGTCTATCTGGTCTGTTCGGTCTATCTGGTTTGTCTCGTGTACTTAGTTGAACCAGACTAGACGGATGTACCAGAGAGACAAGATAGACCAAATCGACCAGACAGACCGACAGAACTTTTGAGGAGGTGCAGTGGATACTCCGAAGACAGCAGATGCGTCATCACAGGCCGTTCCCCCCGGTCTCTCGCGCCTCCATGAATTGGCGCGAAATATTTGGTGGAGCTGGACTCCCGAAGCCCGTCGGTTATTTGAGCATATCGATCCAACCCTCTGGGTACTGACCAACCACAACCCGGTCAAACTACTGGCCGATGTCAGGCCCGACCGGCTCGTACACCTCGCCGAAGATCCCTCGTATATGCGGCTGTACTCTGCCGCTCTCAAAATATTCGACGAGTATCGTCGGAACGGACGCAGCTGGTTCAGCGCACAACACGGGGATCTACAAGCTCCCACCATCGCCTATTTCTCTGCAGAGTTCGGTCTGCATACGTCTATTCCCATTTATAGCGGAGGTCTGGGCATTCTCGCTGGAGACCATTGCAAGGAAGCCAGCGATCTCGGAGTGCCATTGGTGGGAGTGGGATTCATGTACCCACAGGGATATTTCCGGCAGCGAATCACGCCGGAGGGCTGGCAAGAAGCGGCCTATGCCCCCTTCAACCGGGACGAGTCGCCCATTCACCCCGCCCTCGCTCCATCGGGAGATCCATGCAGAATCACGGTCGAGATCGGTAGTCGAGTCGTGGCAGCCGCAGTCTGGAAAGTACTCGTCGGACTGGTTCCCCTCTACCTCATCGATACCGACGTCCCTGAGAACAGCCCGGAGAATCGTGCTCTCTCAGCTCGCCTCTATGGCGGTGACCAGGAAATGCGTCTCTGCCAGGAGTTTCTGTTGGGTATCGGCGGAGTCCGTATGCTTCGCGCCTTGGGAGTCGCACCGACGGTCTGGCATGCCAATGAAGGCCATTCCGCCTTCCTGACCTTGGAACGCATTCGCGAATTGATCCAGAAGGGATCGACCCACGCAGACGCCTGCGAAACCATCCGCCAAAGCACGGTATTTACCACCCATACACCGGTCCCTGCCGGCCACGATGTCTTTCCCCATCATCTCATGGATCGGTACTTTGCGGGCTATTGGGAGCAATTGGGCCTCTCGCGAGAAGACTTTCTCCGCCTGGGAGATACCCCCGAATCCCAGGGGCAGGGTTTTAACATGACAGCACTCGCCATCCGACTGGCTGCCCATGTGAACGGGGTCAGCCGTGAACATGGTCAGGTCTCACGAGAAATGTGGCGCCACCTATGGCCGGGCCTACCCACTGAGCAAGTCCCGATCCGTAGCGTGACCAACGGCATCCATGCGCCGACCTGGATCGCGCCGGAACTCAATCAGCTCTACGGTAAGTATCTCGGACCAGCATGGGCGGAGAGATGTGACGATACGACCATGTGGCAGCGGGTCCTGGATATTCCAGACCAAGAGCTCTGGGCCATACGCCAAACCATGAAACGTAAACTCATGAGCTTCATCCGAGAACGTGCCAGGAGCGGCTGGATGCAGGGACAGCTCCAAACCTCGCAAGTGTTGACGCGAGGCACGCTTCTCGATCCCGAAGCGCTCACCATCGGTTTCGCCAGGCGCTTTGCCACCTACAAACGAGCGACTCTGTTATTCCGCGACCTCGAACGACTCAAACGGTTGCTCCATAACCAGTGGCGCCCTGTCCAATTGATCTTTGCCGGCAAAGCCCATCCGGCCGATGAACCTGGGCGTTATTTCATTCATGAAGTATTAAGCTTTTGTGACGACCATAAACTGGGCGGCCACGTGGCATTCCTGGAAAACTACGATATGCATATGGCAAAGTTCCTCGTCCAAGGAGTCGATATTTGGCTCAACACTCCGCGGTTTCCCTTGGAGGCGAGCGGGACCAGCGGACAAAAAGCCGCGCTCAACGGTGTCATCAACCTTAGCGTTCTCGATGGATGGTGGAAGGAAGGCTACAACGGAGCCAACGGATGGGGCATCGAACCATTAGCCGGAAACCAGGACATTCAAGCTCAGGACGAACACGACGCGCAGCAACTCTACCATCTACTGGAACAGGAGGTCGTCCAGCTCTACTATCAACGCGATCTGGACGGAATCCCACGCGGCTGGTTGCAGCTCATGAAGGAAAATCTGCGAACCAATGCCCCCCGGTTCTGCACCAAACGAATGGTCAAGGAGTACGTCGAGAATCTGTATGCGCCAGCCATGGTTCGTACACCCTCGACATGGTAATCGACCGTCGATCCGGACCGGTACAATCAAGTGATCGCTGCGCCGTCACCGCGCCATTGCCGATGTTCCTGCTGCTGACCTTGTGGATGATGGTCACAAGCCTCCCCAGCGTCGATGCAAGCCCTGCGACGACGGCAGCCGGCCCCGCTCTCGAACGTGAGGCCACAAACGCTTACAATCGTGCCGAATACGACCAGGTCCTAAAGCTCTGGTACTCGCTCCCACCTGAGGCCACCGAATCGAAACCGCTACTTCGCCTCGCCTTCCAGAGTTCTCTCAAGCTCGGGAGGCCCGAAGAAGCCCTCACACTTTACCAACGCCTTGTTCCGACGGATCGACCGGACGACCCGGCTCTCCTCAGACCTTTGACGCTCAGCTTCCTGACTAGCCATGTCCGAGACCGGCAGGAACATGTGCGGATTGAAGCCTATACGATCCTAGCTGAGCTCGGCCTGGCGGAAACACAGGCCGTCCTGGAAGACGGGCTACTCGATAGCTCAATCTTGGTACGGACTCGTGCCGCAGACGCGATCGGCAAGGCCGGGCTCGCAGGGAAGTCAGGCCCCTTGCGGCGGGCCCTGAACGATCCGACTCCGGCCGTACGTATTGCCGCAATGAACGCCCTCAGTGAAGCCAAAGTCACCGACATCATGCCCTACCTCATCGAAGTGGCGAGAACGGACGACGGACCGGAATCCATCTTTGCCTCTGCCGCACTGTATCGGCTCGGCAAACAGGACATGCTGACCGACATCGCTGGAGCGGCCACACTTCCAGAGCCCAATGTCCGCATGGCAGCCCTAGGAATCCTGGGCCGGCTGAAGCGCGCATCGAGTTTGTCTGTCTTGAGCCAGGGAGTATACGATCCTGAGCCGTCGGTTCGTGCATTCGCCGCTGGTGCATTGGGGGACTATGGACATGCCGGTGGCGTCGGGCCATTGACCCATGCCCTGGGGGACGAAAACGCGCGCGTGCGCGCGGTGGCAGCTACAAGTCTTGGGCGGCTTGGAATTCGAGAAAATCATCCCCTGCTGCGGGTCCTCACGCGCGATGCCAATATGCAGGTCCGGGCCAGCGCAGTGGAAGGACTGCTTCGACTGGGCGACGTATCGGCGATCGCGCTCGTTGCGGACCTGGCAAAACACCCGGACCCCTCTCTCCGAGCGGCAGCAGCCCATGCGCTGACTGCCACTTCAGACAAACAAGCTGTGGACATTCTACAGACGCTCCTGCAAGACAGAGAACCCCAACCGCGACTCTCGGCGGTGAAGGCCTTGGGCAAAAGTGGCGCAGCGGTGACGCCGTTACTGAAAAAGGGGTTGCAAGATACAGACGTTACCATTCGCCTAGCTGCGGCAGGCAGTCTACTCCAACAGCTCCGACATCCAACCACGGCTCCCAAAGCTCGATAGCAGATACCGATAATCGTCGGCCTGTCCTGCTCCTATGGCCTGTTCAGCCTACCTCGGCTATCTGCCCTGTCTTGTGTGCTTGATTAAATCAGGCTAAGCAGATACACCAGAGACTCTCAGAGAGCTGTCTCCTAGTCTGGTGAGCCGAAGGATTCGAGGGATGTGGAAATTTATCGCAGTGCTTGTCCTAGTCGCTGTGTCATTCGGCCTGGGGTTTTACTTCGGCCAACGTCCAGCCGGCACACTGCAAGAAACGGCAGCGGACCTCCAACATTCACTCAAAGATACGTCGCGCAATATCCTCGATACCACGATGGGAATTGAACGAGACCTGCGTAGGAGGCAGGGACTGATCGATGCGAAATCACGGGTGGTGCAGGCGAAGTCAGAACTGTTCGACAAAAACTTCGGGGAAGCCGCCAAGCAACTAGGCGAAGCGAGCGAGACGCTGGAACCAGTCGTGAAAGGCGCGAAGCAAGATGAGACGACCCTCGCGCTGCGGACGCTGATCGGAACGCTTCGGGAAACGAGGCTGGAATTGTCGATGGGGAAAATAGTGCCGCTCAAGAGACTCGATGACATACAGCTGGAGGTCGACCGGCAGCTGAACAAATGAGAGAGGGTCGTTCGTCTGGTTAAACCAGAGAAAGCAGTTGGATTCAGCAGGATGCTCAAAAAGGCTGTCAGCAAGACCGCAGCCGTTGGAAGCACCGGAGACCTAGCCTTTGGGCTACGTTGAGGATGCTTTCGAGGCGAGAACGATGCTGGCGGACTTTTTCAGCGTCATGCAGGCTGTTTCTTTTTCCACTTCGCCAGGATCCGCTCAACCCGCATCCGTACGACCATATCCGGATCCTTCATCAATGGCTTAATCGCATCGCGGCCCCGCTCATCGCCGATTGCCTCGAGCGCCGCAGCTGCCGTCAAACGGGTAAACCAATCGCTGTCGGCAAGCATATCGATGAGCGGATCGATCGCCTCGGCCTCTTTGATCCGACCTAAAGCCAATACCGCCTGCTTACGAACATTCTCGTCTTTGTCCTTCAACGCGTTGATCAATCGCGATAACGCCGGCTGCCCCAATTCAGCCAAGGCATTCACCGCATCGTCCTTGAACTCGTCGTTCCGCAACTGCAACATGAGAGGATCGAGCACGCGTTCGTCGCGAATCTTCCCTAACGCGGTAATCGCATACTTGCGAACGTCCCAATCCCGGAGCAACTTGAGCAACTGTTCGACGGCGGGCGAACCGATCAGTCCCAACCCTTCGATCGCGACTTCCCGAACTTGCCAATCACCGTCGCGCAAGGCACGGCACAGGGGCTCTACACAACGTTCATCGCCCATTTCTCCAAGTGTGATAGCGGCCTCGCGACGGACCACCCAATCGGGATCCTTCAGCAGATCGATCTGGATCTCGATCTCGTCCTTGACCTGCTCTTCTTCAAGGGCGACCTGCTCGGTCGGTTCCGCAGTCGGCTCAACCTGTACCGCTTGTTCTCCGGCAAAATCCGCCGCCACCTGATCGGCGAATTCATCGGTCACCGGCTCCGAGCTCACGGGAGTTGCACGTTCTGCTGTCGGTTGTGGTTGTTCCATCGGTAGGATCTCGATGTGTCGCTGCCCTTCGACTATCTTGAAAAATAGACTATTTCTTCGCCTCGGGGGTGGCGGTTTTCTTACTCGCAGAATTTTTCTTGCGTAGCGTTAAGGCGCGCCGTTTTCGCTGTGTCCGTTTCAGTCGTTTCTTGAGCGAGCGAAGGGCCTCATCGTTTTTCGAATCCTTGCCGTCGGTCTCTTTCACCGCAACCTTCTTTTTCAGTCTGGTTTCGTCCGATTCACCTGCCGTTTTTTTCGCCATCCGGATTCGGGCCTCCCTATATACCTGATTGATCTACTCTGTCTCTCGGCTCCCTGCGTCAAAAGCAGTCTAGTGGAGCACTTCACACCCTGTCAACTCAAGCCAGCTGGCAGGATGAGGAACCTCTCATGGCCCCCCTAGCCTCCCACGCGACCGCCGATCAGAAGAATAGTATGCCCCAATTTTCTTACCCCTATCCCTGCCCAGGCAAGATTCAAACCGTATGCTATGCTTGTCGTAGCAAAGGGATTGAGATCTTGGCACCAAAGGATATTGCTATGCAGTTTCGCTATGGATTAGGGCTCTTGATGGTGGGAACGCTATGGGGCTGTGTAACAGCGAATAGCCCCGCGCCATCGAGTTCTACCCCATTATTTCAAGCAGATACGGCCGATACAGTCATCTTGCAAGCCGTTCACCGAGAACAAGAAGCGCTGCTGGGCAGCTGCACACAGAATCAATCCTGCGATCAGGTGCATTTCACTCGCGGGATGATCGCCCTATTCAAGAATGGCGAGGCAGCTGCTGCTTCCTTTCATCAGGCGATCGCCGCCGCGCCGAATGGTCCTTTCGCGGACCCAAGCGCGCTCTGGATTCGGTTTCTTACCAATAGGAACTCCTACCCCGCTTCCCCCAACGAGCCAACGGGAGACTTGCTGGATGTGATGAAAGGGACGGTGCGTGCATGGCTTGGACGGCAACGTCCTGCAGGAGAAACCGCCAAAAGCACTGCAGTGGAAACCGTTAGAATCCCAGACCCAACGATACACAACCTTCAGCTGCAGGTTCGTACTCGGGATAAGCGCATTGCAGAATTGACGGATCAGTTGGAAGCTCTGAAGCAGATCGATTTGGATTTGCATGGAACCAGCAAGCGGACCCGCCCAAGGACGTCGGCCAAGTAATCCCTGCCTATTCGCATCGCCACTCTCACTCCCCCCGTGCGCCATAACGCGATTTTCCGGCTCATCAAATGACAGGATTCTTTCTCTCATGCTACAGTCCCCTCTGTAGAATGCACCGGACCCTCGGATTGAACCCTAACGAGGCCAAGAGTAGACCTCGAGCCTCTGAGCGATGCTAGCCGGACCTTTTCAGCATCCGACTAACCTATCCACCATGCGCCTCCTAGTCCTCTCGCATATCGCCGACTGGGACTTTGGACCGCAAGTGAAAGCCTGTGGGCATGAGATTGTAGCCTGGGTGCGCCCCACATGGGAACGGGGCCAGAGGGGTAGCGATGGATCCCCGACGATCAGACGGATTGCCAGAACGATCTTTGCCCTACCTGAGCCGATCCGGGCGATTCAACCGAAGTTCGATACTTGGACATGGCTTGAAAAGGAAAAAATCCCTCGCATTCCCTGCCCTAACGTTAACGCGCCAAGATTTATCGAATATGTGAAGGGCTTGAACATCGATCTGATCGTGGTCTGTGTTTTCCCACAGATTTTAAAGGCGGCCATTCTCCACACTCCCCGATTCGGCGTGATCAATTGTCATCCCTCCTTACTCCCCCAATATGCAGGGCCGCAGCCTCCTTTTTGGATGATTAAAAACGGGGAATCGATTGCAGGGATCACCGTTCATGTCATGACGGAGGGTATCGATGCGGGGGACATTGTCGCTCGACAAGAACTGACGGTCGGGGAAACCGAGAACGTCGGGCAACTGTCGCAACGGCAACACCATGCAGCCGCAACCCTGCTGACAGAATCCGTCAATGCCATAGCACGTGGAAGAATTGAACTCACACCGCAAACTATCGCGGAACGCAGCTATTTTGGAAAGAAGAAAACCGCCGATACCATGGTCGATTGGACTGAGTCAGCGAGACACATTCTCAATCTGTTGCGGGCACTGCAACCCTATGAACCGGCCATCGCCTCTCTCAACGGGAGGACGATCAAGATTTACGAAGCACAAATGCAAGAGGGATCAGCGGAAACGGGATCTCCAGGGCAAATCATGGCCAAGCAACCGGGAAAACTCCTCGTACAGACAGGCAGGGGGTATTTAGAAATATTGGCCTATGAAATCGTCCCGTTTCACGGTTGGATCAATCGTACCTTGCAACAGATCCTCTTGCCGTCCGTCGGCAGTCATTTCGACCTGACTCAGCCGGCAACAGGACCTACACCCAAGGTCGTTTGATAGCCAGAGCATACAAACCGGGCAACCTCGTTTTTTCAACAGCACACACCTGCCCCCAAGAACCGGCAGCAGTAAGGCGTCAGCCTACAGCCTCGCCTCTTTCGTCTCAGCCATACACTATCAACCATTTGCGCTGAGATTTATGGAAGGATGATGGACTGCTCTGAATAACCGAGCCCGTTGAGGGAAGCTTCGAGGGGACTCATCATCGGCGTCGGCCCGCAGAGGAAGAGCACGGTCTCAGGGCCGGGAGAAGGAAGATGCCGTCGCAGGATCTCCTCCGTAATCCTGCCGACACCTTGCGCCCATCCGGCAGGCGGGTGCTCCAAGACATGGTAACAGTGGAAAGTCTGGTGTTTGCGCAGATGCTGCTCCCACTCTTCCCGGAAGATAATGTCTGCCTCGGTCTTGTTGGCGAAAACCAGAAACAGCTCGGCATCCAGGTTCCGGGCGAGAATCCAGCGAATGATCGAGATCATCGGGGTAATGCCGGTGCCTCCAGCCACGAACCCCACTTTCTTCGCCATACCATCGACCCAGTGACCGCCTTGCTTCGGCCCGCTCATCAGCACCTTGTCTCCAGCCTTCTGATCATGGAGATACTTTGAAATCAGGCCGTTTTCATAACGCTTCACCGTCAGGTCGAAGTAGCCCATGGCCCCAGGCATTGAGGACGGCGTGTAGGGACGCTTCACCGATTTCCCGTTAATGGTGGCATGAATATACAGATAATCGCCCGGCAACATATCTAATGTTGCATCGGTAGGCAGGTCAAAACGGAATGTCCTTGTGTCGTGGGTGTCGTGAGTAATGGCCGTGAGCTGGTAGGAGGTCGGCTCATGAGTCTTGATGCGCCTGACTGATTCCGTCGTCATGGCCGCATCATACAATCACGAGAAGATGGTCGCAATGGGCGAACCACAGACCTATCGACGGACTGTTGACCGAACATTTTTATCGGAGTAGCATAGTTCTGGACGTTCCAGTGACGGTGGTGCTGTCTCTTCCGCACGCTCCTCTCCGTCATTCCGCGCGCGGAATTCTCCGTAGCCCCCTTCACTCCTACGCCGGATCCTTTGAAGCGGGGGTCCCCATGGCGATAAGCAGCAGCCGAGCTCTCTCTCTACTTTGTGCCGATTCTCGCACCGATTGCCTTCCCTGCGCTGTTCCCTCTTCCATTCAGACCAATGGGAGTCCGTTGAACGGCGTTTCCCATCCCGCCTACGATTTTCGCCCTATGCCAAGAAATCGGAAAGAACGCACTATAAGAAAAGGATGTCGCATCTGAAATTGCAGTGAATGTCCAAACATCAGGGGGAGGATCTGATCATGTCTTCTCATACAGCAGTCACTGATCGCATTCTCGGAGCAGTCCAACGCACACATGGGTGCGATCTGGATACCTTGACGAAAAGTTTCTCAGACCTATCCTGGAGCCAGGTTTTCCTGGAAGTCGATCGGCTGAGCCGGGAGGGGCAAGTGTTGGTGAGGCTCGATACTGGAGGTCGATATATGATCCGTCTGCCGGATCACATCAGGGTACCGGAGCCCCACGGATCCTGGAGCTAACCGACCCTCAATTTCGTAAGGGCGTGAGAGACGTTCGACTGCGACTATTGAGCGAGGCTCTTTGCTCGCACATTCCGCGAGCACAGGAGATTAGCTCACTCCGTCTCCTCCTCTGTTCAACGAACATCCTCTCTATCCTCCATTTCATTCAAGGATAGCCTGGTTGGTCCTCAAATACGCGCGTCGAACGAGCACAGCTTCATCGTGTGCGTTCCGCGAGCAGGAGGACGACCAGGCTACCCTCTTTCTTGTCCAAGTTCGCCTGCTTTATCTCCAGGGGGCGACCTGGTTGGTCTCCTACTGCGCGCGTCCAACGAGGGCCTTCGAGGCCGCGCGTTGCGCGAGCACAGGAGACCAACAGACCGCCCTTCCCCCCCTATTCGAACAACCTCTTAACCCCCGCCTTGATTTGATCCAGCCCCTCGCGCAAGTCTGTCTCAAGCACATCGGCCTTGGCCTGCACTACCACGCGCTTGGCCTTGAGCTGGTCCTGGAACGACATCAGCTTGGAGAGTAATTCCTGTTTCGTTGACTCCAATGTGACTTGTTGCTTGGCCTTCTCACTTTGAAATCGGCCCCTCAGCGCCTCAAACTCGGCTTCGAGCCGGCTCGTCTGCCCGACCAAATCCTCCCAGACCCTTCCCGATTCGAATGAAGCCCCTTTCAGTTTCTGGTCTGCAACGGATTCGAACTCATTCAGAGCCTTGAGAATCTTCGCCCTCTGCTCTTCGAACGTATCGCGTGCATCTGCTTTGCCGAGAGCCAATTGTACTTGAAGATGCTCAAGCCTGGCTTGAACTTCGGTCTTCGCCTGCTCTGCCATCTCCTTCGACTTCTGCACGTCGGCTTGTACCTGGGTGAGTAGATCCCGCAGCTGCTGCTTACGCTGCTCCAGCCGCTGCATCGCCTGATCTTTTGTCTGGGTCAGCTGCGCCTCCAGCGCAAGGGCCTGGTGCTCCAATGCATCCAGTTTCTTATCCAACGACGCTCTGAGTTCCGTTATTCGCGACATAACGCCCTCCTCTTTGTGAGATGGAACGTACACACCGGCTTCGTTCCGATGAACGACGTCATCCATGGAGCTATTGAGCTCCTCGAACCGTCGCCCATCTCATCGATCCCCGTCAGCACTGTCAGCAAGAGAGCTTGTACCGTTCCTCTGGAATATTTTGCATGTTTCGGAAGACGGTTTCACGCTCCTCCGCGCTGGTTATCTGATCGATCGCGGGATAGAGCGCCCGCTCTTCTTTCCTATTGTGGGAACCGAGCAGCTCCAACAATGCCCGTTCCTCCTGATCGCTCTCGGGATTCTGGTCCGTCACTTTCCGGGAAATGGCCTCAAGCTGCTGCCCGATCTGGCGATGATCGTTTCGCATGGCCGGCGTCGGCCCGCTATCGGACATGCCGGTTTTCTTTTCCCACAGACTAAAAAGCAGGTCTTCCTCCCATACGATATGGCGCTGCAGGCCGAGCTTAAATCCCTTGAACGACTCCTCTGCCTTGAGAAAATCAGACCGCTTCGATTGCTGAAAGGTTTTGAACAGCTCATCCAACCGATCATGGTCCTGCTCAAAGAATTCTCGGATAGTCTTCCCTTCACCCATGCTGCCTCCTTATTCTGGAAACGAGCCTCCAGGCACGCGCCGATCGTATATGCCACATACCGACAGGGTCGCCACGTTCCTGCTATCATCTATCATCATCGGCCCTCTGCTCTTATCTCCCCCCACACATTCAACATCTCAGTGATGCTGATGACTATGGCCATGATCGCCACCCGCTTTCTTTCCCTTACCGATAGACTTTGGTTTCAGTGGTGCAAACTTGGCCGCATAGGGATCCTGTTCCGGCAATTTAACGAATACCACGATCACGGTCTCTGGATTGAGCTGAAACTCGCCGCGCCCAGTCAACATATTACTTTCTGACGGCTCCAGCTTGACTGTTGTTTTGCCCCCGGCTTTACCCTGTTGTATGTTGGCCTTACCCTCTCCGCTGCTCGTGTTGATTCCGTTGTTCAGGTGATCTGTGACATGAAGTACCAGCTCTCCATCCTTTGCCACAAGCTCAAGATGGTAGGGGCCTGCCGCACGGACTTGCCCGCCATGGGGCGACGGCATCGCATCTAAAGATTCATCGGTATGTGCCAATACAGGCTGGGAGATCGTCAGAGCGGCAAACAGCACGGCGACAAGGATCGATTTATTCATTTCCTCTCCTCAAAATGTGAATTGAAACGACAGGAATATGGCCAAGATTACCCATCGCGATTCTTCCTTGGTAAAAGGTAATCCGTAGGAACCTGTCCGATATTGCCTTCGTGACGAGGCGAAGGAGGTGTGGCCAGCTGCGAGGCGACAGGCTTGAAAAAACCGGAGGCGTATTCGCTGGAATACGGTGAGGTTTTTTTCAGGCAGAGAACGACACAAGTGGTTACACATCCTTTGCCGCAGTAGAACAGTCAATGTCGAACAGGCTCCTACAGACCGAAAGGCGAAGACCATGCCATCATAACAGAACCAGGAAGCCATCGATTGTTGTGATTTAGCAAGACCTTAAGAAAATCCGCGAGGAAGCGCAATAGACCTGTGGGGCATTCTAGGCTCCGGCTGAAAGAGCCCTGTGGCAGAAGGCAACAACCAGCCAGGCCTACATTGAACCGTTATTTATTTGAGTCGGATCTAGGAATCTGCTTGAGTAATCCTTCGTTGCAGCACAGAGCAGGTCTGTAGCGGTGAGCGTGTGTAGCGGACTAAGGGCGAAGCCCATCAACCATACCCTCCACCATACTGACGGGATTGTTCTGTATCCGCTCTGTGAAGCAGCGGAAGGGGGGGCGCAATAATACCGCCAGGCAGGGTGACCCCCTCTATCCAGACTGAAAATAATTGGAGGCGAGTCAGTCCATTACACGGAGGCCGGTTCGACGTCTTTTGCAACTTTCGCTGCGAGACTGTTTTTCCGATTATTGCAAATGGTCTTATCGATGACCGCGCCGCAATTGATACACTTCCACGCATAGAACACCAAAAAGAAATCCGAGAAACGTTCCAGCATCATCAATCCTTTGCACTTCGGGCAATCCATCATGCTCTTCTCCCTCGTTACGATGAAAATTGACTGACGCAGGGAGTGCATAGCAATTTGCAATCCAGCACAGCAGTTGTTGCATTATCAATAGCTTAGACCTGTGGCGACTACTTATACGTACAATTCGGTACACTCTATTGCGTTTGCGCATTCAATTTTGTGCGGCGATTCTGTCGCCGAACAAGAGAAGGGAGGAGAGCCCCTCGGCTCATTGCTTTTGTGAAACTGTGGCACTATATTTCAGCATGGCTCAGCCCAAGCACCTGCGTGCGCTGTCCGCTGCCACCCTCCGGCTGTTGCGTCCATTGGTTAGAATCCTCCTGCGGAATAATGTCTCCCACAGAACGTTCGCCGAACTGGCCAAACTGGTCTATGTGGATGTCGCTCAGGCCGAGTTCGGAATCACAGGCAAAAAGCAGACGATATCCAGGATTGCCATCCTCAGCGGATTGACGCGCAAGGAAGTGCAGCGCTTATTGGCACAACCGCCCGATATCGAATCCGCTACAGAGGAAGAGTATCACCGGGCTTCACGGGTCATCACCGGCTGGGTGCGGGACCCTGATTTCGGGGACGGAAAGGGTCATCCACACCCGCTTCGAATGGAAGGGAAGCGCGCATCGTTCAGTGAATTGGTTAAACGCTACAGTGGTGACATCCCTGTGCGCGCCATGTTGGACGAATTGCTGCGGGTCGGCGCAGTCAAACAGCGGAAAGATGAACGGATTTGTCTGCTCTCGCGCGGATACATTCCACAGAAGGGTCCAGTCGAAAAATTGCAGGTTCTTGGAACCGATACAGCCGACCTCATCTCAACCATCGACCACAACCTGTATCAGAAACCCTCCAGGCCCCGCTTTCAACGCAAGGTCATGTACGACAACATACCTGTTGAGACTGCGAAGGAGTTTCACATCCTCGCCTCCGCCCAGGGGCAGGAACTCTTGGAGGCGATCGACCGTTGGCTCGCTCATCGAGACCGCGATGTAAATCCGGCTGCGAAGGGGACCGGACGCGTCCGGGTAGGGCTTGGAATCTATCATTTTGAGGAACAATTGGATTCTGACCAGGAACATCCCAGGTCATGAGGTATGAGACTGGTCAGCATGTATTTACCGCCATCGCACTGTTCCTATTGTTAGCGTCATGCGGCCCAAACCCACAAGCTGGAGGTGGAATCGGCGGAACAGGTAACACAGCTTCGGTAGCCTCTGGCCCAATCACCGGATTCGGTAGCGTCTTCGTCTCCGGGTACGAGTACGACACCGCCACCACGGCAATGACAGTCGACGGGAAACCCAGCGGCCAAAGCGACCTCAAGAAAGGGATGCTGGTGCTCGTCAACGCTACGCTGACCCACAACTATGGCACGAACGATCCACCTCAACGCACGGCCAACCGCCTCCTGTATGAGGATACGCTCGAGGGAGTCGTTCAGTCGGTGGCTCAAGATGGGTCGAGTTTAATTGTCTTGGGTCAGAGGGTGTCGATCACGACGGCGACTATCATCGACGCCACCATACCGGGACAGAATGTTCTGAACCTCGTGCCTGGCCAAAGTCTCGTGGAAATAAGTGGGTTCGTCACGGGCGATGGAATAATCGTCGGAACGTTCGTCGAATTGAAAACCATTGACCCGAAAACCGAGACCCCTGACTA
The DNA here is from genome assembly GCA_013140715.1 of Nitrospiraceae bacterium. Taxonomy (GTDB): domain Bacteria; phylum Nitrospirota; class Nitrospiria; order Nitrospirales; family Nitrospiraceae; genus Palsa-1315. Next base: position 17,973 of record JABFSG010000105.1, read on the forward strand.
CGAGGTGAAGGGCTTCATCAAAAACCATGATATTACTCGAAAAACCTTTGAGATCGGCTCCTTGACCGTCGACTATCGCGATGCAGAGTTGAAAGACCTGCAGCGCCAATCCAGCAACATCTGGAACGGACTGTTGGTGGACGTTCGGGGAAGCCAGGTGTCACTGGAAAGCTCCAGCTCGTACGGCGCCCGCTTGACCGCCAACAGAGTAAAGCCGGAAGGATTGGGCTCCACCGACAGCGAGGGCACAGAGGTTGAAGGGTTTGTAACCCAAGTGCTCGGCCCAGGCGACTTCTTCCTCGGCAATGTGCATATCCAAACGAGCGCCGGCACGACCTTCGAGGGTGGAACCCTTAATGATATCCTGGATGGTGCCCGTCTGGAGATGCAGGGGCCACTGGTCGGCGGCATTGTGAACGCGACGAAAATAGAGTTTGAAGGTGAGGCGGAGCTACAAGCGAACCTCGCCACGATCAATTCGGACGACAATACCGTGACCTTGATAGGCTTGGCAGGTCTTGTCATCCAGTTCGACAGCAAGACTGCACTTCATGGCCAGGGAAATCCACGACGACTGACCGATCTCCATCGTGGCGACCATCTCCAGATCCATGGGCGACTACATGGCGGGAATAACGTCTTGGCCAAAGAAGTGGAGCGGAATGACCCCACGTCGAATGTGCAGGTACAGGGCTTGGTCATGTCAACGATAGACCCGTTCCTGGTTCTCTTCGGATCTTCCATCGATACATCGTCGATTCCCGAGAATGGATTTCTGGGACGCTATGGTATCCTCGAGCGAAGTGCCTTTTTCAACAGTCTCTCGAACGGCAAGCAGATTACCCTCCATGGTATCGTTCTAGGCGATACGGTCACATGGTCGTCGGCCTCGAGGCCTGATTAGCCGTAGGACGGCATGCTATCTCCTATCCGGTATTCCTTGCCCGTCAAACTTCTATGTTCACCCCCTCCCACTTCTCACCAATCATTTTCCGCGAGTAAGGCTGAAACCATTATCCTCCGCCTCATCATCGGCATTGCCTTCATCTGCAGCTGGAACATCGGATACGCATGGGCCGACAGTCTTGAATCGGCGTTGATGCCGGGCCAAGTCATCCAGGGGCATGCGAAATGGGAAGAGGACTGCACAAAATGCCACAAACGGTTCGACAAAGCGGCTCAAACTAGGCTCTGCCAAGATTGCCACAAAGATGTCAGGGAAGACATCGAGCGCAAGCAGAGATTTCATGGTCGGTTGACGGAGCGACGGGATTGTAAAGACTGCCACACAGACCACAAAGGGCGATGGGAAAATATCGTCCTTCTCAACGAGTCGACCTTTGAGCACACACGCACGAATTTTGCCCTCAACGGTACCCACGCCGACCCCAAGAAAGCCGAATGCAAAGCCTGTCACAAACCCAAGACCAAGTATCGGGATGCCCCGTCGGATTGCCTGGCCTGCCACAAGAAGGACGACTACCACAAAGGCCTATTCAACCCCAAGTGCGAGACCTGTCACAGCGAAACCGACTGGAAAACATCTCCGTTCAATCACGACAAGGACACGAAGTATCCACTGCTCGGCAAGCATCGAACGACGAAGTGTGAGAACTGCCATAAGGTTCCGGTGGCGAAGGAAAAAACACCGGCAACTTGCTATGCCTGTCATAAGAAAGACGACAAGCACGGAGGAACGTTAGGTCGAGCCTGTGAATCCTGCCATACGGAAAAAGACTGGAAAGATACTCCCTCGTTCGACCATGAGAAGACCAAGTTCCCACTCCGAGGCAAGCATATCGACACGAAATGCAAAGACTGCCATCCCGATCAACACTATAAACAGACGCCGGTCGATTGTTACTCATGCCACAAAAAGAAAGACGACTCGCACAAAGGCCGATTTGGAGCGCGCTGTGAATCCTGTCATACCGACCGTCGCTGGAAAGAAATCGTCTTCGATCACGACCGCCAAACCAAGTACCCGCTACGAGACAAACACAGAGGCCCCACGTGCGAGAGCTGCCATAAAGGCCACCTCTACAAAGACAAGACGTTGACAGCCTGTTACGCCTGCCACCGAAGGGAAGACATCCATATGGGGGTGTTCGGCGAAAGTTGTGACGCCTGCCACAACGAGAAAGGCTGGAAACTCTCCTCGTTCAACCATGATCGAGATACCAAGTACATACTGTTCGGCAGGCACGCGGAGGTAAAGTGCGAGGATTGCCACAGGGCGCCGTTAACAAAAAACACAACCCCGACAGCCTGTGTTGCCTGCCACAAAAAAGACGATTTGCACAAGGGACAATATGGGGACCAATGTGAGTCGTGCCACATCGCCAAGAGCTGGAAACATAGTACGTTCAATCATGATCGCGACACGAAATACGTCTTGCGCGACAAACATCAGTCGGTACAATGCCAGAGTTGTCACAAGGGCCACTTGTATAAGGATAAGACACCGGAAAGTTGCCAGTCCTGTCACAGCAAAGACGATGTTCACAAGGGCCAGTTCGGGGATCGCTGCGAGGAATGTCACACGGAACAGAAATGGAAATCCGTCCTATTCGATCATGATCGTCTCGCAAAATTTCCATTGCGCGGGAGACATGCCATGGTCGCCTGCGAGAGTTGCCATACCGGCCATCTCTACAAAGACAAAGTGAAGACCGACTGCTACGCCTGTCACAAGAAAGATGACAAGCACAAAGGGCAGGAGGGCTCCAAATGCGAAACCTGCCATTCGGAAAAACAGTGGCGAGAGGTCGTATTCGATCATGAGACGTCCGCATTCCCCCTGCGCGGCACCCACGACATCACTCCCTGCCGTAAGTGCCACCAAGCGCTCACCTTTAAGGATGCGCCATCGGCCTGCATCGCTTGTCACGAGAAAGAGGATATCCACAAGAGGCGATTGGGTACGGAATGTCAGACCTGCCACAATGCCAGAGACTGGAAACTATGGGAGTTCGATCACAATACGACGACTGCCTTCAAGCTGGATGGCGCTCACCAGAAACTCGATTGTTCCAGTTGCCACAGAAAACCGATGGGCAAGTTCGTTGTGACGGCCAACAGCTGCGTGGCTTGCCATAAGAAGGACGATAAGCACGACGGAGGATTCGGGTCGCAATGCAATCGCTGTCACGTAACCGTCCTGTGGAAGACGATCAAAACTGGTAGCGGGGCTTTTCGAGGCCGGTAATCAGGCGTTGCATGAAACCTATGCGCAGCCGATCGTTGCCGCAATCGGCATTATTGTGCTCCGGCGATCACACGAAGCACGCGATGATTCCCCGCATCCGCCACCACGATATTGCCGAGTGCATCCTGAGTTAGTCCGGCAGGATTATTGAGTTCAGCGGATAACGCCCTGGCCCCATTCCCTGACAACCCGCGCGTCCCGACTCCCACCACCGTCGTAATCGTGCCCGACAGATGATCGACTTGACGAATGCGATTGTTAAACGTATCGGCAATGAGGATATTGCCCTTTGCGTCGACGGCCACGCCAGAAGGCTCCATTAGCTCAGCCTTGCTCGCCAATGCTCCGTCGCCTCCAAAACCCTGCGCACCAGTCCCTGCAATCGTCGCGATCCTTCCTGTGCGGATATCCAGCCGCCGAACTCGATTATTAAAGGTGTCAGCGATCAACACCCGGCCCTCGCCGTCTGTTGCGACCGCCGTCGGACCATTCAGCTGCGCCGCCGTCCCTGCACCACCATCCCCCGAGAAGCCAGGCGTGCCGGTGCCGACCAGCGTGGAAATCAAGCTGGTGGCCTTTGCGACCAGCCGGATTCTATGGTTTCCCGTGTCGACAATAAGGAGGCTCCCGGCTGGATCGACGGAGATCCCAGTCGGCTCTGACAGTTGGGCGCGAATCGCCAACCCGTCATCACCGTCCGATCCCTGGATGCCACAGCCGACAAGGGTACTGATGATTCCAGTCCGATGGTCCACGATTCTCACGCGGTGATTGAAGGTATCGGCGATGAGAATGTTCCCCATGGAGTCGAGTGCGACGCCCCCAGGACTATCGAGTTTAGCCTCCGTCGCCAGATCTCCATCGCCGGAAAATCCCTGGTGTCCCACTCCTGCGACCGTGGTGATCATCCCCGTTCTGGCATCTACGCGCCTGATCCGATTGTTGAAGGAGTCAGCGACAAACACATTCCCCTCGACATCCACGGCCACCGCAGCAGCGAACCAGAGGTGGGCTCTGGTGGCGAGAGCCCCGTCACCCGCGAAACCGAGGTCGCCCGTGCCTGCCACCGTGAAGATACTGGCAACGGAAACACCGACTGAAAAGCCTTCATCGGCAGTTTTGCTATTCAGGCTGGCGACATCCAAGGATACCGACGTTGCAGCGAGCTCTGCCGAGCCAGGGAGGACAAAGGCCGTTGGGCTTGGAGCCAAGGCAAGATCCTGCGCAACCACGCTGGGCGGGAAACCGATGACAACCAGCGACACAACGCTTATCGACAGTAACGTCTCAACCGCCACATTTTGCAGACTTACGAACGCATCGCACGGCATTCCGATCTTCATAACTTCTCCCCTCCCCGCAATAATCGAATCGTTCGACGGGATACACAGTGGGATACATTTCCCAATCATGTTCGGTTTTATTATGAGGCGTTATGGGGGGAAATCTACCCCAACATTCTGGTGGATTGATCCCATACTTTTGGAGGGGAGGGAAACTCATGCGGGCCGAGAAGAAGACTTGCCGGCAGGAGTGAGCACCCTCATAAAAACCTCTTTCATCATCTTTATTCCTAAAACAGAATTGATAGGGAAAAGCTCAACCTGTTGGATTCACGAATGTATTTTGTGGGACTGCTTAGCTGTGGGATAACTAACATTGGAAAATTTTCCCCTGCCCGGTAGTCGAAACAGGCCGTTCAGGGCATGAAAGCAGAATGAAGTGCCTGCCTTATGAACCACCGATCGAACGACAAGAAACCTCCAATCCTCCCAAGCACTTCGAATCACGCCCCATCAGGAGAAGCGGAGCACCAAGGGTCAGGATCACAAATTCTGACTCTGTTGGTGGACGACCATACGCTCGTTCGGGAAGCATTGGCCTCACTGTTGGCTCTCGATCCAGAAATTCGAGTTATCGGCGCAGCAGGCAATGGAACCGATGCGCTACGCCTCATCGCCACACTTCATCCAGACGTCGTGCTTCTAGATTTGTCTCTGCCTGGGATGCATGGAACAGAGATCATCCGCCAGGTGAAAATTTCCCAGCCTGCTGTCAAATGCCTGGTTCTCACGGTTCACATATCCGAGCCGATCGTCCGGGCTGCTCTTCATGCAGGGGCCGCCGGATATCTCCTCAAAGAATCCTCGTACGAAGAACTCAAAACAGCCATTCATAGCGTGGCACAAGGGCGAACCTACCTCAGCCCCATGATTACGGACAAAGTTCTCTGTGGGTACCTGGAAAAACAATCCCCACTCCCCAGTCAAGAGGGTCCTTGGCAAAGACTGTCGGATCGGGAGCGGGAGGTATTGAAACTGGTTGCCGAAGGGGCCACCAGTAAAGAAATCGCCGAAAGTCTCTGTATCAGTGTCAGAACGGTGGAAAAACACCGTGCGAGCCTCATGGCCAAACTCAACCTGAGAACAACCGCCGGTCTAACAGCCTACGCCATTAAGAACGAACTCGTCACCAGCACCGGTGTGCTGAAGCTCGATCTCCTGTCGGAGGAAAGTTCATGAGTCCATCCTGCCAATGGATCAACCGAGGAGGCGCCCCATGCTGTTGATCGCTCTGTTCATCGCAGTGATCCTGTCGAACGTGCAGGAATCTTTGGCGGAGACGGAGCAGGGGCATGGAGCCGTGAACGTGCACGTTCTGTATCGAGGCACAGTTCCACCGCCGACAGAGGTGAAAGTCACCCGCGATCCGGAGACCTGCGGCACGACAATATACCGACAGTCCATAACGGTCCGTTCTCCATCAGGCGAATTGAAGGATGCCATGGTCATGGTCGAAGACATTCACGCATCGGGCAAAGAACAGACCAGAACGCAGTCGATGGTTCTGTCCAACTCGAAATGCTCTTTTTCACCTCATGTGATGCCCCTTCAGACAGGGTCTACCCTTGAGATCCAGAACCTCGATCAGGTCATGCACAACACCCATATTACGCACGAGCTACGAACCTTCATTAACGTGGCCATGGTGGTAAACGGTCGCCCGGTTGCCAAGAGAGTGGCCAATCCCGGCCTGTATCGAGTGCAATGCGATGTCCATAAGTTCATGGAAGGCTATGTGCTGGCTTCCGAGCATCCCTATTTCGGCGTGACCGATGAACGTGGGAGCGCCAAAATCACGGACGTGCCGGCGGGCGAACACGACATCTCCGTCTGGCATGAACGACTGGGGCAACTACAGGCTCACATCACCGTTCCTCCCAACGGAGAAGCGACCGCCACATTCGAGTTTCATGAAGATGGGACAGGCCACAGCCGGCGCATGAACAGGTGAGTTGAACCAATGCCGACCACTGGATTCTCAATCGCAGAACGCATGCGCTACGCATGGACTCACAACTACGGCCTTCGCCTTGGGGTAAGTCTCAGCCTCATTCTGTTCCTCGTCATGGGAGCCGGAACGGGAGTCCTCATCGCTCAACAAAACCAGGCGCTCCGACAGGCGGCAGAGGAAAGGGCGCGAGCCGTTGCCCGTACCTTTGCCGCCGTTGGCTCCGCTGCCGTCCTCGACAATCTCTATCGCCTCCAAGAATCGTTGCAACTGTATGTGCAAGACGACTCGCTCCTGGAAATCGACATCGTGGACAACGACAGCCTGGTCGTTGCCGCAAAGCAACCGGGTCGGATCGGAACTGTTCTGGACGATCCAGGGTGGCTCAAAGCTCGAAAATCGAAACGCGAAGTCGTGCTTGAGTCGTCCCTCGACAAGGGGCAGCCAACACTCGTCATTATCGAACCGTTGTTCGACCGGGATGAGCTCACAGCATGGGTCCGCATGGTTGTCTCCCTTTCTCAAATCGAACGCGAGCGAGATCAAACGCTCTGGCGACTGCTTGCTGTCACAGTGGCCATCATGTTGGTCGGCCTCTACGCCATCCGGCGCGTGCTTTGGAGAACATCCGCCTTACTGCAAGGGGTTGTGGCGACATTGCAATCGGCCAGCGTTCCGCTGGGGCCTGAAGAACCTCCTCTCGCGCTCCCCCTGTCTCAGAGCGCTCCTCGCGGAGATTTCGAACGGCTCCTCGCCGTCGCGAACGACACAGCATCCGCACTCAGCGCACAGACCCGTTCGCTCCAGGATCTTGCGCAGTCTCTTGAAGCCAAGGTCATCGATCGAACGCACGACCTTGAAGAGGCGCGCGCTCAGGCAGTGCGGTCGTTGGAAGAACTGCGGGAACAGGAAACTCGCTTGCGCAGCCTGGTGGACAATGCAGCCGACGGGATCCTGGTTACAGACGCGCAGTGGACCATTGAATCAGTCAACCCAGCGGCCTGTTCGCTCTTCGGCCATAGCGTAGGCCAGTTGATCGGTCGCGAAATTCAGAATCTTCTCTTCCAAACACCGCGCGACTCCGACCGCCCAAAGAATGGCCACGAGCCGCTGCACTTAATGGGCGGGGCACGCGAAGAAGCCATTGGACGACATCTGAACGGCACTTCGTTCCCCGCCGAACTTTCAGTCAGTAGCATGAACATAGGCGGCGCCTCCCACTACACAATCATTGTGCGCGATGTGACGGAACGGCGGCATATGGAAGAAATGAAGGAGCGGAGCGCACAACGGCTCCACCAACTCGGGGAAGAGCGGGCTCAACTGTATTACGATCTGCACGCCAGTTTGCTGCAGTCTCTGTCAGCGGTCAGCATGGGGCTGGAAACTTCAAAGCTCCTGCTCATTCAAGCCCCTGACCGGGCCCCGAAACAACTCGATCAGGCACTATCTCACCTGCACCGGGTCATTCAAGAAACCCGTGATTTCATCTCACGGCTTGAGCCTCGAACCGCGTCCCACGACAGTCTATTACAATCGCTGCAGCTGCTGGTTCAGCGTCATGACTCTTGGCCCTGCCCCCCCTTTCTGATCGATGTCGACCCGGTTGCCGCAGGCCAGCTGTCCGTGGAGCAGGAAATCCATCTCCTCGCATTTGCACGAGAAGCAGTCAGTAACGTCGTGCATCATGCTCAGGCCACTTCTGGAACGATCCGATTTGGGCTATGGGAAGGAGCCGCCAGGCTGGAAATTCAGGATGACGGGATTGGATTTAAGCCTGTCGAGATCGGAAACAACAGCCCCGGGCTCATGAATATCACGACCCATGTCAAGAAATTACAAGGGCGCTTGACCATCGAATCTGCTCCTGGCGAAGGGACGACAATCCTGGTTACCATTCCTCAACTGCAAGAAGCCCAACTCATGGGCGGAACCTCCCAGATATCTTGATCCTTGGACCACTCATTCAAATTTCGCGAATTGCTTGCCTACTTAGAACCACCTGCTATTCTTCTACGTAGTCGCACGGGTAGATGAACAAGCCGGACTTTCCTGCCCATCTGAATAGTCCGCACATTGTTTTCGAAGAAAGCCTCTCTCCATGTTGTATCGAACATCTACCCTGCTCGTAGCGACGAGCATTCTGGTCGTGATCGCCCTGTCATCTCTGGTAATGCCCAACCAGGCCCAAGCGATTCCGGCCTTTGCGCGCAAGTACGATGTGCAGTGCACGGCCTGCCATACGGCCCCGCCGGTGCTCAATACGTTTGGTCAGCGGTTCCTGGAAAACGGCTATCAGTTGCCCGGCACGGAAGATGGAGGGACCACCGGCAAGAAGAAGCTCGGTGACGTCACGCTCGACGATGTCGGAAAGTATCTAGCCTTCCGTCTCGTCGGCAACGCGGTGCGAAGCTGGAGCTTCACCCAGCAAAATCCGGCCGGGACCGATACCGGCGTCGCCCAGAACAAGACGGAACTCACCTTCCCGGAAAACTTCACGCTCTTTGCCGGCGGGACCGTCATGAAGAATGTCGGGTTCATGGTCGAGCTGGGACATGACGTGGAGGGGGGCGGCGCGGAGGTGGAACGCGGCTTCGTCTCCTTCAATAATCTGGGCGCGCAGGACCTGGCCCATGTCCGGATCGGTAAATTCGATCCCTCGGCCTTTTACTCGGTGGTGACCATTCGGCAGCAGTTGAATGAGGTCAAGGAGAGTCTGTCGAGCGGCTGCAACACCGCCTATACCCCCTGTTCTTTCAATCGCGTCGGCCTGGCCCCCAGTGCTTTTGCCACGAAGTTCTATGGCCTCTACGATCGCGGAGGCACCCCCCTCTCTCCCTTCGCCTCAAGCCTTTACAATTCCGGTGGAGAGATCGGCCTCGACGTCCATGGCCGGCCCTTCGGCAAGGCCTGGTTGTATCAGGTGGGTGTGGTGAACGGGGCCAATGAACCGTTCGGCGATTCCAATAAGGGCAAAGACCTCTACGCCATGCTGCGGTACGACTATGCCCAATCGGACTATTTTTCGGCGACCCTCTCAGGCTTTGTATACCACGGCAACAGTAATGCCAAGGTCCAGACACAGGAAGACGTGAATTGGCATCGCTATGGAGTCTCGGGGCGCGCGACCTATCAGATGCTGGACCTCTATGCCGCCTATGCAGTAGACCGAATCAACCATGTACCAAGCGGCGTGAGCGGTGCCTTCGATGCCACCGCGACTGGCCTCACAATCGGCGCCGATGCCTATGTAACCAATGAGACACTCCTCTCGCTTCGCTACGACAACCTGGATGCTGGGGGAATACTCGAGCAGCGGAAATCCGCCACCTTCATCGGTCTCCAGGCCAAACAGTACCTCCGTACCAACGTTGCGATCTTTGTCCGTAACGATGTGAATGTGCGCAAGTCGGAGGGGGGCGAGGCCGCAGCGCGCAATCTCCGGAACGCCTTTTTCGCCGGCATCGATATCATTTTCTAAGGAGCCTGCCCATGCGTTGTCAGAATCTAGTGTGTGGCCTCGTGCTGCTCCTGGCGTTGGGGACCAGTACCGTGGTCCAGGCAACGAAGCCGGAGGACACGGCCGCCACCAGAGCCCAGGGCCAGGTGCTCTTTGAGCGGACCTGCCTCTTCTGCCATGGCGCGACCGGCCAGGGGGATGGGCCGGCTGGATGGTTTCTGGGGCGGTATGCGTCACCTCGCCCCCGGAATTTTACGGCGGGGAGTTTCAAGTTCCGCAGCACCCCCTCCGGAGATCTGCCCACCGACCAGGACCTCTTTCGTACCATCACCAAGGGCATCCCAGGCTACATGCCGAGCTTTGCCAGTCTCTCCGAGGCGGCCCGCTGGCAGATCGTGGCCTATGTGAAGAGTTTTTATCCGGGCTTTCGCACCGAAACACCCGTTCCGCTTCCGCTCGTCGGTGCCCCCACGCCCCAGCTCGCAGAGAGCCTCGACCGAGGCCGAGCCCTCTATACCAGTTTCGAGTGTCACACCTGCCATGGTACTGAGGGGCGGGGGGACGGCCCGGTCACTCAAGCAGGGGAGCTCAAGGATGCCTCTGGGCTTCAAATTCAGGCAGCCGATCTGACGCGCCCTTCGTCGTTTAAGAACGGGGCTTCCCTCCCGGATCTGGTGCGGACCCTCCTGACCGGGCTGGACGGTACCCCCATGCCCTCCTATGCCGCCCGACTCAGTGACCGGGAAACCGACGCCTGGGATCTCGCCCAGTATCTACGCGCCCTGTCGGCTGAATCAGTGCCCTGACCCGGACCCATCCTGCGCCGCGTCTCAAAGAGCCGAGTGCGACTGCTTAGGTCTTACGGCCGTCGCCTTGTTCATATAGGAGCACAATGCCTAGCCATAGAAATTCCAGCCATATACGTCGTTCCCTCGCCCAGCTGTTCATCGTATTTCTGTTCATCATCGGGACCAGTCTGGTACCCCGGCCCAGTCCCGCTGAACAGGGCGGCGCGACCCTCACGGGCCGCGTGCTCTTTCGTGGTGCCATCCCCCCACCCGAAGTCGTCACCGTCACACGCGATCCGGAGATCTGCGG
>JABFSG010000053.1 GCA_013140715.1 Nitrospiraceae bacterium
CGCCGATATCCATGGGGAGACATGCAACCGTTTGTCGATATTGCAAACTATAATCGAGGGGTATGGGTAAGCGAAGCCATTACATTGGTGGCGGTCACCAGTGGCCTCGAGGGAATGAGTGTGCGGCATGGGCTCAAAGAGGGTGGGAAGAGTCCATTTGGCGTTTTTCACATGGCGGGAAATGCAGCAGAGTGGGTGGCGGATTGGTATGATCGCGACTATTATCGGAAAAGTGATGGAACGAATCCAGCCGGCCCGTCCAATGGTGACAAGCGAGTATTGCGAGGCGGGTCATGGGCGGATTTACCCTCTGCGTTGCGTGTGACGGCACGGTTCTCAGCTGAGCCTGATTTCGAAGATCGGACGGTGGGATTTCGCTGTGCGATGAATGCGACGAAGTAAGCGGTATTAGCCTGCTGCCGGATGGAGAATATTCCTGAAGATCCTGTTTCATGTCTGAACGATCTATCACCCCTCTCATCGTGGTCGTATTGCTGCTGGGGACACTGTTGGCCCTCCGATCCCTCAATCCTCCTGCGTCGCCTCCGCCTCCGCCGTCGCCCGTTTCACCAGTGACGGTGCTTGCTCCTGAGATGGTTCCATTGGTCACGGGAAACGAACCGATCACAGAGATCTTTACGAGAGCCGGTTGCCCGGTGTGCCACCTAGTTCCAGGTATTCCGGGGGCCGATGGGCGTGTAGGTCCCCCTCTTTTGCTGGCGACGACGGGACCTATGCGATTGGCCGATCCGGCTTACCGAGGTCATGCGAAGACGGTGCACGATTATGTGGTCGAGTCGGTTCTCGAACCGGGACTCTTCATCGCTCCGGGGTATCCGGCCGACACAATGCCCACCTGGTACGGTGCGAAACTGAGTGCCCGCGCGCTGGAGAAGATTGCATCGTATCTTGAGCGGCAAGGGGAGACTACGACTCAGTAAGCGCCAAGTCCTGATCGGCTGGACGCCAGGGCTCACGGTGGCGATGGCGGGCTATCGTTTACGCAGGGGGGTCACATTTCCTGAGGCGTGTCCTTGGATCTTAAAGGCATCGGTCGAGGAGGTGCCGGGTTTTTTGTCGAGAAGTGCGTTGATCGCGTCGTCCCCTCGGAGCCCTTCAATTTTGATCTTGAGGCGGAGATTGTTGGCACTATCGGCGTTAATCAGGGCTTGCTCGAGGGAAATCCTATCATCCTTAAACAGGTGGAACAGGACATGGTCGAATGTCTGACAGCCTTCGTCCGCCCCTTGTTCCATCGCCTCTTTGAGTAAGTCGACCTCTGCTTTTTTGATCAGGTCCTTTATGCGGGGGGTATCCAGCATGATTTCTAATGCAGGGGCTCGTTTTCCGTCCAGGGATGGTACAAGCCGCTGGGAGATGATGGCGCGAAGGTTGAGCGACAATTGGAGATAGATCTGGGCGTGCCGCTCCACTGGGAAAAAGTTCATGATGCGTTCGATGGCCTGGTTCGCATTGTTCGAGTGGAGGGTGCCGATGCAGAGGTGACCGGTTTCTGCGAAGGTGATCGCGGCTTCCATCGTTTCCGTGTCTCGAATTTCGCCGATCAGAATCACGTCCGGTGCCTGCCGTAGTGTATTTTTGAGTGCGTTTTGAAATGAGAGCGTGTCGAAGCCCACTTCTCGCTGCGTCACCAGCGATCGCTTATGAGGGTGGACGAACTCAATCGGATCTTCTACGGTCACGATATGGCCAGGGTGGATGGCGTTGCGGTGGTCGATCATGGCTGCGAGGGTCGTGGATTTTCCAGAGCCGGTCGCTCCGACCACCAGAACCAGCCCTCGCTTCGTCATGGCGATGTCTTTTACAATCGGAGGCAAGCCCAGTTGCTCGACGGTCTGGATTTCGGCTTTGATATGCCGAAAGACCAGGCCGACGTTGCCTCTCTGCCGAAAAATATTCACACGGAAACGGCCGAGCTCCTTGTAGTAGAGGGCCAGGTTCATTTCCATTTTTTCTTCGAATTCTCCGCGCTGCTGGCCTCGCATCAGCGCCAGCGCAAGGGCTTCGAGTTGTTCGTTGGTAAACGGCGGTGCGTCGGTCTGTTGTGTCGAGCCGTGGACGCGGTAGGCGGGAGCAGAGTCGACGGTCAGGTACAGGTCCGACGCTTCTTGATCCACCATGACCTTCAAAAGACTGCGAACGTCCATCGCTACCCTCCATGTATCCTGTCGTATGTATTAGGCCGCGCCGCCCATTGACACACCGAACAGATTGGGATTCATGCTGCGCGATTGAGCTTCGCTTTTCGTGACGACCCCGCGGGTCGCTAATTCGAACAGTGCCATGTCCATCGTTTGCATGCCGTCTTTCTGGCTGGCCTGCATGATTCCGGGGATCTGGTGCAGCTTGCCCTCTCGGATGAGATTCCGGACCGCAGTCGTGGCGACCATGATTTCGAGGGCGGCCACGCGCCCGCCGGCTTTTTTCTTCAGCAGGGTCTGCGTGATGACCGCTTCTAAGGCCTCTGCGAGCTGTGTGCGGATCTGTGATTGCTGGTTGGGGGGGAAAGCATCGATGATGCGGTCGATGGTTTTCGGCGCGCTGGAGGTGTGGAGCGTGCCGAACACCAAGTGGCCCGTCTCCGCCGCTGTCAACGCGAGCTGGATGGTTTCCAGATCGCGCATTTCACCCACGAGGATGATGTCCGGGTCTTCACGGAGCGCAGCTCTCAGCGCATTCGCAAAGGAGAGTGTATGAACGCCTAGTTCCCGCTGATTGACCAGGCACTTCTTTGACTTGTGGACGAATTCGACCGGATCTTCAATGGTGAGGATGTGGCCCTCGAACGTGTTGTTCAAATAATCGACCATGGAGGCCAGCGTCGTCGATTTGCCGGATCCGGTTGGACCAGTCACAAGGACGAGTCCCTTTTCCCGATCGCAAAGCTGTCTGACGATCGGAGGCATGCCGAGCTTTTCCATCGGAATGATTTCGGTGGGAATGTTTCGGAAGACAGCGCCAAGCCCGCGGCTTTGGACGAAGACATTCACACGGAATCTCGCGATGTCGCCCAGTTCGAACGAAAAATCGCACTCGCGTTTTTCCTCGAAGTTCTTTCGCTGGGTGTCGCTCATCATGTCGTAGATCAGCGAGTGAGTCTCTTCAGTGGTGAGCGTTGGATGGTCGAGTTTCTTGAGGTCTCCGTTCATGCGGATCATCGGTGGCTCGCCGGCACTGATGTGGCAATCCGATGCGCCCTCCTTTGCCGTGAAGGTGAGGAGCTTCGAAATATCCATGAGGAGAACTCCTTAGCAGCGAAATATTGCGAAAGGGTGCTTGTCAGATCTCAAGGCTACGTGGGAGCATATTGCCACAGGGTGATGAAAAAGCAAGGAAATAGCCGGAAGCAGCTGCGTAAATTCTCTGGTGGGTTGCTGTAGCCTAGCAGGCTGCGGAAAAACTCGGTTACGCACAATATACTATTGGAATCTTGTACACTGCGCCGATGGCAACAAAGCCGCAGGATGCTCAAAAAGGCTGTCCAGCAAGGCCGCAGCGAGCGAAGAGGCGAGGCGTACGCTTTGGTACGTTGAGCCTCTGAGCGACGCGAGAACGCCGCTGGCGGACTTTTTCAGCATCCTGCTAGATGAGGGGGTCGATCAGATCAATCCCGACGATTGTCCTGCGCGCTGAAATGCTGTAAGCGCCTGATTGATATGGCTGAGGGTGTGCTCGGATGTCACTGTGACCCGGATGCGGCTGGTGGCGTCCTGAACGGTGGGAGGCCTGATCGCCGGAGCATAGACACCCTCTATGAGCAGACGCTCTGCGAACGAGAGGGCCAGTTCAGCATTGCCGACGAGGATCGGCATGATCGGACTCACGCTGGGAGATAGGTTGAATCCCATTCGTGTCAAGCCCGAGAAGAGCCGTTCACGGTTTGCCCACAAGCGCGCACGTCGTTCCGGTTCCCGTTGTATGATGCGGATCGCTGCCGTGGCTGCAGCGGCAGAACTTGGAGGGGGCGCCGTGGTAAAGATGAAAGACCGGCTTGTGTTGATCATATAGTGGATCAATGTCGAGGAGCCTGCGATGTAGGCACCGCTGCTGCCGAGGGCCTTGCCCAAGGTTCCCATTTGAAATGGGATCTGTGATTCGATGCCGAAGTGTTCGGCCGTTCCTCGTCCATGCGGCCCCATTACGCCTGTGCCATGGGCATCATCGACATAGAGGTCTGCCTCATACTCCTGGGCTAACCGACTGAGCTCCGGCAGAGGCGCGAGGTCTCCGTCCATGCTGAACAGTCCGTCGGTGACAATCAGGGTCTGTCGCTTTTCGCGCCTTGCTGCCAGAAGGGACTGTAGATGGCCGGTATCGTTGTGCCGATAGACTCGAAAGTCGGCTGCACTTAGACGGCAGCCGTCGATCAGGCTCGCGTGGCACAAACGGTCGGCCAGAATCAATCCACCTCGTCCGATAAGCGCAGGGATGGTTCCGATGTTGGCAAGATAACCGGAGCTAAAAGTCAGAGCGGATTCGGTTTTCTTGAATTGTGCCAGGACAGACTCTAACTCTTGATGCGGTGGCAACGATCCTGAGACGAGCCGAGCGGCGCCGGCGCCGGCGCCAAACTGTTGTGTCGCCTCAACGGCGGATTGGATTACTTCCGGATGCATGGCCAGCCCCAAATAGTCGTTCGAGGCCAGTAGGAGAGTCGGGCGTCCCGCCATTTCAACTACCGGCCCGATACCGGAGTGAAGCGGAGTGAGGCGTCTGTTTAGATGCCGCGCAGTCAATTCCTGCAGTCGTTTTTCAAACATGAAGCGGTATCTGTCCCTATAGAGAGAAGAAGTTGTGCTTATGAGAATCACCAGGTAGTAGTTGCCTCATTGACAAAATCGTGACATCCTTAGTATAAGCGCGCACACAATTCGAGGAAACAGGCCTCACTCTCTCCAACGAATCCATCCATGAGCTACCGTATCAAGGTTCCGGCGAAAACTCTTCCGATCGATGAAGCTCATATGATGAGCTGGGTTGACCAGACGCTTCATGGGCCGCAGAATTATGTACGCCCCCTGCTGGTCGGTCTGGGCGTATTGGTGCTTGCGGCCGCTGTGGTGGGAGGGGTGTTTTATGTCGACCGCCAAGCTGTGGAGAAAGCACAAGAGCTCGAGCGTGAGGCGATGCGCTTCTTGACGGCGCCTTCTGCGAACGACCCTCAGAAGGTCGACCACGCGATCAAGGAAGCGACTGCAAGATATCGGCAAATTGTCGATCAATATCCACGAACCCCCATGGCGCCACTTGCCTTGTATCATTTGGCCAATATGTTGGTCCAGGCCAATGACCTGAGCGCGGCCGTTGAGGCCTATCAGCGATTTCTTTCATCCTATAGCTCGAATCCCTCATTGGCCGGGTTGGTGCAACAACGTCTGGCCTACGTGTATCTGCTAAAAGGTGATCGGGAGCAAGCGGTGAAGGCGCTGAGCAGCATCTTGGAGACTCCAGGAACGTTGAACCGAGATCAGGCGTTATTCGAGTTGGCGCGTTTGGAGGAGTCTCAATCGCGCACTGAGGCGGCCGGGGCTCGTTATCAAGAACTGATCAAGACCTATCCAAACTCTCCCTTTACCAGTGAAGCGACGATTCGGACCAAGATCATGGATGTCAAGAAGTCGCAAGAATCAATGCCTGCCTCGACATCGCCTGCTCCGGCTACTCCTTCCTCAACAGGTAAGAAGAACCCCTAGCGGGATAACTGCGTGAGACGGGTTCATTTGGTTTGTTTAGTTCGTCTGGTTGGTCTTGTTCAACCAAACAAACGAGACAAACCAAACTAACCAAATAACAGTCTTCTGGCGCTGGTTGACTATTTCGGCGTCTGGCTAGCGGCTGATAACGAGAAAGTCGCCTGGTCGGATGGTCGGGCTGGAGAGGCTATTCTTCGTTCTGAGTGTCTTAATCGGGACGCCAAACCGTTTCGATACTTTCCCCAGCGTGTCCCCGATGCGGACTTTATACCAGCGAGAGGACCCGGCATTGACAAGCTGAGCCTTTGCCGGAAGTGGCGGGAACTTGTAGGTCGGGATGCGGTCAACCAGTTGCTCCACTTTCGCTTTCGTTCCTACCGGCACCTTGAGATGATAGGTCTCATCGCCGGGGGGTGTCGCGTCTCGACGCAACTCGGGATTTAAGAGACGGAGCTCTTCGTAGGGAATGCCGGTGGCATTAGAGATCGCACGGAAATGAAGGGGTCTTGTGATGATCGCTTCATCGAATCGATGCGGCTCGGCAGCTTCCTGAGTAAAGCCATATCGATCGGGGTTCCTCGCGATAATCGTCGCAGCCATAAATCGCGGCACGTATTCCTTCGTCTCGCGGCGAATCAATCGTGTCTTTGAAATCTCGGAAAAACTTTCGACCCGGGCTTTGTGGAGCGCGCGCATCACTTTGCCTTCTCCGGCATTGTAGGCAGCCATCGCAAGCGGCCAGGCGCCGAAGAGGTCATAGAGGTCGCGAAGATAGCGGGCTGCTGCAACCGTTGACTTGATGGGATCCCGACGTTCGTCGACGTACGAGTCAACGCGGAGCCCATAGACCTTGGCCGTACCCTTCATGAACTGCCAGGGGCCTGTGGCCTTGGCGCGTGAATAGGCGTAGGGGTTGAACCCGCTTTCTACCAGCGAGAGGTAGACCAGATCACTGGGGAGTTGAAATTCCGTGAAGATTGTCTCGACGAGAGGCCTATAGCGGCTGAGCCGGAAAAGCCATTGCTCGAAGCGGCCGTGGATTGCTGTATTGAAGTAGCGAATGTGGGCCTGGACCGAGGGGTCCATCACGATGGGAACATTGTAGCTCGCGTATTCTGTCTGGTCTGAGGCATTTCTCAAGATATCCTGCGTCTGCGTAAGCTCAGCAGGAGGATTCAAGGCGTCTGCAAACCGCGCGGTGGCCGGCGAGTTTTCTGCCGGATTCAACTGTAAGAGGTCTTCGGCCCTCGGAACAAGGCTCGTCGAAGTTCTCAATTGGCTAGTGGCATCCGGTGTCGGGTCTTCGGTATCAAGGGGGACCAGATTTGGGTCTGGATCGTCTTCGGCTGTTGCATCCTCGCTGGCATGCGTAACTGGGGCAACCGCAGCGGGCTCGGAAGGAGATGCAGCCTCCGCAATCACAATTACAGGAGTGGAAAAACTAAACCAGATTCCAAGAAGGAGCGCCAAAGGAAATATGGCATGCCCTAGTCTGAGATTCGGCATCAAGGTCTGGTGGTGATCGATATTGTGCAGGAAGTTTGTCATATTCTGTGAGGCTAGACTATCGATGGGCTGCGCGCTTGTCAAGGAATCGTAAAGGGGAGGACATCCCCCTCTTGTGTAGCGCAGTGGGAAGTCGCAGCGTTCGCATAAAAAGAGTCGGTGGAAATCATGTCGTCTCAAGCGGTCATAATCGTCTGAAAACACACGTATCTACAAGGCTCTTCGCCTTGACAGCTTTTGGGAGGCAATGGTATCGTCCCACGTCCTGCGTAAGACTTTCCACGTCCATCGGTGAGGAGGATCAGTCGATGTTGAAGCAGTATTTGCTCGCTCCCGGCCCCACGCCCGTACCACCAGAAGTCCTGCTGGCTATGGCACGGCCCATGTTCCACCATCGTGCTCCTGAGTTCGATAAGGTGTTTGCGGAGGTCCGCGATGGACTGAAGTGGCTGTTCCAAACAAAAAACAATGTCCTCATGCTGGCGGCTTCCGGCACCGGAGGCATGGAAGGTTCAGTGTCTAACTTTCTTTCTCCCGGTGATAAGGCCCTCACCATTAACGGGGGGAAGTTTGGTGAACGATGGACCAAGCTCTGCAGGACATTCGGCGCCGAAGTGACAGAGCTCAAGGTGGAGTGGGGGCGAGCGGTTAATCCTCAAGCGGTGGCAGACGCGCTGAAAAAAGATCCGGGAATCAAAGCGGTGTATGTGCAGGCGAGTGAAACATCCACGGGTGTAGCGCATGACGTCAAGGCTCTTGCGGAGGTCGTGAAGCCCTATGCGGAGACCATTCTGGTGGTGGATGCCATTACCGCTCTCGGAGTGTTCGACATCAAGACCGATGAGTGGGGGGTCGATGTCGTGATTACCGGGTCGCAAAAGGCGCTGATGCTTCCGCCTGGCCTGGCATTCGTGAGTGTGAGCGATAAGGCCTGGAAGTTGGCAGAAAAAGTGAAGAACACGGCTTTCTATTTTAACTTTAAGAGAGAGCAGGAAAACCAGCTGAAGGATCAGACGGCCTACACGCCGGCTGTATCTCTCATCATCGGGTTGCAGGAAGTATTGAAGATGATGAAGGCAGAGGGGCTTACGGGGTTGTTCGGTCGCCAAGCCATGCTTGCGAAGGCGATGCGTGAAGGGGTACAAGGCGCTGGGCTTTCGTTGTTTCCAAAAGAGTCGCCCAGCGATGCCCTCACTGCCGTTTCAGCTCCGGAAGGAGTTGACGGGCAGGCCATCTATAAGAATCTTCGCGTCCAATACGGCTTTACGGCGGCGGGTGGGCAAGATCATTTGAAGGGAAAGATCTTCCGGGTTTCACACATGGGTTATATGGATCGTTTCGACATCATCATGGCGGTGGCTGCTATCGAAATGGTGCTCAAGGGGTTGGGCCATCCTGTGAAGCTTGGGAGCGGTGTTGCGAAGGCGCAAGAAGTACTCATGGTCTAAGTGTCTGTCGATCATCTTCTCAACAGTTTCGTTGTCTCGCAAGGGGTGACGTCTCAACATTCTTACGATAGGGCAGCACAATGGGCATGAAGATTCTTATTAGTGATAGTCTGTCGAAGCAGGGCGTGGAGCTCTTGGAAAAGGCTGGATTCACGGTAGTGGTGAAGTCCAAGATGCCGAAGGAAGAATTATTCAAAGAGATCAAGGATGCTGATGGACTGATCGTCCGCTCCGGCACCAAGGTGACGGAGGAGCTGATTGCGGCGGCCGAGAAATTAAAGGTAGTCGGGCGGGCCGGGTCAGGGTTGGATAATGTCGATACCCCTGCGGCTACCAGACGCGGTATCGTAGTCATGAATACTCCGGGTGGCAATACGGTCACGACTGCCGAACATACGATGTCGATGATCTGTGCGATGAGTCGAAGGATTCCGCAAGCGACGGCTTCGATAAAGGCCGGCAAGTGGGAAAAAGATAAATTCATGGGCGTCGAGCTCTATAATAAGGTGCTTGGCATCGTCGGCGTAGGGCAAATCGGCAGTCATCTCACAAAGCTAGCGCAGGGAATCGGTATGAGTGTCGTTGCCTACGATCCCTATTTGGCCGAAGAGCGGGCGCAGAAGATGGGCGTGAATATGATGCCGCTGGATGAGCTCTTCAAGCGCGCCGATATCATTTCCGTTCATACGCCGTTGACGCCTGAGACCAAGGGGCTCATCAATGCACAAGTGATCGCGACGATGAAGCCGGGGGTGATGATCGTGAATTGCGCCCGTGGCGGGATTATTCATGAAGGAGACTTGTTTGACGCATTGAAGGTCAAGCGCGTAGCGGCCGCCGCGTTCGACGTATTTGAAGAAGAGCCGGTAAAGGTGGATCACCCCTTGTTGACGCTGGATAATTTTATCTGCACCCCGCACATCGGGGCCCAGACGACGGAGGCGCAAGAGAATGTGGCCGTCGGGATCGCGGAGCAGATCGTCGATTATTTCACGAAAGGTATAGCCCGCGGAGCAGTCAATATCCCTTCTGTGTCGCCCGAATTATTGCCGAGACTCCAGCCCTACCTGTCTTTGGCCGAGCAGCTTGGGAAGTTACAAACGCAGTTGTGCGAGGGCGGGCTTGAGCGCGTGACCGTCGAATACAGCGGAGAGGTGGCGAGTCTGTCGATCGCGCCGCTCACCATCGCCGTGTTGAAGGGTCTGTTGACTCCGATGATGGAATCGCCTGTGAACTACGTGAATGCGCCGATCGTGGCGAAGGAGCGGGGGATTGAAGTGAAGGAGGTGAAGACCTCCGATGCGGGAGATTTTACCAGCTTGATTCGTGTGCAAGTGGAGGCTGGAAAGAAATCGCATCAGGTAGCCGGCACCCTCTATCACAAAAAAGATCCACGTGTCGTAGAGATCGACCAGTTCAAAGTAGAAGTTGTACCGGAAGGCCACATGCTGCTGATCCTCAACATCGATCGCCCCGGGGTGATCGGGATGGTGGGGAAGGTGCTTGGCGATAACCAGATCAATATCGTGCGGATGCAGTGCGCGCTCGAAAAGCGGGGAGGGAATGCCCTCCTCATCATTGGGTCAGATGCGGTCTTCCCAGAGAAGGTGCTTGAGTCGATTACATCCAGCAAGGATATTCTCTCAGTCAAAGTCGCGGCTCTGTCCTAATCCCGCGCACTATCTATACCCGCATGATTCACGAGGGTTCGTCACGAAACCGTCGAGACGCCAAGCGAGACGGGCGCGCGGAGCCACGAGGGAGGGAGGCATACTTGAAACAGTATGTTGACCGACCGAGGGGCGAGCCCGCCCGCCGTCAGGCTTGTCGAAGCGGTGTATCGGCTGTTGCAGTAGAAGTCTTCGTGAATTATGCGGGTTAGGTCAGCCATGGTCTCCGCTTCTCCGAAGCCACGCTCCTCTTCGGGACAGGCTGCTTCGCCTCGCGAGCGTTCGCTTGTTCCAGTCGGGATGGCGACGATTCTTCCCCACGCGGCGAAGCAGGTCCGTCGCCTTGAAGAAGAGTTGCTCGATCAAGTCAATCGGTGGGGCTACGACGAAATCATCCTTCCCACATTCGAGTATCTCGACGTCTTGGCTCCGGGGCTTGAGCCTGAACTGATCGAACACTGCTATCAATTCGTCGACCGTACGACAGGGCGGACATTGCTGCTCCGTCCGGATGCGACGGCCCAGATTGCCAGGACGGTCGCCATGGGGCTTACAGGAGAGTCGTTGCCGTTGCGTCTCTCCTATCGAACGTCCGTCTTCCGCTATGAGCAGGAACATGCCGGCCGCGGTCGAGAAATTTTTCAGGTCGGCGCCGAGCTGATCGGCCTGGACGATGTGACGAGCGACAGCGAAGTCATCGGCGTGATGATCGAGTGTCTCCATCGGATCGGTCTTCAGTCCTTCAAAGTGTCTCTTGGACATGTGGGTTTTATTAAGGGGCTCCTCCTGCGATCCGGACTGTCGGCGCAGGGGCAGAAGTTGGCTGAGCAGGCAGCGGCTCGAAAAGATCTGCCGAGGCTTGAAGAGGTCCTTGCGAGCGAGCGTATCGCCAAGACCGCAGCGCGCGCGATTCGGGAAGCGCCTGAGCTGTACGGTCAAGAGGAAGTGTTGGCGCGTGGAAGAGTCCTCGCGGCCGGCGATCCGGCATTGACCACTCCTCTCGAACGTCTGACGCAGGTCTACCGAGTCCTTTGCGAGGCAGGCCACCGGGATTCATTGCTGTTGGATCTCGGAGAGTTCCGCGGATTCGACTATTACGATGGCGTCGTCTTCGATGTGTTCGCCGAAGGGATAGGGGCTGAGTTAGGCGGTGGAGGACGGTACGATCACTTGATCGGTCGATTTGGCCGGCCATTGCCATCAACCGGCTTCGGCTTGGATGTCGATCGCCTCTTTCGCACTGTAGCGTTTCCCGATGAGACATCAATCTCAGCGAGGGTGGATTATTTGGTTGCCGCGCCAGGCAGGGCGACTCGATTATTGACGGATGTTGCGGCCCAGTTGCGTCTGACACGATCCAGAGTGGTGCAGCGGACGATCAAGGGGAGCGACGTAGGTTTGCTATCCGGCGCAGTGGAAGCGGGGTTGGCCCAGCAGGCAGCAGCTGTAGTGGTGGTCGGCGCGCCTGGAATGGGTCATGAGGACGTGCTGGTGATCGAATCCCTCAAGACTCATGTGCCTGACCGCCGATCGGGCGATCTGAGCCGTTTCTCGAAAAAGATGGCGCTTGCCGATTTGGTGGCTACTGCTCGTCGATCTCGGAGACAGGGAAAGGAACGGTCATGAAGTCCATGTCGTCCGCCGATCTGTCCCAGCCCAAATTGCCTCCTCAGAATTTGGAGGCGGAGCAATCGGTTCTCGGCGCGGTGCTCCTCGATAATAGCGCGATGGCCAAGGCGATGGAGTTATTGATTGAAGAGAATTTCTATCGCACATCTCATCGGAAGATCTACCGGGCGATGCTGGAGCTGTCGGAAACAGGAGAGGTCATCGATCAGATTACATTGACAGAACGGCTGAAAGCGCAGGGTGAAATTGAAGCAATCGGGGGCGCTGCCTATTTAGCGGAACTTGTGCAGGGTGTGGCGAGCTCCGCCAATATTCGTTACCACTGCAAGATTGTGCGCGACAAGGCCTTGCTGCGGGAGCTGATCCATTCCTCCACAGAGGTTCTCACGCGCGGGTACGAAGGCACCTCTTCAGTCGATGATCTGCTCGACTTCGCGGAACGGTCTGTATTCAGCATCGTCCAAGGAAAATTGGACAGGTCATTTACCCCCTTGAATTCCATTATTAAGGAAAGTCTCGACCTCGTCGACAAACTCTCGAAGCGAAAAGAACATATCACGGGTGTTCCTACCGGATTTTATGACCTGGACGACATCACAGCCGGGCTTCAACCCTCCGACCTCGTGGTGATCGCGGGGAGGCCCAGCATGGGGAAGACCAGTTTGGCGCTGGGGATGGCCGTGCATGCCGCCATCCACGCAGGCAGCGTGGTTGGGATTTTTAGCCTGGAAATGTCGAAACCGCAGATCGTCCTCCGTATGTTGAGTTCGGAAGCGCGGGTCGATTCGCACGGCCTCCGAACAGGCAAACTTCAGAAGGAGGATTGGTGGCGTCTGGCGGAAGCGGCGGGGCGATTGGAGCAGGCGCCGATCTATATCGACGATACCGGCGGCATCACCGTGCAGCAAATGCGGGGCAAAGCGCGTCGGCTCAAGGCTGAGAAGGGTTTGGATCTCTTGATTGTCGATTACCTCCAGCTGATGCAGGGGCGGAGTGATTCGGAATCCCGGCAACAAGAGATCTCCGATATTTCTCGCTCGCTGAAGGCCTTGGCCAAGGAACTCAACGTGCCGGTCGTTGCACTGTCGCAGCTCAGCCGTGCAGTGGAAGCCAGAAAGCCACCGGTTCCGATGCTGGCCGACCTTCGTGAGAGCGGCGCCATAGAGCAGGATGCAGACGTCGTCATGTTTATTTATCGTGAGGATGTCTACGACCAGAATTCCGAACGGAAGGGCATCGCCGATATCCTTGTGAGCAAACACCGTAACGGCCCGATCGGAAGGAAAGAACTTTTTTTCCACGACCGCTTCGCAAAGTTTGAAAGCCTCGATAATCGCGAAGTCGTTTGACCCTGCCTGAGCCCCTTTCGTATAATCTCTGAGAATCGGTATTTGTTGCTGTCACCAGTTCCAGGCTCTGTTTACATATGAAACTGTCACATTCGAACTTTCTTTCTTCCGGTCTCATGATTGCTGGATGCAAGGTATCTGTTCCCTGCCTGGTCCTGATTTTGACGGCAGCTTGTGCCGGCCCCTTCAAGGCGCCGGAAGCCCATAAATCATCTCTCGATGTGAAAGCGCCTGCATCTTTGCAGCGCCCCCTCGATGCAACAGCCTCCTATCGCTTTATGTTGGGATATCAAGCGGAGCTCGCACAGGACATGGAACGTGCGATTCAGGAATATCAGGCCGCACTGAAAGCAGATCCGGCGTCTCAATCTGTGAAGGCCAGGCTGGCCGGTCTGTATTTTTCGTTGGGCGATATGCCCAATGCCGTACGGTATGCGGACCAGGTAGCTGAGGGCCAGGGTCAGGACGGTCAGCTGCTCACACAGATGGCCGGCATATTGGCCAGCGCAGGGCAAGGGGAACGGGCCGTGAAACTGTTGGATCGTGCAATCGCTGCGGATCCGACATCCGGGGATCCCTATTTTACAAAGGGCCTGTTGCTTCTGAATCTGAAGCGGCAGCCTGAGGCGGAGCAGGCTATGAGAACAGGCCTGGCAACGGCTCCTGACTCTGCAGTGGGCCATTACCACTTGGGACGATTGCTTCTTGAGGCTGGAAAAGGAGATGAGGCGGCGGCGAGTTTGGAGCGTTCGATCGCAGCCAATGCTTCGTTTGAACCGGCCTACCATGCGCTCGCCTCGCTCTACGAGACTCGGCAGACGCAGGATCGCGCGATCGCCATATTACGGAAATACCTCCAGACTGTGAGCTCCCGAAATCGAGCGATCCGGCACCAGTTGGTTCGGGTCTATATGGCGGCGAAGGATTATCAGGGAGCCAGACATGAATTGAATGAGTTGCTGGCGGAGGATCCGTCTGACCTGGATGCTCAGCTTCGGATGGCGCTGCTGTATGGGGAAGAGAAGCAATACCCCAAGGCCATCGATCAATTGACCCAAGTCCTCAAGGCGCGCCCGACGGAGCTGAAGATCAGAGATTACCTCGGATTTCTCTATGAAGAGTCCAAGGACACGAAGAAAGCTATTGAGACGTACACATTTAACATCCACCTTGAGCCCTCTTACTTCGAAGGACAACTGCACCTTGGTCTGTTGTACTATCGATTGAAACAATTCCCTGAGGCAATCACCCACTTGACCCAAGCCCGTAAGATCAATCCAAAACAGCCTGAGGCCCACATCGTGCTCGGGTTGACCTATTTGCAGCAGGAACAGTTCAACGACGCGGTAGCGGCTTTGGAGGAAGGCATTAGCCAGAATCCCAAGAGCGCCGACTTGCATTTCAATCTTGGCACGGCCTACGACAAGCTCAATCGATTCGATGATGTCGAGCGTGTCATGGAGACCGCCATTAAGCTGGATCCCCACCATGCTGATGCGCTCAATTATCTGGGGTATAGTTATGCGGAGCGGGGGGTCAAGATCGACGAAGCGCTTTCCCTGACCAAGCGAGCCGTCGCGCTCAAACCCAGCAATGGATACTATATCGATAGTCTTGCATGGGCTCTGTTCAAATCCGGCTTGTTCAACGAGGCCTTGACGGAAATCAAGCGCGCTGTCGCCCTCGCCGGGGATGACCCGGTGCTCTATGAACATCTGGGTGACATTTATGCCAAACAACGGAACTTGTCAGAAGCCCGCGAGGCTTGGCTCCGTGCATTAGAGCTGGACCCCTCCAATAATAAGCTGATGGACCGATTTCGCGAGTCTGGGATGGGTGACCCAGCGCAAGAAGAACGTATCCAGCAGGCCAAACAGCGCGTATCTGAGAAGATACAGGCTCAGTAACCGCAGCTCTTCTCTCTCATAGCAGCCCTGATTCTTCCATTGTCTCCTCCGCTCGTACACCGGTCACACTGGCTTTCCTCTTCCTGAGCCGTCTCTAGAGAACCTGATAGACTGATTCCCTTCAGCGCATTCACGCTAAGCGCGTGTTTTGACAAGTTGCTTCCATCGCGCAGAGAGCAAAGCCTCCAGACCTCCCTCTTATCGTAATTAAAGATAGATCGAGCCAGGTCCGGTACAGTAGACGACAAATATTGGCAGATCCTAGCAAAAGATGGATTCGTATCCTCTAGCCATGGACTGCTGGATAGGAAGAAAATGAGCATAACCATTTGAAATTTCACACGACTCATCCTTTCATGGTCTTGAGCATCTATCGGGCATTGAACCTGCTATAGGACTAGGTAACGAAATCGGATATGAGTTCCGGTGACAAAGAAGCAAGGGTGTGAAGGGGCGAGTCGGTGAACCATCAACAAGGAGGCAGTACGATGTTGAAGCAGTTGAAACAGTTAAAAGGGCAAAAGGGTTTTACCCTGATCGAGTTGATGATCGTGGTTGCGATCATCGGGATCCTGGCGGCCATCGCCATCCCAAATTTCCTGCAGTATCAGATGAAGTCGCGCCAGTCTGAGGCGAAGACCAACCTCCAGGCGGTCAAGACTTCCGAAGTCTCGTTCCAGGCAGAGAGAGGCTGTTACGTCGGCATAGCTCAGGAGGTCTTACAGATTGCAGCTGCGGTAGGTGTCAAAACCGCTCCATATACCTGGGGTAATGGACAGCCAGCAACTCCTCCCGTGGCAACTGGTTGGTGTACCGCTGCTGGTGTCGGAGGTACAACCGGCGTGTTCACCGATATCGGATTTAAGGCAACTGGCAATGTGAATTTCGTGTATGGAGTAGATGCAACGACGGTTGCGGCTCCTGGGCTCTATACGACGGGTGTTTCGTGCCCGCTCTATGCTGCTGCTGTCATGACTGCTGCTATTTCTGCAGTTGGTAACAACAACTTTGTTGCGGTTGCGAAGTCCAATCTCGATGGCGATGCGAACGTCTCAACCTGGGAGTCCACGGTTGATTTTGGCGCTTTCGATTGTACAACCGGCGTGTTCTAGGATAGCGTAGGTGAGGTTCTGATCCCGGCAGCCGAGTGGCTGCCGGGATCTTCCAATTTGTTCATCCTGCCGGCGTACCCCTCATGGCGATCTCAGCATCATCTCTACATCATCATCGCAGCACTGCGATTGTGAATCAGGTCCTGCTTTGCATGGGGGGGCTTCTCTTGTTGGCCTGCGTCGGATGGCTGCAGGGAGAACTCGACCGGCGGCAGGATCGATCGCTTGTCCAGATTGAAGGCCTTGCCCAGCTTCCTCAGGGCGAATATTTGAAACCGGCCCTGCTCGGCTATCACCACTTAGGCGCCGATATGCTTTGGCTCAAGCTGGTGCAGGTGGTGGGGAAGAAACGAAATAGCGCAGACGAATATGAGTGGATGTATCACGCCTTGGATGTGCTCACGACACTCGATCCTCAATATGCCTACGCCTACTATGCAGGTGGGGTCGTTCTTGGGGATCTAGCCAATCGCCCTGACTTGAGCATCAGGTTGCTTGAAAAGGGTGTCGAGGCGAATCCCGATGTCTGGAACATTCCATTTCTGCTTGGGTACAACTATTATTTTCTGCTCGGTGAGCCAGCCAAGGGGGCAGAATATATCATGCGGGCAGCCCGTCTGCCGGATGGCCCATCCTATCTCCCAGGGCTTGCCACCCGCATGGCGGCAGAGGCAGGAAGTCCAGACACGGCCCTGGTCTTTCTTGAGGCCCGTTTGCGAGAGACTAAGGATACTGATATGCGAGAATTCTTGGTGAACCGGATGAAAGAGGTTATCATTGAACGGGATCTTCGTCTACTGGAGCGCGCTGTGGAGTCTTATCTGACAAAACGCCAAACCTTTCCTTTGACCCTTGCAGATCTCGTGGTGGCGGGAACCCTCCCGGGTCTGCCACAGGAACCGTTCGGAGGTGAGTATCTAGTGAATTCCCACAGTGGTTCGGTCTCCAGCTCAACCCATCCGAACCGTCTACGGACGTTTTTTAAACGAACAAAACCTCCTGCCTATCTCTTTCCAAAAATAGAACCTCTCTACAGTTTCCCTAGGACATGGGAGTGAACCATGATGCCGAACTCCGATCTTGTGGTTCAGACTGAGCAACTTTCAAAGGTCTTCCGCGTTGGATTCTGGGGGAAAAAAGTGACGGCGGTGGGTGGTGTTAACCTCGAAGTCAGACCTGGTGAAGTGTTCGGTTTTCTCGGCCCAAACGGCGCAGGGAAAACCACCACCCTCAAGATCTTGATGGGGCTCATCTATCCGACGAGCGGGAAGGCCTGGTTATTTGGCCGGGAGTTGGGCGATCCACAGACCAAGTCCAGGCTGGGATTTCTTCCCGAGTCACCCTATTTTTATGACTATCTCACGAGCCGAGAGTTTCTTGGGTTCTACGGACATTTGTTCGGGCTATGGGGTACTGCTCTGGATAAACGAGTCGATGAACTCTTGGAGCTGGTCGGGATGACTCATGCGAAGGATCTCCAGCTCAGGAAGTTCTCTAAAGGCATGTTGCAGCGCGTAGGGGTCGCCCAAGCCTTGATCAACGATCCGGAGTTGGTAGTGCTGGACGAACCCATGTCCGGTTTGGACCCTATCGGGCGGAAAGAAGTGCGCGACCTGATCTTGCGTCTTAAAGAATCCGGGAAGACAGTTTTGTTCAGTTCCCATATCCTGCACGATGCCGAAGTCTTGTGCGATCGGGTTGCGATGATTTTGAAGGGGCGCCTCGTCGCCTGCGGCAAGGTGACCGACTTGCTGGAGCAGGGGGCGAATCATCAAGTGGAGCTAGTTGTGGATCGTCTTACCCCCGAAGGGTTGGACCATTTGCGTCCGCTGATCGACAAGGTGGTGACGCAAGGGGATCGGATGCTGATAGTACTGAAGAGCCAGCAACAAGTGGGGGGAGCGTTGGAGATCCTCCGTGCGGCGAAGGCGCGTCTGGTGTCGCTCAATCCTCAGAAGGGGTCCCTGGAGGATCTTTTCATTCGGGAGGTCTCAGGCCATCGGAGTTCATCGGAGCGTCGCGCAGCATGAAAGTCCTGTCGATCGCGCTGAATACCTTTCGAGAAAACTTGCGAGACAAGCTGCTCTACAATCTGCTGGTCTTTGCACTGCTCATGATCGGCAGTTCCGTGGTCTTGTCACGATTAACGCTTGGGGAATTCCACCGTCTCATACTGGATGTCGGTTTAGGGAGTATTAATTTTTTTGGGGTGTTGATCGCCATTTTTGTTGGGATCGGGCTGGTGAGCAAGGAGATTGAGAAGAAGACCATCTATACGATTGTGTCCAAGCCAGTGGCGCGATATCAATTTCTACTTGGAAAGTTTGCAGGCCTCACGATCACTTTGTTCATCAATACGGTCGTCATGGCGCTGGGGCTGTTGGTGGTGCTCTATGCTCAAGGGGTTCCCGTCGAGGGAATGCTCTTCAAAGCGCTGGCGCTGATTTTTGTCGAGTTCATGGTGATCACGGCGCTCGCGCTGCTGTTTTCCACCTTCACCAGCGCCACCTTGAGCGCAATCTTCACGCTGGCGCTGTATGTGATTGGACACCTCACGGCAGACTTGAAAGTATTCGGGGCGAAGATGGACGATCTCAGCCGGGGGATTTTGGACGGGATCTATTATCTCTTGCCGAACCTTGAGCGTTTCAACTTGAAGGGTCATGTCGTTCACCATCTGGAAGTCAGCGGGGTTGATCTGATGCTGATTGTCGCTTACGGGGCGACATATACGGCAGTGCTCCTCTTCACGGCCAGCCTTATATTTCATCGGCGAGATTTCCGCTAAGCCATCGGCAGCTCCAATTCTCTACTTGCATTAAATCGACGGGCAAGGTATTGAAGGAGTGCCACGAAGCCTCCATTGGTTCTTTGTGTGTTGAGTTTCATACAGGAGAGTATTTTCGATGAATGTACCGTTGCTCGATCTGAAAGCTCAGTTCCAGCCCCTCCGTGCTGAAATTCTGGCAGCGATGGAAACCGTCTGCGACGAACAGGGCTTTGTGCTGGGGCCGCGCGTCGTATCGTTTGAGGAATCCATCGCCCGGTACACCGGGTCTCGCTACGCGATCGGTTGCGCATCGGGCAGCGATGCGCTGTTGCTCTCTCTCATGGCTATGGGGGTGAAGGCAGGAGATGAAGTCATCACCATTCCCTTTACGTTCTTTGCCACGGCAGGCGTGGTTTCACGGTTGGGCGCGAAGCCGGTGTTCGTGGACATTCAGCCTGACACCTTCAATATTGATCCCAAGTTGATTGAGCAGGCGATCACGTCTCGCACGAAAGCAATTATTCCCGTGCATCTCTTTGGGCAATGCGCCGATATGGCTGCGATCAATCGGATCGCGAGCGCGAAGCGGATTCCGGTGATTGAGGATGCTTGCCAAGCCATTGGGGCAGCACAGCAGGGGAAACGAGCCGGGGTATTGGGAGACACCGGCTGCTTTAGTTTTTTCCCTACCAAGAATTTAGGAGGTTTTGGCGACGGGGGACTTATCACCACCAACGACCAAACCCTTGCCGATTCGATGGCGATGCTTCGTGTTCATGGAAGCAAGGTCCGCTATCTCCACGAAGCGGTAGGTATCAATAGTCGATTGGATGCGCTGCAGGCTGCCGTATTACAGGTCAAACTGAAGTATCTTGACCAGTGGACCGAGGGGCGACGTCGGAATGCCGAACGGTACCGGCAGTTGTTTGCCGGGACGAAGCATGCGGATCGTGTCACGCTTCCACCGACAGTACCGGGGAATTATCACGTGTATAACCAATTTACCGTGCGGGCGCCGAAGCGAGACGAGTTGCGTGGCTTCCTGAAAGAGAAAGGCGTCGGTACGGAAGTATACTATCCGCTCCCGATGCATCTCCAAAATTGCTACCAGGATTTAGGGCATCAGAAGGGATCCTTCCCGCGGTCAGAACAGGCGGCCGAAGAGGTGATGTCCATTCCGATCTACGCCGAATTGACAGAAGCGCAACAGACCTACGTGGTTGAGATGATCGCGGAGTTCTATCGGCGCTCGTAGTCGCACGATTCATGAGCGCCTCTGCCACAGCCGATTCACCGCCACGACAGACCTTCAGCTTAGCTGATTTGCCCCTCTGACCCTCGCTTTCCTATCGGGGACAGGCACCGCCGCGGACGGCGGAACCAGTCCCCTGGCGCTCTCCCTCACGTCTATTCGTTGTCCTCTCAAGCGTTCCGTCGTATAGTGGTTCCACAGCTTAGATCCGAATACATGTGACAGGCGGCAGAGTCACCGGAAGAAGGAGGCTATCATGAGGTTGGTGATATGGGGGACCTTGTTTGGGCTCTCCTTGATATTGAGCACGGTGGCCATCGGCAAGGAGCTCTCCCCTCGTGAGATCTACGAACAAGCTTCTCCAGCCGTAGTGATGGTGATGGGTTATGCGGATGGCGGTAGGAAGGGGAGCGGCGGAACCGGTTCAGTCATTCAGTCGGATGGACTGGTTCTCACCAATGCTCACGTCGTGATCGAAGAACGTACCGGGAAACCCTTCCCCCGCTTGTCGGTGTTTCTTAAGCCGGCCCGAGTCACAGGAGAGTCGACGAGCGACCTCTCCCGTATGGTTCGCGCCAAGGTGGTGGCCTATTCACAACCACTGGACCTAGCCCTGTTGAAACTCGAAGGCCTGACCGGACAGCTGCCTGTCGTCGAGGTCAGTGAGTCTGGTCAGGCGAGGATTGGAGATCGAGTGGTGGCGATTGGCCATCCGGAGCAGGGTGGATTGTGGACCCTCACTACTGGGGTGGTCAGCGCTGAAGTCGATAACTTTAACGGTGTGAAAGGTAAGCATGTGTTTCAGACCGAGACGGGATTGAATCGTGGAAATTCTGGTGGTCCCCTCTTGGATGGAGAAGGGCAGATGATCGGAGTCAATACTGCGATTGCTCGTGTGGCTTCGGACGGTCTTCCAATCACAAGCATCAGTTTCTCGCTCAAGTCGAATGTCGCTGCTCAATGGTTGCGCGAGCAAGGAGTGGGGGCAGAGAGGCAGGTAGGGGGGAAGGGGGTAAGTCGAATAGATCAGACAGAGCTGATCGACCAGCCTACTCCGTCGGTTCAGCCTCAAGCCAAACCAGCCCAGCCTCATCCATCTGATCTTTCGCTCAGGCCGACCATGAAACCAGATGTGGCTCAGCCGGCTCCAGTGCGACCATATAACCTCGATCAATTGATCAACGATCGTGCGAGGGCGGAAGCAGATCTCGGCAGTATGATGTCAGAGATGCGTGGTCAGATGAAGGGGCGATAGAATCGAGATGCCTACTCAGGTCTTTAGACTGAAGACCGAAGGCTGAAGACTAAAAGCCTTCAGCCTATCTATCTGAGTAGTTACGTTTCTTCTAGCATCCGACTATGTCGTAATGGCCCCTTCCGAGGCCGACGACACGTGTCGCGCATACTTGCCCATCACGCCGGAGGTGTAGCGTGGCAGCGGCTGTTTCACTTTCTTGAGTCGGGCCTTGATCTCTTTCTGCGAGAGCTCTACGTTCAACGTCCGTTTGGCGATATCGAAGACAATCATATCGCCGTTCTTCACAGCGCCGATCGGACCGCCTTTGATCGCTTCCGGTGCAACATGGCCTGCCATCAAGCCATGGGTGGCGCCGGAGAAACGGCCGTCGGTCAGTAGCGCGACGGAGTCGCCTAGGCCGGCACCGACGATGGCCGCGGTTACACCGAGCATTTCTCTCATGCCTGGGCCGCCGGACGGGCCTTCATAACGGATGACCACAACATCACCCGCTTTGATTTGCCGGGATTGCACCGCGACAAACGCATCCTCTTCCCTGTTGTATACCTTTGCCGGACCACGGAACGTCATGATCGAGTGTCCCGCCACTTTCACGACGCAGCCATCCGGAGCAAGGTTCCCCTTTAAGATCACCAACCCGCCGGTCTTCTTAATCGGGTTCGACAGAGGTCTCAGGACTTGTTGGCCGGATGTTTCCTTGGCACCCTGGGCCTCTTCTCCAATTGTCTTGCCTGTCACAGTCGGTTGGTTTGCGTGCAAGATACCGGCGTCGATCAGACGTTTGGCAACCAAGGTGGTTCCTCCAGCCGCATAGAGATCAGAGGCCATAAATCGTCCACCTGGCTTCAGATCTGCAAGCAACGGCACCTTTCGATTGATCTTGTCGAAGTCATCGATGCTCAGCGCAATGCCTGCCTCGCGAGCGATGGCGAGCAGATGCAGCACGGCATTGGTCGAGCCGCCGGTCGTCGCGACTGCGGCAATCGCGTTCTCCAAAGATTTCCGTGTAATGATCTGGCGAGGTCTCAGGTCTCGTTTCAACAGGTCCATGACCATTTTCCCGCAATCGAAGGCGACATCGTCCTTTTTCTTATCCATGGCAGGCACACCGTTTCGTCCCATTGGGGAAATGCCGAGGAATTCGAAGGCGATCGCCATGGTGTTGGCCGTGAATTGGCCTCCGCAGGCGCCAGGCCCTGGACAGGCATGGTCTTCCAGATCCTTGAGCTCGGAGCTGGTCATCTTGCCGGACGCATGTTTCCCGACCGCTTCGAACACGTCTTGAATGGTCACATCATGGCCTTGGAATTGGCCCGGCATGATCGAACCGCCGTAGAGCATGACCGACGGGAGATTCAATCGAGCGAGGGCCATCACGGTGCCTGGAATAGTTTTGTCGCAGCCCGACAAGGCCACTACGCCGTCGAACAAGTGTCCGCGGGCCACGAGCTCGATCGAATCGGCTATCACCTCCCGGCTGATCAACGAAGCCTTCATCCCCTCGGTTCCCATCGAAATGCCATCGGACACCGCAATAGTGTTGTACTCGATGGGAGTACCGCCCGCGGCTCTGATACCGGCCTTTACCCGTTCAGACAGGCGGCGTAGATGGAAGTTGCAGGGCATGACCTCGATCCAGGTGTTGGCGACACCGATGATCGGGCGAGACAAGTCCTCATCCGTGAACCCGACTGCTTTCAACATTGCGCGGGCCGGGGCTCGATCGGGACCAGCCAACAGATCCCGGCTAGTGAGTTTCAACTCTTTCGGCATGACGTGACTACTGTCCTTTCTTGTCCGCATTGTCGTCGAAGCAGGGGCTGGAACCGACAGCGAATAGACATTCGACCAGGTTCATTGTGACGATTACTCATGTATGAATGGTACGTTCCCATGCTGGCCGGCCCGACTGATTTTTGGCAGGATGCTGGAGAGTTGCGTTTCTCACTCGTCCCCTGAGGCTGCCTAGGCAGCCTCAGGGGACTGTGCCTACTGCATCTACATGCCTGATGGAGTTGTCGGATGTGCAGGACTCCCACCCATATGCGGATCGCCTTTCATCGCGCCGCCATGGGGGTTGCCATGTCCTTTGCCGGAATCCTTGTGCTGTTGCATTGCCTTCTCATGCTCGGTCTTTTCCTTGGCCCGTTGTTCCGGAGTCAGCACCGCGAGTACATCCCGCTTGGCCTTGATGGAAACCATGCGTAAACCGACTTGCAGGTCATGGCTCTGCTTCACCTTGGCTTCAACCGCTCCCAGGTCGGATTTCTCATTCTCGGTCAAGGCCTTCACTTCCCGCTCCGCGACCTGAATGTCGGCTTCGGTCCTGATACGGGTCTTGTCCAGATTGAGTTGCATCTCTTTCAGTTTTGCCACTTGCTCTGCCGTGAGCCCGATTTCCTGTTCGCGCTCAAGCAGATGCCGGATCAGGTGGCCGGTGCCGCTGTGCTTCATGCCCGCACCGTATCCGCCCATCGAACTATGCCCGCCGCCTCCGTGTCCTTCCTTACCGTAGCCTGGCTCATTGGCCCAGACGGTGGGCAGCCCAACTGCCAGTGCGAATATCGATGCGACGCCCAGCGTCACGATGGTTCCCGTTCTCTGCTTCATATCTGCCTCCTTAGGTTGAACCGAATGAAGATGTTTCTTTCTACGATGCGGACTGATCTATTTTGGTATCGCACGCTTCAAGAACCAGTGGTTGTAGATTGCCAGATCGACCGAAACAACGCAAGCCAACAACACAACGAGTGAGGTCTGTCTCGTTCATCTGGTTTGTTTGTTTATCTGGTTGAGTTGGTTAGTTTCGTCCAACCAAACAAACCAAATAATGGTTTTCTTGCGCTGTCGGACTTTTCAACATTCTGCGTATGAGCGTCAGGAGTGCGATCGTCGTCGGGCCTGTTCAAGCAGTTCGGCACGGGGGTCTGGGTGTGGGATAGCCCTGAGTCGGTCGTACAGTGCTCGTTCCTCATCGGTCGAGGAGGGCGGCATGACGATTTGAATCGTCAGAAAGAGATCGCCGTGACCGCCGGTCGCTGCGGGAAGCCCCTTGCCTTTCAATCGAAGCTTACTGTCCGCTCTACTTCCAGGTGGAACTTTCACTCGAACCGGTTCCATCAAGGTGGGGGCCATCACATCGGCGCCCAAGGCCGCTTCCCATGGGAGAACTGGAAGGGAGACATGCAGGTCGCTGCCTTGCCGGCGAAAGATCTTGTCCAGAGCGATCGCTACCCTCATATACAAGTCCCCGTGCTTGCCGCCGTTGGTTCCGGCCTGTCCCTTTCCGGCCACGCGGACCCTGCTTCCATCCTGTACTCCGGCGGGGATTCGCACTTCAATCGTGTTGGGTTGCAGCGTCGCTCCGTGCCCCTGACAGGTTGGGCAGGTACGTCCACGAAGGGCTCCGCTGCCGTGGCAGGAGGAGCAAGGCACTGGTTCCTGCAAGGTCACGCGCCTCGTCACGCCGGCCAATACCTCTGCCAGTGTCAGCTGCACTTCTGTCTCAAGGTCCTCACCCTGCATGGCAAATCCACGGCCATTGCCTGCCTGCCCACGCCCTTTGAACAGATTCTCGAAGATATCGGAGAAGCCTTCTCCGCCGAACGAAGGCTCTGGACCGCCTTGCCCACGGGCGCCGGCCTGTCTGCGAGCCTGCTCGTAGGCCTCTGCCTGCTCCCAGTTGGACCCATATTGATCGTACTTTTTTCGCTTGTCCGGATCGCTCAGGACTTCGTGTGCCGCGTTCAACTCCTTGAACTTTTTTTCCATCTCCGTTTTCTTGGCGCCGCTATGCATGTCAGGATGGAATTGGCGGGCCAGGCGACGATAGGCCTTCTTGATGTCGTCGGCTGAGGCAGACTTGGAGAGACCGAGTACCTGGTAGAAGTCGCGTTCTGTTGTTGCCATTGTTGAAAGTAGAGTGTGATGCGCGATGAGGAAACGACGTAGCCTATATCAAAAGTAACCGCTCGGCGCCTACCACCGACTCACTGATCACCCAGCACTGTTTGTCCAGCAGCTTACGGGGTCGGTCCGGGCTTTTCAAGTGTAGAAGGGGAGCGGTGTGATGACGAATATCTCTATCAGTGAGGAGCGACGGTCTTGGCTCGGGCCATCATCTTGCAGTAGGAGCAGACTTCAGCAGTGGTCGGCTGGCCGCAGGCCGAACAGGGATGCAGCATGGCTTGATCCTTTTCAGCCATCGTGGTGGGGGCTGCCTCCGGCTTACGTTGCTTGTCGAGGAACCCGCAATAGAATGCCTGCTTGGTGCCTGGCGATTCCGTTTCCAGCCGATTCAAGACTTCCTTATAGAGCAGGGTCCGAGCGCCCTTCGCCATGGGACATTCTTCGACGATATAGTCGATCCGATTCAACACCGCGTAGGCGGCTAATTCGCGCTCGGATAGCCGATAGAGCGGTTTCACCTTCTTAGCGAAGCCTTCGACGGAGGCAGGTAAACTGGGAGACTGCTTGTCCAAGTATTCCTCTTGCCAGCGGAGCACGTTACCCAGTAGACGAGCTGCCTCATCGTCCAGATTGTGGCCTGTCGCCATCACATCGTAATGTTGTTCGATCGCCACGCGATTGAATTGATACCGTTTGATCGTGCCGCAAGTGGAGCAGGTCGGGCGATGAATGAGTTGGGCCAGTTCCTTGATTCCCGCGCCGGCTTCTTCTTCGACTGTATGGAGGTGCAATACGGCCCCATACGAGGCAGCGGCTGCTTCGGCAAACTTTGTCACTTTGGCATGAGACTGTTCAGAATAGGTTCCGATGCCGAGGTTCACATAGAGCGCGTCGGCCTTGTA
Source organism: Nitrospiraceae bacterium (assembly GCA_013140715.1). Classification (GTDB taxonomy): domain Bacteria; phylum Nitrospirota; class Nitrospiria; order Nitrospirales; family Nitrospiraceae; genus Palsa-1315. The sequence goes on from JABFSG010000053.1 coordinate 26,427, forward strand.
GCCGAGCTTGAGCAAGATGTCCCAGAGGGCCAGACTGTCTTTCCCGCCGGATACAGCCACCAGAATGCGATCGTCCTTCCCAAACATCTTCTCCGACTTGATCGCGCGCGCAACCTGATCGTGGACGAAGCCATTGAAGCAGGTCTTGCAGAAGGCAGCATTGTGGCGGGGAAGACCGATCACCGCTTTAGTTTTGCATTTGGTGCAGTTCATGAGGCGATCATACGGGCTGAATTAGCCAGAAAGCAAACGCAACGAGGGGCTAGTGGGGTAGCTGATTTTTCTCAGAGTCTTCTTAGGATTGCAACTCGGGGATGGTTGTCACGAACAGATCGAAGAGAGTGCCCTCTTTAGATGGCCGCTCCTCGCATTTCGATACGAACTCGATGGGGATCTCGAATAGCGATGGAGATTTTTCCAATTGATGCGGGGACGTGAGTATATGAAAGTTCTTTTGTCGGGTCAGGTACTTCTCTATGTGCTCGTCGGAGGCATAGCCGACATAGTACACGATCCCGTCATGGTGTTTATGAATCTCCAGCGAGAAGGTGGTGCCACGCTTGGCGCTTAATGAGACCACGTTGCACATTGAAAAGCCGTAAATTCCATTCGGCAAATCTTGAATCTTCGTCCCATCTTCTGCGGTAGTCAGTTGTCTCAGTCCATGGTTTTTCCGCAGCCCCTGCACCTCTCTGGGAGCCGCTTCGGCAGCCGGCATCTTTCCGATATCGCTCTGCCTGTTTTTGGCCTGACTGTCCCTACTCAAAATATCAGGGAAGATCGTCGGTGCAAGTAATTTGACGACAAGGTAGGCCACTGTTGCCAACCCGAGCAGCACCGGTATCAGAAGCAGATACCACCGTTTCATGCCCCGTAGGATACTCCTAATTGGTCGTTCAAGTAAGAAAATAGCTGGATGTTTGTGACGTGGTCTAATGGAGTGTCAGATTGTGAGGCCTGGATTCGACAGGCACTATCGAAGGGGGCCAGACTCACGGCTCGTGCCATGGACCAACGGGCAGTTAACCCCTGAGTCAAACTTGCGGCGGTGCAAAGGCTGGAGGCTGGGAGCCGTTCTGGACCTGAGATTGCTTACAATTAACTCGATAAGTCATTGCAATGAGTAAACGTTGAGAACTTCATGTTTAGGTTTAGGTTAAAGTAGTTGGAGGAAATTACACAACCATCGCCTTCTCTGCAACTTAGCTAGCCTCCGGAAATCACCGGGCGAATTTCAATCTGATCTCCGTCATAGAGCATCTCGTCTTCGGTGACGAGATTGTCGCCTTTGATAACCAGATGGGCTTCGACGACGAGATTCAACTCGCGCAGGAGATCTTTGACCTTCTTGGGGCCTTTGACTTCGACGGTTCTAGTTGGATGGCTCAGTTGGACTTGCATGGGAGGATCATAAGCTGCCGCGTAGGCAAGGGGCAAGGGGCCTCTTTGGACTTCCCAGGCTTTTGCGGACACCATTTAAGCCTGTTTCGACACTGTCTCGAACGCCTCCGGACTTACCCCGCTCAGATGGCTGTGCCGACGGGTGCGATTATAGAACATCTCGATGTAATCGTAGATCTCGGCAGTGGCACTATCACGCGTCGTATAGATTCGCTTCTTGATCCGTTCCTTCTTCAAGCTACTAAAAAACGATTCGGCCACGGCGTTATCCCAGCAGTTGCCACGCCGGCTCATACTGGGCTCCAGATGATGCGCATGGCAGAAGCGCCGCCACGCATCGCTGCTAAATTGCGATCCTTGATCGGAATGAATCAGTGTGTTCTTTGGCTTGCGTCGCCGCACGGCCATGAGGATCGCGTCCAGTACGAGTTCTCGAGCCATCGTAGGTTTGGTTGCCCAGCCGACAATGCGGCGTGAATAGAGGTCCATCACGACGGCAAGATAGAGCCAGCCTTCCCACGTGCGCACGTACGTGATGTCGGTGACCCAGGCTGTGTTCGGTCGTTGGACGGTAAAGCCTCGTTGCAGCGTATTGGGTGTTAGGAGTGCCGTGTGGCCACTGGCGTACCGGGGAGTTCGGTAGCCGTGCCGGGCTCTTATGTTATTGGCTCGCATAATTCGAGCAACTCGATGTTTGCTACAGGTCTCGCCCGCTTCGCGTAAATCGAGAAAGATACGCGGGGCCCCGTAGACGCCGTGGCTCGCCGTATAGGCCGCGCGGATCAGGCCAAGCAACCGCTGATCCTCCAACGCTCGATCGGAGAGGGGGTTCCGCAACCAGTCATAGAATCCGCTACGCGACACGTTGAGGAGCCGGCACATGACGGCCGTATCAAACTCCCGATGATGGGCCTTGATGAACGCGTACTTCACTCGGACACCCTGCGATCTGTGCCGAATACCCATGGGCCCTCCCCCTGTTCTAACGACTACCATAAGGTGTCCGTTAAAGCCTGGGAAGTCCACTTACAGTAAGGGGTAGGGGGGGTAA
>JABFSG010000028.1 GCA_013140715.1 Nitrospiraceae bacterium
ACCACCAGCCCCGCTTTTCTCGCATGTCTCGCGAGTCTCACCCGAATTGCTTGTCAGCAATTCGTCGGCCTCGTGTCTCTTCCCGTTCCGATGGTCACCTCGATTCGCCCAACCCCCTTCACATTAGCGCACAAATCCCCCAACCCTGGAGTGACGAGCCGAAACGGTCCGCCTTTCGATTCCGGCAACGGCGCTCCATCGAGCTCATAGACCAACAGCCCAAATGATTTGGCCTGCTCCAGCGTGAGCGAGGCAGAATACTTTCCGTCTCCCGAATGGATTGTCACATGATCCGCCTTGATCCCCAAGGCCGGCACATCCAGTAAAGCCTTGAGACGAATCCCTTTGCCCTGCATGCCTGGCATCACCGTCGAAATATCGAGCTGCTGTTCTGCCGGCAACCCTGCGATCGCAGCACGATCGAGCGAAACAGGCTGCACCACCGCCCCCTCGATCCGCAGGATACCGGGCCCGGTTCGATCTTTCTCGGTAATGGTCTTGATCACGGCCGTTAGCATCTCGTTCAACGGCGTCGGAATACCGAGTTGCCGTCCCAGCTTCGCCACATACCCGTTCAAATAGTCGATCTCGGTCTGCCGACCGGCCTTCCAATCGTCGTACATCGAGGTATGGATATCTCGAATCTCCTGTGTCCAACGGACCACCTTGTCCGCCATATCGTCGGCGAGCGGCACCTTCACTGTGGCCGCCACCGCCACGATTTCACCGACGATCTGGTGAATCACTCGCAGCATCTCTGGGTGGTCGAGCGCCTTGGCCACCTTGTCGTCGATCAACACGGTCAAGGGATTGAAGACACAATTCCAACACATTTTCTCCCACTTACTGCGCCGGATATCGTCAGCCAACTGACAAGGAATCCCCGCCTGCTTGAACAGATCCGCGATGGCCAATACACGTGCGCTGTGATGCCCCATCAGCTCTCCGATCGACACAGCCCCTCTCTTATAATGGTCGATGACACCTGGTTCTACGATCTTGGAATAGATAAACGCGATCCCGCCGACGACACAATCCCGATGAAAGCGCGCCACGATACGGTCTTCTGTATCGACCCCATTCTGGAGAGTCAAAATGACGGTCCGCTCGGTCATGACCGGCTGGATTTGTGTGAGCACCTCGTCCAGATCGTATGCCTTGACGGAAAGGATGATCAGATCCGGCTTCGCAAGCTCGCGCGGATCGGATGAAGCGGGGGGATGCACGCTGAAAGAACCCTGGGCACTCCTAATGGTAAGGCCATTCTGTTTCACGGCTGCGAGCGTCTTAGGCCGCAGCAGGAACGACACTGGGAGATTCGCTTTTGCCAACTGTGCTCCGAAAAATCCACCGACCGATCCAGCTCCCACCATTAGGATCTGTTTCATTGTGCACCTCGCAAGAATTTTGGAGGCCTACTATACCACGCAGATTCATCCCTCAAAATAAGCTAGAATCAACCCAGGTTGATAGACTGACGGCTGAAGCCACGATCCGACGGTCCGAAACCTTCGGCCTATCTACCTGGGTAACTAAGAATGGCCACCGACGATCAGATCCTCCTCGCCCGCAGGCACCTTGCCTCCGCCCGGAACGTGACCATCCTCACGGGAGCCGGCATTTCTGCCGACAGCGGCGTGCCGACCTTTCGCGGAACGGATGGCTTGTGGCACAACTTTCGCGCAGAGGATCTCGCAACTCCGGAAGCTTTTGAGCAGGACCCGCAGCTTGTCTGGGAATGGTACAACTGGCGGCGGGAATTGATCGCCACGAAACAGCCGAACCCCGCCCACGACACGCTCGTGAAGCTCGAACGGCAGTGGACCGATCGCATGTGGCTCATCACGCAAAATGTGGACGGACTCCATCGTGCCGCTGGGTCGGAACGCCTCTCCGAAATTCACGGCAATATCTGGAAGGTTCGCTGTACAGGCTGCGGTGTCATCTCCGAAAACCGGGAGATTCCTCTTCCTACTCTGCCGATGTGCCGGCTGTGCCATGCACTGCTCCGGCCCCATATCGTGTGGTTCGGGGAATCGCTCTGGGAGAAAGACCTGCGCCGCTGCGATGAAGCGTTGCGGGCCTGCGACCTTCTTCTGGTGATCGGGACATCGGGAGTCGTCTACCCTGCGGCAGGTTTTGCATCGGTCGCGAAGGACGTCGGGGCGCTGGTCATTGAGATCAATCTAGAAAACACCCCGCAATCTGACCTGGTTGACCTCTCGCTGCAAGGCCGCGCGAAAGACGTCGTTCCGCAACTGCTGTGAAGACGGTTTGTTTGGTTGAGGATTGATCGGATCAGTTTCGTTCATCCCAAGCACCAGACAAACCAAATAACGTCTGTTACCGTTCTCGTAGGATGCTCAAAAAGGCTGTCCAGCAAGGCCGCAGCGAGTTCAGGCCCTCAGCGTACCCTTGGGGTACGCTGAGGGCCTGAACGATGCGAGAACGCTGCTGGCAGGCTTTTTCAGCATCCTACTAGGGGAAGTAGTTCCTCCAACGTGTGTATCACCTGCCCTCCCGATGCCTGAGAGCGCCCTGCTCGATCCAGCAACACGCCGGTCAGCCCCGCCTTCGTCGCTCCCTCCATATCGTCCCGCACACTGTCGCCCACATGCATCGCTTCGTCCGGATCGAGTACATGTTTTTCGAGCGCGATTTCGAAAATCTTCGACGCAGGTTTCGCAGCCCTGGCAAGGCTGGCAATCGTGATCGTGTCGAAGAACCCATCGATTCCAAGTCCCCTCATCACAGGAAAGAGCCGGGAGTCGAAATTCGATACGATCCCCAACTCGAACCCCTCTTCACGAAGTCTGGTGAGTACCGCATGGGTTTCAGGAAACAGAATCCAGGAGCGGGGATCTTCGAACACCTGAAAGACCTGCTCGAAGAATTCATCGAACCGTTCGAACATCCCGACGCGATAAAATACATTGTGCACGATATCGAACCACCAGAGCCGCTCACACTGCTTTAACCTGCTCGGATCCGTTGTGGCAAAGACCGGTGGCGACGCATCGCGAAAGGCGCGTTGAAAGGCTTGCGTAATGGAGGCCTTCGAGTCCGGCGTCTGCCGAAACCCGTGTTGAACCGCATGAGTCAGGTAGATGTCCGACACCGATCCATTAATATGAAACAGCGTGTCGGCTGCATCGAAAAAAATGACTTGAATGGGAGTCTTCATCGGTTGTGAATCCCTATTGCGATCGAATTGTAGTCAGCTTAAAAATTCGAAGTAAAGCTCCCTGCGTCCCCACGTGGGGCATTGTAATACAAATGCGAAACTCTCCGTAGCCCTCCTTCGCCATTCCCTACTCGGACGAAACAGCCGCTTCGGCTGAGTAGGCCAGGCATCCCCACCCTTCCGAGCAAGGTATTCTGGCGAAGGAGAGTCAGAACGCACACCTATCGTGCGATTTCTTGACAAAGAATAACCCCACTGTTAGCTTCCATATAGTTCAATAACATTGGAGGGTTAGGTGGCATCAACCATCTTTGTCGTCGACAGTAGTCCCGCCGTCCGTCGGCTGGTGGAAGAGATCTCGAAGCCGGAAGGATGCGATGTGGTGGGATTCCAGGATGGTCCGGCAGCCTTGGAAGCGGCACGCAAGATGAGCCCGAACCTCATCATCGCAGACTATCATTTGGAGAACATGACCTTCTCGGGATTCTGCAAAGAAGTTCACAAGCTGGATAACCTGACAGAAACCTATATTGTCTCCCTCACCAGCCCTTCGGACCGTGTCGACGAATCTCACTTGCGTTCGTTGGGGGTAAAAGCCTTTCTCAACAAACCCTTTCAGTCTGAAAATCTCATCGATGTGATCAGGGATTTGGAAGTGCAGCAGGCAGCCAAGACGAACGGGAAAAAGAAAAAGTCTCGCTCCTGGCCTCCAGCCTCAAGCTCAACGGATTCCGACGCTGACGATGCCGACGAGGATGACAACGTGACCGAGGAAGAGGCGGAACAAGCCATCGCGCCGAACCCCCGACTGAAAGACTCCCCCGTGGCCACTACCAGCGCAAAGCAAGCCCCGGCAGCGGGCCCGGAAGAAGCCATGAAAGGCCTCTTCGGTCAACTCCTCCAGTCCATGACGGAGCGGACGGAAAAAAAGATCGCCGACCTGCTCCCCCGGATGGTGGGGAAAGACCTCGTAACCCTCGTCGCCAAAGCCGTGGAAACAGAGGTCCACACACAGATGGAGACGACCGTCTCAGAGAAGCGCCTGACTCAGGTGCTTGAACCGTTGCTCACGACCGCACTTCCGAAGATCCTCGCACAGGAATTGCCTCTCCTTACACCCATTATTCGACAGAGCATTTCCGAAGTCGCAAACCCTCTGATCAAAGAACGCATCGATCAATTCGTTCGCGAGGAACTCAATGCCGTTCGCACCGCACTGTCCGATATGGTTCGAGCGGAGCTTGGATCGATCGAGGGACTCGTCAAGGAAGAGATTCAACTGGCTGCAGCCAGGCAGACTTCTGACAAAGTTGAAGACGTCGTCCGGACAACCGCTCACACGCAGGTCGAACAGGCTGTTCTACGCCTCGTACCAGACCTGGCAGAGGAACAGATCAAAGCAGAAATTACACGCCTCACACGAGCCGCGTAGGACCTTCGTCGCCGCTCGGACTTACCCCTTCTTGCCCTTTTTAGCCTTACTCCGGCTGGCCGTCACCAATGCCTTCACCCGCGCAACATTCTTTCGATGCTTCTTTCTCGTCTTACGGTCCTTTTCGCGCCCGGTGGCCATAGTCTCTCCAAACTGTAAAAAGTGGAAGCGGAACGAACCCTTCGCCCTCGCTTGTGTGGGTCTGTATAACATACGGCTCGATACCCCTCAAGCTGAGAATGAGGCAACGCCCTTCAGCCTCACCCCTACGCCTCTATCCCTTTGAGAGGGAACCACCCGCATGCTAAGATGCGCCGCACTTCCAGTAGAAGAAGATCCTTATCTGGTTGATTTGGTTTGTCTCGTTTGTTTGGTAAACAAGACCGACTCGATAAACCGAATCAACCAGATAAACCAAACAAACCAGATCAACTAGATCAGATGAGCACCCCCCAACTCGACAAAACCTACGATGCCAAGGCGGTCGAAGTCCGTTGGTCTGAGGTCTGGAACCAACAGGGGTATTTCCACGCCTCACCGACCCATCCGGGCGAACCCTACTGCATTGTGATTCCTCCACCCAATGTCACAGGTTCACTCCATGTCGGCCATGCGCTGAATCATTCGCTACAAGACATCTTGATACGGTGGCGGCGCATGCAGGGCCGCAATGTGCTCTGGCTACCCGGCACCGACCATGCCGGGATTGCCACACAAAACGTCGTGGAAAAACAGCTTATGGCCGAAGGCGCTTCCCGGGAATCGCTTGGACGAGAACGATTTATCGAGCGTATCTGGCAATGGAAAGCTGCTTCCGGAGATACCATTATTCGTCAGCAAAAGCGGTTGGGTGAGTCCTGCGACTGGGATCGCCTCCGCTTCACCATGGACGAAGGGTTGTCGAAAGCCGTTCTCGAAGTCTTCGTCCGGTTGCATGAGGAGGGACTGATCTATCGAGGGGAACGATTGATCAACTGGTGCCCCCGCTGCCTGACCGCCCTCTCAGACATCGAAGTCGAGCACGAAGATATCAAGGGAAAACTCTACTCCATTGAATACGAACTCGCACAGGACCCGACCATGCGTCTCACCGTCGCGACAACCAGGCCGGAAACCCTGTTCGGCGACAGCGCGGTGGCGGTCCATCCGGAAGATCCCCGTTACAATCGATTGATCGGGCAACAAGTCCGTCTGCCGCTCACAAACCGCACCATTCCGATTGTGGGCGATGCGATTCTCGTCGACCGTGAGTTCGGCACCGGAGCCGTCAAGATCACGCCGGCGCATGACTTTAACGACTTTGAAGCGGGCGAACGGCACGGACTACCGCGGCATCCCATCTTCGATCATCAGGCTCTGCTCGATGCAGAAGGGCTCAAGACCGCCGGCGTCGAACAAGCGCTTATCGACATGATCGCAGCCCTTCCCGTCACCAAGGCGCGACCCAAGATCGAGCAGGCACTGAAAGACCGGGGATTGCTCACAAAAGTCGACGATCACAAGATGGCGATCGGAAAATGCTATCGCTGTAAAACAGTGGTCGAGCCCTATCTCTCTCCCCAGTGGTTCGTGAAGATCAAGCCCCTGGCCGAACCGGCGATCCAAGCAGTCGAGGACGGACGCATCCGAATCATTCCAGAAGGCTGGACCAACAATTACCTCGGCTGGATGCGAGACATTAAAGACTGGTGCATCTCGCGCCAAATCTGGTGGGGCCATCAGATTCCCGCCTGGTATTGCCGAACGTGCAACAAAGGCTTGATCGTTGAGGGAGCTGGAACAACGCCTTCCGCTGTTTCATCTCAACGACTCACGATCCTCCAAGGCGCTACAGCGATTGTCGGAAAGACCCCCCCCTCGACCTGCCCGACATGTAGCGGAACGGATTTTATCCGAGACCCCGACGTCCTTGATACCTGGTTCTCTTCCGCCCTTTGGCCCTTCTCGACATTGGGATGGCCTGAGCAAACACCTGAGTTGAAGACCTACTATCCGACCTCGACCCTCGTCACCGGGCTCGACATTCTGTTTTTCTGGGTCGCCCGTATGATCATGATGGGCCTGAAGTTTATGGGCGATGTCCCTTTCCGTGACGTCTACATCCATGCCCTGGTCCGCGATGCGGAAGGGCAGAAAATGAGCAAGTCGAAAGGCAACGTCATCGACCCGCTGCATGTGATGGAGCAGTTCGGCACAGACGCGCTCCGCTTCACCCTCGCCTCGATGGCTTCGCCGGGGCGCGACATCAAACTCGCGGAGGAGCGGATCGAAGGCTATCGAAATTTTGCGAACAAGATCTGGAATGCGACACGTTTCAGTCTCATGAATCTGGATGGGCCACGAGAGGCCATAGAGCCATCCTACCGCGCCTTTCCCGACCGTTGGATTTTGAGCCGCCTGAATCAGACCATCCAGACCGTGACATCGGAGCTGGAAGCCTATCGGTTCGATCACGCAGCGAATGCGCTGTACCAGTTTATCTGGCACGAGTACTGCGACTGGTACCTGGAACTCATCAAGCCGACGCTTCAGAACCAGGCGAGCCTGGAAGGACCGGGCAACAGACAAACTCTCGTCGAGACGCTTGAAACGACGATGCGCCTTCTGCATCCGTTCATGCCATATCTCACCGAAGAGATCTGGCACCAGCTCCCGCATCAGGGTGAGAGCATCGTGGTTCAGAACTATCCAATACCCAATATTGCCTGGACAGCGCCGGAGATGGACCAGCGGTTTGCGCTGCTCGAACAAAGTATTGGCCTGGTGCGGACCTCGCGCGTCCTCCTGAACTATCCACCGGGGCAGCAGATCACGTTCTACCTCGCGCACGACGATCCCCAGAGACAGAATTATCTCAATGAACTCCCAAGCTACCTGGCCCATCTTGGACGAGGCACCGTCGATCTCGCCCCAACGACCCACTGGCCGACTGGCAATCTCCTCCGCTTGGTGACGGAAGGCCTATCCGTCGGCATTGCAGTGGCGGGCGACGTCGATCTGAATAAGGCCCTGGATCGCATCACCAAGGAACAATCGGAACAGACGAAGGAGATCGAGCGGCTGGAGGGAAAACTGCGCAATCAGGAATTTACCGCCAAGGCCCCGCCGGAGGTCATCGCCGATCACCGGAATCGCCTGACAAACCTGCGCAGAGATCAATCTATGCTCGCCAGCAGCGCACAGCAAGTACAAGCCATGCTGGGATCGTAACCGATGGTCAGACCTCCGGTCGCCGACATTAGGCGCGCCATTCGACTCGCACTCCGAGAAGACATCCCCTACGGTGACATTACAACCGCTGCGCTCTTTTCCTCTCGCACACCGGCCTTCGCTCTCATCGTGGCCCAACAATCACTGGTGGTCGCCGGTCTTGCTGCAGCTGTACAAACTTTTCGGACTGTGGATGCTTCCCTGATCTTATCTCTTTACTGCCAGGATGGAGACCATGCACAGGATGGAGACTGTCTCCTTGCAATCGAAGGAGATGGGCGATCCATTCTGAAGGCGGAACGGGTGGCCCTGAACTTTCTCCAACACCTTTCCGGTATCGCCACCTTGACCAATCGGTTCTGCGACGAAGTCCATGGATATCCCGTGACCATTTTGGACACGAGAAAAACGATCCCGGGCTCTCGCGCGCTTCAGAAATGGGCGGTCCTCCTCGGTGGAGGCACGAATCACCGCCGGTCGCTGAGCGATGGCATACTCATCAAAGACAACCATCTGGCCCTCTTAAGCCGGGCGACCACGCCCGTCAAAACAGCCTGCCGGAAGGCGCAAGCCAACCGCCCGCACGGCATGAATGTTATCGTGGAAGTGGAATCCTTGGCAGATGTACGGCAGGCCCTCGCAGCTCAAGCCGACATCATTCTGTTGGATAACATGAATCCGGCAACCGTCCGTCAAGCAGTCCGGTTGATCAAGGGGCGAGCACTCGTGGAAGTGTCCGGAGGCATCACGTTGAAAAATGTGCGAGCGATGGCGAAGGCAGGCCCAGACCGCATCTCCATCGGAGCCCTTACCCATTCAGCTCCCGCTGCAACGCTTAGTCTGGTGCTCGAACCGCGTCGCCGTCGGCGGCGGCCCTTATAGCTCGTGCAACCCTTGTCGCCGCTTAGCCTCGATACAATCCGCAGCACATTGGCCACACAAGCCTTTGGCCGTCGCATCGACTTGCACGATCGGATCGACTCGACGAACCGTGAAGCAGTCGCACTCGCCCACGCAGGCGTTGAACACGGCACGGTTGTGGTGACCGACTCTCAAACGGAAGGCCGCGGACGTCTTTCACGACAGTGGTTTTCTCCCCCTGCCGTCAATCTGTATTGCTCCATCGTCATCAGAAAACCGATCGGCGCCGATCAGATGGCCGAGTGGCTCTCGTGGCTCCCGTTAATAACTGCCCTGGCTGCAGCTGAATCCATTGATACAATTGCCGCAGCAAGCGTCTCGGTAAAATGGCCGAACGATCTTCTCATCGCCGAACGCAAGATTGGCGGCATCCTCTGTGAAAGTGGAACAGGAGCACGATCAGGATCCTATCAAATCGTCGGCCTTGGGCTGAACGTTAACGGAGATCGAAACGACTTCCCGGAAGACCTGCGGGAAACGGCCACCACCATCCGCCATGAGACGGGACATCCCGTCGAACGCAATCGCCTTCTTGCCCGGTTCCTGCACGAACTTGAAGCCTGTGTGGAAGAATTTGAATCTCGTGGATCGGAGCGACTCGCCCTCGCCTATCAACAGCGCTGCGGTACAATAGGAAAGACCGTCAAAGCCACACTGACTGACGGCAAGGAGTTTATAGGACTGGCCGAGGGCATCGAGCAAGACGGTACCCTACGGGTCGTGCAACGCCCCCTTCCCACCGATGGCCGCCCCCCCGACATTCAGCGTCTCCGTGTGGCGGATATCATTCATGTGAGAACATAAGCCGAACGTTTTTTGGTTGGTTTGGTCTATTTGGTTTGTTTGGTTGAACAAGACTAACCAGACAAACAAAACAAACCAGATAAACCAGATGAACTGACTTGCCTACTGGCTAAACCACCCAATTGAAACGTACAATAGACCCCATGCTCATCGTCGTGGATATCGGCAACACCAATATCGTCTGGGGCGTCTATGACGGTCGCACCCTCGTGGCCCATTGGCGATTGGCGACAGATGTGAAGAAAACTTCGGATGAGTTCGGCATCCTCTTTGCCAATCTCCTCACGGCCGTGGGAATTCCTTCTCAACGCCTCTCAGGCGCCATCGTCTCCAGCGTCGTGCCTGCGTTGACCGGAACCTTCGAAAATATGCTCGAACAGTATTTTCATCAGCGCCCAGTAGTCGTCACCTCCGATACGGACACAGGACTCACACTCCGTTATGCCAACCCCAAAGAGATCGGCAGCGACCGGCTGGTAAATGCCGCGGCCGCCTATCATAAGTATCGCCGCGATCTCATTGTCGTGGATTTCGGCACCGCCACGACCTTTTGCGCTATCACGGCTGAGGGCCATTACCTCGGAGGCGTGATTGCCCCCGGCCTTGGGATCTCTGCGGAAGCCCTCTTCACCAGGGCTGCCAAACTGGCCAAGGTGGAATTGCTCCGTCCAAAGACTGTGATCGGCATCGACACTGCCAGCTGTATTCAAGCTGGCCTCTTATTCGGCTATGCCGGACTGGTCGACACCGTTGTCAGGCGGATGGAACAGGAACTCGCCCGCTCCGTCTATGTCATCGGCACCGGCGGGCTCAGTGCTATTCTCGCCGCTGAAACCTCGACCATTCAAAAAATTGAACCGCTCCTGACGTTGGAAGGTCTTGAGCTCCTCTATCGACGAACCCAAGGTGACCACCCTCCCGCTCTTGTAGTCTAGCTGGATAGCGTGAAGCGCGGGAAAAGCGAGACGCGCGGGACAAGGGAGAAGGTTGCTAGTAGAAGTTCACAGTTCAAAAGACCTCGAACGATTCCCCGTTTAACTACCCCGTTACCCCACAGACCCCTTGCCTCGCCCGTCTCGCCTTTCCCGCCTGCCCATCTATACACAAGTAATTAATTTTTCTGGCCCAGTTGACTTTATAGGCCCTGTGGCTATCTCCTCACGGACAGAGGAGTCATACATGGCCGAAGAACACAATAACGCGAATACAATCGATAACTTGCATACTTCATCACCTGGATCAGGCTCCGCTCCTGAGGAGCCAGGTCTGGTCGAAGAGCTTCAGCAGGCCCTCGTGGCAAAGGCTGAGGAAGCGAAGGGCTTGAACGACAAATACCTCAGGCTCGCAGCCGAGTTTGATAACTACAAACGACTGATTCAGCGGGACCAGCGCGATCAGATCCGATTCGGCAATGAGCACTTGATCAAGGAGCTCCTACCGGTGGTCGATAATCTGGAACGAGCCATCAAGGCCTCTCAAAACGGTGGAAGCAGCGAAGTCCTTATCCAAGGCGTAGACCTCACCCTCAAGCAGCTGACAGGGGCCTTGACGAGATTTCATGTCATACCGGTCGAGACGGCAGGTCAACCGTTCGATCCCGCAAAACATCAGGCTGTTGTGTCCGTCGCGTCGGAAAAGATTCCGGAACGGCATATCGTGGACGAATTGCAGCGAGGATACCTCCTGCACGACCGTATCTTGCGGGCAGCCATGGTGACGGTATCGACAGGGCGAGCCGACAGCGCACCGGGAACAGACAGCACGATCGGTACAGCGTAACAACATCATCAAAGACAGACCTAAGTAAGGGAGGAGTAGGCACATGGGCAAAGTGATCGGCATCGACCTTGGAACCACGAACTCCTGCGTTTCCATTATGAGCGGCGGTGAGCCGGTTGTGATCGCCAACGCAGAAGGTGCCCGCACGACACCGTCTGTCGTCGCCATCACAGAGAAGGGTGAGCGCCTCGTCGGACAAATTGCGAAACGCCAGGCGATTACGAATCCGGAAAACACGATTTTCTCGGTGAAACGCCTCATGGGCCGTAAGTTCCGCAGCCAACAAGTATCGGACGCGGCCAAGCGGCTGCCCTACAAGGTGTCCGAGGGGGACAACGGCGATGCGCATGTCGAGTTGCGCGGCAAACGCTACAGTCCGCCGGAAATCTCCGCCATGATTTTACAGAAGATGCGGCAGACCGCGGAGGATTATCTGGGCGAAAAAGTCACCGAAGCGGTCATCACCGTCCCAGCCTACTTCGACGACAGCCAGCGCCAGGCCACCAAAGATGCAGGCCAGATCGCCGGCTTGAACGTCCTCCGGATCATCAACGAACCGACAGCCGCATCCCTCGCCTACGGGCTGGACAAGAAGAAAGACGAACGAATCGTCGTCTATGACCTGGGTGGCGGCACGTTCGATGTCTCCATCCTTGAAATCGGCGATGGGGTCTTCGAGGTCAAGTCCACCAACGGCGATACCTACCTCGGCGGCGACGACTTCGACCAGCGTGTGATGGACTGGTTGGTTGATGAATTCAAGAAGGATCAAGGCATCGATCTTCGAAAAGATCGGATGGCCCTCCAACGTCTGAAAGAAGCGGCGGAACGAGCCAAGATCGAACTCTCCTCGTCGCAGGAAACCGAGATCAATCTACCCTTCGTCACCGCAGATGCCAGTGGACCGAAACACCTGGTCACGAAACTGACCCGCTCGAAACTTGAGCAGTTGGTCGACGACCTGATTAAGCGATCGATCGAGCCCTGCAAGAAAGCCCTGTCCGACGCCGGAGTGACCGCGAGCGATATCAAGGAAGTCGTACTCGTGGGCGGCATGACCCGCATGCCGAGAGTCATTCAGGCCGTCAAAGAATTCTTTGGGAAAGAACCGCACCGCGGTGTGAACCCCGACGAAGTCGTGGCGATCGGCGCCGCCATTCAAGGCGGTGTGCTCAAGGGCGAAGTGAAGGACGTGTTGCTCCTGGACGTCACGCCCCTCTCGCTGGGCATCGAAACTCTCGGCGGGGTCTTTACCAAGTTGATCGAGCGGAACACGACCGTCCCGACGAAAAAGAGCCAGGTCTTCTCGACCGCTGCCGACAATCAAACAGCTGTGACCATTCGAGTCTTCCAAGGCGAACGCGAGATGGCGAACGACAACAAACTCCTCGGACAGTTCGACCTGGTCGGCATTCCTCCCGCGCCGCGCGGGATGCCGCAAGTTGAAGTGACCTTCGACATCGATGCTAACGGCATCGTGCATGTTTCGGCCAAAGACTTGGCGACACAGAAGGAACAGTCCATCAAGATCACGGCCTCCAGCGGCTTGAGCAAAGAAGAAGTCGAGAAGCTGGTAAAGGACGCACAGGCCCATACGGAAGAGGATAAGAAGCGGCGGAGAGCGGCAGAAGCCAAGAACCAGGCAGACAGCCTGATCTACCAGACGGAAAAGAACCTGAGTGAGCATGGCGACAAGATCGCGGCAGAAGACAAGACCAAGATCGAAGAAGCAATCGCCGCCCTGAAGAAAGCGATGGAGGGAACGGACCCAGAGGCAATCGAGTCCGCCACCCAAACATTGACGACCGCGTCCCACAAGTTGGCCGAGGAAATGTATAAAAAGGCTTCGGCCACCGCTGCATCCGGCGGCGGTCCGGATGCCGCAAGCGGAACCGGCGAGACCAAAACAGACGACAAAGTCGTCGATGCGGAATTCGAAGAAGTAGACAAAGATAAGAAATAAGTTAGAATACCGTCAGTGAGACCGAGCTTCGGCGATGCACGGGGCTCGGTCTTGCTGCACTTTCACTCTAAGAGATGGCACCTGTGTCCAAGCGCGACTACTACGAAACCTTAGGCGTCGAGCGAACTGCGTCCGAAGAGGAGCTCAAGAAGGCCTATCGGAATATGGCGCGCCGGCACCATCCCGATCTCCAGACCGGGGAAGCTCAGAAGAAAGCGTCAGAAGAAAAATTCAAAGAAGTCAATGAGGCCTATGAGACGCTGAGCGACCAGGACAAACGCAAGCGTTACGACATGTTCGGCCATGCCGGAGCGCAGCAGGGAGCAGGACCGGAAGGCTTCGGATTCGGCGGGAGCGGATTCGGCGATGCCTTCAACGACATCTTCGAGGATTTTTTCGGAGGCCAGCGAGGCGGCAATCGAGCAGAGCGCGGGAACGATCTCCAATACAATCTGGACCTGACCTTCGAAGAAGCCGTCTACGGGAAAGAGGCCAAACTCAAAATCCCACGATGGGAAATGTGCGACGATTGCAAAGGAACCGGCGCCAAGAGCGCGGCATCGGTGAAAACCTGCCCCAGTTGCAAGGGCGCTGGGCAGATGCGGTTCCAGCAGGGGTTTTTCAGCATCACCCGCCCCTGCGGCCAATGCGACGGGGCAGGGCGAGTCGTCACGGAACCCTGCCCGGCTTGCCAGGGCCGTCAACGTATCTACCGGGAACGAACCATCGCCGTGCATATCCCAGCCGGCATCGAATCAGGCATGCGCCTGCGCCTCTCGAACGAAGGGGAGCATGGAGGAAACTCGGGCCCACCTGGCGATCTCTATGTGGCAATTACCGTCAAACCGCACCAGGTCTTCCGGCGTCAAGGGCAGGATATTCTCTGTGACGTCCCGGTTCACATCGTCACGGCCATTCTTGGAGGGAAGCTCGAGGTTCCCACACTCAAAGGCAACACCGTCATCAAGGTTCCTGCCGGGACTCAACAGGATAAGACTCTGCGCATAAAGGGCCTTGGTATTCCCAGCCTCAAGGGCCAGAGCACCGGCGACCAGTTGTTCGTGATAAAAGTTCAGATCCCCACCAAACTCACCGCTCGTCAGAAAGAGTTGCTCAAAGAGTTCGGCAAAGAGAGCGGCATGTCGATGGAAGAAGACAGCGACGGCTTCCTCGATAAGATGAAGACCTTTTTCGAATAGCGCCGGCCGACAGCGCCCAAACACCTGCACGATGCCCACGTTCTTTGTCGATCCTCTCACCGTCACTCCTCCCACAATCCGTATAACCGGTGACCTGCTCCATCATCTTCGCGACAGCCTCCGCCTGCACCAAGGAGACTCTCTCACCCTGAACGATGGATGCGGAACCAGCTATTGCGTGAAAGTGACCCATGTCGGTCCACAGGCCATCGACAGCCGCATCACCGACCAACAGACCGAGCCGGCGCGCAAGAGCTCACCGATCGTACTCGGCCAGGCCTTGATCAAAGGGGACAAGATGGACTGGGTCATTCAGAAGGCCACAGAACTTGGAGTCTCGGCCATCGTACCCCTTCAGAGCTCCCACAGTGTCATCAAGCCTCAACAAAACCGCCTGGAACATCAGCGGTCTCGCTGGAATCGCATTGCGCGGGACGCAGCGCAACAGTCTGAACGGTGGACCATTCCCACCATTGCAGACCCCTTAGACCTCTCAGAGATCTGCCGCCAATATACCTCGGCACCTCTAAAGGGTATCCTCGTGGAACGCTCCAGCGGCCCTTCACTGGCGGCTATATCCCTGCCGCAAAGCCTTACGCAGCAGATTATCTTATTGGTGGGACCGGAAGGGGGATGGGCAGCAGACGAACGGAGCCTTGCGCAGGAACAGGGTTTCCGCCCTCTCACCCTTGGCCCCAGAATCTTGCGGGCTGAGACCGCAGCAATCGCAGCGCTCAGCATTCTCCAATCGAGGCTCGATGAGATTGCCAGCGAGACAAGCTAGCCGTGCACGACAGGCGCGACTCGCAAAGATGAAACTTCCGAACAGTCTCGCTGTTCTCGCATGTCTCTCGATCCCCGCACGAACAACGAGATACGCTTCATGTTTCACGCTTGACGAATTTCAGCGGCCAACGGTCATGTGCACAATCGTGCCTTTTTCTCCACTGGCCCAGCCCTGTATTCCATCGGGAAACGAGAGACCGAATAGCGAGGCCTTGGCGATCTCACCCTGATCTATCCAGGTAAAACCTCCATCGGTGGTGCGATAGACCCTGCCTCGTTCCCCCACGATCCATCCGGTTTGAGGATCTGTAAAACGCACTCGCAAGAGGTCGGTCAGCTTCGTACAGGTACTGGCGCAGGGTAATGTGCGATCGATCCAATGCTTCCCGCCATCGGTCGTCTGGAAGATAGCGCCGGCGTTTCCGACAGTCCACCCGGTCGAGGCATCGGAGAAATGCACATCGAACAGCGTGACGGCTCCCTGTGTCTCTTGCGGAGTCCAGGTCGTCCCGCCATCGTCCGTCATCAAAACAGTCCCCACTGCCCCAACCGCCGTCCCATGCTGCGCGGTGAGAAACTGAACGCCGTAGAGGGCTGCGCTCGTCTTACTCGATTGATCGACCCAATGTAGTCCGCCATCCTTCGTATGAAGAACAGTTCCGTTGCCCCCGACTACCCACCCCTCGCTAAGCGACACAAACGAGAGGCCATAGAGCGGCATCTGGGTATCGGTCTGTTGTGCGCTCCAACTGTTTCCCCCGTCCTGACTGTAGCGAATCGTTCCATTGGACCCGACGGCCCAGCCTCGCTTCTCGTCGAGGAAGAAGACATTTGAAAAGCTCGACGTGCTGCCGCTCACAACCTTCTTCCACTTCTTTCCGCCATCGATCGTCTTCAAAATCGTCCCGCCGGATCCTACAGCCCAGCCCAGCTGAGGCGAATGGAAATAGAGCCCCATTAACACAGCTTCCGTATGGCTTACTTGAGGGGTGACGGCCAGAGGACTGTCAGCCGTCCACGCAGGGGAAACACAAAGCAGCGCCGCCAATACCACGGCCACGAAGCAGGCGCCTTGTGGCAGAGAAAAGCCCCAACATGATCTAGCAGACTGCGAAAAAACTCGGCGGACAGACCAAGACGTATCATTAGCCCTGGAGAGGGTCTCTTGCTTCCTTTTCTGCGCCATCACACCTTCTCGCTCAAGGGAGTTGCCGGACTGTCCTTCACTGCACGCATCGAACGAGCACCGTTTCATCGTGCGCGTTCTGCGAGCAAGAAGGACGGTCTGGCTGCTCCCTCCAATTCTCACTGGTTCGTGTTGGCATCAGGGCGATTATTATTGAAGTAGCCAGGGTCCGGCATGCCCTTAGCCACAATGGTGAAGGTACCGGCTTCAAAGGAGAGCCACTTCTTCTGAGTGCAACATGTTTGGTCCGGCTGAACATCCCAGGATCCCCGTCGCACGATCAGCGGGCCAGTGGAAAGTTCATTGATGAACTCATTGCGTTTCCCCACACCGTAGAGATTCCGATGGGGCACCCGTACCACGATTTCCGTATCCGTCCACGACATCACCTGGGCTGCAACATTGTTGAACAGCACTTCCGTTCGCGACACGTTTTCACCTAACTGGATATCGTCCCGTCGCGTGTAGGCTCCTCGATTGAGACTCAAATCTGCATGCTCGGCTGTTTTCAAGAACGAACCGAACCCCGACCCTTTGATCGTGATCAACTCATCCAGCCCGCCCGAGTGAGGGCTGTAGGAGTCGATCTTCGGCGTCACGAGCGTGAACAGCCCCGCCTCCGTCTTCAGAACTTCTTTTGCAGCGCAACAGGAGCCATCGGCGTTGGGCTTCACCGCGCCGCGATATATCACGACCGGCCCGCTCTTCACGCTGAAAGGCACCCAGACGTCGATGCGATCGTCTTGCCAGCGATAGATGACGGCGCGGACCCCGCCGATATCGACTCGATTCTCCCCCGTATTAAAATCCATAAAGGCATAGGGGGTCGAGCCACTTTCCGAATAGAATCCAAAATGCTCTCCACTGATCCTGAGCAGAGTACCGATTGGGGCGGCAGCAGGAGTTATGGCGTTTGCTTTGGGGATGTGAACCGTAAAATTCCCCACCGTTCGCTCACGCCCCTGCATCGTCAATACGATGGGTCCGGTCTCAGCATCCATTGGAAGATGTACGACGATCGCCTTGTCGGACCACTGGGCAATCGCCGAGAGATGTCCGCCGAACGTCACCTTGTCGCCGGTGCCCTTCGACGAACCAAAGCCCTGACCGAAAAATACCACCTTGGTCCCAACCGGCCCACTCATGGGATCGACCCGAATGCTTGGAATCAGCTTCAGAGGAACAGCATTGCTCACTGTGCGCTGAACCGGCGCGCAACAAGATCCGTCCGGCAGGGGATCGGAGGAGGCCAATCGGACGACCACATCTCCAGATTCAGCATTCGCGGGAACTTCGACCTCGATGAGATCGTCTTTCCAACGGCGCGGCCTGACAACCACTCCCCCGATCGTTACATCGTTGACTCCGAACATCGTATTGGGATCGCGAGGCCCGGACGTGACACCAAAATGCGTCCCGACAATCTGCACTGTGTGACCCGGTTCAATCTCAGCAGGCGTCACGGTAGCAATCGTCGGCAGCATGATTATTAATTCCCCGGCAACCATCTTTTTCTTCCCGGCCATGACTTCAACGGGACCGGATCGAGCCTGGAAGGGAACTTTCACCTCGATCAGGTCCGATTCCCATCGCTGAATCAGTGCAGGGAATCCGCCGACAGTCACTCGATTCACTTGCACGGATCGAAATGTGCCGAACCCTCTCCCACCGATCGCTACCGTGGCGCCAGGAACCGCCGTGGCAGAGCTTAGCTCGATCGC
The DNA here is from genome assembly GCA_013140715.1 of Nitrospiraceae bacterium. GTDB lineage: Bacteria > Nitrospirota > Nitrospiria > Nitrospirales > Nitrospiraceae > Palsa-1315. The sequence continues at coordinate 18,186 of JABFSG010000028.1, forward strand.
GGATGGAGTGGCCGCAAATACTCCACCGCTCAGACCGACCCACAGTGTCACTGCAGCCACGCCGGTTACGAATCCTTGTATGAATCGGTTCATCTGGTTTCTCTTGTTTGTTCGGTTTCTTTGGTTTGTCTGGTTTGTCTGGTTTCTTTCGTTTTTCAAGCCATACGACCAAATAAACAAAACAAACCAGATCAACCCATTAGGAGACAGAAAAAATCACTTCAATTTCAACAGGCGCCCCGCGAGGCAACTCGGCAGCCCCCACAGCCACACGCACATGCCGGCCTGCCTCGCCAAAGATCTCAACCAGAAGATCCGAAGCGCCATTGAGCACTTGAGGCTGCTGTACAAAACCCTCAGCAGACGCGACATGCCCGACAACCTTCACGACACGTATAATTCGGTCCAACGTCCCAAGCTCTTGTTTAGCGATCGCCAGCACATTCAGAAGCGCGAGTCTGGACGATTCCATCCCCTGCTCGACCGTCAGATCCCGTCCGAGCTTACCGGAAAAGGCCAACTGCCCGTCCCGCATGGGAAGGACCCCGGACAAGAACAAGAGATCTCCGGCCTGGACTGCCGGAACATAGGTCGCCAACGGTTTCGGCGGCAGAGGCAACTCTATCTGCAGTTCCTTCAGTCTACGTTCGTACGACATCCCCGCACCAGCGTGCTCCCTTTACCCCTTACGTTTTACGTTTCACGCGCTACCCCGCGCGGAGCGCATCGAGGAAACTCTCACCGACAGGCAACTGCTCCCCTTGCAAAGCCTCTACTATAGTATGTCCAAGATCGGCAGCCGAAGTCCTGATGCCAAGATGGACCCCCTGTGCCAACTTCGGTCCAGTGGCCAAGAGAGGAACATATTCCCGTGTCAGGCCCTGATCGCCTTTCGCGATATCCCATCCATGGTTGCCGGTTAGGACAAGCAGGTCGCCTGGACGAAGCTGCTCCAGCAACGAAGGAAGCCGTCGATCGAAATCATGGAGGGCTGCGGCCGATCGAGCAACATCCGATTCTAAAACATCAAGCCCGGCCATAATCAATCCACGCGGCACTTTTTTAAACATCTTCGTGACCTCGGTCAGTAACGTCGTCCAATGTCCAACAGGAAGAGAACTGGTGAGCCCACGACCGCTGAACAGATCGCTGACTTTTCCAACCCCAACCAGGATCTGGCTTGCGCGATTCAACACATCGAACATGGTCGGCATCGGAGGCTCCAGCACGAATTCGCGAGGCTGTGGACCGAACTGCGCCGCACCGGCCTCGCCCAAGAGAGGATGGGCTGAAATACGCCAGATACCCCAAGGCTCTTTGAGTACTTTTCTTGCGTCCCGGCAACGTTGAAACAACTCGTCGCGACGCATCGCCCCATCATGCGCCGCCACATGGCAGGTTCGCCGTCCATCTGTCCAGACAATCAGCGCCCCAGACGAAAGGTGCTCTGCCTCGCATTCGCGAAGCATGGTCTCATCTGAAGCGCGACGATTGCCGATGATCTTACGGCCGAATGTCTGTTCGATAACCGAGACCATATCGGGCGGAAATCCGTTGGGGTAGAGCGGTCCGGCTGCGGTCGTCAAATGGCCGGCCATCTCCCAATAGCCGGCCATGGAATCCAGGCCTTTCGAGAGAAACCCTAAACGACCGAAGCATCCTTCCGGCTGCCACGTCGTCCGCACACCCTTGATCTCCGTGATATGTCCAAGTCCAAGCGCTTCCAGCGTAGGGAGATTGAGCCCCCCAGCGGCATCCGCCAAGTGGGCCAGGGTATGGGGGTCGGCATCGCCATATTCCGCCGCGTCCGGCATGGCCCCGACGCCGAGCCCATCGACCACCAGCACAATAATACGAGTAATCATGGGCGCACTATATCAGAAGCGAGATGAGCGGGACAGGTTGATCTGGTTCATCTGGTTTGTTTTGTTCATCTGGTTAGTCTGGTCCAACCAACCAAACAAACCAAACAGACTAGATAAACAATCCGATACTTGCGCTTCACGGGCATCAAAGATGCCGTTTCCACTCAGCCACAATCGCCAAACTCGCGCTGGTGCCGATCCTATCCGCGCCGGCCTCCAGCATGGCCAGCGTAGTCTTCCAGTCCCTGATGCCGCCCGAGGCCTTCACTTTCACCCGGTTTGCCACCGCCTCTTTCATCAGTTTCACATCTTCGACCGTCGCGCCGGCAGCACCGAACCCGGTGGAAGTTTTCACGTAGTCGGCTCCCGCCTCCACGACCAACTGGCAGGCAGTCCGCTTTTCCTCCTGTGTCAGGTAACAGGTTTCGAGTATGACTTTATGTTCGACTGCAGGAGTCGCCTGCACCACTTCGGCAATGTCCCTTCGCACGTAGTCACGATCCCCGGATTTCAGCCGGCTTACATTCATGACCATATCCAACACCTGTGCGCCGCGTGAGACCGCCTCAATGGCCTCGGCAACTTTGGTTTTCGTCGTGTGTCCACCCAGGGGAAACCCGATAGGGATGCCGACACGAATCGCCGTGCCTGCGACGGCTGCCACCGCGTCATCCACGTAGCAAGGCGGGACGAAAATCACGGCGAATCGATGATCCTTCGCTTCCTGGCACAGGCGCAGCACGTCGATCTTCGTGGCGTCGGGACGAAGCACTGTGTGGTCTATGAGATCCGGCAGGTTCCATTCAGACATCGTTCACGATACTCCTTCATTGTGGCTCAACAGGCTTTCCCCTGGGACGATCGACGTCTGAGACAGGGCCCTACGACGAAAGGGCCGCTTCTGATATTTCTCGACCGCCTTGTTGTGCTCGATCAGCGTCGCAGAGAACTGATGGGTTCCATCGTTCCGGGAGACAAAATACAACGAATGAGAATCGGACGGATAGAGTGTCGCGCGAATCGCCTGAATGCCCGGGCTGGCGATCGGTCCGGGCGGCAGTCCCTGCACCCGATAGGTATTGTAGGGACTCGGACTGGACAGGTCTTTCTTGTGCAAATTTCCGTCGAACGCCGGCAAGCCATAGATAACGGTGGGATCGCTCTGTAATGGAATGTGTTTCTTGAGCCGGTTGTGAAACACCGCGGAAATTTCAGGCCGCTCGCTGCCGGACCCTGTTTCCTTTTCGATGACGGACGCGAGCGTCAGCACTTCATGCGTCGTCATCTTGATTTCCTGCATCCGAGCGAGGAGATCCGGTCCGATCGCCTGCTTGAGCTGCTCCACCATCGCCACCAACAGTTCGCGCGCCTTGATGGGGCGAGGAAACTTATAGGTATCGGGGTAGAGATATCCTTCCAGCGTCTCCGCCTTGATCCCCAGCGACGCGATAAACGTTCGATCCTTCGCAAGCCGGAGAAATTCTTCGCGATCCGTGAGGCCCTGCTGCAAGGCCGCATCCGCGATTTGGGTGATGGTGAGCCCTTCGGGAAAGGTCAGCGCATGGAGCAGCACTTGACCGCTGATCAGCTTCGCGAGAATCTCCGCCGGAGTCATGCCGGGATTCAGTTCGTACTCGCCCGCATGAATTTTCCGGTCGGCTGATTGCGATTTCCCAAACAGGACAAAGGCCGTGCTGCTCTTGATCAATCGTTCACGCTCCAGCAACGACGCGACCTGCTGAAACGTCGCGCCATCCGGGATGACGACCACTTTCGAGGGAGGGTGAGTCTCTGTGGGAATGACCGGGCCTTCAGCCCAGCGAATCGCCTGATAGGCCGCGACGCCAAGTGCGACCATTGCGGCCAGCAGACATCCGAGAACGATCCGTAGTCTCATGAGGTGGCTCTACCGTTTCTTCTTCCACATACCGATCCGCCCAGGGTTCCGACTCCCTCGTCACCGCCGGCTCAAGACTCGCCAGATAACTCTGGAGCAGAATCGACGCGGCGATGCGATCCACCACACCCTTCCGTTTTTTCCGGCTGACATCGGCCGCAATCAAGAGGTCTTCCGCCGCTTTTGTCGTCAACCGCTCGTCCCACAGAATAACAGGAACGGTAACCCCCTGCTCCAACCGAGCCTGAAATTCTCGCATCGCCTGGATGGCCGGACCCTCTCGACCGTCTAATTGCATCGGAAAGCCCAACAAAATCTGCCTGACCTCATAGGTTCCGACGAGGGAAGCGATATGCGCAATGTCCCGATCCAACGTGCGCCGATTGAGCGTCTCCAGGGGTTGGGCTGTCCAGCCCAACTCATCGCTCAGGGCCACCCCGATCCGCTTGGTTCCATAATCAAGTGCGAGAATCCGTTTACCCTCCATAGTCTACCGCTCTACCATTCGTTCGACCAGCCCAAAGATCTTTTCCAACGCGGCATCCAGCCTGGCCGGGTCCTTCCCGCCGGCCTGCGCCATCTCGGGCCTGCCGCCGCCGGTTCCGCCGACTTCCGCCGCCATCTCCTTGATGAGATCGCCGGCTTTCACCCGGACAATCAGATCCTTTGTGACGACGACCAGTAGCGAGACCTTGCCGTCGTTGGCTGCGCCGAGCGCCACCACGCCGCTCTTCAACTTGTCCCGTAATTGGTCGGCCAGCGCCCGCATGCCGTTCACATCCAGGCCATCGGTCCGCTGTACGTGAACCTGGATACCGGCTACCGTTTTCGCCGTGGCCTCAACGGCAGAGCCGCTGGCCATTTTCAATTTGAGCTCTTCCAATTCGCGTTCTTTGTCTTTGAGCTGCGTCATGACCTTACGGGATTTGGCGACCAATTCCGACTGGCCGACCTTGAATAAGTCCGAGAGATCCCGAATATCCGTTTCCAATTTCTTGATGTATGCGAGCGCCCCGCTACCGGTCTGGGCTTCGATCCTACGCACACCTGCCGCAACGCCGGTCTCCGAGACAATTCTAAACAGGCCGATATCCCCTGTACGTTGACAATGGGTGCCGCCGCAGAGCTCCTTGCTGAAGGACTCAACGGTCACCACCCGTACTTGCTCGCCGTATTTATCGCCGAAAAAGGCCAAGGCCCCCTTCGCCACCGCATCCTGAATGCTCATTACCTCGGTCGCGACCCGCTCGTTCTTTCGCACTTCGTGGTTCACAGCCGTTTCGATCTCATCGATATCTCGGGAGGACAGCGGTCTGAAATGGGCAAAGTCAAATCGCAAACGATTGGGCCCGACAAGCGACCCATACTGTTTCACGTGAGGACCCAACATGTCGCGCAAGGCTGCATGGACCAAATGGGTTGCGGTATGGTTTCGTTGTGCGTCATGCCGCGTCGTGGCATTGACGGTCATGCGCAGGGTCTCGCCCTCGCGGATCCGCCCTTTCGTGACGGTTCCCTTGTGCAGAATCAAGGTCGGCGCCGGCCTCGTAGTTTCCTTGATCTCTACCAGTCCATCATGGCCTGCCAGAATACCCTGGTCGCCGACCTGCCCACCGCCCTCCGCGTAGAACGGCGTCACATCCAGCGCTATTTCAACCTCATCGCCTTCCGCCGCTTCTTTGACCAGCCGATCGCCTTTCAAAATCGCCTGTACCAGACTCTCGCTCTCTAAGCGGTCGTAGCCGATAAACTTCGTGGCTCCGAGACGCCCGGCCAGTTCTGTAACCGTAGGCCGCGCCGTTTCCTGCTCAAACCCGCCCGTTTTGCGCGCACGATGTCTCTGTTCTTCTATGGCTTGATCGAACCCCGCCTCATCGAGCGTCATTCCCTGTTCACGGCAGGCCTCGCCCATCAAATCCATCGGAAACCCATAGGTATCGTACAGCTTGAAAACATCGGGACCAGTGAGAACTTGACTCCCGGCTGAACGAGCTTTCGCAATCATCTCGTTGAGAATCGGCAATCCCTGATCGAGTGTGGCAATGAATCGCTCCTCTTCGCCTCTGGTCGCCTCGGCAATCGTCGCGGCAGCGCCTTTGACTTCTGAGTAGGCACTCGCCATCTGGGTGACGACCGCAGCGGTCAATTCATGGAGAAACGGTTCAACGATGCCCAGCATCCGTCCATGGCGCGCAGCCCGACGCAGAATCCGGCGCAGCACATAGCCACGCCCCTCGTTCGAGGGCAATACTCCGTCCGTCATCAAGAATGTGATCGCGCGCAGATGATCCGCCACCACGCGCATCGACCGGTCGGTCTGATCCTGTTCCCCATACCGTACGCCAGCCCTGCCAGCCACGGCGCTGAGCAACGGCGTGAAGACATCGCTGTCGTAATTGCTATAGACGCCCTGCGCCACAGCCGCCAACCGTTCCAAGCCCATGCCCGTATCGATACTGGGCTTGGGTAAGGGATGCAGCCTCCCCGTCGCATCCCGGTTGTACTGCATAAACACAAGATTCCAAATCTCGATGACGCGATCGCCCGCTCCATTGGGCCGATCGTCGCCCGGCACCGATGGCCCCTGGTCAAAATGGAGTTCCGAGCAGGGCCCGCAGGGTCCTGTATCCCCCATCTGCCAGAAATTATCCTTTTCACCGCATCGGACGATCCGCGAAGCCGGCACTCCGATCTGCTTCCAAAGCTGATCCGCTTCGTCGTCGTCGCGGAAAATCGTCACCCATATTCGATCCTTCGACAACCCGACCGTCTGGGTCAGAAACTCCCAACCGAACCTGATCGCATCTTCCTTGAAATAGTCGCCGAAGGAAAAGTTGCCCAACATTTCAAAGAAGGTGTGGTGGCGTCTGGTATAGCCGACATTTTCCAAATCGTTGTGCTTGCCTCCCGCACGGAGGCACTTCTGCACAGTGACCGCCCGGTGGTAGGCGCGTGATTCTTCGCCGAGGAATACCCGCTTGAACTGGTTCATTCCGGCATTGGTGAAGAGTAGCGTTGGATCGGCCTGCGGAATCAAGGCAGAGCTCGGCACAGCCTGATGGCCATGCTGTTCAAAATATCGAATGAAGGCTCGCCGTAACTCTTGCGTGCTATTCTTCATGTCACCCCTAATAAGCTGCGGAAAAACACTGTGGGCGCGACGTGGACAGATTAGCTTCCACCTAGTCTCGCCTGTCCCGCCAGTCTCGCGCTTCGCGCGCCACGCTTCATGGTACTGGCAGACTTTTTCAGCATCCTGTTAACTTCTTTCCCGCATCAATGGTTCCACCACTGTCTCAATAGTATCTTCGTCGAATCCACGCTGGCTCAAGAGCCTTGCGACTCGGCCGAGCATCTGAGGCGAGGCAATCTTCCCAACTGTCGCAACCACCTGCATGGCCAAGTCCCGTTCACTGACCTTCCGATAGGTAACCCGTAACGTCGCCTGTACGATGGGGTCAGGACAACCGGTGGCGAGCAGCTCTTCCTGCAGACGCGCTCGCCCCATCGGCATACGTGCAAGGCGTCGATCGGCCCAGCGAGAAGCGAACGCGACATCGTCGAGGTAGTGCAACGCAGTCAACCGTCGAACTGCCGTACGGACCTGCCCGGGAGTGGCCCCCTTCGCCGTGAGCAACCGTTCTATCTGGATCGTCGTACGATCGCTGCGGGCCAGCGCGCGCAACGCGAGTTGCAACCACCGATCGGGAATCGATGCCACCCGGCGCACGTTCCTCGTGGAGCGCATCTCGTCATCTGTGCGAGGCGCGCGAGACTGGCGGGATTTGAGATTCTGGGTTCTGAGTTCTGGGTTCTGAGTTTTCCGAACTGGAACCTTGAACGTCGAACTCTCCCCCGTCTCGATTTTCTCGCCCATTCTAAAACTCAGAACTCAGCACGCAGAACTGGCTTCATTCTGCTCGTCCCGCCTGTCTCGCTTACCCCCTTATCCCGCATACCCCTTGCCCCGCTTAAGCGCCAACCTTGTGCGGCCGCCGCTCCTCGCGCTTCTCCTCGGGTTTTTTTTCGTCTTTGACCGGCGCGACAGCCGGTTTCTCCGGCGTACGCCCAGGCAGACCGGCCAGGTCTCGCAGCTTCCCTTCAATCTCACGAGCCAACGGCTGATTACTCAACAGAAAGTCTCTGACTGCATCGCGCCCCTGCCCAAGCCGATCCCCCTGATAGGAGTACCAGGCCCCGGACTTCTCCACCACCTTCTTCTCGACCCCCAGATCGACCAACTCCCCTGGTTTCGAAATGCCCTGGGCAAACATGATGTCGAACTCCGCCTGCTTGAAAGGAGGCGCCATCTTATTCTTCACCACCTTCACACGCACGCGGCTGCCGGTGACTTCTTGCCCTTCCTTGATCGACTCGATGCGGCGGATATCCAGACGCACAGACGAATAGAACTTGAGTGCGTTGCCGCCGGTCGTCGTTTCCGGATTGCCGAACATTACGCCGATCTTCATCCTGATCTGATTGATGAAAACCAGGGTCGTCTGCGACTTGGAAATGGCCGCCGTCAATTTGCGCAGGGCCTGCGACATGAGCCTCGCTTGCACGCCCATGTGCGCATCGCCCATTTCGCCTTCGATTTCGGCTCTTGGCACGAGCGCTGCCACAGAGTCCACCACAATGACATCGATCGCCCCGCTCCGGACGAGCGTCTCGGCAATCTCCAACGCCTGTTCACCTGTATCCGGCTGCGACACCAGCAGATCGTCCACCTGCACACCCAGCTTCTTGGCATAGGTCAAATCCAACGCATGCTCCGCATCGATAAACGCAGCGGTGCCGCCGGCCTTCTGCGCTTCTGCGATGACATGAAGCGTCAACGTCGTCTTGCCTGAGGACTCGGGACCGAAGATCTCGATGACCCGGCCGCGGGGAAGCCCGCCGACGCCCAGTGCAATATCGAGTCCCAAAGAACCAGTCGAAATCGCCGGGATATCCACAGGGGCATCGGCTCCTCCCAGCTTCATAATGGCCCCCTTCCCATATTGCTTCTCAATTTGGGACAGGGCCAGATCCAGCGCACGTTTCTTATCGTCTTTTTCAGTCATGGTTACTCCTCTTGTGATAACGAGATCGGGGGCGATTATACCCAAGTTAAGACAAAGAAACCTAGCCCGCAGTTCGAGGCCGAAGGTTGAAAGGCTGAAGGCCGAAGTGTTCGGAACTTCGAATCTGACTCATGATCTCCAACCTTCAGCCTTCAGCCCAAACCCCTTCAGCCTTCCAAACACATATTCCTGAGAATTCATTGACCAATAGAGGGGTTGGAGATACAAGTAACACCATGCCTCCGACGTTCACCCCCGACACAACAGACCAGAAACCGACCGTCTTGATCGTCGACGATGAGACGGCCCCCCGCGCAGCCCTCACACAGATCCTCATGCAAGATTTCCACATACTCACCGCAGAGAATGCCCGAGCAGCCATGGCCGTCCTCGATAACCACGGCGTCGATCTCGTCACTCTGGATTTGAAATTACCGGACCGCTCAGGATCGGACCTCTTGCATGAGATCAAGCGCGCGCACGCCGAGATCGAAGTCATCATGGTCACGGCCTACGGCAGCCTGCAATCGGCGATGGACTGTATCCGCCACGGCGCAGCCGGCTTCCTCTTGAAGCCATTCAATGCCTCTGAACTATTGGCCATCTCCTTACAGACCGCGCAAAAAAAACACCGGCTCGATCAACTGCGCCCGGTCCTCACCGGCTCGGCCGAGCTCTGGGGGCCCGAGCCGGCCTGTACGACGGCCTGGAAGACTCTCCTCTCCGACTACTGCGCCATGAACCGCGCGCGATCGCTCTCTGCGTCGCGGAGCGATGAGACCTCGCCGCTGGCGCCCCTCATCTCCGACCTCTTAGAAGCTAAGGATCGCCACCTGCTCAACCATGGAAGCCGCGTCAGTTTTTATGCAACGCTGGTCGCCAACCGGCTCAACCTTCCCATCGCCGAACAGCAATCGCTCGCGCTCGGCGCACTCATACACGATCTCGACTTGATCAGCGTCCCGGACGGCCATGTGCTGAACCTGGAATCCGATCAACAGATCCATCGTCCCGAACTCGGTGCGAAGATGGGCCGAGCGATGGGATTATCCGCCGACGCTGTGCAGATCATCGCCCTCCACCACGAGCGATGGGACGGAACGGGCTACCCCTTTGGCTTACAAGAAGAACGCATACCCCTGCTCGCCCGCACTGTCGCCATTGCCCAAGCATTCGACCAACTGACCGCCGAGCAACCGGAACGAACAGCCCTCCCCATCGATGAAGCCCTTGAACAGATCGAGCAGCAGGCAGGCACCGCCTTCGATCCCACCCTGACCGAACTCTTCTGCCGCACCATGCACGAGCAGCCCCAGCAGCGCTGAGATAGATCCCCGCTAGTTTGTCTGGTCCATTCGGTTTCTTTGGTTGGCCCGGTTTATCTGGTTCGTTTGGTCTTTCGGTCTTCGAAACAAATCGAATGGAGTTCGCCACAGCAGCCACTCCGCCGAAGTAGCTTCGGCTACGAAGGCCGGAAACCCTAGTCTGATCGGACTTCTTGAATATATTGACCTTGGATGGCCTTGACAGAATTTCTCATCGCGTGCTAGCTTCTCAACGTAAAATAGCTTCAAATAGGGAACCAATGGCGTTTACCTCAAACCGCAAAGCATTTGCGGTTTAGACAATGACGT
>JABFSG010000008.1 GCA_013140715.1 Nitrospiraceae bacterium
ATCTTCCACTGCGCGCGGCTTTCTCACCCGCCCACCCGCTGGCAGATATTTTTCACCCGCCCTACCCTCCGATTGCTTCGCAATCGACTTCCCGGGACGTGCCATTAGCCCGGGCGAAGGCCCTTAGTTCGCCAAATCTCAATTCAAGGGAGTGGCCGAGGCTGCCCTTTACTGCGCGCATCGAACGAGCATCGTTTCACCATGCGCGTTCTGCGAGCAAGAAGGGCACCTGGCCGCTCCCTCCTCACCCTTTTTTTCCCTCCGCCTGAGCCACGATCGGACGGAAGATGGAGTCTGCATCCAGCACCGCCTTCAATGACTCTGCTCCGATGAAGAATTGCCAGATCTCCGGAGTCTGCCCGGGAACTTCAGCGAACCAACGTTTGGCTTCTGTCAATCGCTCCAAGAGTGCTTGGTTGTCCCGATCCGGGGTGAACAGCAGGCTGTAGGCCTTGGTGTATTCGGCCATAAATTTATCGAGCGGCAGGTCAGCGAGCGAGAGCGCGTCGTCTGCATTCTGATAGGCGGCCCTGATATCGAGGTCGTCGAAGATGCGATTCCAGGCTACTTTGTTGATGCGGGACCAAGCCAGTTGGAGTAGCGCCTCGGCTCGACCGGCTCTTCGATCGACCGGGATGGCTTTGACCAAGGATTGGTGCGTCTCAATCGACGGTTCTTGATCGTTGTTCCATCGGTAGGCCACGCCTAACCGAAAGTGGTTATCGAGCTGTTCGGGTCGTACGACGGCCAAAGCTTGCATCGCTGAAAGCATGCGGTACAAATAATCGGCGGTGGTCGGCCTGTCGAATCCCCCCATCTCCATTCCCAACGACAGGTCCATGCGCGTTCCTTGGGCGTAGATATTCCAAAAATGTTCGTTCACGACCAAGGCTAGCGCCGGATCCTTCACCGTAAGTTTGTGGAACGGGATGGCCTCATGCAAGACGACGGCATAGAGGTCTCGGCTCAGTACCGTGAGAGCTTCGGCCTGATGGGGGTCGATGATGAGCACACGATTCAACAGGGCTACACGGTCGCGCAGTGCCGGGAAAGTGGCTGCACGGGCAGCCCCGGCGGTCAAGAGACCGGGAACATCCGTTGGTCCCCACCAAACCAACGAGTCGGAGAGAGCCCGACTGGTTTCTGTGACAAAGGGAATCTTCTCTCGGATGCCACTGCCAAATACTGTGCCGCTGGTGACGGGAAGGTTCACTACCGCCTGGTCGCCGGCGAAACCGTGCTTCTTCAACCCGGAGAGGACAACCCACTGGGTGGTAATTTCTTTTAATGCGCGCCTGGTCCGCTTAATCGTACTGGTCCACTTGACTGAACCGGCCGCGTAGGTCATGGGGGCCGTCAGGGGATCCTGGTAACTGACAAACAATTTCACCAAGGTCGTCGGGACTTCCACGATCGGACCATCCGGACGGAGACGGAAGGAAGCCGACGGAAGCGGCCTGCTTCCGGCAATGTGAATACGGAATCCGGTTCCTGGCGGCGCAAGGCCCAACGAGTCGGCGACGAAGGCTGAGGCGGGATAGCGGTTCAGATCTTCACTGAAAAACACCAGTTCGCCGTTACTGGGCCACAAGACTTCCATACCGACGTCGCTTCGGACCAATGTCGGCGCATGCGCATCTTTCAGGCCTTGCCAGCAGGAATCGTAGAGGGGATCGGAATCTGCCGGATAGGCCTTGAGACCACGGAGGGCGGAGGCCACGAGGGGGTACTGACAGGCGAAGTCGAGCCGGCCGACAGCAACCCTATTCCCCTCTCCCATGGCTTCGGCATATCGCAACGCTGCCGTCTCAGCCGAGGTGGCAATCTGTTTCGATTTCTTCGTAGCGATGGCAAGTGCAGATGAAGCCCCTATCAGGGTCATCGCGTTGACCATTCCCAGGATCGCGACAAGGAACAGGAGCGTGAACCGGCCACGCTGGAAGATCTGGAGACGCATCATATCGGACAAGCTCCTAATATGAAGGACGAAAGGACCGCGAAACATTACCATGCTGCTTTGAGGATCTGAAAGGGGGCCTTGGGAAGGGGCAACCTGTCTCTTGCTTATTCGACCACGATCACGGCCTTCATGTCATGACCCGGCATGTCGCACAGGTACGAGAAGGTTCCGGTACGTGCCGGTGTGAGCCGAAACTCAATCAGGCCATCAGGCGGAACGATCACCCGCTTGAGTCCCTCTGGGCCGAACTCCTGGGCCCCGTTACCGCCCACGTTGAGGTCGGCGTTGAAGAAAAGATCCTTGACCACCACACTATGGAGTTCCGTATCGAGGTTGCGGAACCGTAGCACTATCCCTTGATTGTGACGTAAGAGGACGCGATTCGGAATGAAGGCTCTTCCACGAATGTCCACAGTGATCGATTCCGTCTCGATCTCGCTTGAAAATGCGCTAGTGGGGATTGCGAGTGCCAGAGCCAGGCAGATGAATCCGACGCTTCCTCTCACCGTGCGTTGGCCGCATCAAGAATCGCGCGGCGCATATTCATTCGGTCGACCGGTGTCAACTCTGGGGCTGGACGATGTCGGCAGAGCCTAACTGTATGCTGGAGGGAAGCAATGAAGACTTCGCAATTCGGGCAGGTTCCCAGATGTCGACGTATCTCTCTACAGATATCGGAAGGGAGCTCGTCGTCGATGTAGGCGGACAACTGCCGGAGAAGGTCCACACAGCGACCTTGGCCATGCGTATGGTGTTGAGACGATGATCGGGACTGCTTCTTTGTCGCCGCAGCCTTTTTCTTGATCATGAGCGCGGGTCTCCCGACTGATGGTTATCGTGTTGGGTGATGCCTCTGGCGCTGAGCTCTCGTCGCACGAACAAGCGTGCTCGGTGCAACCTCGACTTCACCGCCTGCTCGTTTACACCCATGACGGCCCCCACTTCTTTGGCACTCAACCCTTCCATGTCACGGAGCACCAGGGCCATCCGATACTTTTGAGGCAGCTTCTCGATTGCCTGATCGAGGGCCTGCCGGAGCTCCTTATTCTGCAGTGCCTCTTCGGGACTAAGCCCGTCCATGGGAATCTGAAGGCGAAATTCTCCCTCGGAGGTAGGCACGAACTCCTCAAGCGACAGTTCGTGTTCCGGCTCCCCCTTGCGCTTGCGCCGCATCCGCATGCAAACCCGTGAGGCGATGGTGTAGAGCCAGGTGGAGACCTTTGCCTCGCCTCGAAAATCTTTAAGCCCTTGGTAGGCATTGAGAAAGGTTTCTTGAACAAGGTCCTTTGCAGACTCCGCTTCGCCGCATAAGCGGTAGGCGTATCGATACATCAGATCGACATGGTCTCGATACAGCCTATCAAATCTGTCAGGCTCTGGCCTGGCCGGACGCTGGAGAGGCGCTTTGGAAGCAGGAGTACGCATGACTGGCGCGAAGTCTAGGGAGTCGGCTAAGACCTGTCAAGCAAACAACCGGGACTGCAAGGCTGCTTGTCTTCTTGCCACAGCCACGCTGTTACATGGGTGTCGGTTAGTGGATCAGCGCCGCACCGCGCCGAGGAGCTGGTTTCGCAGTGGGTGGAACCGTGACGGTCACCTGCTCATGGTTGATCTGTAACGTTAACGGTTGTCCCACCTTCACATGAGGGACCCCGATCTTCGAATTGAGCATGACCAGGCCGATGGGGGTGCGGACAAAGATGAAGTTGGATTTGAGCTTGGACACGGTTCCCGAGAGGAGGAGAGAGACGTCGGCATTAGCCTCCGGGGCCTGGCTGACCTGTAGATCGAACTGCAAATCATGCACTCCGCTCATGGTATTCGTTTCATCGACTTCAATGGTCAGCAGATCTCCCTCGCGATAGTCGGTGAGTCGTGCTTCCTGCGTGCCGACATGAACGGTCTGGTCGCCATCGGGCCCCCACCAGCGTAACGTTCTTGGCACATCGGTCCCAGACGTCATGGGTCCGCTAAGATAGCGATGGACCAGCGATCCATCGCTCCTCTTTCTGATCTCGACGATGGAATGGCGGTCATGCAGCCAAAAACGTACTTCCTGCGAGGCCTTGAGGTCCTTCAGCGCTGTTTTGGAAGTAAGGGTCAACAATCCGACCGGGGTCTTGAGAAAGACAATACCGGCCTTAGTCCGCCAGACAGATCCCTGTAACTTTATGAAGGGGTCGACCGGGACTTGAGGATCGATGGCGGCAGGCGGTTCAACTGCTTGCAATGCGGGTGTTTCGACCGGCGGAGGCAGCTCCTCTGCATGGACAGGGCAGAGAAGAATGACCATGCCCACCCCGGCGAAAAAGGCCGCAATTGCACGTCGCAGCAGCCTACTAAGAAAGAAATTGTTCGTCTCTGTGGTCTGCAGGTCGTTGCGAACCGCGGGGGGAAGAGTCGCTCTGTATCCGGCGTGCATCATCTACTTGAGCGAATATCACGATGTCTTCTTAGGAGTCAAGGCGAAAGCCATATGACAGCGGTTCAGAAGGCAACACCCTATGAAATTGCATTGCTCATAGAAACTTCTACATCGGTCGAAAGCTGGAGGTGCCGGGAATCCCCAGCTACGCAACAGGTGGACGGCATGGGGGTAAGGGTCAGAATGACCCGAATGTCACGGTTGGTTGAATTCGGCACACCGAACCCTGTGAGCAAGATTGGCGGTGTGACCATGTGGCAGATGCGGCGGATTTCGAATTGTGCCCAGTCCTGCGCCTTGACTTGATACCGAAGTTGTACCAGCACGTCTTCACAGAATTCCGTGAGGATGGATGGCATGGATTCCGGCGCCATCTGCGGCCAGCGCTCGTGAGACGTCCCGAATAGCGCCATCAGTGCACGAGCTGGTCCATTCATGTGCAGGATACGACCTGACGAAGAAAATACGATCATGCCTGAGTCGGGGGAAGAGAGCAGAAGTTCTTGCATAACACCGGTCCCACTGAGGTCGGTCTCCGTTGATTCCAAGACATCATTTTGCGGAGAGTGACCCTGATTTTGTAAAAATGCTTGTGGCATACAAGTCCTTTCAGAGAAATGTTCTCCGGGTTCTGCAAGAGTTACACCCAGGTGAGAGGTGCAGGAAGGGCAACTACCCCGCGAATACCGACTACAACGTGGCATTCAGGGCGAGGCCGTGCACAAATAGGATCGAAGAGAGGCAGAAATTGAACCAGCCCCGTTATTTCTTCCGAACCAACATACGAATCGGGGTTCCCTCGAATCCATATTCCTCACGGAGCCGGTTCTCGAGAAATCGAAGATAGGCGGGAGTAATATTGTCCGGGTGTCCGACGAACAACGCAAAGACCGGTGGTTGGGTCGCGACCTGGGTCATGAAGGCAGATTTCGTAATTTTCGTCGGTTTGCCTTTCCGTACCGGAAGGGGGTGCGTGGCAAGAATTTCCTGGAGAAGCTTGTTCAACGCTCCAGTCGGGATCCGTTTTGAAAATGCCCCGAATACTCTATCAATGGTAGGAAAGAGCTGGCCAAGAGAGTCGGGATTGGCCGCAGACACAAAGAGGACCGGCGCCCAGGTCAGGAAGGGAAAACGCCGATGAAGCTCTTGTTCGACCTCCTGCCGAGCCTCGCTATCGCCCTCCCTGAGATCCCATTTATTAACCAGCAGGAAACAGGCCCTTCCTTGCTTGATGATGATCCCAGCGATCTTGGTGTCCTGCTCGGTCACGCCTTCCGTGGCATCGAGTAACAAGATTCCGAGATCGGACCGACCGATGGCCAGGTGCGATCGGACCACACTATAGCCTTCGATTCCCCGATCGATCTTTCCGCGCCGCCGAATCCCGGCTGTGTCAGTGAAGAGATACCGCCGCCCTTGATGGAGAGCGATCGAATCGATCGAATCTCTGGTGGTTCCCGGCACATCGCTGACCACGACCCGGTCTTCTCCGAGCACGGCATTCACCAGGGTGGACTTGCCGACATTCGGCCGTCCTACAACGGCAATGCGGGGCATCGTTGTCTGCTCAGGATTTTCAGTTGGGACCGGTAGGAACGGATAGAGGGCGTCCAGCAGTTCGGAAACACCGATGCCATGCTCTGCAGAGATCGGATAGAGCGTCTCCGTACCCAACTGATAAAAATCCGCCACAAGCGCGTCGACCTTGGGCGTGTCGATCTTATTAACCACGACAAACAACGGCTTGGGCGTTCCGCGTAAGAGCCGGACCACTTCCTGGTCCGGGGTCGTCAGGCCGGTTCGGCCATCCATCAACAGGATCAAGATGTCCGCCTCCGCAATGGCAAGCTCCGATTGACGCTTAATGAGGGCCAGCATACCTTCCGAGGCGGAGGGATCCAGGCCACCTGTATCCACCAGACGAAACGGCCGATTTCGATAGGTGGCGTCCGCGTAGTTACGATCCCTCGTGACACCGGGGACGTCGTCCACAATGGCCGTTCGCTTGCCGAGCATGCGATTAAAGAGTGTCGACTTCCCGACGTTGGGACGGCCGATAATGGCCACAATGGGAACGCGTGAGGGGTGAGGGGTGAGGGGTAAGGG
>JABFSG010000033.1 GCA_013140715.1 Nitrospiraceae bacterium
CCTCCCGTAGGAGTCTGGCCCGTGTCGCAGTGCCAGTGTGGCTGATCGTCCTCTCAGACCAGCTACCCGTCGAAGCCTTGGTGAGCCGTTACCTCACCAACAAGCTGATAGGACATGAGCCCATCCAAGAGCGCGAGACCCACGGCCTCGCTTTCCTCCCTGAACCGAAGTCCAAGGAGCGTACGCGGTATTAGCTAACCTTTCGGCTAGTTATTCCCCACTCGAGGGTAGGTTACCCATGTATTCCTCACCCGTTCGCCGCTTTACAAACGTATTGCTACGTCTTCTCGCTCGACTTGCATGTATTAGGCGCGCCGCCAGCGTTCGTTCTGAGCCAGGATCAAACTCTCATAAAGGTGTTCTTAGAATTTGGACCAAGGGCCACCACTTCAATACACTTACACCATTGCTCAACATTCTCTATTCAGTTGTCAAAGAACAAAAAACTCGTCACGCGAGCCGTGCACTATACTCTGTGCACAGAAAGCGTGTCAAGGGACCCTTTTACCAAAACTATGGTCGGGTATTCCCTAGAACCGCATGCCCTCACCGCACTTTCGCACGCGGCCAACAGGCAGGAAGTACAAACACCATCGAACAGGCGGGAAGATAACAAAGCATCGGATGAGAGTCAAGCATCATTTGCGTGTATAATAAACAATTATGTCGTCGTACGAATCCCCATTATCCATAGGTCGTCGGACCATTCTGAAGGCCCTCGGTCTCGGCACTCTTGCCGGAGCGACCGGTGGCTGCGATGCCGTCGGCGGTGTATTCGGCCGCATGTTTGCCGTTCCTGCGCGCGAGACCACCTACTTCACACCGACGTCAAAATTCTACGTCGTTAATTACGCCGATGGCGCCGTCTCCATGACGCGCGACGTGAACATCGAACAATGGAGGCTGCACATCAAGGGAGAAGTGAAGCAGCCAATGGCGCTCGGCTGGCGCGATATTCTGAATCGCGATTCCTACGATCAAGTCTCGACACTCATGTGCATCGACACGTTGCCGGGCGGGGACAGCATGGGCAACGCGACGTGGCGCGGCATTTCGCTCAAGAAGCTCCTCACAGAAGCCGGCGCCGATGAAGAGACCGCGCGCGACGTCGTCTTCCGCGGCATCGATGGCTACGACGACAGCATTCCATTCGCGCGGGCCATGCAGGACGACGTGATGCTCGCCTTCCTGATGAACGGCGAAAAGCTGCCACGGGAGCACGGGTTCCCGATCCGCCTGATCGTCCCGGGCCTCTACGGCATTAAGAACGTCAAATGGATCGCCGAAATCGAAGTCTATCCCGGTGACTATCAGGGTTACTGGCAGCGCAAAGGCTGGACCGACGACGGCACGATCAAAATCTTTTCACGCATCGATAGCCCCGGCCATTACCAAACACTCCGTGGAGCCGAGCAGCAATTCCGCGGCATCGCCTTCGGCGGGCCCAACAGCATCGGCAAAGTCGAATTGAGCTTCGACGCAGGCCGAACCTGGAACGAGTGCCAGATCGAACCGCCCATGTCGCCCTACTCCTGGGTCATCTGGACCTATACCTGGAAACTGCCTCAACGAGGCAAATTCCAAACGGTTGTCCGCGCAACAGATACAAAGGGCCAGCTGCAGATTGCGGAAATCATCCGGCCGCAGCCAGCTGGGGCGAGCGGGCTGCACACTATTATTGCCGACATTGAGCAGGTCTAACCTCCGCCCCTCCTTGATGCCCCGAGCTAGCCGATATTCGCAGCCCCAGGAAATCGACGAGTGGCACTCAAGGAAGAGTGGAAGAGCTTTCACTCGATTCGAAAGCAATCAATAACTCCTGGAACCTTAGGTTATCTATGAGGAGGCCTGGCTTGGTCACCACCTGCGCACGTTGAACGACCACCGCTTTATCGTGGGGGTTCCGGGAGCAGAGGGGGCCAAGCCAGGCTGGTCTTATCCCTCTCTCCCCCCCACGCCGTGAGTGACAAAAATAGGAAGGGCGTCTGTCGAACTCTCGATTGCGCGCGTCCAACGAGGGCCTTCAGAGGCCGCGCGTTGCGCGAGCAGGAGAGTTTGGCAGACGCCCTTCCTGACTTTCCCGAATCTTCTCGACTATTCTATTTTCCGAACGCTTTTTTCAGCAGCGGCTCAATCTCGCCTTTGGCCGCCATCGGATCCAGAATATCGGTATCGCCGTAAAACTGCCCGTCGATGAACACCTTGGGGAGCGTCGGCCAGTTAGTCATCTTGACCAGCGCCTCGCGCTTGGCCGGTTGGGACAGGACGTCGATAAGTTCAAACGGATACCCGTACTTATCGAAGAACTGAATCGTTTCTCTTGTGAACCCGCACATCGGCATCGATTTGGTGCCCTTGCCGTAGATCAAAATCTTGTGCGCGGCGACTTCCTTATTGATTTCTTCTTCAATGGGATTTGCCATGGACTGGCCTCCTAACAAGTTACAGAAAGACTATGATTGGCACGAGAGGGTTTCAATGATCGGCACATGTGGCACAACATGAGTACACCAGCAGGATGCTCAAACAGTCTGTCCAGCAAGGCCGCAGTGAGCGAAGAGGCGAGGCGTACAGTTCGGTACGTTGAGCCTCTGAGCGAAGCGAGAACGAAGCTGACAGACTGTTTGAGCATCCTGCTTAGGATTCTTCTGTTGTTCGAGCCGTTATTTCGAGAGCGTGAATTCGTCCATCCTTCATCGGGGCATCCAACGATTGATAGACCAGACGATGCCGATCCAGCAGATTCTTCCCTGCGAAGGCCGACGAGATCACCACCACTTTGAGATGATTCATCGTGCCGGTCCGATCCAACACCGTGACCACGGCATCCGGCATCATTTTCCGCACATATTCCGTTAGGACATCGGGTGTAATCATGACCTCTCCAATTTACCGATCATCAGAATACCTCAGTACCGAACTGAAAGGCAATTCGCAGCCGGAGGCTGGTTCCTCTTGTTTGTTTTGTTTGTCTGGTTTGTTTCATTGAACAAGATCAACCAGAGAAACCAAACAAACCAAATCAACCCTCCCCACATTTTTCGGTGGTGCTTTTCAGCACATGATGGTGGATATCAACTAGGGCTCCGCGCATCACCTTCCATAAGACTCCCTTTTCCAGGAAATCTGAACCCTTTCTGCATGGCCATGCTGGCACGCACATTGCGCTTCGCGTTGGGTAAGAACCAAGGAGTCGATCATAATGCCTCCACATCTACCTATCAACAAAGGAGGGTGCCATGAGTGAGTTTAAGTCCGGATCCTTTATCGGAGGAGAAACCTGCGAGGGACGGGTGCTCGTGGTCGACGACGAGCCCGATATCCGCAAAGTCGTCAAGATGACTCTGCAGAAGGCCGGCTATGAGGTCCTTGAAGCGGAAAACGGCGAGAAGGCGATCGAGGTTATTAATTCAGGCGAAAACCGGCTGCTCCTCGATGTCGTGATCTGCGACATCCGTATGCCGAAAATCAATGGAGCCGAAGCCGTCGCGTACTTTAGAAACAACTACCCTCATGTGCCGCTAATCGTGCTGACCGGTTTCCCGGACACAGATATGGCGACATCCTTTCTCCGGCAGGGAGTGGTCGACTATCTCGTCAAGCCGGTCGAAGGGGAGAAACTGAGAGCAGCCGTCGCACGGGCCATGGAACAGCGGGAACTGGCACGGTTGTGACGACGAACGGCCTTTCCCTCTGTTTCGAGGAGAGACCTTCTCCTCTTGATTCTTCTTCGGAACAGAGGGCCACAGTCCCTCAAAAGTGAGACCGCCTGAATGGAACGGACCGGCCATACCAAGGTCGCCATTGTCGGAGCGGGGCACGGGGGTCACGCACTGCTGGATCTGCTGCATCGAGTCCCGTCGATTGAAATCGTCGGCATAGCGGACAGAAACCCTGCGGCACCGGGCCTGCAGCGCGCGCGGGAGCTCCGAATTCCCATCATCGCCGAGGTGCCCGATCTGATCGGCAACCATGGCGCGAGCCTGATCATGGACGTCACGGACGATCCTGAGATGGAGACCTATCTCCATGCCCACAGACCCCCGACCACGGACATCCTCAACGGATCGTCATCCCGACTGGTCTGGGAACTGGTCCAACACGAATTTAAACTCGAAGCAGAGCTGCTCCAGTCGGAAAAGCTTGCGGGAATCGGCTCCTTCGCCGCAGGAATTGCCCACGATATCAACAACCCCCTGCAGCTCATTTTGGGCCTGGCGGAAAACCTGGCGGAGGAACGAAACCTGACCGCCGTCCACGAACAGGCCAATGAGATTATCGAAGCGGTCAAACGGACAAGCGCCATCTGTCGTGACCTCACCCGCTACTCACGGCGCGCATCTCCCCATGAAGATGTGCTGGTGCCGGTGAACGGCAAACTGGACGAGGCCTTGAGGATCGCACGCTACGCGTCGAGCTTTCACGATATCGAGATGATTAAACAGTATCAGCCAAGCGCCGCCGTCACAGGGAATCCGGATGAGCTGCTCCATGTCTTCGTCAATCTCATCACCAATGCGGTCCATGCCATGGAACAGGCAGGCGGTAGACTGACGATCGAGACCTCCGTCCTCAACGGCCAGGTCGGCGTCCGAATCTCCGATACTGGTTGCGGCATCGCCCCGGACAAGATCCCCGAAATCTTCGAGCCGTTTTTCACAACGAAGTCCCCAGGGAAAGGAACGGGGCTGGGACTCTATAACGTCAAAACGATCGTCGACAAAATGCACGGAGTCATCGCCGTCGACAGTCAGATCGAAAAGGGAACGACCTTCATCTTGACCTTCCCCAAAGGAGAACCGACCGGACAAGAGGGTCTGTCATGATCCCACCACCTCCTCCCTCTCGTTCCAATAGGACGTGGGGACTTCAACCGAAACTGATCCTGGCCATGTTGCTTGTCGGGATTGTGCCCCTCATCGTGGGACTCGGTCTCGCCTTTTGGCAAGGCTCCCGCGAAATCCAGGTCGTCAGCGGCGAAAGCTTCAAGGCCTTGGCCGAAGAGACGGCGCGAAAAGTCGATCTCTTGATGTCTGATGAAATAGGACGGACATCACGGATTGCAACAGACCCCTCGATTATCCTTGAACTTGAACAACGGCGCGATGCCCTGCTGGACATGTCTGACGATGCGCGTCGTCGATCGGTGGATACCCTTAAGAGGGGCTGGGAAGCCAAAGAGCCGGCATCAGTCCAGGCCATTACGGGAAACAAGATGGCCGGCATCATCCAGGAATATCTCGCGGGGACCAAGAACGAAGCCGATCAATTGATACCGCAAGTAGTCCGGTCTGCCACGAAGATGCTGTACATCACAGACGTCGAGGGGAACCTGGTGGCCTCGTCGACCAACCTACCGTCCTTCGCGCATAAAGAAACCGCCTGGTGGAAAGGCGCTTCCCATCGCGGGGTCGGCCAGCTCTATATCGAAAACGTACACTTCGACGAGTCGGTCCAGAGCTATGTCATCAGTATCTCGCTTCCCATTATGGATCGCATCCGATATGGAGTAGTCGGGGTGATCCATCGTGTCATCGACGCCAAAGAGCTGATCTCACCTTCGATCTCGCCCATCCGATTCGGCAAGACCGGCCATGTAATGCTGATCGATCATCGCGGCATCGTCATAAGCTGCCCCATCCTGCCGACCGGCGTCCGGCTCTCCGATGCACAGCTGGTTCCCCTCGTCACGCCTCTTCAACCCGGTTGGGTCAGCGCCCCGAGCGATGGCCATGGCGGACAATCAACCTCGATTATCGGATTCGCCCCGATGCCGGAAACCAGTCGGGCTACCAATAGCGATCTCGGCAAGGGCTCCTGGCATACCTTTGTCTGGCAAGCGTCCGATGAACTCTTTGCGCCGATTCGTCACTTCCTCACCTGGATGGCGATCTTCAGTCTGGTCGCCGTCGGATTGATGACATCGCTCGGCTACCTTGCGGCGAACCGTATTGTCACGCCAGTGCGTCGATTACAGGCAGCGGCACAATTGGTCGGGCGCGGTGAGCTTCGGCAGCCCATCGACATTCAGACAGGCGATGAAATTCAGGATCTCGCTGACGAATTCAATCGGATGAATCGCCAGTTGGAAGCGGCCTTTGCCGGCCTGACCGATCAAGTGACCTTCAAAACACAACAGGTGGAGTCCCTGCTTCACTCGACAGACCAGATTCTGGATGCGGTTCCAACCCCGATCATCATGGTCAATCAAGACGAACAGGTGCAGTACATCAATCGTGTCGGACGAGACTCCTTTCCGGTTACCGACCATTCGACCCAATCGATCCCGTTGTTCGAGATACTCCCAGACGACGCCGCTCTACGAGAGCACCTGCGGAGAGAATTCCGGCGCGCGCGAAATGGAGACCATGTCGAGACAGCATCCGGAGCGGAGGATGCCGCGGTCGTCAAGACCGCCCGCGACCCCTTGGCTCCTGAGACGGGAACGGGAGAACCAAGCAACCGGCAGGAAATTCAGATCGGTTCCCGACGGTATCACTATCAGTGGTTCCACATGGTGGGGAGAAACCAGGGAGAGGATCGGGTCGGCCTTGTCTTCAGGGACACGACGGACGACAGCCTGCTCCAAGATCAGATTATCCAGGCAGAAAAATCAGGCAGTCTTGGGACCCTCACAGCCGGAATCGGCCATGAACTGAACAATCCGCTCTTCGGCATTCTCGGACTGGGAGAAGCCATTGAAGAAGAAGCAGACCTGGACCGTGTCAGATCCTATGCCCGAGACATCGTCCAGCATGGCCGCCGAATGGCCGCGATTATCCGAGACTTCACCGGCGTCACAGCCCGCGAGACATCGGATCAACGGCAACCGGTTCACCTCGAACGGGAACTCGATCAGGCCATCACGACAGTCGTGGCTGGCATCGACGCCACAGGACTCGCGATCCAGAAAACATACGCGGGAGACAGCTGCGTGTCGGCTCTGCCCGACCAGATCAGACAGGCGTTCACGAACTTAGTGGCGAATGCCATTCAGGCAATGAAAGGCCGTGGCAGCTTGCATCTTTCGACATCTTTGACCGATACATCGGTCGTAACCAGGATTGGGGATTCCGGACCCGGTATTCCAAAACAATACCTGTCAAAAATTTTCGACCCCTTCTTTACTACCAAGGGGCAGGGCGAAGGATCCGGACTGGGCCTCACCGTGGCCCGCCGCATCATCAGAAAATTTGGAGGAGACATCAGAATCGAGAGTCAGGAAGGGAGCGGCACCTCATGTATCGTGACTCTCCCTGTCATTCCGCCATTTCCGCGCACAGAGGAGGCTTCATGCACCGAGTCGCACTCTACGCCATAGCCCTCACTCTCCTCATTGCTAGCCTGTGGTGGGAGCCCTGTACCCTTTCTGCAAAAGAGCGAACTGGACCGTCCGGTATCCCCCCGGAAAAAGTGGCGGCCTATATCTATGATGTCATCAAGGCAGACCGCACATTGTATACCACGGAAATCGTGAATCGACTCCAGGCAAAAGGGGTCGCCAATGCCTCCGAACATTGGGAGCAAGAGAACGCCCTCATGTTGCCGGCACAGTTCCTTCAACATTCCGGCAAGCTGGCGGCAGAGAGCGGAAGCGAGATCCGGTATCGGCTGATAGGCCTCTGGCCTATTTACCGTCGCAATGCTCCAGCGAGCGACCTGGAACGGAATGCCCTGGAGTCTCTCCGTAAGAATCCCGCCGTGCCTGTCACAGGAGTCGTGACCAGCGGGCGCAAACAATATTTTCAGGCGATCTATCCAGACCTCGCCGTCTCATCCGTCTGTATCGAGTGCCACAACGGTCATTTGCTCAGCCCGAAACGGGACTTTAAGCTCAACGACGTGATGGGCGGAATCGCCATCACCATCCCGCTGGAATAACGTATGAGCGAGAAAGGCGAGACGGATGAGACTGGTTGATCTGGTTTGTTTAGTTCATCTGGTAAGTCTGGTTCAACCAAACAAACGAGACAAACGAAACAAAGCAAATAACGATCTTCATCCTGCTAAGATGGCGAGGCAGGTGGGTCTATTTCAGTCTTGTGATATTCCTCCCGGTAGATCTGCATGCTGGTCATCAAGAGACTCACCAGTACCGGCCCGACGAAGAGCCCGATGAGACCGTAGAGCGCCAGCCCGCCGAGGACGCTGAATACGAGGAAGAGCACAGGAATCTGAACCGCCTGTCCGATCAGCCAAGGCCGAAGAAACTGGTCGATCATCGACACCACGCCGATGCCCCAACCCAACATGGCCAACGCTTTCCAGAAAGGCCCGACTGAAAAGAAATAGAGCACGATCGGGCCCCATACCAAGGCGGTTCCACCGAAGGGAAGCGGCGCAAGAATCACCGTCACCGCCGTCAATACGACCGGGAAAGGCACTCCGAGGGCTACATAGGCCAGCCCTGCCAGGAGTCCTTGTACGATTGCAGTCACGCCGATCCCCTTCACCACAGCACGAACGGTCTGATCCATACGATCGACGATCCGTTCCTTATGGGACGCTTCCAGTGGAATCACGTCCTGGAGAGATGCTAACCACTGTTTCCCATCCTTGAAGAGAAAAAACAGCGCGAAGAGCATGAGGAAGAAATCCGTCACCAACAAAAAGACGTTCTTCAGCAGATCGCCCACCTGATCGAGAAAGAAACGGGTCAAGAAACTCGCAGCCGAGAGAAGCCCCTGCTCCAGGGAGTCGGGCGTCAACAACGTACTGCTCCCCATGCGATCGAGGAGTCCTCCGATGATGGGCCAGGTGCGCACTTGTTCCGGCAGCGTATGGAGCGCTCCGCTCGCGATCCATTCGCGAATGGTCTCTTCGGCCGCACTGGCTTCTTGGGCCAGTAACACTCCCATCATCGAGATCGGAACCACCACGAGGGCCAGAACCAAGAGAGTCAGACAGGAGGCCGACAGGACCTCCCGGCCTCGAAGGAACGATGTGAAGCGTACGTGCAGTGGAAACGTGAGGTGGGCCAGGAGCGCAGCCCAGAGTACCGGGAAGAGAAACGGCCGAAACATCAGGGCGATCTGATAGAGGAGCAACAGAAGGAGCGCAAAAAACACGGCGGTGAAGAGCTGCGGCTTCGTCATGGACTGGACAGGAACAGAAGAGAACCGATCGCCCTATCGCTATCGGCGCGCGTCGCCGCTGGCCTCTTTATCGAACACCACAACCTGCTTGGCTCTGTGTGCGGAGATGTCGCTGACACCACCCGGCAACTTTGGAAGCTCGTCGGTCCAGGCAGTCACCCCCATGTCCGTCACACCTTGGAGCTTGGCGCCTTCTTCCACGATAAGCACCGGCGTCAGCACTTCTCCGATCAGCGTCGCCGTCTTCATCAAGTGGACTCGTTCATTCGCCATGACCTTCGCTTTGATGCGACCGCTGCTGACAACCGCGCCGGCCGTAATCGTTCCCTGCACCAGTCCATCCTCGCCGATAATGACCTGCCCCTTGGTCTGGATGTCGCCATCGAGACG
Organism: Nitrospiraceae bacterium; assembly: GCA_013140715.1. Lineage (GTDB taxonomy): Bacteria > Nitrospirota > Nitrospiria > Nitrospirales > Nitrospiraceae > Palsa-1315. Next base: position 9,486 of record JABFSG010000033.1, read on the forward strand.
ACCGTCGATCCGCACCGTCCCTTCAACATGAATCTCGCCCCTCAATACCACGCCTTTGGCCAAGAGGGTAATGTTGTCGTCCCCGGCAAAGCTATTACTCTTCATGCGGCATCCCCCCTTTTATATCCGGCCGTTCAGGGCAGCTTACACTATTCCTCTTCGTGAGTCCTAGGAGAATCCAAATGTGTGCCTAAGCCGTTCCCATATTCCCCCTCCATGCACCTCGCAGTAGACGGTCGGCTCCGTGCCTTCAATGAAGACCTCCGAGACCTGCTCAGGACACTGCGACGTTGCCAATTGCCCCGTCTTCGGATCGATGGTACGGGTGACCACACCGGTCGGCATCACGAATGCCGGGACATTGGGTGGAATGATCCGGCGAGCCAGATCTATCCAAATCGGCAAAGCCGCCTGCGACCCAGTGAGACGCAGAGAACGCTCATCGTCGAATCCCACCCAGACCCCGATCACCAGATCGGATGTGTAGCCGACAAACCAGGCATCTCGATAGCCGTCGGTTGTGCCGGTTTTTCCTGCCACCGTGCCCTGGAGCCCAAGCACTCTCGCTTTACTCGCCGTACCCCGCTGGATGACGCCTTCGAGGAGCGTCGTCAACACATAAGCCCCCTGAGGCGACGTCGCTTGTTGCCGATCCGGCGTGTCATTCCAAATGACATCTCCCTGTCGATCTCTGGTCGATCTCACCGCAGTCGGTTTGACAGCGATCCCTCCGTTGGCGATCGCTCCGTATGCCGCCGTGATTTCCAACAACGATACAGAGGAACTGCCCAACGCCACAGACGAAAGATCCTCGCCGATCGCACTTGTCACGCCAAGACGGTGCAACAGCTGCACGATCGGCTTGGTCCCTACAGTCTTGGCTGCCTGCACCGCCGGCACATTGAGCGACTGTTCCAACGCATTCCGTACCGTAATAGGTCCATGGAATTGCTTGTCGTAATTCTGTGGAGACCAGGGACCGGTCCCCGACTCAAAGGTGACCGGTTCGTCCGCCAACAGACTCGCCGCCGTCAACTGGCCGGCTTGCCCCTCACGGGCCGCTTCCAACGCCGCAAGATAGACGAAGGGTTTGAAGAGGGAACCCGGTTGCCGCCGTGCCTGAAGGACACGGTTGAACTGACTCCGCCGATAGTCCCGCCCTCCGACCAACGCCAACATCGACCCGGTCTTGGAATCGAGTACCACCACCGCCCCTTGCACCGGTTCAGCCGACTGGTTGAGATGCGCATAGGTCGTCTCTAACTTTGCCAGTCCCCTCTCCAGCGATTCAGTCGCCGCCTGCTGGATCATCGGATCGAGCGTGCTGTCGATCCTCATGCCCTCCGGCAAGGGCACCACGCCAGCCTCTTCCACCTGTCGAAGCACGACATCGACGAAGTAGGGCGCGTCCGTCAGGCCGTCTTCCGGTGGAGTCACACGCAACGGGGCTTTGGCGGCACGACCCCAGGCCTCTTCCGTCAGAAGACCGATCTCTTTCAGCCGCCGCAATACAACATCGCGCCGCTGCTTCGCCAGCTCAGGATGTTTCGTCGGCGCATAACTGTTGGGCCCCTTGATCAGGCCGGCTACCATCGCAATCTCTTCGACCGTCAACTCCTGAAGGGTCTTGCCGAAATAGCGATGGGCTGCCTCGCTCACTCCGTAGATCGACACGAATCCCGCCTGCCCGAGATAAATTTCGTTCAGATAGCTCTCCAGGATACTCTGCTTCGAATACTTCACCTCCAGAACCAGCGCCGCCAGGGCCTCCTTGAACTTTCGTCCCATGGTCCTCTGCGGCGAGTAAAAGAGATTCTTCGCCAACTGCTGCGTAATCGTGCTGCCGCCCTGCACCACCCCCCCCTTCGTGAAATTGGTCCAGAGCGCCCGACCCACCGCAACCGGATCGATACCGAAATGGGAATAGAACCGGCGGTCTTCGATGGTCAAGACCGTCTCGATGATCTGTGGAGGAATCTGCGCCAACGGAATCCATTCTCGCACTTGGCGCGACTCACCCCGCACACCGCTCAGCAGTTCCGGCTCCAGAAAGATGGAAAAGAGCGGGGTGCCCTCTAGCGGAGACAGGACATCCGTCACACGCCCCTGATCCAGCGGCAACGTCACCATCGTCGCGCCGACGTGGGCCTCCGGCTGCGGGTGGAGATAAATCGTCAGAGACTCCTCCGTCAACAGATAGTCGCCGGAAGCCTGCATCGTCTTCACTTGTCGATAGCCCAGTCGCTGCAACCGCTCGAGCAGGTGGCTCTGCACAAGCGGGAGATCCGGTTTCAGCTGAAAGGGTCCGCTATACAGGCGCAGAGGAGGGTGGTCATCGCTCTTGGGCAGCTCCAGAAAGGTTGCCAAATACGCGCCATAGGCCACAACGACAAGTCCCAGCACGGCAACGATGCCTGCCAGGACCATGCTTGCGTATGTCACCCAACGGGTCGGTCTATTCATAATTCTGGGATATCACTACAGCATAACCAGACAAGCGGAACTGTTTATTTGGTTATTTGGTTTGTTTCGTTTATTTGGTTGAACCAGACTAACCAGATAAACCAAAAAAACCAAACAAACGAAAGCAACCAGTTTGTTTTCACACTTCGTGCGTTCCAATCTTCTGAGGCAGCAGCGAGCCGACGATCATCCCCACCGTAGCTAAGAGAAATCCGGTCAGTTGAGGATGCCAGAGCGAATCGGGAGAACCGAACAATTCCAACCCCACCCACGTGATCAATCCTGCTGCAAAAGCGCACAAGGCCCCTTGCGTCGTCGCGCGGGACCAAAAGAGCCCGGCAGCGAGCGGCACGAAGGCCGTCACCAGCGTTACACTGTAGGTGTTCACCACCAACGTATAGATGCTGGAGCTGGAAGTAAGTGCGATGGCCAGGACCAGGGCGGCAAAGACGACCACGACCAGCCTCATGACCCGCAGAAACTCCCCATCGCTGAGACGAGGCAGCATCCCCTTGATCACATTTTCGCTCAGCATCACCGACGGCGCTAGCAACGTCGCACTGGCACAACTCATCACCGCTGAAAGGACGGCCCCGAAAAAGACGATCTGCGCCAGGACCGGTGTATGCTGCATGATTAAGGTCGGCAACACCAGTTGAGAATCCTGGTCGAGCAGCGTCGTGAACAGAGCCGGATCGACCAGCGTCGCCGCATAGGCGAGAAACATCGGCACAAAACAGAAGCAGAAGTAGAGCCCCCCGCCCAGGACCGATCCACGCACCGCAGTCCGTTCATCTTTGGCCGAGGTGACTCGCTGGAATACGTCTTGTTGAGGGATCGAGCCCAACATCATCGTGATCCAGGCCCCGATAAAAGGAACCCACGCGGCGAAAGTGGGAGGTGGAAAGAAATCCAATTTGCCTGCTGCAGCCGCATGGTCAATCACAACACCCACTCCCCCCACCAGTCCGCTGACGATCGACGCGATATAGAGGAGCCCTCCCATGATCACAGAGATTTGGACAAAGTCTAAAATGGCAACGGAAAACATGCCGCCAAAGGTCGTATAGACCAGAACGATCACCGCTCCGATCACCATCCCGACCGGCTGGCTGACTGCGCCATCTGTGACCACGTTCAGCACAAGTCCGAACACTTTGAACTGCGCCGCTACCCATCCGAGATAGGAGGCAGCGATACAGACGGCGCAGAGCACCTCGACAAGGCGGTTGTACCTCAGACGGTAGAAGTCGCCGACGGTCAGGAGGTTCAGCCGGTAGAAACGAGGAGCAAAGAACAGGCCAACCAGGATCAAGCAGAGGCTCGAGCCAAAAGGATCGGCTACGACGCCCCGTAACCCTTCCTTCGCAAACGTGGCAGAAATTCCGAGTACGGCCTCCGCGCCAAACCAGGTGGCAAAAACTGTGGCAATCACGACCGGCAGCGGCAAGCTTCGGCCTGCCACAGCAAAATCCTTCGCTGTATGGACCCTCCTGGCCGCAGCCAGCCCGATCCCCACCGACAGGAGTAAATAAATTGTGACGAAGCCAAGAATCATGCGGATGGTTCAGGCATAGGTGTGGACGGATTCTAGCAGGTGGGGGCGGGGGTGGCCAGGTGCCCTTCTTGCTCGCAGAACGCGCACGGTGAAACGGTGCTCATTCGATGCGCGCAGTGAAGGGCAGCCTCGGCCACTCCCTTGAACGAGAATTTTTGATGGCGCAGAAAAGGAAACCAGAGCCCCTTGCCCAGGCTGATGACATGTTAGTGGAAGTTTTGCCCTGTTCGGGAGAGCGATATCGAACAGAGTGCTGGATAAACATGAGCCATTTCAGCAGACTCGGTCGCAGTGGGTTACTGACGCTGCGGGGCAAAGGACCTACGGTAAAATTCACTAAATACTTCGAGTTTATTCGCCAGCGGCCTGATCGTTAGATCATTCGTGATGAATGGATCGAACGGGCGATTAAAAGTCCAGTGAAGGAAATCGTGCAGAAGGACGGGCGTATTCGTCGCTGGGTTTCAATTGAAGAGATGGAAAACAGATTCTTGCGGGTTGTGATACTGCCGGATGGCAAAACTGTCCACAACGCCTTCTTTGACAGGAGATTCAAACCATGACGATCAAGTATTTTCAGGACACCGACACGCTCCACATAGAATTTAAAGCGGCGGAAGTGGCAGAGACCAGGGATCTCGATGAGAACACACAACTCGATATCGACAAGGATGGAAATATCTGCGCCATGACCATTGAACATGCGCGTGATCGAGCGGATATTCCACATTTTTCTTTCGAGCAGATTGCATCCTGACAAAGGCAGGACATCGGCGGGAGAGAAAACGGGAACATGCTCAACTTCTGAAGGCATAAGAACGTAGACGCGAGCTTTCAGCCCATCGGTCGGTCATAAAAATAGTAACAACGTAGAATCTCTCTTTGTTTTCTACATTGCCTTCCAGGGATGAGCGCTGATTGATCTTCCACTGCGCGCGTCCAACGAGGGGAGTCTTCGACCGCGCGTTGCGCGAGCACAGAAGATCATCAGGGCCCATCCCTTTCTCTGTTCCGCGAGCACGAGGACGGCCAGGCTACCCATATCCCCCTATTCTCCTTAGCAATCTTGTGTTAGCCTGTAATCGATAATCTCAACCAGGGGGAAGCCGATGAGCGAACACGCAAATTTCCGCCCTGACTCCTCTCGGAACACAAGAGGCCTCTGGCCACAACTTTTCATCGGAGCGATCGGGATCGGACTGTTGCTGGCCGGACTACCGGCCTACGCGGGTGAATCGCAGACACCGTGGGAATGTTCGAATTATAGCGGCGAGGCCCATACCCGTTGTTTGGAGGTCTTCGTCGAGACGCAACGAGACCAGATCGCGGCACTCCAAGGAAAGGTGCAAGCCCAGCAGGAGACTGCCAATCAACTAAAAGCCCAGCTCGACCGCCAGGCCTCTTCGAATGCCGGCCTGCAACGCCGGCTGGCACAACCACCAATCGTTGTACAAACAGCCCCTCCCTTCTACGGCTATCCCTCCGTGGGACTCGGATTCTCCTTTGGAAGCTCTTGGAACTATGGGCCGTCACTTTTTTATAGCCCCTATGCCTACGGCCCAAGCTTCTTCTACGGATCGCACCATCGGGGCCACCGGTGGTAACAACTGGTTTGTTTCGTTTATTTAGTTGATTTAGTTCATCTGGTAGTTTCGTCAACCAAACAAGACAAACCAAATAAACCAAACAACGGCCTTCATAGGCAGGCGGACATTTTCAGCATCCTGCTATGAATAATTGTCTTGAGCCCGCCCGCAACATCGCATAGTCTAGAGCAACCTAGGACTTGTGATATCAGGTCCGTCGCAGCACATATAAAGAAAGGACCGTTCATGCGCTTTATTATCCTCAGTTTAGTGGCTCTGCTCAGCCTTGGAACGACAACGGCATTCGCCGGGGCTCCAGAGCCGACAACCGATGAACAAAAAACTCTCTATGCCCTGGGATTAGCCATTAGCCAATCGCTCGGGACCTTCAGCCTGAACGAATCGGAACTAGAAATTGTAAAGTCCGGTATCAACGATGGGGTCTTCAAAAAGACCCCTAAAGTCGATCTCCAGACATTCGGCCCCAAGATTCAACAACTGCAACAGGCCCGCGCCTCGGTCGTTGCCGAAGCGGAAAGCAAAGTAGGGAACGCGTTCCTCGCGAAAGCCGCGTCGGAGTCCGGCGCCAAGAAAACCGAGTCCGGCGCCATCGTCACGACCATCAAGGAAGGGAATGGCGCAACTCCGAAAGCCACGGATACGGTCAAGGTGCACTATCACGGCACCCTGATCGACGGGACCGTGTTCGACAGTTCCGTCAAGCGAGGCGAGCCGGCGACGTTCGGCTTGAATCAAGTGATCAAGTGCTGGACGGAAGGAGTGCAACAGATCAAGGTCGGCGGCAAGAGCAAGTTGGTCTGCCCGGCAAGTCTCGCCTATGGCGAGAGAGGCGCTCCCCCCACGATCAAGCCAGGCGCCACGTTGGTGTTCGAGGTCGAACTCCTGGAGATCGTCGCCAAGCCAAAGTCATAACTACAGCCAAGTCGTTTCGCACTTCAGTCTTCAGCAGAGTCGAGCGGGAGAATGTCCCGCTCGACTTCGCCTGGCACCCACTCAACAGAAGGTTCATCGAGTCGTGTGAGAACACGCCAATGACAACCACTCCCTGCTCAGACCCATCCATCTAGCAGCAGAGATTCTCGACCCCGTCGCAACACCGCGTACTCGACACCATTCCAGGACTTGTGGTATCAAATCCGTCCCAGTTACACATAAAGAAAGGACCGCTCATGCGCTTCATTGTATTGTGTTTAGCAACCCTGCTCGGTCTTGGAACCACGACGGCATTCAGTACTGCTGCAGAACCGACGACCGAAGACCAGAAAACCCTCTATGCCTTAGGATTGGCCATCAACAAATCGCTCGAGGTCTATACGTTGAATGAAGCTGAATTCGAGCTCGTGAAATCCGGCATCACCGATGGGTTCTCGAAAAAGCCCGCCAAAGTGGACCTGCAAGCCTATGGTCCGAAAATTCAACAACTGCAACAGACCCGCGCCTCGATCATTGCCGAAGGCGAGAAGAAGTTAGGAGCGGCGTTCCTCACCAAAGTTTCCGCAGAATCCGGCGCCAAGAAAACCGAGTCCGGCGCCATCCTCGTGACCATCAAGGAAGGAACCGGCGCGACCCCGAAAGTTTCGGACATGGTAAAGGTGAGTTATGTCGGGACTTTGATCGATGGCACGGTCTTCGACGATACGGCAAAGCAGGGCAGCCCTGTCACACTCGGCATGAATGAAATGAGCAAGTGCTGGAAGGAAGGGATGCAGCAGATAAAAGTCGGAGGCAAGGGCAAGTTGGTCTGCCCGTCGAGCCTGGCCTATCGAGACAAGGGCCTACCCCCCCTGATCAAGCCCGGCGCCACGTTGGTATTCGATATCGAACTCTTGGAGATCACGGGCAAGCAAACGGCACAGTAACTCTCAGCAGGTCGAGCGGGAGAATGTCCCGCTTGACCTTGTGGTCGCTCTGGTCTTGTTCAAAACCACATGCGAACGCCTGCCACGAAGCGAATCTGACTCGGGTTTCCGCCTTCTTCGCGCACGAGTGTAGCCGTTTCGCCAAAACTCCTATCGAGAGAGATACCGACGTAGGGGGCAAATCCCCGTCGAATTTCGTAACGTAACCGAAACCCTAATTCCAGGTTATTGAGGCCCGAACCGGTTGAGAATTTCTCGACTCGTTGTACGGCGGCGTTGGTCTCGAAGCGGGTCTGGACGATCAACCGTTGCGTCAGCAACATATCCTTGTTAAACGAGAGTCGTGCGGACAGGGCGCCGTTCTGATCGATAAACAAGGAGGACTCGAATTCGTAGTTGTACGGGACAAGTCCTTCGATTCCGATCACTCCCAGACTTCGCGTCACATTACTGCCCTTGAAGGACTGAGTTTCGACGCGACCGCCCATTTGCAGATCGTAGTACTTCTGGATGAACCGCCCATACAGAAGCTGGAAATCGACGTCGTAGTCTGCCTTAAAAGCCGTATCCCTCTGTCCTTCGCTTTTGAACCAGAGTCGATTGTAGTCCCCGCCGTACCAGCCCTCGACGTCCCACCGGTAGTCGTCGTTCCCTTGGCTCCCACCTATTCTCGGACGATATTCAAGAACGTCGACGAGAGTGAAGAGACGGTGTGCCTGATCGTGGACGGGAGGAGGCCAGACGCCCGGCGAGGCAAACGGAGGGAAAACGCCGGCTGCAGCCTTTCCGTCTTCCACCTTCTCAATCTCTGTTGACGCGATTGGAGCCTTAAGGGATCCACTCGAAGATTGGCCAGCAATGACCGTCGTTGCCATGCCTTCGCCTGACAAGAGGGTCAGAGTCATTGCGAAGAGACTTACAGAAAATCTGAGAGATGCGCCTGTCCCGTTCATTGTTCCGACACTTCAACGACCCGGAACATTCCGGCCTCCATATGAAGGAGTAGATGACAATGAAACGCCCAATGCCCTGGCGCGTCTGCCGTGACGGCGACAGACAACCGCTCTGCCGGCTTGACGATGACCGTGTGTTTACGGGGAAGGTACGCCCTCGTCCCGTTTTCCAGGTGCATCCACATGCCGTGCAAGTGGAGCGGATGCTCCATCATCGTGTCGTTCACAAAGGTCAATCGCACTCGCTCGCCATAGCGTATGTGGATCGGCTCGCGGGCTTCTGAATACTTCTTCCCATCGAACGACCACATATAGCGCTCCATGTGGCCCGTGAGGTGGATTTCAATCTCCCGCTCCGGCTCACGTTGATCTGGATAGGGCGCCAGACTTCTCAAATCGGTATAGAGCAGCACCCGGCGACCACTGGATTCCAACCCTCTTCCTGGTTCCCCCATCCGATTCTGCGAAAACTCAGCGACCATTTGATTGCCTGGCCCATGATCGTCGGGGCCATGCTTGACCGGCTCAGCGCCAGGGATCTTCGACCGGCGTGGTTCGCCCGCATCAACCGCCGGTATATCCGGCATATCTTGTCTGTGCTGTAGGCCTGAACCATGCTCCGTGTGCTGGCTCTTCTGATTAGCATCACCCCCTTTCACGTTCGCCGTATTACCGGACGGGTCCATAGCGGGTATTGTCGTGTGAGCATGGGGATCTTTCATGTCTCCCATGTCCATGCCCTCCTCCATGCTCATGCCCATGTCTTCCATGGTCCGAAGCGGTCTCGTCCGGCGGTCAGGGATCTCTCCACTCATGCCCGGGCGAGGCACGAGGGTGCCGCGCGTATAACCGCTACGATCCATGGTCTCGGCAAAGATGGTGTAGGCGCGGTCTTCGACTGGCTCGACGATCACATCGTAGGTCTCTGCCACTCCCATGCGAAGTTCATCCACCACGACCGGTTGGACGTTCTGCCCATCGGCCTGCACCACCGTCATCTTGAGACCAGGGATGCGCAGGTCGAAGAAGGTCATACTGGCTGCGTTGATCAATCGTAGACGCACCCGGTCGCCGTGACGAAACAGCCCGGTCCAGTTGCCCACGGGCGATAAGCCGTTCATCAGATAGGTAAAGGTGTAGCCGGTGACATCCGCGAAGTCGGTCGGGTCCATCCGCATCTGATCCCACATCAAGTAGTTTTGTATCGCCGGCCAGAGGCCTATACGCTTCACGTCGGCGAAGAACTCGCCGGCCGCACGCTTCTGGAAGTTGTAATAGCCCCCTTGCTTTTTGAGATTGGAGAGCAGGGTTTCCGGCGACTCGAAGCTCCAATCGGAGAGCATCACCACATAATCGCGTTCGTACTGAAACGGCTCCGGTTCGATGGGATCGATAATCATCGGCGCATACATGCCCTGCATCTCCTGACCGCCTGAGTGACTATGAAACCAATAGGTGCCGCTCTGGCGCACCGGGAACTGATAGGTAAAGGTGGTGCCCGCCTCGATGCCGGCGAAGCTGACGCCTGGCACACCGTCCACGGCAGGAGGTAAAAGCAACCCATGCCAGTGAATCGACGATCGTTCTTTCAGGCGGTTCGTGACGCGCAGCGTCGCCTGTTGCCCTTCCTTCAGACGAATCACGGGCCCCGGTATCATCCCATTGATCGTGAGAGCAGGCGCGGTTCGCCCGTCAAGACTGAACAACTGCTCGCTGATCGTCAGATCGATGACGTCTCCGCTTAGCGCGGTCTGTGAACTGGGATCGAGGGTGGTGTTTGTCAAGGCATCGGCGGCGTGGACAAGCAGTTCCACCGCTGCCAGCAGGCTCAGCGCTACGACGCGATTCAGCAGAGAATGTCGAGAAAGAAGCTCGTATTTCATGGTACGACCTTTCGTCTTGGAGCACTCCATAGTCCCTTGCTTCTGCGCATCGGATTTTCGCAGACCGTCATATGCGCATAGAGATATTCATCGAACATGACGTACACACCCCGCTATCGAAGCCGGTCGTCAGCCTTTCCCGCCGAGCCGTTGACAAGGCTACGCGAGATGTAACTCGCTACAACGGGAGGGTTACGTGCCCGCTGCAATTCCCGAAGAAAATGAGAAAAGGATTAGGAGATGAGGCGCGGAGGATGAAATGGTGCTCGAAGGGCTACCAACGCAAGTGACACGAGGAGCATGAATGCGGCCGAACCAAGGAAGGTCAAAAGAAAGATCGCCACAGGTAAGTCAATCGATCCCATGCAAGTCGCACACGAAACAGACGCATCGTGATGGAGGTGGCCGCTACTGTGAGAGAGGCTGCCCATAAGGGGAACCATACACAACAACAGGAGAGCGAGAAATCCTATGAGAAGCACCTTGAGCATGGAATTGAATGATACTCTGTACCCATAAAAAATCAATCCCAAATGTGTTGGCTCTCTCGACATAGGCTGTCCTAACACTCACGTCGAGAGTAAGCCCTGACAGGATGCTGTATTCGCGCCCTCACCAGGGTTCGAGCACGTCCTCTGGTCAAATCGACTGGGGCCTTCCAAGTGGTGGGAAACGCTAAGTACAGGTAGCAGTTCCAGCATCTGACGGTGAAGCCGTGTGTCTGGTCATGTGCCACGAGTTCCTCTCAATCCGTATCTGACAGAGCATTCACCTCCGCAGGCACGGATGATCCACCGATTGTGTGCTGTCCCTCTACGCACGTTCTCACGAACGACCCGTCATCTCGCGATGAGTGCGTGCCATCATCTCGGCCTCATCGGCCGCCTTGGCGTAGCTTGCTGCGAGGGCTTGGCAGTGCTGGATCAACACGAAATTGGCGGCGGCAGCCCCAGGCGTACTCGGTCCTTGAACCTTCTGATACTGCTCTGCCATCGCCATCATGTCCTTCGTGCGTTTTCTGAGATGGGCGGCCTCCTTCACATACCAGGTTTCCAGCCCCACATGGTCATTCTTGGCAACAAGGTCTTGAGGCACACTGTCAATATCAGAAGGGACCGTGCATGCGACGATTCCCACCATCATCAGAGCCGCGACAACGCCTTTAACCAGGTTTCCATTCTTCGTCATAGATTTACCCTTCTCTAGTTCTGGCACATTTAGCCAGGCGCCATTTGATGGTCACGGATCTGATCACTTTCCACCCAACGCTCCTCGAAGATGGACTGTGCCTTCCAGAACGGCTTCTCACAGGTCGTGGGCTGCCGTCATGCGACCTTCGTGACTTCACGGCACCGTCATGAATACTTTCGAGGTGCTGCCATCCGCGACGATCTCATGGATCGCGACCGGATTGGAGCGTGGCCCAGGCATACCGGGCAGGTTAGCCGGCATCCCCGGAATGGAAATGCCGATCATCTTCGGTCGCTCAGCCAGGAGCTTGCGGATCGCATCAATCGGTACGTGGCCGATCACGACATAGCCATCGATGAATGAGGTATGACAGCCCTCCAGAGCCTCCGGCACGCCGGCCTTCTGGTCGATCGCGTGCAGATCGCGGACCGGTTTGACCTCCACCGTGAAGCCCTGCTTCTCGAGAAATTTCACATAGCCCTCGCAGCAGGTGCATTGCAGATTCTTGTAGAGCGTGACCATCGTCTGCGCGGCGAAAGCCTGGGTGGACAGAAGCGCCATCAGGAGCGCTGCCAGCAGCGCGGTGCTGCGTCGAACCTTGAACATTGTGTTGCGCATGTCGATTCTCCTCATACGATATGGTAACGCGTCAGCTGACACGAATTACGGCCATCATGCCGCTCTCCTGGTGATCGGTCGTATAACAATGTCGCTTCCAGTCGCCCGGATTGTCTGCGGCAAAGGCGATGTCCGAAGTTTCATTGGGCTCCACCAAAGTTCTTGTCGGACCTGCTCAAGTTCACTGTTGCCCAGGCCAACTGAGTCGAGCAGATCGAGTCCGCTCGACTCACCTCTGTCTTGTTCAGCAGCAGTGATACCGGAAAGACGGGGAGTTGAGTCGACGACGTCGTCGACACGCACGTCCTTGTGCGGAGGAGCCAGCCCCCCATCCATCCACCGCTCACTTCCTTGCGGATCTGCATTAACTAATCCAGAACCCTCGCTTCTTCTACTTCACAATGGCGCGATGCCCCTTGGCCAATTGGTCGGATGCTTCACCTACCTTCGTATACATGGCAATAAGTGCATCACAGTGCTGACGAAAACTCTGCCGAGAAATGTTAGACTGTAAGGATCTGAGCCCGATTACTCGCATCAGCGTTTCTCAATAATCCTTTTCTTCTGGAATCGGAACTCTTCTTCCGCGATGACGCCGGTGTCTTTCAGGTCCTTCCATTTCATGAGTTCGGTGTAGAGATCGACTGGTTCCTTTGTCCGAACATCCTGCTTCACGATCTGATCGCTTTCCTGGCGACCCATTGGCGTTTGTGGACTGCCAAGGTCGCCGCTTGTCCCGTAGGACTCGACCCGCCCATCGATAAGCCGTACCACATAGGGGCGCATAATTCCGTTCAGTGTCTGATTTTCTGTGTCACACACAGAGTAGTTGAGATACTGGGAGCTACCGTGTGTGCTGATACTGACCGGAGCGCCCATTACGGCTACGACTTCTTGCTTGGACATGCCATAGTTCACCCCGCTAGTCCGTCCTGCCTTCGCAAAACAGCCTGACAAGAGCACGCTGACAATTGCTATCCCAATCAAGGATTTCATGGCTCCCTCCATTGTTATTAGTGGGCTGCTTTCTCCACTCAGTTTTCCCGGGTTTCGGCGAGTGTTTCGTCACCTTCTTCCTCTGCATGATTTGTAAATATGTACGAGTGGCCCCATCACTCCGACTGCTGATTCAACCTGTCTGCTATTCTGCTCACCGCGCTCATGTGTCTTGCCTCCCGGACACGCTGGTGCTTTCCTGCTCTGGCAGAGAAGGGTCAGTACTGGTGAGTGGGGACGGAGCCCCGCCGGACACAGACCACCCGCGCCAGAGGGCATAGAGCACGGGAATCACCACCAGCGTCAGGATGGTCGAACTCACCATCCCGCCGATCATCGGGGCAGCAATCCGTTTCATCACGTCGGCACCTGTGCCGGTGGTCCACATAATGGGGAGCAAGCCGCCCATAATCGCCGCGACCGTCATCATCTTGGGTCGTACCCGCTGAACCGCGCCCTCCATAATGGCTTCCCGCAGGTCTTGCGCCGTCGTCATGCGACCTTCGCGTACCCGCCGCTCATAGGCCTCGTCGAGATAGACGAGCATAACCACACCCGTCTCTGCCGCCACGCCGGCCAGGGCGATGATGCCGACCCAGACCGCCACGCTCAGGTTGTAGCCCAGATAGTCGAGATACCAGATGGCCCCAATCGCGGCGAAGGGAACGGACAGGAGGACGATCAGCGATTTCGCCAACGAACCGAAGTTGAGGTAGAGCAGCAAGAGAATGATGCCAATGGTGACAGGGACGACCAGCTTTAGTCGCTCTTCGGCCCGCACCAGATGTTCGTATTGACCGGTCCAGATCAGCCGATAGCCGGAAGGTAATGTCACCCGGTCTTGCACCGCTCGTTGGGCGTCTTGGACATAGCCGCGAAGATCGCGGCCGCTGACCGAAACCGAAACCAACCCGGCCAGCGCTCCCGCTTCATCCGCGATCGACGGCGGCCCTTGAGTAATGACCATCTCCGCGATTTGTCCGAGTGGAATCTGCGTGCCGCTTGGCGTGGGAATCAGCACCCTCTTGAGCCGGTCTGGGTCATCGCGCAATTCGCGCTTGTAGCGGACATTCACCGAATAGCGCTCGCGTCCCTCGACCGTGGTCGTCACAGTCTCGCCGCCGATGGCTGTGGTGATCACCGCTTGCACATCTCCCACCGTGAGACCATAACGGGCCGCTTCGCGCCGGTTGACGATCAGATCCAGGTAATAGCCTTCATTCAACCGTTCGGCAAACGCGCTTTTTGTGCCAGGCACGTTTGCCAAGACTTGCTCGATCTCCAAACCGATCTTCTCAATGGTCTTCAGATCCGGCCCCAGGACTTTGATGCCGACTGGGCTTCGCACACCGGTCGTGATCATCTCGGTGCGGGTTTGAATCGGCATCCACCAGATGTTCGGAAAGCCGGGAATGCGCAGCTTCGCGTCCATTTCATCCAGCAACCGATCCCAGGTCATACCGGGTCGCCATTGCGATTCCGGTTTGAGGGTGACCGTGATTTCTGCCATTCCGACAAATGCCGGATCGGTGGCAGTCGGGGCTTTCCCCATTTTGCCGAACACCCGTTCTACTTCAGGGAAGGTCGTGAGCAACTGATCCTGGACCTGCAAGACCTTGGCAGATTCAGGAATCGAAAGGCCTGGAACGGTGGTCGGCATGTAGAGAATGGTCCCCTCATTCAGCGGTGGCATGAATTCTGCGCCGAGGCGGGAAAAGATCGGCACCGTAAGCCCCACGACCACCACCGCCAATCCGAGCGTCAGCCACCGAACGCGCAGGGCGCCGGCGATGATCGGTCGATACAGTGTGACCAACAGCCAATTCAACGGATTCTTGGTCTCCGCTCGGATGCGCCCTCTGATGAGCAGGACCATCAGGACAGGCGCCAGGGTCACAGACAGGGCTGTGGCAAACAGCATCGAGAAGGTCTTGGTGTAGGCCAGGGGCGTAAACAATCGGCCTTCCTGCGCTTCCAGCGCGAAGATCGGCAGGAACGATACGGCGATCACCAGCAACGAGAAGAATAAAGGACGGCCGACTTCTTTGGCCGCCGCGATGATCGTCTCGATCCGGTTTGCAGTCGGAGCTTGTTCCAACCGCTTGTGTGCGTTCTCCACCATGACGATGGCCGCATCCACCATCGCGCCGATGGCAATGGCGATGCCGCCGAGCGACATGATACTGGAGGTGATATGCAAGTAGGCCATCGGGATGAAGGCCAGTAACACCGCCACGGGCAGGATGAGAATCGCCACCAGAGCGCTGCGCAGGTGAAACAGAAAGACAATCGCGACTAGGCTGACGATGAGGCTCTCCTCCACGAGCTTCTCACGGAGTACGGCAATGGCTCGATGAATCAAATCGGATCGGTCATAGGTGGGCACGATGTGGACGCCCTTCGGCAAGGCCGGCGTAATCTCATTCAGCCTGGCTTTAATCCGCTCGATCACGGAGAGTGCATTCTCTCCGGCCCTCATGATGACGATGCCGCCGACCGTTTGGCCCTTGCCGTCCAACTCGGCGACACCCCGGCGTTGGTCCGGTCCGATGTGGACATGGGCAATATCCCGGATCAAGATGGGCGTGCCGCGCCCATCTGTTCCGACCGGGATCAGCTCGATGTCATCGACCGAGCGCAGGTAGCCTCTCCCTCGAATCACATATTCCGTGCCGGCCATTTCCAAGACACGGCCGCTCACCTCCGCATTGCTGTTCCGGACCGCCTCGATGATCGTCTTGATCGGCAACCGATAAGCAGCCAGCGTGTTCGGATCCACTTCGATTTGATACTGCTTGACGAACCCGCCGACCGCCGACACTTCTGCCACACCTGGCACGCTTTCCAGCTGAAAGCGCAGGTACCAATCTTGAAAACTGCGGAGCTGCGCCAGGTCGTGCGCGCCGGACTCATCGACCAGCGCATACTGATAGATCCATCCGACACCAGTCGCGTCGGGACCGAGCGTCGGCGAGACGCCGGAGGGCAACTTCCCCGCCAGCTTCTGCATGTATTCCAGCACACGACTCCTAGCCCAGTACAAGTCCGTCCGGTCTTCGAAGATCACATACACATAAGAGACCCCGTATTCCGAGACCCCCCTCACCCGTTTGACTTTCGGTCCTGCAAGCAGGGACGTGACGATCGGATACGTCACCTGATCTTCGATCAATGTGGGACTGCGCCCCTGCCACTCCGTGTAAATAGTCACTTGGACATCGGACAGGTCAGGAACCGCATCCAGTGGAACCTGAAATCCCGCCCACAGACCCCAGCTTGCCAACAGCAGCACGCAGAGGATGACCAGGATCGGATTGCGAGCGCTTCCGTCAATGAGTCGTGCAAGCATGGGGGGTTACATCCCCCCGCCGCCAACCGAGAACTGAAACTTTTCGGCAACTGGCCCTCGCCCCGGCACAGTCACATTGACCGTCACCACCCAAGTGCCGCCCATGCCGAACAGCACGTTACCTTCGTAGAGCCCATCCTTGATGTGGCGAACCGCTGCCTTGGAGTCCATCATGCCCGGCATCGGCATCGTATAGACAAACACAACCTGTGCATTGGTCACCGGCTTGCCTGCTTGATCTGTGATCGTCAGCTTGAGCGGCGCCATACCAGGCGTGAGGGTTTCCGACGCCGTCGCGAGGGAAAGAGTGAGTCCATTCGCCTGACGGGTCTGAGCCCCTGAGGTTCCTCCCTTTCCCATGTCCATGCCCGGCATATTCTCCATCCCCTTCATGCCTTGCATGCCCTTCATCCCCTCCATACCCTTCATGTCTCCCATCGGCATGCCTTTCATGCCTTGCATGCCCCCCATGTCGCCTTTCTCACCCTCCCGCCCTGGGGGCGCTGAGACGCCCCCTTGCCCCATGTCCATCCCTTCCATCTTGCCCTCGTACGCCCCGCGCATCTGCCAATCGCCCATGCCGATCCGGCCCATCATGGCCTGCATGCTCGACGCCGAGGTCAACTTGCTCTCCGCGTCCAATAGGAAATTGGCTGAGGTCACGATCCGATCCCCTTCCTTGATTCCCTCCAGCACTTCAATCGAATCCTGATTACGACGACCCAGCTTGACCGGATAGGCGGTATAGGATCCTTCGCCACGATCCAGGAACACGATTTGACGAAGTCCCGTGTCCAGCACCGCCTCTTTAGGGACAACCAACGTTTTCGCCGCATCGATCTGCAAGATGACGGTTCCGAACATGCCAGGCTTCAGCTTGAGTCCAGGATTCGGCAATTCCAACCGCACCCGCACGGTGCGGGCCTCGGTATTCAACGTGGGATAGATGTACGAAATCTTGCCTTGAAATGTTTCTCCTGGATAGGCGGCGAACGTGACTGATGCCGGCTGGTTGAGCATCACCGTAGCGACCTCTGACTCATAGATGTCGGCGGAGATCCAGACCCTGGAGAGATCCGCCACCTCATATAATGTCGTGCCTGGCTCCACGTATTTTCCTGGCACTGCTTCCCGCTTCATGACGATCCCGGAGGACGGGGCGGCGACCATAAGCACCGGCTCCGCCTTATCGCGACGTTTCAACGCAGCAATTTGCTGATCAGTCACATCCCATAGTCGGAGGCGTTCCCTCGTACTGACCACAAGAGAATCCGCATTGGCCTTCACTTCAGGGAGCGGACTGGCAGCCAGTCGGCCTTGCATGTTCACGGCGAGAAGATACTCGTCCTGGGTAGCCAGAAGGTCCGGCGAATAGAGGGTGAAGAGGGGCTCGCCCTTGCGTACCGAGCGACCGATCGAGTCGACAAACACCTCTCGCACCCACCCGGAAGTCTTCACCGTGACCTGTGTGAAACCACGTTCGTCGTAGCCGACCGTACCGACCGCGCGAACCTCCTGCCCCAATACCTCGACGCCGGCCGGTGCGCTTCTGACCCCAATCAACTGTCTCATCACAGCCGGAACCACCACTGCCCCGGACGGCGACGCAGACATACCCGGCATGCCCTGCATCGACATCCCCTTCATATCCATTTGCTTCATATCACCCATTTCACCCATCTGCTCTTGAGCCACCGAAACGACCTCTGTTCCCATCTCACCCATGGTCATGCCCGCCATACCACCGATCATTCCATGGGCGGTGAAGAAACCGACGGCCACTCCGGCGATCACCCCGATCGCCACGCCGCCAACCATGAAACGCTTCCTATATGTATACTGATCCATGTACACCTCCTTGATACTTGCTGATGATGTTAGCTCTGCCGATCAAGCGCGATACCGACAACCTGTTCAAGTTCCGCCAGTCGATGCTGGCGGTCCACGAGAGCCGTGAAATATTCAAGCTGAAATCCCCGCCAAGCCCGCTGGGTATCGATCAGGTCTAAAAAACCTGCTTTGCCTGCACGGTACCCGACACGCGCCGCCTCCAGGCTCTGCTCTGCCTGCGGCAGAATAGTGGTGCGATACAGGGTTGCCACCTGGTCGGTCGCCCGAAGCTTGGCCAAG
Organism: Nitrospiraceae bacterium; assembly: GCA_013140715.1. Taxonomy (GTDB): domain Bacteria; phylum Nitrospirota; class Nitrospiria; order Nitrospirales; family Nitrospiraceae; genus Palsa-1315. Next base: position 28,093 of record JABFSG010000033.1, read on the forward strand.
AGATCGTTGATCTGAAACCTGGTCATGTTTTCAGCTGTATGTTGCTGCGCCCGCGCGACCGCGACCGCTGCCGCTGCCTCCTGCACTCCCGCGTCGTACTTTGGCTTGGTCCAGAAGGCGAAGGGAATGCTCATGGCCACGTAGGCACCGAATCCGTCGTTGGCTTGATAGTTCTGGAATCGCTGAAACGCCACGTTGAAGTCCGGGTAGTACTGACGCTCGGCCAGCGCATGGGACTGTTCGTTCCGCTGCACATCCAGCTCGGCGGCTTTGATCTCTGGCCGGTCGTTCAGCGCAAGACGGTGCAGATCGTCGATGGGCTGATCGAGCGACAGTTGAGAAGGTTCTTGCGCAAGCCCCAAAGGTGACGTGAGAGTCCGATCAAGCAACGTATTCAGCTTCGCCTCTGCAGTTTCCCGGCGCTGCTCCAAAACGGGACGATGTTGGAACAGCAGGGACAGCTCCACTTGAGCCTTGAGGACATCGGCCTGGCTCCCCTTCCCAGCGCGGAACTTCGCGTTTGCAATCTCGACAAACTGTCTGAGCAGCTCCACCTGTTCATGATGAATCTGGACGGCCTTCTGCGCGAGAAAGAGATCGTAGTAGGCCTGCTTCAGACGAGCGACGAGTTCCCGTTCCTTTGCTCGGACCAACTGCTCGGTCATATCGGCCGAACGGCTCGCCACATCGCTTTTGAGGGTGCGCTTGCCGGGAAAGGGGAGGCTCTGCGAGAGACCGAAAATGCTGTTGTCTGATCTTGTGGCGTTGAACGACTGCGGAAAATTCCACAACTGGACGGACAGGATCGGGTCATCCAAAGACCCAGCCTGCGTAATCCGGCTCGTGGCAACTTCCCACTGTTTGCGTGTCGCAACAAGCTCGGGATTTCGAGCCAGAACCTCTTGGATCAATTCCGGCAGTACCAGCCTGTTGCGTAGCGTAGAGTCGGAATCCTGTGCCCTCGACAATCCGCTGCTGAAGAACAGCATCAGTGCTAATGCAACCATCGCACAGTGACGATATCTATTCCATCTCATAGCAATGACCTCCCAGAGTCCCCACTCGTTCGAAGCCCTGTCTGTGCTCATGCCCTAGATGGCCAAGAGAACTGGACGATAGGCCGGTCGCTCAAACTGAGCATCGAACGGCACACGCAATAGCAAAGGAACGATTACGCGGTATGGGAGAGGAAGATCAGATGCGGAGCACGGAGATCTTGAGCAGGAGATCTTGAGGAGGACCGACTATAGGATGATCGGACAGGCGGTTGCTGGGTGAAGTGAGGACAGCAAGAAGCGCTAACGAGGCAGTGTCTTCGGAACAGATCGTCTGGTAATCACTGCTGAGTTGGAGCTTATCGATAGACTGCACGCTGAGCGTCTTGAACGCATCGCATAACTGGTAGACTGGTTGTTCGTCCGGAGTTGAGCAGCCCTTCTCCATTGTAGAGGCCGTGACGCTATTCACCGGCACGAGGCAGGCATAGGCATTGAAGCTCACTGCGAAAAAGAGCACGACGAGCGTGCAGGCCAGGACCGAAAGGGAGCGATGAGATAAAACTCGCATGGCGTCACTTTACCCCTCTCTACCCCAGCCGTCAACCGTATACCCCATACGTATAGCCTATGCACTTTGAGCCCAACAACTCACATTCAGTCGTTCACTTATGCAATGCGCGGGCTCCGAAGGAGATAGCGAGATAGCTGGTGTGGTCTCTGTGCTCGCAGAGCCCCCACGATGAAGCGGTGGTCGCTCGATGCGCGCAATGGAGACCACAACCAGCCACCTCGCTGGATGAAGGTAAGAGTTGATTTCGCAACTCGTTCGACGCACGCCCCAGGAAGGATAGGGAGGGAGTGACCAGGTGCCCTTCTTGCTCGCAGAACAGAGGAAGGGATGGAGCCTGACGATCTTCTGTGCTCGCGCAACGCGCGGTCGAGGACTCCCCTCGTTGGATGCGCGCAACAGAAGATCATCAGCCCCCATCCCTGAGAAAGAGAACGAGCGAGCTTGGAAGGATCTATTGGATGCTGCTCGTTCGATGCGCGCAGTCAAGGGAAGCCTCGGCCACTCCCTTAATGGAGGCATAGGGAATCAGACGGCATCCAATCGAGGATCAATCGGCACTCTCGTTTGTCTCATCTCGCAAATCCCGCCTGTCTCGCGCACCTTGCGTCAATGCGATGACCTCGGTAAGGCTCATCGTAATGTTGGATTGCAAGACTTGACTCTCACTCCTGAAGAGTTAGCCATCAGTCGATAGCCGAGCTTCGCCATGTTCCAGCGGGCTCGGCAGTAGTTGTACTCGTAGTGGCATGTGATCGCTATGGGCAATCCAATTTTCCGCAAGCCCAACTTCAACTGTAGATGAATCGAGCCATTGGTTCGAAACGAATGCGTAGTCGATGTGGTACGGCTTAGCCAGATTGCGGTGCATGTAGAACGTCGGTTCCGACTCTGCCCCTTGAGCTATACGCTTGGAGCGATGGTAAAGACTGTGTATGCCGATCTCCTCAAGTTCTCGCACCACGTCGCTATGGTTCCACCAGTGGTCCCAAACATCCCAGCGCACGTTGCTGTTAAAGTCGCCAAGGACGAGGGTGCTTCCGTGACACAGTGCAGCGCGGTGTAGCTTTAGGTACTTCCACATTTGACCGATGTAGCGGAATGTCGGCGAGTTCGCCTGTCGCGTCCAAACGGCAAGAAGCATGACCTAATCGTTGATCCGACAAGGAAGAAAGGACTGAAGACGACCAGGGTCGAGGTCTACCTGCTTAAGGGAAATACCAGGCTTCGCGAATATGCCCAAGCCTCTGTTCTTGTTCGGACCGACCCAGAGATAGTTTGATGCCCATGACGAGTAGGCGCCGGACTTTGCAAGCGCGGGGTCTTCGCATTCCTGGATGACGTAAACATCGGCACCCAAGTCCCGCAGCACTTGCAGCTTTGTGCGTAAGGCACCGTTGCAGTTCCAACTAACAATCACCATGATGGCTAACAATGTTTAGGCGAATCCGTATAAGAGCCGAATCTGCCAACTTCTGTCCGTATAACACGCCATCGAATTTTCAGAGCATAACGCCATGCTCGTTGCTGTTGCAACGCGACACGACCGCGAGATCATTTATCATGAGTTCTTATGCGGATCGGCATCACGGCCCTGCGGCTCATGTGCGGCTCTTCTAACTGCGTGGATTTCTGCTGCCATGCATGACTGCTACGACAACGATTGTGCTGATCTCGACTCGATAATAAACGCTAAAGAAACTTAAGAGTCATAGTTTGCGTCGGATGTCGGCCACCGCATCAACGGCCAAGTGGTCAGGATTTCCATCAGCTTCGTAGGCGTCGGACATCGATCGAGTTCGGTCTTTTGCTCGGTGGTAAGCGGTAGGGATTTTTGATCGGCGGCAATACTGTCCCACAGGTCTTCAACAATTCTGATTCGTTCTTCGACAGGCAGCGCTTGCAACTTTGTATTCATAACACAACCTCCATCAATGTCTACCGTCCGAGGAACGGAGACATTCTACAGTTCCGCTCACGACAGGACTCCCCACCGACTCAGGAAAACCAGAATGTCTCCGTTCATCCCCCCTCACCCAACAGATGAGCCGGGGATCTTGCCATCCACGATCTGTTGGCCATAGGCAATGCAATGGGCCGTGGCTTCGTCCTCCGTCGCATACCGACCGACCAAATAGAAATGGCGACAGTCCTCTTCCTCTTCGGTTGACCATGAAATGAAGACGTTCAATTCCCACTGGCCGGTGTCGGGTAGCTGCCGGAGTGCTGGTTGAATGGTGTACCCCTTGTAGATCACGGCCTTGCTCATTTCTGTCTCTGATCCTCTCTCAGAAGGGTTTCGCCCTATACGCACCTGGCTCGGTCTCGTCATTGCTCCTATTTCGCATTTCCCTTTCGGCCTCCACGCGGCGTCGCTCCGACGCGATCATTTTGTCGAGTTCTGCAATGTGCGTCTCGGCGAACGCTTTGACTGCAGGTCGTCCGTCCGTCAGCCACTTCGCCAACAATTCTTTCTTGCCGCGCCATGCTTCTGCAAGCCCGAAGTCACCAGAGACCACTCCGGTGCTGTTGATGTTGCTCCTGACTCCGCCTATTTTGCGTTCGTCATTCGGAAATCGCGACACAATCTCTTTCAAGACCGCGTCGGTGGATGTCTCCCCAGGATAGTTCTGGAGAATCGCCAGGGAGCAATCTGCCTCCGTATCGCCGCCGGCTTTTACCGACTCGGCGAGCGCGGCAGCGAATTCCTGGGTGCAGTTGGGAAACGCTCTGCTGAGGAGGCTCCCCCCTCGAAACCGGAATTGCTCCCGGTCTTGAGCGAACCAGATCAGTCCCTTGCTGATTGCGAGTCGAGGGTCCTTCGAGAGCTCCTTTTCCAGTTCTTGGAGCTCAACCGGCGCCGCCTCGAACCGCTCTTCGTCGCCGTCCTCGGACTTCTTGGCGAGCCGAGCTGCAATCATCTCGTCGAGTCGCTGCCGCTCAGTCTCCCTCATTTGAACAAACGCCAGCCCGGCGGTTTCCTCGTTCACCCACTGCACATCCGCCCCATCAATTATGATCGGCCATTCCCAGCCAGGCACATAGATGCGCAGTTCTAACGAGAGGCCCGGCAAAATAAGAAGCGGGCTTTCCAGCCGGCACCCGCCACTTGAGAGATCAAGCAGAATGCCTGCTCCATCGGGCTGTGCGGAGCCCGATACCGTGGTATGAAACTGGACAGGCAAACGGAGTGTAGCCCGCCGCTCCTCTACTTTCATGTCCATGACTGATCGACGCTCCACCTTTCCATCAATGGCACAGATCGCTTCTCCTTCGGCAGGATCACCTTCTTCATCAGCTCCTGAACATGAGCTTCTACAACCTGCCACTGTTGCATAGCACCGCAGCCTCAGCGATCCGTTGAGGGCAAGTCTACTGTAACGCCGCACACTTTTCCATGGCACTGCGTCCTCAACCAATCAAGATAGACTGCGGTATTTTCTGACCAACCCCTATCGCAAGAAAATTGCCAGGCGATCCTTGACTGCGCGCATCGGGCGACCACCGTTTATCGTGGGGGCCCTGCGAGCACAGGAGACCATCAGCTTCCATCCCCCCTTTTGTCCTCTCGTATCTGCCCTACCCCCTACACATTCCCAAGAGGGTGGGCTGGCCGATCCCCTAGTGCGCGCGTCCAACGAGGGTCTTCTCAGGCCGCGCGTTGCGCGAGCGAAGAAGATCCTCAGCTTCCATTCCATCCCATCCCCTCCCCCTTGCAGTTCTCTCTCCCACCCCGTACACTGAGTTCTTCGCGATCCAGCCTGGCCTGAATAGTCCTGCCCGATCGTCCATCAGCTGATCAACATTTTTTCATTCGTTTGGTAGAGCTATGCCACCGACAATGTTTCTGAGCTGCGAGTCCATCAGCAAAAGTTACGGGGTTAAACCCTTGTTTGCCGAACTATCGATCGGTTTGGCCGAGGGCGATCATGTCGGACTGGTCGGACCGAACGGTTCCGGCAAATCGACCTTGCTGAAGATCATGGCAGGGCTCGAAGAACCGGATGAAGGCACCAGGTCGATGCGCCGACAGCTTCGCATCGGCTACGTGCCGCAGGAACCGTCGTTGGACGGGAAACACACGATCGAAGAAGTGCTCGCGCAGGTCCTCATCGACGAGGGCCTGGATCCCCATGACCATAGTGGCCGCATCGCCACGGCGCTCAGCTTGGGTGAATTCCCCGCCACCGATCAGGCGGTGGCCACGCTCTCCGGAGGGTGGAAGAAACGCCTGGCTATCGTCCGATCCCTGATGCTGGAACCGGACGTCCTGCTGATGGACGAACCGACCAACCATTTGGATCTCGAAGGCATCTTGTGGCTGGAGCGATTGTTGCGCGCCGAAGCCCACGCCTTTCTCGTCGTGAGCCATGACCGGCGTTTTCTTCAAGCCGTGACATCGAGGATGATCGAGATCAATCGCAGCTATCCGAACGGAGTCTTCGAAGCCAAAGGCAACTACAGCGATTTTCTGGAACAGAGGGATGCCGCGCTTCATGCGCAGGCCAACTATGAAGCGTCATTGGCGAATCGTGTCCGCCGCGAAGTGGAATGGCTCCGGCGCGGTCCCAAGGCCCGCACCACAAAAGCCAAGTCGCGGATCGACTCGGCCGGCCGCATGATCGAAGAGTTGAACAGCACCGAGGCCCGGAAAGACCAGGGCCCGGCCGGTATCAATTTCACTGCGTCGGGACGCAGGTCGAAGCAGTTGGTTGAGGCGACACAGCTCAGCAAATCCCTCGGCGGACGACAGATCATCAAGGATCTCGATCTGCTGCTTGGACCGGGACAGCGGCTTGGATTGCTGGGTCCGAATGGAAGCGGGAAGAGCACATTGCTCAAACTGGTGGCAGGCACACTCCAGCCGGACGCGGGCAACATTGTCCGCGCAGACAAATTGCGCGTCGTCACGTTCGAGCAACACCGCGAATCGCTGGACCAATCGTCCTCGCTCCGCCGAGCCCTCGCCCCACACGGCGACTCGGTCGTCTATCAAGACCGCTCAGTGCATCTCGTCTCATGGGCCAAACGGTTTCTCTTCCGGCCTGAGCAGTTGGACCTCCCTGTCTCTCGCCTCTCTGGCGGCGAACAGGCGCGCCTTCTCATTGCACGACTGATGCTGCAACCGGCCGATCTCCTGATCCTCGACGAACCGACGAACGACTTGGACATTCCGACGCTCGACGTGTTGGAGGACAGCCTGGTGGAGTTTCCCGGCGCCTTGATGCTGGTTACGCACGACCGATGGCTCTTAGACCGCGTCTCCACCATGCTGCTTGCACTGGACGGCACTGGACAGGCTGAATGGTTTGCCGACTATGCGCAATGGGAATCCATGCAAGAACGCAAGGCGGCAGAGCAGGCCCGCGCATCGTCGGTACGGCCACCCAAATCGTCCCGCGCCGAGTCGGATGCACCTCCGAAAACCAAAAAAACTGGCCTGTCCTATCGAGAGCAGAAGGAATGGGCGAAGATGGAGGAGCGAATTCTCAAGGCCGAAGAGACCATCGCCTCCTGTCAGGCAGCAGTGGAAGATCCGGCCATCGCCTCCAATGCGGCAGAGTTACTGGCACGCTCTGAAGCGCTGGAGGCGGCACGCACAGCCGCGGAACGGCTCTATAACCGCTGGACCGAACTCGAAGGCAAACAGACCGAGTCCGCCGGCCAACCACAAGCATAAGAGAATCTGGTTTATTTGGTCTATTTGGTTTGTTTCGTTGACCTGATTCAACCAAATAAACGAGACAAACCAAACAAACGAAATAACGGTCGTTATCCCGCATAACGACAACCTTGCGGGCCGCAGAAAAATCTGTACAATGCCCCCATGCGTCTATCGACTTCGCTCCCCTTACTACTCATCCTCGCCGTTGCCTTGATCGCCTCGGGCTGTGAGACAACCGATCGTGTGCTCACCGGTGCGGAGCGAATCGTATCAGGCCGGACCGGCAAGACTATTATCGATCTTGCCCAAGGCAAGGATCCGGGACAGATCGCCAAACGTCGGCTCGATGAGTATGCCCGCGATCCCGAGTCGTTGCTCAGAGACATCCGATCCGCCCAACGTGATTTCAAAGTTCTCTATGAGGCCCTCGGCGGCAAGGTCGGCGAGAAATGGGGAAAGAAAGAAGTCAAACTGCCCGAGCAGAAGAAATATGTGAAGTACACGCAGAACTATAAGAGTCGCGCGATCGTGGACTTCGACAAGGGCGACATTCTCGTCGAGACGGTGGACGAACAAGATCCACAGCGTAGCTTAAAGAACGCCATCGTGACGACGCTGTTGACGCCTCAAGATCCCCGAGCCGTCGACCTGTTTTCCGATAAGGAAATCGTACTGACGGGAGACAAGGAGCCTTACCTCCTTGGATTGGTTCTCGACCAGGAGGGCAACGCGATTCGAACGCCGGGCGACGCGGAACCATTCGCAGAGCATCTACTCGCCGGCAAATCCGGCAAGCGGGACGTCGACCAGGACGGAACCAAAAAAACGGCCACCTACGTCACCATAAAAATGGCGGCCAATCTCTCGCACAAGCAAGCTGAAAAGTATCGCCCTCTGGTCCAACAGTTCGCCGAACAGTACAAGATCAGCCCCAGTCTCGTCTTCGCGATCATTCGGACGGAAAGTAACTTCAATCCCTATGCCGTCAGTTCAGCGCCGGCCTACGGACTCATGCAGCTCGTACCGACCAGCGGAGGCCGCGAAGCGTACCGAAAGGCGAAGGGCCAGGACGTGGCACCCTCGCGCGATTATCTGTTCGACCCTGAGAATAATGTGGAACTGGGAACCGCTTATCTCAATGTCCTGACGTTCAACCAGCTCGAAGCGATCGACCATCAGGTGTCGCGCGAGTACTGCGTGATTTCAGCCTACAATACCGGCCCAAGCAACGTGTTCCGCACCTTTTCGCGTGACCGGACAACGGCTGTGAACCAGATCAATGGTCTCCAACCAGCCGCTGTCTATGACCAACTGCGTGCAAACCTGCCTTACGAAGAGACCCGCAGCTATCTCCAAAAAGTGACGACCTACCGCAAGGCCTTCGTCAGTTCTTCTGAGAGTCCCAATTAAAGAAGGGGACTGGCTCCGCCGTCTGCGGCGGTGCCTGTCCCCCTTTGAAAACGTCAGGGTGAAGGAGAAATCGGTTTCGAACCAACCACCTCACTGCGCGATAAACACATAGGCAGCGCCACTGTTGACCGCGTTGTTGTTCACCTGATTTCCGTTCATGCCCGTGGCATTGCTACCCTCACGGGCTGCTCCCGCCACCACTGTGTCGCCGGACAGCGCCACGTTCCAGCCGAAGTAGTCCCCGGCCTCGGTATTGGAGGCCTTCAGATAGGCCCGTTGGCTCCAGATGCCTCCAATTCGCGTGAACACATAGGCCGCCCCACTGTCACCGGCGTTGTTAAAGAATTGGTTACCATTCACACCCGTGGAGCTACTATCCTCGAATAACGCTCCCACCACCACCTTATCGCCGGACAATGCGAGACTCCAGCCGAACGAGTCCCCGGCCCCGGTGTTGGAGGCTTTCAGATAGGCCTCTTGGCTCCAGACTCCCCCCGTCCTTGTGAACACATAGGCAGCCCCGCTTGCATTGCAGCTGGTATCTGCTTGATTGCCATTAACGTCTGTTGCGCAGCTACCATCATGCGTGGCCCCAGCTACCAGTGTATCGCCGGACAGTGCCACGCTCCCGCCGAACCCATAGCCCTGACGGCTATTAGATGCCTTCAGATAGGCCTCTTGGCTCCAGACTCCCCCCGTCCTCGTGAACACATAAGCAGCTCCGCTGCCGAGACAGCCAGTGCCTGCTTGATTGCCGTTGACACCTGTCGCGCAGCTGGACTCCCCATTGGCCCCCGCCACCAGCGTATCGCCGGACAGTGCAACGCTCCAGCCGAATTGATCTCCCGCTTTGGTATTAGAAGCCTTCAGCAATGCCTCTTGGCTCCAAACTCCCCCGACCCGCATGAATACATAGGCCGTTCCGCTTTTCACGATGTTGTCAAATATGTCGCTGTCCTCAAAGTGCGCTCCCACGACCAGAGTATCACCGGACAGCGCAACGCTATGACCGAAGGCGTCATCCACCCCGGTGTTGGAGGCCTTCAGATAGGCCTCTTGGCTCCAGACTCCCCCCGTCCTTGTGAACACATAGGCAGCCCCGCTGCCGAGACAGCCGAAATCTGCCTGATTACCATTGACACCTGTCGCGCAGCTCCGCTCTAACGGTGCTCCCACGACCAGTGTGTCGGCGGACAACGCAACGCTCGCGCCGAACCGGTCCGCCGCTTCGGGATCGGAGGCCTTCAGGTAGGCCTCTTGGCTCCAGACTCCGCCCGTCTGCGTGAACACGTAGACCGCACCACTCTCTGGGGCACTGTTGTTCGCTTGGTCCCCGTTTACACCAGTAGCACTACTGTCCTCTAGCGGCGCTCCTATCACCAGCGTGTCACCGAACAGTGCCACACTCCCGCCAAACTGATCCTGCGCTCTGGTGTTGGACGCTTTCAGATAGGCCTGCTGGGCAAAGGTTGGCAAACCAACGGGATTGAATGTTGCCGTGACGGTGCTATCTTGACTCACAGTCACCAGGCAGGGGCCGGTGCCGGCACAGCCTCCGCCACTCCAGCCAGCAAACCCAACGCCTGCGGCCGTGAGCGCAACGAGACTCCCCTTGTCAAATGGCGCCAAGCAGATCGCCACACAACTGTTAATGCCGACAGGATTCGAGGAGACCAATCCATTTCCGACCAGTTGAGCTGTGAGCACTGGCCGATTGAAGTTGGCCGTGACAACTGTATTGCCCGCCAATGTAAACGTGCAGTTCCCTGGGCCTGAGCACCCGGCCCCGCTCCACCCGGTAAAATTCGACACAGCATTTGGCGTGGCAGTCAGGACCATGGTAGTGCCAATCGAATAACTGCCGCAGGGTCCAACCACGCCTCCGTTCGCACTACACCGGACTGTCCCGCCTCCTCCGTTACCGGAAAAAATGGAGAGACCCACCAGCGCCGACAGTGTATTGGGGCGAAACGTCGCACTGACGCCAGAATCCACGGTCAACAGGATCGAACAGACGCCGACTCCTGCGCAGTTCGCATTCCCCATGTTAAAGTGCCAGCCAGCAAAGGTAGAACCGGGGTCAGCTCGGGCGGTGAGCTCCACCACCCCTTGAACCAATAGAGCCCGACAGATCGCCCCGCAGTCGATCCCAGCTGGGGTCGACGTGACCATCCCTGTTCCTCCACCGTCTCTGGCCACTCTTACTGTGGCATGGCCCGGCGTGGCGCTAAACGTGGCAGTCACTGAGGCATCGGCATCGAGCGTCACGACACAGGCACCAGTCCCAGTACAGCCGCCACTCCAGCCGACAAATCCAACCCCAACCGGGGTTAACGTCACAGTAGTTCCTTTAGGAAAGTCGGTAAGACAGGCATAGGAACCAACCCCATCACCACAACCTATACCAGCCGGATCGAATGTGACACGGCCCCCGATTCCGTTACCGGCCGCAGTCACCGAGAGGGTTGAGAAGTTGGCCTGTAAGTGGGTCGTCGCAACTGCCTCCGACACAAGTCCAGGGAACAACGTATCGAAGCCTCCAGCACAAAAGTCCAGCCTCGTAGGAAAACCGGCCGGAGGCAGCGGGGGTATTCTTATCGGATCCGTTCCAGCAGGAATCCCCCCCAACGTCAACAGCAACTGTGACAGGTTCAATGCGCAGAAATCTGTCACCCTCTTTTGATTTAAGACCGACAAGGGGGTGACGACGGGGGTAGCAGGCACAGGTGTCCCGATGGGCCTTCCAAACAAGGTGAAGATCACGGTATCGCCAGGGTTGTAATTGAACTGTCCGTTGGCGTCCGTGAGGCCTGACATTCCAGAAGGCGTCGTCCTGTACCCAAGGCCTTGCACCGGACTATCGACGAATGTGCCGGTCAACGGCGCGGCCGCCGGCACGGTGCCATCGCCGCCATCAGTGCCCCCGGAGCTGCAGGCGCCGAGCGCAGCTAGTAGCGAAAGCGCCCATGCCAGCGACATATTTTTTTGCCGATTCCGATGAAGGTCATCATAACGACTCCTGGATGAATCGATGCATCCTGTTTTCGTTCAAGCTTTGTTCCAATAGGCTTCTCCTGCACTCGTTATGTCGGTAATATCGAAACCTATGCCCTGCACACCCGTGCTGCTCCATTTGTTAGCAATCAGAATGTTGAGTTAGGCCACTCTAGGGCTTAGCTCAACATTCGATCAAGCCTTCTTAGGAAGGGGCTAATCTACGGAAGAGGGGCAAACCACAGTGAGTTGGAGGAAACAGGATGAGGGGATTGTGCGCGAATGCGGTGCATCTCCCGGTTCGGACGGGGACAGGCACCACGCGCAGACGCGGAGAAGGGTGTCAGTCCTCAGGCTGCATATGCCCGTCTCGCAACACGACTGCGCGATTTTGCGACGAACCGTCATGAATAATGCGGGCTAGGCCTATTTGGCGGGCGGGGTATGCCACACGAGAATCTGAGGAATCTTGAGGTAGTGGGCATCGGTGGTGATCACCGTCAAGCCATACTGCATCGCCGACGAGGCAATCCAAATATCGTTCGTCGGAATAGGGGTGCCTGCAGTCCAGAGCGCATCGAGTATCACGGCATAGCGTTCAGCGGTTTCATCGTCAACTGCGACAATGGAGACTCTGGAAGAGGCCAAGAACTGCCGCAATCGCTCTTCGTTTTTCTGCCGAGTGCGGCCTCGCAGAAATCCGACCCGCAGTTCCCCGAGAACAACCGAATTCACATACACGGCATCCACGGTCTGGAGCATCTCCTTGACCACCGCATCGCCTCTCATGAATGCGGAGTATCCGGAAGTATCCAGTAAGACACGGCTCATTTCCACATCTCCGGATCGATGCCCCGCTGTTTCGCGAGCGTTCGTTCGAATAGCTTGGCCTCTTGTTTGCTCCATGAGCCCGCAAGTTCGTCCAAATCGTGGTACCGACGCACCAGCCTCCGCTCCGACTCGCCGAGATGGTCCTGCAAGAGACTGATCACCACTTTGTTGACACTCACTCCCTTCTTCTTCGCGCGCTTGCGGATCGTCCGATCCAACTGGGGGGGAAGATTTCTTAACGTCATCGCTTTCATCATGCCTCCTTTTGCATCAGAATCTGCATCACATCGATGCGAAAATATCAGCGAAGAATGCGCCTGTCAAGACTGCGGCACAACAAGGCCGAGGCCGAACTCAGAGGAGCCTGAACCGAACCGTCCACTGCCTATACTAAATCAAAACCCAAGCGCTTCGTCCTACTGACGACCGACGCGCTACGAATAATAAATGGAAGGACAGTGGATCGCAGGACCCAGAAAGAAAAATGATATTCGACCGACCACCAACAAGACAAGAGCGACCGTGCGAGATAGGCGTGCGGAGTCAGGCCGTGAAACGAGATTTCAATGCGGCAGTTGCTGAGGCATTCACAGCCTTTGCCTCAGACGTCTGCACATACTCCGGTCGGAATCCGAGTCCGATCATCCGGGCAGGAATCCGGCGGAGGAATGGAAGCCACGCCAATAGACGGACTGGGAATGGCGGCGAAAACTTGTCTCCATCGGTCAGTGCGCGACTGATGACGCGATTCTGAATCGCGAGCTGGACTCGTTGCGTCATGCGGGTCGGCCACTCGCGCCGCTGCTGGACCCTGCGTAAATCTTCGGTCGTAATCTGGCCGTCTCGCAGCGGAACGGCCAAGAGATTTGCCGTCGCGACCGCATCCTGGATGGCCAGATTGATCCCGACACCCCCGACCGGCGACATGGCATGGGCGGCATCGCCGATGCAGAGCAGCCCCCGTTTATACCATTGCTTCAATCGATCGACTTGCACGGTGAGGAGTTTGATCGGCTCCCAACTTTGAAGTTCGTGAACACGATCCGCCGCAAACGGCGCCAGCTGAGCGACGCTCTCGCGGAACGAGACCAACCCCTGCGATTCGATGTGACTGCGGGAGCCTTTCGCGATCACGAACCCGCATTGCCAGTAGTCTGCACGGTTCAACATAATGAAGATACGTCCGCGGTTAAAGCGGCCCATCGGATCGACTGGATCGCCGGCCCGCCGCGAGAGTCGGAACCAGAGCACGTCCATGGGCGCCCCGAATTCTTCGATCGAAAGACCGGCCCGCTCGCGCACAACGGAATGCCGGCCATCGGCACCGACCACCAAGTCGGCGCGAACCTCCAGCGCTCCTTCTCCCGTATTGACTGTAAGCCCGACGATAGAATCGCCGGCCCGGATGAGATCCGTCACTTCTGCGTTCATGCGGAGCTGAAATGCGGGATAGCGCTTCCCTTCCTCGACTAGGAAGCTGAGGAAATCCCACTGCGGCATGAAGACGATGTAGGGGCAGCGCACAGGGAGCGTCGAAAAATCGGCGACGGTAAAGGCGACATCGCCGAATTGTCCGTTCATGCGTGGGACTTTTTGGTGCGGCAGCGCGAGGAACCGGTCGAGCACCCCCAACTCATGCATGACTTCCAAGGTCGAGGGATGCAGTGTGTCTCCGCGAAAGTCACGCAGAAAATCCGCGTGTTTTTCGAGTACGAGCACTGGGACACCGGCCCTGGCAAGCAACAGCCCGAGCATCATCCCTGCTGGCCCACCGCCCGCGATGCAGCAGCGCACGGTGATCGTGTTCGTTGCCATGCCTCTCGTCCTCACACTAGAAGACCAGCTATCCCCTTTGAACACGGTACTCCGGTACCGTTCACCATCTCAAGCTTTTCGGAATCTTCTCTCTACTGATGCGCTGTGGACTGGCGCCGGGAAGCGCAAGAAACCACCAGGCCAACGCCGCGTTGTCCGCTGACTGTCGAACGCCGGCGAGGAACTGGTCGATGGTGAAACAAAAATGACGAAGAAAACACCCGTCTACACCAAATCGGCTGCCAACGGCCAATCGATAGACAAAAAGAAGCTGCTGAGTGAGAGACAGCCTCGCTGTATCCGCGAAGCACGGGAGCCAGACACAGCCAGCGAGTTGGTCTTGTGGACGGTGGACATGCATGCGGGGACTCTTACGATGCCTCTCTTCTCTGCGGTTTCACGAAACAGTCGATCGTATGGTCGTCAACCATCCCGACCGCCTGCATGTAGGCATAGACAATCGTGCTGCCGACAAACCGGAAGCCGCGCCTCTTGAGATCTTTCGATAGGGCATCGCTCTCAGGGGTTGTGGCCGGGACCTCAGCCATCGTCCGCCGGCGATTCACTTGCTGTTTTCCACCGACGAACTGCCAGACGTAGCGATCGAACGAACCGAACTCCCGTTGCACCGCCAGAAATGCCTGCGCGTTAGTCACTGCTGAGTCGATCTTGAGCCGGTTGCGAATGATTCCTGGGTTCTTCAGTAGCGCGGCTTTCTTCCTCGCTGTAAATCGCGCCACCTTCTTTGGGTCGAAGTTTGCGAAGGCCTTCCGATAGCCTGACCGTTTCCGCAAAACGGTGTCCCACGTGAGCCCCGCCTGCGCGCCTTCGAGCAACAGCATCTCAAAATGCCGGCGATCACGATGCACCGGCTTGCCCCACTCCTGATCGTGATAGCGAACCATATGTGGCTTCTCCCCAGCCCAACTACAGCGAGGCCTATCGTCGGATATCGAACGGCGGTGCCTGGTCAATGGTTTTCCCTCAACCTTCTCTCTCGGATCAATCGGAATCCACCATTTCGACTTCATACGGCTGAAGTCGGTCCGCGCATGACGCCGAAGGGCTCGCTTCGAGTCGAGCACGACAGGTCCTTGAGGTCCACGCCAAAACACCGCCCAATGCCAGAAAGCGCGACCTTGTTCTTCATGCCACTTGATGGCAAGCAATGCAAGATTCGGCAACGCCTCCCATGTGGTGAAGGGCACATCGGTTCGTGCCGACCGAAATCCATACTCCTTGAGCAACCTGCGGACATGGTCTGTCTCGGACCACAACCTTGGATCGTCGGCGGAGATGCCGAGCCGATTCGCCACATGCTTCGCCTGTGCATAGCTCACACCTGCGAGTGTAGCTATGCTTGCAATGCCGCACCCGGTCCGTTCGAGCTGTACCACCGGCTTCATATCAGATCCTCTTTTAATTTCCGGCCGTCTGAGAGGCTGAGCCCTTCACGCTGATAGAACGCCCATGAATCGTTGAAGCAGGTCATACCCCTCGTTCCATTCACCATGCCCACTGTCGGCATTGATGTGGCCGGCCTGGCCGATATCGACAAAGGTGCTCCCCCAAACCATCGCACAATGTTCGGCATAGCCCAGCGACCCGAGCGAGTCATTGGCGCTGGCGACCACAAAGCTCTGAAACGCGAACGGCACCATCGGCACCGGTGCAAATCCGCACGCCGTGGCAGGAAAGTTTGTGCTCTGCGGATCGGGCACCGCTACGAGAAACGCGCCCTTCGGAACCAGCGCTGAACGTTGCGCCCAATGAGCCACCAGGAGACAGCCGAGGCTATGGGCCACCAGAACGGGTGGAGAAGAACAAGCCCGCACGGCGGCATCCAACGCACGAACCCAATTGTCACAGGCTGGACTGTTCCACTCTCCCAAATTCACACGTTGCCAATCAGGATGGCGCAGCTCCCAGAGCGTTTGCCAATGTTGCGTCCCGGAGTTGCCAATACCCGGCAGAACTAACACCGGTGTAACGACAGACATCTCATCCACCGGCCTTCCGACCACTCACGGCGATTGTGGCGTAGTAGATGGCCCAGGTGTCCGGATCGTCTGCAAACCGGCAATACCGTTCGAGATCGGACTGGTCGACGACTCCTGTGGCCAGATACTTCTCTCGCAATTGCTCTGTGGACATCTTCATCACCGTAGCCAGACCTGTCCCGCCAGCACAGAGCGGGACATCGTTCTCCACGGTGAGCCGTTGCAGCCCTCGCCGTTGCATCAAGGCAGGCAACTTCAGTCCCAGCGCGTAGTCCATTTTCAATCCCGTGTACATTTGTTCGATGGCTTGATTGACCTTTCGAAAAGACAGCAATTCCTGCCCATTGCCGGTAATCCCATGTGACGCTGAAAAGTCAGGTTCCTCCAGGACAAGCCAACCTCCCGGCTTGAGGCTGTTGAACATCTTCTCTAACGCCGTCTCGTAGTCGGGAAGATGGATCAAGACGTATCGGGCATGAACCATATCGAACGATTGTTGCGGCAACTGAGCGGTACGAATATCGGCTTGCACAACACTCACATTCGGTCGCTCCGCTCCGCTGAGGAACTTCGGATCGAGGTCCACCGCCACGACCTGACCCGTCGGACCAACCACCTCGCTCATCCAGGTCATAATCGAACCAGCGCCTGGCCCGACTTCCAGACAACGCCAACCAGTTTGTAGACCAGCGGCCAGGAGCCGTCTCCTGCTCGCAGGATCGAATACCTTCTCGATCATCCGAAGCCGTTCCAATTCCCATCGATCTTCAACTCGCTGAAAGACGTAGTCCGATTGGACCATGCCCGACCTCTTTCTCACACAGGTTAGAAAATCCGATCAGCCCAAAGAGCCAAGAAGTATAGACGACTACCCGGCAGGGAGAAAGACCAGGATGGCCCGGATGAGTCCCCCCCCTGCGCGCGTCCAACGAGGGCCTGCTGAGGCCGCGCGTTGCACGAGCACGGGGACCCACCGGGCCGGGCCATCCCTCCCCTTGCTGAACGGCCTTTCTGAACAGCCTGCGACGGCTTCTGAACGGAGCTGTGAGTATTCAAGCCTTGCGTTCCTGTCACGCTCAAGTAGTTTGTCAACACCCTGCTAGTAAACCGACAGAGTTCGGTGTAGCTTACCCCCATGAAACTCTGCCCGTCATGCCGACAGGAACTCCCGGAAATCAGCCGCTACTGCTCTCAATGCGGCCAACGCCTCCATGCAGAACCGGTCGAACTCCCTCCACCACCGCCACGCATCAATCCGAAACCGGGCCAACTGAACCTCGAGGTCATATACGGCATGGTGGCGATGCTGGCCCTCGCAATCCTCTTCCCACCCTGGGAAACCCCGCCGTCCAAGCCCCCTGAGTTTCTCGGCATGCATTTCATTCTCAGCCCACCGACCGCCGATGCCATCATGAGCCGACTCTTGCTGACGATCGAACTCGTCACCATCGCTATCGCAGGGCTCTACGGGGCTTTTCTGTTTCGAAATCGCTCATAAATCCTCATAAAATAAGACCCTCTTCCTAATACTCTGTCCCTCTCCTTCCAAGCATCGGTTGTTCTCCGACTCTCTCCATTGATTCAAGTTTCAACTCTATTCCGCCGAAACAGTAACGTCGCAGAAACCTTTCGCCAACGAGGATACTGGAAGTCAATGGCCGAGTCACAGGTACGCACGCTGCTCTTGGTCTGCGCCCTGATGCTGATGACGAGTTGCATGGTGAAACCGACAGTGCTGACAACGGGTGAGGTTCAGAATCGCGTGACTGCCGATCGTGAGATGCTCTCGCACGACTATGAGCCGATCACGAGGCCCATCAACCTCTATGAGGCCATGGCTCGGGCCCTGCGATACAACTTGGATGCCAAGGTCAAAGCCATGCAGGCCGCGCTGGCCCATCAACAACTGAACGTGTCGAATTATGCCCTGCTTCCGCAACTAGCGGCCAATGCCGGTTATGACGGCCGCAACAATTTCAGCGCCAGTGCCGGACGCTCACTCGTTACCGGAAGGCAGCTCCTCGAACCGTTCACCTCGATGGATAAAAATATCTTCACCGGTAATCTTGCCCTGAGCTGGGACATCTTGGATTTCGGATTGTCCTATGTCCGCGCCAAGCAGGCGGGCGACAACATGTTGATCGCTGAAGAAGAGAAACGCCGCATTGCCGTCCGACTCCTGCAGGAAGTGCGGAGCGCCTACTGGAGAAGCGTGAGCGCGGAGCGCCTGTTACCACAAATTCAAGCCCTCGACTCGATGGTCGGAAAGGCCTTGTCTCAGGCTCAAGTAATCTACGACAAGAAGCTGCAGACCCCCTTGAGCCCGCTGAACTATCGCCGGGACATGCTGAATATTCAGCGAGAAGTGCAAAAACTGTATCGCGAGCTCGTCACGGCAAAGTTTCAGTTGGCCGCCCTGATGGGACTCCCGCCCGGCAGTCAGTTTCAGGTCGAACAGCTCAGCAGCCAAGAAACCGATCCGATCGTGAACCTGAACATCGAGGTTCTCGAGAAGCAGGCCTTGGTGTTTCGTCCTGAGCTACGAACCATCGACTATCAGAAACGTATCAATGCCAAAGAAGCGAAGGCTACGCTGCTTGAGCTGTTTCCCAGCATGAAACTGCAGTTCGGCGGCTATTACAACAGCAACAGCTTTCTTCTGTATCAGAACTGGCTGAATTACGCCGCACAGATCAGCTGGAACCTGCTCGGCGTCTTTCGCGTCCCTGCCAAGTATAAGGCGGTAGAGGCCCATGGCAAAGTCCTCGAAGCCCAAAGTATGGCGCTTACCATGACCATTATCACAGAGATCCATGTCGGGGCTGCGCAATTCCTCCTGGCCAAGGATGAGTTGAACAATGCCAAACAGTATCGCGAGACGCAGCACGCTATTACCGAACACACAAAAAACCTGTGGCTCACGAACAGCACGAACGATCTCACGCTCATGCGCGAAAAAATGAATCACATTCTGGCCGAGGCCCGCCTGGATGTTGCGCAAGCCGGAACCGAATCGGCCTACGCAACCCTCCGGGCCGCAGTCGGAGAAGAAGCCGTTCCTCCGGCGATAGAGGGTCAGGACATCGCCGCTCTGACCGACGCCGTGCGGCGGCTCTGGGAACCGACCATCTCAACAGACATCGGTCAAATAGAGAAAGAAGCAGCCCATGCGTCTCTGGTCGCCCGTTAACATCGCAAGCGCCATCGCCCTCGGAATCGCAACACTGACCGCCCAGACCGGCTGGTCCAAAGGCGACCGGCCGGTCTATGCGATCAAGTCGGAGGGCGGAGTCATGCGCGGCGTGGTGAAAGCGGGAACCCAAGCCATCCTCTATGCCCAAATTCAGGGTCGCGTCAACCAATTGCCCTACAAAGAAGGCCAGCGGTTCGAAAAGGGCCGGATGCTGGTGCAGATCGACTGCGACAAGTACCGGGCGGAACTGGCCGTGGCCCATGCGGAACATGAGGTCAAGGACAAGACCTACAAGAACAACCTCGAGCTGACCACGCTTGACGCCGTCAGTACGCTGGATTTGGGAATATCGGAAGCGGAGGCCAAGAAAGCCCTCGCCGCAATCAGAGTGGCCGAGGTAACCATCAAAGGCTGCCAAATCGTCGCACCCTTCGGCGGTCGTGTCGTCAGCGTCATCGTCAATGAATTCGAAAACGTGTTTCCCAACGACAAACTGATCAGCCTCCTGGACGACACCAGCCTGGAGATCGAACTGGTATTGCCGTCGTCCGCCCTCTCCTGGCTCAAACGCAAGTCGGCCTTCACATTTGTGGTGGACGAGACGAAACGCAGCTACGCGGCGAAGGTGATGGAGATCGGCGCGACCGTCGATCCGGCCAGTCAAACCATCAAAGTGATCGGAGCCTTTGAAAAGTTGCCTCCGGAGGTGTTGTCCGGCATGAGCGGCACTGCACAGTTCTCACTCTCACATCCTTAGAGCATTCACGTGGCCACCACAACCGAACCGACCTCACAACAGATAACTACGCTAATCCATCTGGCGGCGCTGACGCATCTCGAAGGGCAGATCCGTGCCGCGAAAACCGTACAGGAACTTCAATTTCTCTGCGTGAACGAAACACGCCGGCTCATCCCTTACGAACAGGCCTTCCTCCTCAGTTCCCCTGACCCCGGTACGGAACCATTCCACGTCGTCAGCGCTTCGAGTGTCGCGCTTGTCGATCGCGACGCGCCGATGATCCTCTGGCTCGAGGCCATGGGACGGGCGCTCCTGAAGAACCAGAACGCCGATGAGCCGATGATGGTGACAGAGGATCTGGCTCCGGAGGAACTACGCGAGGGGTGGCATGAATTTGTCAAAGGGCATGTCTTTTGGTGCCCCTTGAAACACCCGGACGAAACGGTGTTGGGCACCTGGTGGTTCGAACGAGACACCCCCTGGCAGGAGAACGATGTCACGATCGTCCATCGGTTGGCCGGAAGTTATGCCTACGCATGGAAAGCCTTGTCGAAGAAAACACGGCACTGGTCGATGACCATCAAGAAACCGTCGGTTTGGTTGATTGCCGCCGCAATCGTTGCGGCGCTCTGCATACCGGTTCGGATGTCGGCCCTGGCGCCGGTCAAGGTCATGGCCAAAGATCCTGTCGTCGTGAGCGCCCCGATGGATGGTGTCATTGCAGACGTCTTCATTCCCCCCAATCAGACCGTGAAGGAAGGGCTGCCGCTCTTTCGCTATGAAGATATCAACCTGCGCAACCAGTTTCGCGTTGCAGAGAAGCAGCTGGCGATCGCCCAAGCTGAATACCAGCAAGCCGTTCAAGCAGGCTTCGTCGATCCCCAGCGAAAGGCGGACGCGCCGTTGAAAGAGGCGGAGGCAGATTTGCGTCAGACCGAACTCGATTACGCGAAAGAAATGCTCGGCCAGGTGGACGTGACGGCCCTGAAGCAGGGCGTGCTGCTGTATTCGGACAAATCGGATTGGATCGGCCGCCCTGTCACGGTCGGGGAACGCATCATGGAAATCGCCGACCCCAAACGGATCGAATTGCGCATCGAATTACCTGTTGCCGACGCCATTGTCCTCAAAGAAGGCGCGGAGGTCATGGCATTTCTGAACGCATTGCCGTTGGAATCGTTCACTGCCGCCGTCACACATGCGAGCTACCACGCCGACGTATTACCGGGAGACATCCTGGCTTATCGTGTGACGGCCGAACTGGCACAGGCCGACCCCCGGATCCGAATCGGGTGGCAGGGCACAGCCAAGCTCTACGGAGAATGGGCGCCGTTGGCCTACTTGCTCTTACGGCATCCATTCATCGCCCTGCGCCAACGGATCGGCTACTAGCCATGGTCTCTCCTGCCGCCCCAGCCGCCGCAGAACACAAACTCCCTCCGCTGAGAGCCAATCTGCAATTCCTGCGAGGCGCGCCGACTCCGGACGGGGTACCGACCTGGACCATCGTCGATCCGATCCGCAACCGCTATTTCCAAATCGAATGGACCGCCTACCAGATGCTCCAACGGTGGGAGGCGGGAACCATCGAACAGCTCCACACAGCGATGACACGCGACACGACCTGCCGGATCGCACCGGAGGATGTCGAGGACTTCGTCAAGTTCCTCTATGCCAACAATCTGACGGAGCAATCGGCCAGCGGAAAACATACGGACTATCTGGCGCAAGCAGAAGCAGGAAAACAGAACTGGCTCATGTGGCTCATCCACCACTACCTGTTCATCAAGATTCCGCTCGTTCACCCCCACCGGTTTCTCCAGTCGACCTTGCCGATCGTGGCACCCCTCTATAGCGCGGCAGCCAGCTGGATCTTCGGATCGATTGGCCTGGTTGGGCTGATCCTCGTCAGCCGCCAATGGGACACCTTCGCGTCGACGTTTCTCTATTTTTTCAGTTGGCACGGAGCCATCAGCTACAGTCTGTCGCTCTGTGCGGTGAAAGTCGTGCACGAGCTTGGACATGCCTATACCGCCACCCGCTTCGGCTGCCGGGTTCCTACGATCGGTGTGGCGTTCATGGTCATGATGCCGGTCCTCTACTCCGACGTATCCGACTCCTATCGCCTAACGTCGAAGCGAAAGCGCC
Source organism: Nitrospiraceae bacterium (assembly GCA_013140715.1). Lineage (GTDB taxonomy): Bacteria > Nitrospirota > Nitrospiria > Nitrospirales > Nitrospiraceae > Palsa-1315. The sequence goes on from JABFSG010000033.1 coordinate 50,454, forward strand.
TCTGGATTGCCGCAGCCGGTGTCGTCGCAGAATTGGGACTGGCATGTCTGGCGACGTTCTTGTGGGGATTCCTGCCGGAGGGCACGCTGCGCAGCATCGCCTTTGTCGTGGCCACGACCAGCCTGATCATGAGCCTCGCCGTGAATCTGAATCCCCTGATGCGCTTCGACGGATATTACTTGTTAGCGGATGGATTGGGCATTCCCAACTTACAGGATAGGGCCTTCTCCTTTGGACAATGGAAGCTGAGAGGATTGTTGTTCGGTCGCGCGACCGCACCGCCAGAGGCAGTCTCGGCAGGCATGCGCAACACCATGGTGACCTATGCCTGGGCAATCTGGTTGTATCGGCTGATCCTCTTCACCGGTATCGCGGTGATGGTCTACCACCTCTTCTTCAAGGCCCTGGGTCTCGCCCTCTTCATGGTTGAGATCGTCTGGTTCATCGTCCTGCCGATCGTGCGGGAGGTGACGGGATGGTGGAACAATCGCTCCCTCTACGCGACAGCACCACGCGCTTGGATATCGGCCACAGTCCTCGGCACGATCCTCTTGCTCGCCTGCATTCCGCTCCCAACACGCGTCTCCATTCCAGCCGTGCTCCATGCCTCGTCCTATGCCACGATCTTTGCGCCATCCCCGGGCCGCATTCAGGAAGTCCGCATTCACAACGGACAACAGGTTCAAGCCGGAGAGGTGCTCATCATCTTGGGGAACCCTGAATTGGACAATGAAATGCACCTGGCAGAGACACGGGTGGCCATGTGGGACTATCGCCTGAGACGGCAAGCGGGCCATGTGGGAGATCGCATGCAGGCACAGGTGATCGCGGAGTCATTGAAGGCAGGGCTTGTCGAGTTGACCGGATTGGAGGCCAAGCGGAACAATCTGGGATTGAAAGCCCCGGTCACCGGAATCGTCCGAGACCATGAAGATTCGCTGCATCCTGGTCGATGGATCGGCACAACAGTCCCGGTTGCCTATATCGTCGACCCTGCCCACATCGAAGTCGAAGGCCTTGTCGCCGTGAATGAAATCGCCTACCTGGAGATAGGGCAATCTGCGCAATTCATTCCCACCGATCTGACTCGTCCCGCAGTCGACGCGAAAATCACGGAAATCGCCGAGATGGACGAGCGCGAATTTACTGTGCCCTACCTGGCCTCCATCTATGGCGGCGACGTGCCGGTGCGCAAAGACGACAAGGGCCGGCTCAAGTCGGAGCTGTCGGTCTATCGAGTCCGGTTGAGTGTGACGGAGACGACACAAGGAATCGACCAAGCTGTCTCAGGCCATGTGCAGATCTCTGGACAATCGTCCAGCCTGGCACGACGGACGTGGGATCAAGTGGCCGCGGTCCTGATCAGAGAGAGCGGGTTCTAAAAGGGTACTGGCGTATGCACGGCTCATCGCGCTTTACCTATGGTAAACCTTGCCGATAAGAGAGTCGGATCTTTTCGAGGACGTCGCACCATCGCAAACCGGGCCGCTATGAAAAAACCGATTCAGACCGGTCAGCCGTCAAAAATGCCTCAGGCTCAAGGGCCTACGCCTCCTCAACGGCAAGGACTCAAGCAATCGCTGTTAAGTCTAGAGCCGCGCCTGATGTTCGATGCCGCCGCCGCCGCCACCGCTTCCGAGATTGCCACAGAACAGGTTGCACAGGAACAGGCCGATGCAGCAGTGTCCAGCGACGCGACGGTGGAGAGTGGAAGTCATGACCAGGCCGACGGTCAGGATCTGTTACAGGCTATCTCGACCTTCATGCCTGCCGAATCGCGAACGGAAGTCGTGTTCGTCGATCCCACCGTGCCGAACTACCAAGAGCTTCTGAGCGGTATGGATCCCAACATTGAAGTCGTCATGCTCGACAGCGGACAGGATGGCGTCGAACAGATCGCCAATACCCTGTCAGGCCGTTCAGGCATCGATGCCGTCCATCTGATCTCGCACGGGAACGCCGGCGAATTGCATCTCGGAACCGGCACACTGACTGCGGAGTCCATGTCAGGCCGGTATGCCGACGAGTTAGCCACGATTCAGCATTCGCTCTCCGAACAAGCGGACATCCTGGTCTACGGATGCGATTTCGCTAAAGGCGAAGCGGGTCAACTTGCTGTCGACCGGCTGGCGGACATGACCGGGGCCGATGTTGAGGCCAGCAACGATCTTACCGGTCATATCTCCCTTGGCGGCGACTGGGACTTTGAGGTCAAGACCGGCGCGATCGAAACCAAACTCCTCCCGACCGATGAAGCGCAGATGAATTGGACCGGCCTTCTTGGTACACAGACCGTTAGAGATCAATTTACCGGCACATCGTATTCCAACAACGACGGTACCCAATCATGGTCGACAAGCTGGTCCGAGACCGATGCCGACGGTGGTGGCGCAGGTGGAGGGGATGTTCGTGTCAATTCGGGTCAGTTACGGATCGATACCGACACCGTAGGGAACGCCATTAGTCGAGGTGTCAACCTGAGCGGCGCCACCAGCGCCACCTTGACCTTTGACTATTCCAACACGCTGACCGAATCCGACCGGGTTGAAGCGCGAGTCTCAAACGATGGTGGGGCTACTTATCGTACGTTGAGCGGTGGAGTGTTCTCCAGCAGACTGCTTACAGGGAGTGGAAGCGCGAGCTTCGACATCTCTGGATATGCATCGGCAAACACGCGAATACAATTCATTGTGACAGGCACTGGTGGGAGTGACCGGCTCTATGTCGACAACGTCCAAGTCAGTTATGACACTGGCTCGACAAACACGGCCCCTGTAATCACCAGCAATAGCGGCGGTGCCACGGCCTCGATCACAGTAGCGGAGAATACGACGACCGTCACGACTGTCACCACAAGCGATGCCAATGCAGGCCAAACCATGACCTACTCGATCAGCGGCGGCGCAGACGCGGCCAAGTTTACGATCAACAGCAGCACGGGCGAACTCAGCTTTGCCACCGCTCCGAACTACGAATCCCCCACCGATGCCGGCGGTAACAACATTTACGATGTGACGGTGCAGGTGTCAGACGGAAATGGCGGAACGGATACCCAGGCCATTGCCGTGACGGTTGGGAACATAAACGAGAGCCCAACCGATATCGTCCAGTCTACGGGAACTGGGATCGACTTAAATACCGACGGGGGAAACAACTCGTATTTGTACACCACGAACGGTGGCGCAATTCTGGGGGGACGCACTGCATTCAGCATTGAGGCGCAGTTCAGTTCCAGCAACACCCCGGTCAATGGTGAACACAGGGTGCTCCTCTCCTACGCAACAACTGGGTCAGATAACGAAGTGCGTGTTGGTATCGCCCAAACCGCTCCTTCCACTTGTCAACTGACCCTCACCATTAACGGTAGTCGAGTCGATCTCTCGGGCTATGATGCAAGTCGTTTGTTCGATGGAGGGCAGCACCACCTTGGTGCCACCTGGAGCGCAACAAACGGAGGGTATAGTTTCTACGTCGACGGCCACCAGGTCGGAACCGGAACCGGCCTTCAGACCGGCTACACAACTCGATCGAGCGGAACAGTGGTCGTGGGAATGGACCAGGACCGCGTCGGCGGGGGGTTTCAAACCAATCAAGTGTTTAAGGGAACTCTTCAGGACGTACGAGTTTTCAACGACGTTCGCACGGCAGCTGAAATCTCAGCCTATCTCTACCAAGATGTGTCCAACTCCGAGTCTGGCCTCGTCGCCGACTGGACGATGAATGATCTCTCTGGAGGAAGCACCTCGGATACAGTTGCAGGCCGTAATCTAACCGTTGGATCGGTTTCCGGATCGGGATGGGTGGCATCCACACCATCGTTGACATGGCGGGTTACTGAGAATGCATCAAATGGGACGGTGGTCGGAACGGTCACAGGGACCGATCCCGACAGTGGCGATACAAAGACCTATAGCCTGACCGACACGGCAGGGGGCCGGTTTGCGATCAACAGTTCCATCGGGCAGATTACCGTGGCCGATGGCACGTTACTGAACTACGAAAGTGCCATGAGTCACACGGTGACGGTACGAGTGACGGATAGCGGAGGGAGCAGTTACGACGAAGCCTTCACGATCAGGCTGACCAACGTCAACGAGGCCCCAACCGATCTGAGTTTGTCTGCCAATAGTGTGGCGGAGAACGCATCGACCGGCACCGTCGTTGGCACGGTAACCGGGACGGATGTCGATACCGGCGACACCAAGACCTACAGCCTCACCGATACCGCCGGCGGGCGGTTTGCGATCAACCCCAGTACCGGGCAGATCACCGTGGCCAACGGAAATCTCCTGAACTACGAAAGCGCGGCCAGCCACCCCGTCATCGTCCAGGTCACCGACGCCGCGGGCCTCACCTATAATGAGACGTTTACGATCAACTTGACCAACGTGAACGAGGCTCCCACTGATCTGGCACTCTCCGCCAATACGATCGCAGAGAACGCGACGAATGGGACCATGGTGGGAACGATCACGGGGACGGATCCTGATAGCGGCGACACCAAAAGTTACAGTCTCACCGATACGGCGGGCGGCCGGTTTGCCATCAATAGCAGCACGGGCCAGATTACCGTGGCGGATGGGTCCTTACTAAATTATGAAGCGGCCGCGAACCACAGTGTGACCGTGCGGGTGACGGATAGTGGCGGCCTGACCTACGACGAGACTTTCACCATCAACCTCACCAACGTCAATGAGGCCCCCACCGATCTGAGTTTGTCTGCCAATAGTGTAGCGGAGAACGCATCGACCGGCACCGTCGTCGGCACGGTAACTGGGACGGATGTCGATACCGGCGACACCAAAACCTACAGCTTGACCGATACCGCCGGCGGGCGGTTTGCGATCAACAGCAGTACTGGCCAGCTCACCGTCGCCGACGGCAGTCTCCTCAACTACGAACAGGCGGCCAGCCACTCCGTCATCGTCCAGGTCACCGACGCCGCGGGCCTCACCTATAATGAGGCGTTTACGATCAACCTCACCAACGTCAACGAGGCCCCAACCGATCTGAGTTTGTCAGCCAATAGTGTAGCGGAGAACGCATCGACCGGCACGGTCGTTGGCACGGTAACCGGAACGGATGTCGATACCGGAGACACCAAGACCTACAGTCTCACCGATACGGCGGGCGGCCGCTTCGCCATCAACAGCAGCACAGGCCAGATTACCGTGGCGAACAGCTCGCTCCTCAACTACGAACAGGCGGCCAGCCACCCCGTCATCGTCCAGGTCACCGACGCCGCGGGCCTCACCTACAATGAGGCGTTTATGATCAACTTGACCAACGTGAACGAGGCTCCCACTGGCGCTGACGCCACCGTCACGATGAATGAAGACACATCGCACGCGCTGACGGCTACGAACTTCGGCTTCAGCGATGTCGATGCCGGTGACAGTCTAAGCGCCGTCCGGATCGACAGCCTCCCAACCTCCGGCACGCTCCAGTTGTCCGGAGTGGATGTCACCGCTGGGCAAGTGATTGCGGTAGCCGACATCACCGCCGGCAATCTCGTCTTCACACCGGCAGCCGATGCGAATGGTACCGGCTACGCCAGCTTCACCTTCTCGGTCCGTGACAGCAACAACGCATATAACGCAGCACCGAATCAGCTAACCTTCGATGTGACACCTGTCAACGACACGCCGATTGCAGGGAACGACAGCTATTCCATCCAGGAAGACGGCACGCTGACAGTCGATGCCTCTTCCGGGCTTCTGGCCACCGACATGGAGATCGATGGAGACGTGAGCACCGTCATTCTCGTGAACGGCCCATCGAACGGTACGCTCCATTTGAGTGCCGACGGCAGCTTCGTCTACAGGCCGAATGCAAATTTTTCCGGCACCGACACCTTCGCCTATAAAGTTAATGACGGCATGGTTGACTCAAACGTGGCGAGCGTCACCATCACTGTGTCTCCCGTCAACGATGGCCCGACGCTGACGACCAACAGCGGCAGCACCGTCTCCGAGGGTGGAGCGGATACGATCGACACAAACGAATTGACCGTGACAGATGTGGACAACGCGGCGGCCCAGCTGACCTATTCAGTTGGAACTGGTCCGGCACATGGACGGCTGGAATTCACGACGGCGCCAGGCGTCTCCGTGACAACCTTCTCTCAAGCCGACATCGCGGCCAATCGACTGACTTACGTCCACGACGGGTCAGAGACGACCAACGACAGTTTCACATTCACCGTCAGCGACGGTGCCGGCGGCACGATCGGAAGCACGACCCTTACCCTCACAATCGCCCCGGTGAACGACGCTCCAACCATCGTGAGCGGCGGAGGCGGCGCTCACGCTACCTACAACGTGGCGGAGAACGTGAGTGCGGTGACGATCGTGACCGGCGCCGATGTGGATCTGCCCGCACAGGCCTTGACCTACAGCGTCAGCGGCGGGATCGACCAAGCCCTGTTTACCATCGACATCAACACCGGAGCGCTGAGTTTCGTCGTACCGCCTGACTTTGAAGTACCGGTCGATGCCGACGGGAACAATATCTATGTGGTGCAAGTGCGCGTCACCGATAGCCAGGGTGCAACCACGACACAGACAATTCAAGTAACAGTCACAAATGTCGCGGAACGGGTTACGCCCCCGTCGAATAATCCGCCGCTACCGCCATCCTTCGTGCCTACCGCACAGCCAGGACTACCCCCCCCTGGAACTCCGCTTTCCGGTGGGCTGACGCCGACCCCTCTTACTTCGACGGTTGGTGAACCGACCGTGACCTCACCTCACAATTCTGAGGTACCATCAGCCCCCACAGGATTCACACTCGAAGACCCCCGCCGCACCAACGAGAGAGTGAAGGACTTCGCTATGCCACAGTGGGATACAATTCCTGATCCGACTCCCTTGCCCATTGTCCCGATTGAGATAGCCGACCCTCGCAATTCCGAGGAGCCGAACCCATCCGAACCAGCCGGCGAAATCCCGCTGGAACAGTTAGACGCCATAGCTGATTCATTAGAAGAAGCGATCGGTGTAGACCAGGAACGGGATGACCTTGTGGCACGCATCACAGCCTGGACCGGTTCCACACTATCAAGCGGATTCGTTGGCTTGGCCCTTCGAAGCAGTGTCCTGCTTGCCGGCTGCCTGGCCACAATGCCCGCATGGAAACGCTTCGCCACCCCTTCCAGTCGTCGCCGTGAGCCGGCGCGAATGGAACCTCCGAAGACACAACGTAGTCGCAGCCCAGCAAGACCAAAATAGTTGCCTGCGTCGGCTTCTGAACCGGCTTGTGAATATCCGAGCCTTGCGAGGCTATCAGGCTCACGTGGTTGGTCAGCATCTTGCTAGTCGAGCGCTAGCGTCAGACACTTCGCTGAGCCACCAGACTTCATGAATTCATCGAGCGGGACTGGATGGGGAAGATACCCGCGTGAGATCAAGAGGGATTCTGTATCTAGACAACCTGCCGGCAACACGACATGTTTCCCGACACAGACGGCATTGCAAGCAAACCTCAGTGCCTCAGCTTCCGGAACTGCAAGACGTCTGGCCGGATCGATCCGTTCGGCAAGCGCCTTCTGCGCATAGCGATCGAAGGCGGAAGGAAAATAGAGAAGTTCACCACCGCTCAAGGGACAGAGGCAGGTATCCAGGTGATAGAACCGGTTGTCGACCAGTTCGAGCGGAATGATCTCCCGATGAAACCAGTCACTGAGGATCGGAAAGACACGGATCTCCGACCGTTGCCGATAGCCGCCGAACCAGGTGTCTGAAAATCCCAAGAGATCCCCTGCTCCTTCGAAGAAAAATCCAGGGTCCAGAGTGATCACTTCGTACCCCTGGCTGCGAAACCAGTCTTCGAAATACACTTCTTCTCGGCGTCGCTCGGGGTAACGAAACCGGCTCGGCACCGCTTTGCCTCCAGCGACAATGCCGGCATTCGCCGTAAACACCAGATCCGGTAATCCCGGCACAGGCTTCATCCGTTCTAGAACCGCCCCCACATCCTCTTCAAGCACCTGCATGAGGTGATGCCATTGCTGGACCGCCTCATCTGAATTGACGGCATTGGAACGGCGCATCCATGGATTGATCTCATATTCGATCGCGAAATAGTCGGGAGGGCAGACCAGCAGATGGCTCATGACCTCTCCAGAACGTTGGATAGTTGCTTTGGTTTGTTTCGTGTATTTGGTTGAACCGGACTAACCAAATCAACCAAACAAACCAAATCAACGAGATCGACAATCACAGTCGAGCTCCCAGCTCACGCGCCAGTTCACGCAGGAACGACGCGGCGTCCATAACCAACCCGACAGCTTGAAAGCTTCCCCGGTCCGCGAGTTTCGTCGGGACGGCTGGATTCACATCGACACAGACGGATGGGATCGTAGCAGGCAGCAAATTGCCCGTCGCCACTGCATGCAGCGTCGAGGCGACGAGCAGGGCCATTCCGATACCGGGAATGGCCGCCCGCATGGCTGCCTGAGCCTCTACCGAATCCGTGATCACACCGGGCAAGGGGCCGTCATCGCGGATCGTACCGGCCATGACGACGTGGACACCTCGCCTGACACAGGCCGCCATAATTCCGGTCTTTACGACTCCCGACTTGACCGCTTCCTCGATGCTACCGATGGCCCTAATCCGATTGATGGTTCGTAAATGGTGCTCATGCCCATGCGGTACGACACGCCCAGCCGCATGCCGATAACCGAGAGATGTGCCATAGAGATCCAGCTCCATATCATGGGCAGGCAGCGCATTCCCGCAGAACAGAACATGGATGAATTCTTCCTCGATGAGCCATGCCAATGCTTCGCGCCCTCCGGCATGCACAATCGCCGGGCCTCCAGCCAGCAACACCTTGCTGTCTGCTTTCCCTTCTCGGAACCCTGTTCGCAACTGTATGAGTCGTCTGGCGACGTCGCCGATAATATGTCCGTGGGGACGTTCGGACGAGACCTGCGATTCCATAAAACTAAACACATCCCGATCGCGGGGCCGCTGCAGTGGGATCACCCGCACACCCTCACGACCGGTGACGATCAGATCTCCGCTCCTCACTTCCCCCATTGGGATGGTGCGGGCAGTCAGACGAACTGTGTCCACGAGAATCCCCAGATCCATCTCGATTCTGTCCACTTCAATCCACTGATCATGGACCCGCAGCTGAGTCGGCAGATGGGTTGTCGCATAGAACTCGTCCGGAAAAATGCCGTCCGCCGGCGCCGGAGTCAGCCGGCAATCCCGTTCACTCTCGACCGACGCGCCGTGGGGTTGAATCGCATGGAGAATTTCGCCAAGCAACTTCGCGGACGAGGCCCGCACGATGATTCTGGCACGCGAGGGCTCCTCACGAGTCTTACCAATCTGCACATCCTCGAGATCGAATGTGCCTCCCATCATCAGTATCGTGTCTAGCACCTTCGCCAGGATCAACGAATCGATGATATGGCCTTGGAGCAAAACGGTTTCTTGATCATGCATCATTGATCGAACTCCCCCCCTAGTCGCCTCGCACAGATTCTACCATCAAGGTCCAACCGTTGTAGATCGGACCTGACCACGCGCCAAAACTCACAAAGCAACAAATCATGGCAGTACTGCGTAGCCATTCCTGCAGACGGTTCAAATGCTCCGCTAGCGAGGCCGCAGGCGAGTGAAAACCGGAGGCGTACCATTCTCACCCGCCCAACCCCGAGCTGTCGGAACAGCTCTTTTCCCAGGTCGGCTACGTTGAGGATTTTCACGAGCCGAGAACGAAGCTAGCGGGTATTTTCAACCGCCTGCGAATCCGTTTTCATGAGTTCGCGCAGGACATTCGTCGCATAAGCGCCTGGTGGAAGTGAGAAGCAGAGGGTGAGTACTGAGCCCTCCAAGATCCACTCCAAGCCGACGAGGGGGGTTCTGAACGAGCGCCGTTCACCGCGAAACCCGCAGGCTTTCGCGGCTTCAGTGAGGCTCTCCGGCGTGGCTCCGCTCTCAGCAACCACAGCCCGCTCGATCTCACCCGGTTCTCCGCTGGCCCACGACGCACGAGACCCGAACAGGATGCCGGTGGGGCTGATCTCAAACCGATCCGCCCTCGGCTGTTCCTTCATGGCATCCTCGACCGGAAAACAAGCCCCGTTTTCCATTTTCATGGCCCAGTCTCCAACCAGGATACGATCGAGCCGATCTAGTCGTCTTGCCAACATGTCATTAAAGAAGTGCGATTGATAGGCGTTGAGGTACCACATGCGCTTAGATCGGCTGAGCCTATTTCGATGAGCTGGGTCCACCAGCAATTTGGCTCCAATTTGGTAATTCTGTCCGCTCCGACCTTGACGCTGGGGGCCGAAATAGTTCGGCACGCCACGTCGCACCAGCATATCCGTGGCCTGGGGCACAGTCTCACGAGCATGCGTCGCGACATCCCGAATCACCAGCCGAAAGTGATTACCCGCATGATGCCCGGGACGCAGGCGATTGCGATGGCGGCCCAGCACCTCCACGGACAGGAGCTGCTCGTCTATCTTCAGTCGATCCAGACGGTCAGGCGTGACGCCGAGAAGCGAGACCATCTGTGTCGTCACAGCCCTGGCATCTTTGAGACCCGCCACTCCGATCGCTTGGGCCTTCACACCCAAGACCGAGGAAAGTCGCAGGACTAGGTCCGGCGTCGAGAGCAGGCGTTTTTTAATCTTGATGTAGAGATGCTCCCCCTCTCCGCAAGGAAGATAGAGCGGACGTTCCTCGACCTGAAAGTCTTCCGGAATTGCCCGCATCTGTCCACCGATGCCCGGCACTGCCTCTGTCAAAAACGGCATGGTCATGGTGCACTCAGCCCCTTCATCATTCGCATGTGAGAGTCGCGTGCGATTGGTTGATTTGGTTCATCTGGTTTGTTTTGTGTTTCTGGTTGGTCTTGTTCAACCAAACAAACGAGACAAACCGAACAAACCACATAACGGCCTCCACCGCTGGCAGACTGTTTCGGCATCCTCCTAGCGCGATAAGGCAACTCGCATGGTATACTTTTCCTATGTTTTTTCTCTTAGCATTATACCGGACATGCTGTCCTGAACAGCATCCACTAAGAGTCCGACGACCTGCATCCATCCTCTTAACGGCAGGAATGTTCCTCACCGTTCTGCTCTGTGCTCTGCTCCCAGAAAACTCGTCGGGTGGAGAGAACGAACTGTTTCAACAGTTCACCCAACATATCGGACGGCAAATTCACAGGGACAAACAGGCATTTGCCCAAGCGAACAACTGCGTCTCATGGTTTTACAAAACCAAACATCCGCCTCCTCCATCCGTACAGGGAATCAGTTGGAAAGGCACTCCTTCTTCCCAGCCCGAATGGGATTGTCTTCGTACCTATCCAGCCGGGATCGACGACGCGCGGAACGATCTTGCCAAAACACAAGCCTTGCTCTCCATCAGCCTCACCTTCTATGAATTTGCCTTGGTCGCCGACCGGAATGATGACGCGATCTATAGCCCTGCCGAAACTCAAGACTTGTTCCGCTCTCTTGCCCTCTCATACCATGACGGGGATCCGACTCCGGATCAAGTCGCGGCGCTTACGGAACGGTTCGACAATTGGTATCACAAACGCAATATGGACGCCTTGATGCAAGGGATGAGCGATCTCTATGAACGGGGCTATCGCGTGACTCCTTCCGATCGTGTCGAACTGGATCGGGTGATGGGATGACTCGACGCCCGCGGTCCTGGCCTGACCAGGCCCGTTCATTCATCGGATATTGCCTGAGCGAACCCCTCTACCGGCTCTTTAGTCTCGCCCCCCAATGGGAGATCGGACTTTCCAGACACGAAATTTCACGACTCACCTATCGGCATAGCGCCATGGCCGGACGGCGAGCCATTCACCTCAGCGATCTGCACCTCGATCGTTATCAGCCACGGCACGATCGTATCGTCGCCGCTATCGAAGGACTTCACCCCGACTGGATTTTTGTCACCGGCGACCTCCTCAACGTGCCGGAGGGGCTGCCGCATCTGTTTCGATTTCTCGCAGCCCTGCGGAAGATCGCGCCGGTCTTCGTGACGCTCGGCAACCACGATCACTACAGCGGCGTACCGATCGATCAGTATTGCGAACTCGCCGACCGCGACAAAATCACCTTCCTGATCAACCAAACCACCTTCATTCCCATCGGCAGCGGCGAAATCGCCATTGTCGGCGTCGACGATCCCTCCCTGCATCGGGCCGACTTGAGCTGTCTACCGCCAAGCGCACAGAATCGTTTTACCCTCCTGCTGGCCCATGCGCCGAATATCCTCGATCAACTGGAAGACCACCACGAAGTCGATCTGATCCTCTGCGGACATAGCCACGGAGGCCAATGGCGCATCCCCGGCGTGCCGACATTCTGGCTCCCGCCTGGATGCAACGGTAGGATCGATGGGCATCACGGGGAACCAGGCCGCAAACTCTATGTCAACCGTGGACTCGGATGGTCGTTTCTTCCTCTGAGATTAAATTGCGCACCGGAAATCGCCTGCATCGAATGGATTCCCGAACAGGTGCAGCCAAAAAACTGAAGGCTGAAGGCCGACGGTCAGGATTCGAAGTCTCAATACTTCAGCCTTTAGCGTACAGCCTGCTTCGCCTGTTCGAACGGTTTCATGACTGCCTAATCCGCTCCAACGCCTCCTTCGATCGGCTCCTGACGGTTTGATCCCAATCCCCCTCCATAACAGCCGTCAATTTTTCTCTCGCCTCAGCAGCGCGCAACCGCCCCAACCCCAACGCCGCGCTGGCACGGACATAGGCATGACTATCTTCCAATGCCTTGAGCAGAAGGGGAATGACGGTCTTGTCGTTCAGGACTCCCAGGTAGCTGGCTGCCATCCCGCGAATCCGATGCTGCTCGTCCTTCAACTCATGTTGTAACGTCGTCGCGAAGAGGTCTCGTAAGGCGGGGATCGCAGAATCCAGCCCATCGGCCCTGTACCCATTCGCTTCGATCAATGCAAAGGCAATCTCCAGTTTCTTCTCCTGTGCCGTCGCTCGATCGAACGCAGCCAACAACTTCGCGCGTTCACGCCGTTTCGCACCGCGGCGAGTGAACGTCCGGACCACCAGCCCTAGCCCGACCGCAATCACCAGGCCCCCGAATGCCATGGGGACGGCCTGATCGATTACATATTCCTGGGTCTCGAGCGACAGACGTTTCCATATCCAGACGCCGGCAATGATCAGGCCGACAAGGACCGCAATGGCAGCCAGGTTCGTCTGGCCCGATTCAGAACGAGTGTTCATGGGGATAGCATCTTAGCAGGATGGGAAAAGGGATGGGAGAGGATGGAATAACGGGCATGCGTGGAACGATGGGGCGGGCAGCCTTGTCAAAAGCGTAAAATGCAACGTCAAACAATGCCCCATTGCACATACGCAATTGCTTCAAGTAAGACGAGCGACTCCATCCAATAAGTCACTAGTCAGGCCTGCCCCTTATTCTTTTTCGTAGGTTTTCCCTTCAGGGAAGGGGCATGCCCGACAAGAGCTGTTGCGCCTGAATGATCGCCTCCAGCAATGCGCTCCGTTCTTCTTGCAGCTTCTTCGATGGCGGCACGCTCGCCACAAATCGTTCCGCCGCTGCCGTCAAGGCCTGCAGCGTCTCGGCCATGTCCCCCTGCCCTGAGGCAGGCGACACCGAGGCTTCACGTAACAGCGCACGCCTCCTCCTGGGCCCGGCATACATCTGCGGAGCGATCGGGTTATCTTTTTCCAGCTCGGGTCGTCGAAATATCGCCATGGCTTCTCCAAAGAATCAGACAAAGAGAAATAATTCGCACACTGTACTCGATTCGCGCCGGTAATTGCATCGGAGCTTGAGCAAAGGGAGGGAACGGGTGCGGAGCGGTACGACAGAAGGCCGGAAGCGTCAAATAAAAACTCCCTACTCCTTTCTTCCTTCCTTATTCACTGCTCCTTAACAATTCAGCATTCTAATTCTGTCAGGCTGAAAATCGTCACCCGGAAAATTCCAAAGAAAATTTCCAAGAGAATTCCATGAAGTAAGATACCCTTCCCTAAATGTGCGCCATTCTGTCACGCCGCCTATCCCGATTCTTGCCTCCTGACCGGCTTCGTCACATTTACCTTGTTTGGCTAGAAGGGCAGCCTGGTCGACCCTCTATTGCGCGCGTCGAACGAGCACATTCTGATCGTGCGCGTTCCGCGAGCAGGAGGACGGCCAGGCTGCCCTCCCCCCTCTTGACGCTTTGTCCTAGCACGGACTACTCTCTCGCCATGGAATTACCCGATCTGAAAGACGATCCCTATCTGAAAGTCTTGCGACCTCTTGTTGAAGCCTATCTGGCTTTCGAACTAATCGACAATCGTCATATCAAGTCCTTGCGCTTAACTCCCTCGCAGTTCGATGTGATCGCGACGCTCGGCGACACAGACGGGCTCACCTGCTCCGAACTCTCGGCCCGCACGTTGGTCACCAAGGGCACCTTAACTGGTGTCCTCGATCGGCTCTTCACGAAAGGGTTCATTCGGAGAGATTCCGTAAAGGGCGACCGCCGCTGCATCAAAATCCAATTGACCCCAAAGGGCGACAAGATGTTCCACGACACCTTTGCCGCACATATCGCCTTCATCAAGCCCTTCTTCGAACGGGCACTGAGTCAAAAGGATGTCGATATCGCTCGTTCGCTGCTCCTACGACTTCGGGATAGCTTCCGGGAGGAGGCCGGGCCGGCTTCCCCCTTAACCTCATCTTCGACCGAATGAGATCTATGCAGCTGACGATTCTCGGATCCGGCACAAACATCCATCCTACGCGAGCAGCCTCGGGCTACCTCGTCCGCACCGACCACACATTGTTATTGGACTTTGGCCCACGCACGTTGGCGAACCTCCTAAAGACCGGCGTGAACCGGCACCGGATCACCCACATTCTCTTCTCCCACTACCACGCCGATCATTTCTCCGATTTCATCACCTATTTCTTCGATGCGATGATCTTTACAAAATACCAGGGAGGCACTCGCCCTCCACTCACTGTCATCGGCCCGCGAGGCACGAGGCAATTTTTCCGAACCCTCTTCACGACCCTGCCAGGCTTCACCCATGCGCCATTCCCAGTCCACTTCAAAGAAGTCGCCGATCGGGCGTTCGCGATCGGAAAGACGACGGTGATTCCCCGAACCGTGACCCACACGGAGAATCTCCATTGCCTTGGATATCGCATCGAATATGGCGGAAAAGCCCTGGCCTACTCCGGCGATTCGCAATACTGCGACAGCCTCGTGCGCCTGTGTGGAGATGCCGATCTCGCAGTGCTGGATTGCTCTTTCCCAGCGAACCGACCGAACCCGGTTCATCTGCATGCCGGACAGTGCGGGCAAGTGGCGGCAGAGGCGGGAGTCGGCCGGCTCGTGCTATCGCATTTATATCCGATCACCGAACGATACGATGTGCGGGAACAGGCAGGAGAAAGGTTCGAGGGAAAGATTGTGCTCGGTCAGGACTTGATGGCGATCAAACTCTGAGTAGAATGCTGTTGTTTGGTCTATTTGGTTTGTTTCGTTTATTTGGTAAATCGTTCAACCAAAAAACCAGACAAACCAAATAAACCTCTGCACCAGTTCAGAGTCCCCCTTCCCGATTATCGCACCCCAAGATCTCGATGAATTTCGTCAGCCGAGCCTTCTTGAGGGGGTCATCGAGCTTGGCATAGATGGCCAGGAGGTTCTTGATCATGCGAGAGAGAATCGCGCGCACAGGACTTTGCTGCAGGTATTTTTCGTCGAATCCATAACCAGCTTCCGTGAGGAACCTCTGGCAATTCTTCTCGGTGAGCAAGGCCCCGCCATTGAAACAATCGATGAATACCTTGTAGCGATCGGACTCGTACTTCACTAAGAAATGGCCTGGCATCCCGATCCCATGAACCGGAAGATTCAGCCGCTTCCCGACGAGCAGATAGACCGTCGACAGGCTGATCGGAATACCGGTTCGCCGATCGATGACACAATTCAAGTAGCTATTTTCCAACTCATAATAATTTTTCGTGTTGCCCTTGAAGCCCTGCTCCGTAAAGAGGTATCGATTCAAGGTCTTGATTGTCTCCTCCCCCGATGCCCGTGGACCGATCCGATCCTGCACCTCCTGCGCCATTTCATCGAGTTGCCGCGCATACGATGTCACCGCCAAGGCAGGATAGGCGTACCGGGCGATCAAGAAGGCGCCTTGTTCGAGGTCCATCTGGCCATCCGGCATCGCCGCCAGCCGTGTCAGTTCATCCTCGAGATCGCCACCGCGAATTTCCTCGAGCACTGACATAAGACGGTCGGCCATTTCCGGCTGTTCGATTTCCGCTTCCTGAAGCAGAGGAACCGCAGAAGGACCGATGTCGACGAGCTTACCGCTGATGGTCTGAACGATCCTTTCGTCCTCATCGGCCAATAGTCTGATAAGGGCCCGGATTTGACTCTCGTTTACCAGCATAAAAAGACTCCCAAAAAACCCGTGTATCAGCCCATCGCCCGACGAAACACTTTCGCGCTCCCGTAGAGACAGAGTGCGTCAAACACCACCATGACCACCACAACCATCCCGACATGGGGGAGCGCCTCGGTCCAACCGGAGAGGATCAATGGCCGCACTGCGTCAATGGCCCAAGTCATGGGATTAAAACGCGCCAGGAACCCCATCCAGGCCGGCATCCCCGCCAAGGGCACCAAGGCCGAGCTCAAGAAAATCATCGGGAGCGACAGAAACCCCAGCACCGAAAAAAAATCGCCGTGACTTTTTACGGAAAAAGCCATCGCCATGGAAATCGCCGTGAGACCGACTCCGAAGAGCATTCCAATCATCAGAATTGCGGCGATACCGAGAAGCCCCGTCGCCGGCTGGACACCGAACAGAAACGCCACTCCGAGGATCACAAGGACTTGGAGCGACGTAATCGTCATCACGAAGATGAAACGGCTCAGGATCACAGACGTCCGGTGGATCGGGGTGGTCATCAACCGCTCCAGAAACCCGTTCTCCTTGTCGAACAGCAGATCGACGCCACCGGCGAGTCCATTGTTCAACACCGTCATGACGACCACACCGGCTGTCAGAAAGCTGATGTAGTCCGGGGCCTGAGTCACTTGCGCATTCGCCGCCTGCTTGAACAGATTGCCGAAGAAGATCAGCCAGAACAGCATCGGCTGCACGAGCGTGAACAGCATGCTGAATTTCTCGCGGCTCAGTCGCCGGACCCACCGCATCGTCAAGGCACTGATCTCTTGCCAACAGTCGCTCATGGCGTGAACCGTGAAACGTCAAACGTGAAACGTGGTATCGAAGCTGCGAGCAACGCCTTGCCTCGACCCGTCGCATCACGCATACCGCATCACACTCCCTCCTTCTGTACAAGAACGTCGTCTTTAATCGATCGGCCCGTATAGGCGATGAACACGTCGTCCAACCTGGGCCGGTGATACTCGATAAACTCCAGTTGGCAATCCAGCCGATTGGCGGACTCGAGGATAGCCGGCAGGGCCTTTTCAGGTGTTTCGACCCGGATATCCAAACCGGTCGGCGTCGCCTTGACCGCTCGCATCGCCGGTTGTTTCGTCAAGGCCGACACCAAGATGGGAATCTTGCTCTGATCCTTCAAGGTCAACGACACGATGTCGCCGCCCAACCCAATCTTCAGCTCGGTCGGCGATCCGAGCGTCATAATCTTTCCCTTGTCGATGATGGCCAACCGATCGCAGAGCTGGTCCGCCTCATCCAAATAATTCGTCGTCATCACGATCGTCATGCCGCGGGCCTTCAACATGCGCACATAGTCCCAAATCCTGAGCCGGCTCTGCACATCCAACCCCAACGTCGGCTCATCGAGGAACAAGATCTTGGGATTCGGTAAGAGACCGCAAGCGATGTCGAGCTTCCGCTTCATGCCGCCGGAGTAAGTCTTCGCAGGGCGGTCGGCAGCCTCTTCCAATTCCACAAGCTTCAGCAGTTCAGCGATACGTTTCGCTGCTTCGGCTTTAGATAGGTGGTATAAGGCGCCGAGGAGTTCGAGATGTTCCCGGCCGGTGAGAAAACGATCGATAGCCCGCTCTTGAGGCACGTAGCCGATGAGTCTACGAACGGCATCCGCTTCACGCACTGTATCGTGGCCTAACACGCTCACCGTGCCAGACGTGGGAGTCAGCAACGTGATGACCGTCCGAAGCGTGGTGCTTTTCCCCGCCCCGTTCGGCCCCAACAGACCGAAGATTTCCCCTGCATAGACCTGAAACGACAGATCGGAGACGGCTGTATGAGCATCATAAGTTTTCGTGAGCCCAGACACCTGGATGGCGACGGCGCGATCCATCATCCCCAACCCTTCGCGCCGGATCGATCGTGCAGCATGAACTCGACGAGATCGCTGAGACGGCGGGCTTGCTGATGGAGACTATCTGCTTCCAAGAGAAACTGCTTTTCCAAAGGCGTACATTCCAAGTACATCGAGAGGGCGTTGACGACAATCTCATCGCTCGCTTCTTCCCGAAAAATCTCCTGCCATGTCGGCACGTCATCGCGGGACTGGAGATAGGACTCCAGAACGGTGAACAGGCGCCGGCGCACTGCCGGGTCCAGCGACGCCTCCGCACCACGAACAGGAATAGCAATCGTAGCCTCACGATAGGGATTGTCGTACCATTCGCGTTCGATCTCAAATCGTTGCAGCCCTTGCAGCAGGATGTTGGATCGACCGTCTTCCAGCGGTTGCACGCTTGCCAAGCGGCCGACACAACCCCTGGAGAACACAGGCGGATGGCCGTAATAGTCCGTTTCCCATCCGTCCTTGAGCAGGGCCATGCCGATGCATTGTCCATCCGTTGCCGCATCGGCAACCATGGCCTGGTACCGAGGCTCAAAGATATGGAGGGGGAGATAGGTTCTAGGGAACAGCACCACATTCGGAAGCGGAAACACCGGAATCCGGGAGGGAATAGGAAACGGCGCCACCGTGTCACGCCGGTTTCGGCCTTGTTGTTCTTGCCCAGGATCGGTCTGCATGGCTCACGATAGCTGATGGTCGACAAAGTTGTCAAACGGCTCGAGCCCTGCATCAATCATCAATCAAATGAGCGAAAACACGCATCAATACAGGCGATTTGTGCTGTCTCTCGAAGCATGGTATAAGCGCAGGCGGCGATTCACGTCCCCCTCGGAGCATCCACCGTACATGCGCAAACTCTGTCGTCAGCTTCGGCCTATCCTGTTTTTCCTGATCAGCTTGGTAGCCGTCGTGCCAGGGCCGGCAGCCGAAACCGCAGATGAATTTCCGGTCGCCACGGCAGGCTATCGATACGCCTTCCCGCGCGATCACGGAACGCATGATAAATTTCGAACCGAGTGGTGGTACTACACAGGCCAGCTCACGGCGAAGAACGGCCGGCAATTCGGCTATCAACTGACATTTTTCCGCCGCGGCATGCCGCGCGACCAGACAAAGACCCTCCCATCACAGTGGGCCGTCACGCAACTGTATCTGGCCCATTTCGCCATAAGCGATCTCCGCACAGGTCGATTTCACTTTGCGGAAAAAATGAGCCGGGCCGGGTTGGGAAAAGCCGGCGCAGAACGTGATCGGCTCCACGTCTGGATCGATCGCTGGAAAGCCGAATCTCCGTCGGCTGCTCCCGGCACACAGATCCTTGAGGCAGCAGAGGGCAACCTCGCTATTCATCTGACGGTCTCGCCGGAAAAACCACTCGTCGTACATGGCAACGACAGTATTAGCCGTAAAGGCTCGGTCGCGGCCTCCCATTACTACTCTTTCACGAGACTGGCCACGACCGGGAAACTCACGGTCGACAACGAATCGTTCGATGTAACGGGCACCAGTTGGATGGATCATGAGTTCGGTTCAGCCGATCTTGCCAAAGATATGGTCGGATGGGACTGGTTCAGCCTACAACTCGACGACCAGAGGGAAATCATGCTCTATCGACTTCGCCGGACCGATGGATCTGCCGATCCGGCCTCAAGCGGTACCATCATTGAGCGCGATGGAAGTGGGCGCCATCTATTGCTTGGAGACTTCACGCTGGAACCGACGAGTTATTGGACCAGCCCAACCAGCCACGCACGCTATCCGCAGAATTGGCGCCTGACCATTCCCTCACAACAGCTCTCACTCGAAATCATCCCCCTCATGGCCGAGCAAGAACTCACCACCACACGCAGTACCCAGGTCACCTACTGGGAAGGTGCAGTCGAAGCCCGCGGCACAACACAGGGACAGCCGATCAAAGGGCGGGGCTACATGGAACTGACCGGCTACGCCGAACGTATCCCCAATAAGTTGTGATTGGATTGGAAGAACAATGCTAGTCGCTGCCTGTAGCGACCCTACCGAGAGACCGCGCAACTCCCCGCGAGTCGCAACGAACTCATCATCCTTTCTCGGCGAATGACAAGAGAGCGCTCGGCTTCGATGGAGGTCGCCCGCTGGCTAACCTCCCTCTCGACCGCAACGTTAGGTTGCAGTGTTTGGTTTCGTTGCTGCGAATCGCAGGCGAACATAATCAGCGCTCCAATTGCCATCTGTATCACAGAGCACGGGGCCTAGTGCATCGACGACCTCAGAGATAAAACCCAGTCTCTCGGCTACGGGCAAGGAATTAGTGTAAGGCTGGGCGAACGTATCAAGCCAGCCGCCTAGATCTCCGGGCAACAACGTCGGGCGGGGAAAGATCTCAATGGTTTCTACCTCAAAGCAACGTGCTTCAAGAAGTGCCTTATATTGACCAAGGCTCGGGAAGAACCAAGGAGTGGCAACAACCTTCCCTCTTGAAGACAGTGCTAATTCGAGAGCAGTGACAATGGTGGCAACGTTGCCATTACCGCCAAATTCACCGACAAAACGTCCGCCTGGTTTGAGCGCACGCCATACGCCAGCAATCACGCGCTCAGGATTTTTCATCCAGTGCAATGCAGCGTTGGAAAACACGGCATCAAATTCGTGATTAAATCGGACTGACTGCCCGTCCATGACATGGGCATCCAACCCTCGCAACTTGGCCACCGCGACCATTTCTATGCTTGAATCAACACCGACGACGTTGCACCCCAGCTCGACGAGCTTGATGGTCAACGCCCCATCGCCGCAACCAAGATCAAGAATTCGTTCACCCGGCTGCGGTGACAGCAACTCGACGACAGGCATGCCAAGATCGGAGACAAACCTAGCATTCTTGCCGTACTGCGCGGGATTCCAGTGTTGTGTATCTGGCGATGACATAAAGCAATCTCATGTTCGGGCATAAAACAGGGACAGGCTATTTTCTCGCTTCGTCTCAGTCCGCCGAGAGTCCTTGGATGTCAATCTGAATGACCGTGGGAATGCGGTGCTGAAAAAAAGTAGCCTGTCCCTCTTTTCTACCTCCCATTATCCAACACATCCAGACCTTCGTCGGAGTACTGGGCGAGATATGGAGTTGGATCGAACGAGTCGAGCTTGGGGAAGGCGTCGATCGCGCGCGAAAGCTGAATGACAAACGACAATAGCGCCTTTTCCGGCATGATGAGCGGGTAACCCTCTTTTCCTTTCCAGCGGGAGGAGTGGTATGCCCGTCCATTCAAGGAAACCGTCGTGCACGGAGCAGGCAAGTACACGATACCTGTTTGCATCTGACCAATGTCGGTATTTCGGGCTGGCATGAGCAAAAAGTCAAACACCAACTTCTCTACCGGTCTGGGGCGATAGGCGATCATGCCCAGATCCAGAAATAGGGCTAGGTCGGGTAGAAATTCCTTCTCAGAACTCTCTTCGAACCAACGACGGACTGTCAGCGGGCTATCTGTCGCAGT
Organism: Nitrospiraceae bacterium; assembly: GCA_013140715.1. Classification (GTDB taxonomy): domain Bacteria; phylum Nitrospirota; class Nitrospiria; order Nitrospirales; family Nitrospiraceae; genus Palsa-1315. The sequence continues at coordinate 72,258 of JABFSG010000033.1, forward strand.
ATTGTACGCAACAAGATAGGTCATCGGGGGTCTTGTCTGATGTTCTGAGAAGTCTATCGCGCTCGGAGCCGTCCTTGACGGCGCGACACGCCTCACCACGGGTACGGAGTGCTTCAATCCCCCTATAGATTGATTCTCCTTCGCGACTTCTGTAAGGCCTGCCTTGTCGATGCTTGTCTTGACCTCGATACAAGCGAAGACTGTCTCGACCGGGAAGAGAACTTGAGAGAACGTCTTGAATAGCTTGGACGAATAGAGCTCGTCGAACACGACGAGATCAATTTGCCTGCTCCGTCCTCCCAAGGAATCAATCACGAAGCCAGTTCCGACCGCATAGCGAGTTGGCAGGAATGAGGCGAGAATTCTGCGCAATGACTCCTCGTTCAACGCACCCTTTGTTGCGTTGTGCGGCACGAGCGCATTGATCAAATCAACTCCTGCTTGAAGTTGACTCAGAACTCCGGCAAAGAATCGCTCCAACATGTTAATGGGAATGCCTAACAATAATTAGGCTGATCCGCATAAGAGCGGAACGGCCTATTTTTGTCCGTATGACACGCCTTCGAATTCTTCAAACATAACGCCATGCTCGTTGCCGTTTCAATAAGGTACGACTAAGAAACCAGAACACATGCGGCACATTCTCAGCCGATTTATGGATGTCGTCAAGTTCTTCCTGGTTGATACCATCTGCGATTGGTCGTCATTGGACCTGCTATGCCCGCTCTCCCCCAGGGAGTCGCCAGATTGTCCTTCACTGCGCGGATCAAGCGATATGACTGTTGCCTCTAAACTCGCTCGTTCTCTCTCAGGGATGGGGGCTGATTGATCTTCTACTGCACGCGTCCAACGAGGGGAGTCCGCGACCGCGCGTTGCGCGAGCACAGAAGATCATCAGGCTCCATCCCTCTCGTTTTATCGCGCGCGTTCTGCCAGCAAGAAAGGTGGTTGACTCAGCAACAATCCCTGTGGTTAGGTCCTCGACTGTCATGCTGATTCGCATCGCCGCCACATTTGCCTCGCTCGTTCTCTTACTCTTCAGTCTCGGCTGCCAGAAGGAGAGCGAGGCGATCGTCTCTATCGCCCTGCACCCGACGAACGCGGAGATTCTTTATGTCGCCACGAACGATGCCGTCTATAAGTCGCGCGACGGGGGCCAACTGTGGGAACGGTTCCCGAGTTTCAGCGCCAGACGTGTGACGACCCTGGTAATCGATCCTCAGTTTCCGGCCACCATCTACGCCGGCACGATGGCCGATGCCGTCTACAAGAGTCCGGATGGCGGACAACATTGGCTCCCCCATAACGTCGGACTCAAAGAACACGTCTCCTTTATCAATCAATTCGTCTTTGACCCGACAGACCACGATCAGATCTACGCCGCCACGACCGTCGGCGCTTTTTATACCAAAGACGGCGGGCGCGAATGGGAAGAACGGATGGCCGGGATGAAGGAAGTCCACATCGTTGTCTCCATCGCCATTCATCCCCGCGATTCGCGAGTCCTCTATGCGGGAACCACGGGAGGGATCTATCGCTCCGACAACGCCGCGATGGGGTGGAAAAAGATCAACAGCGGATTGATTTCCGAACAGGAGCTGATGGGGGCCATGGCGCTGGGCGTGAATGTCATTGTCTTCGATGTGGTCAATCCGGACATCCTCTATGCCGGAACGACGAAGGGGCTCTTCCGCACGACAACACGTGGAGAACAATGGGAACGGATCGGGCAATCGCTCCCGGATCTCTTCATAAGCGCCATCCTCCTCGACCCGGCCCAGCCTCAGACACTCTACATCGGGGGGCCTGGGGGCATCTGGAAGAGCTCCGACAGTGGGCAGACCTGGGTCGCGGTCAACAAGGGACTGGGTTCATTGAATATTCGCACCCTCGCGATGAGCGCACGCGATTCTCGCATTCTCTATTCCGGAACCAATGGGAGCGGCCTCTACCGTTCGACCGACGCCGGCGCGAACTGGACCCCCCTGCCGCTCACGGCTGCAGCCCCCCGATCTAGCTGACGCCGATTTCCGGGCCGATAAAGCTTCTCTGAGACTCAACCAACGATTTCGCATCCCACTATTGGGGGGCGAATTTACGCTTGACTGAACTCATGTTCTCCTATAGCCTGGGTTTTCTTCCCCCTCGTATTATGAGGAAGGCCCCCACCGGCTCAACGAATTCAATGCCGCAGGGCGAGTGGGCATTGGTGGGATAAGAAGAGAAAGTGAGCGATTGATGTTTGGATCGTTTGGATGGATGGAATTGACGCTGATTCTGGTCATTGTCTTGATCATTTTCGGCGCGGGAAAGATTCCACAGTTAGGCGAGGGGCTTGGGAAAGCCATTAAAGGATTCAAGAAGAGCGTCAACGAGGAGGATGCGATCAACGTGACACCTCCTCCGTCGGATTCGCCCGACACCCCGCCATCGCAGATCGCGCAAGCTCAGGCCGCCCCGCCGCCTGTTCAAGCAGCAAAGCAGGTCAAGCAAGGGTAAGGAGACGTGAAGCGTCAGGCGTGAAGCGCCAAGAGGAATCAGTCATTTCCTTTTTCGCTTTTCGCAGGGACCTTAATGTTTTACGTATGACGAACCATGTTTGGATTGGGCGCCGGCGAAATTCTCATTATTTTGGTGATTGCTTTCTTGCTGTTCGGTCCCAAGCAGCTGCCGGAAGTCGTTCGCCAAGTTGGGAAAGCGATCAAGGGTGTCAAGGACACGGCAGAAGACTTGCGGAAGTCGGTGGAACCGGAACTCAATATGATTCAGCAGGAAGTGAAGATGGTCGAACAGGACTTCCAGGCTTCGATCAAAGATGCGGAAGAGCAGATCAATGCGGTGACAGCGCCGGCAGAGAAAAAACAGGTTGATTCGAAGGGGTCGAGCAATCAGGCATGAGATGCTCGATGAGTACAGAGCCGTCCAACTTCCAGGTTGCAGGGCCAGCAACCGTCTTTTGTATAGTCCACGGAGCCTGATGGGGTTATTCAATTCTCCATAAAACATATGTAGTAGGTGGTTTACGGAGATTGCCTCTCCAAAAGATACCCTCACACCTATTCGATGCTGCTTCTTCTTCAGTTTGGTGTTGACCGTCATCCCCGCCCTCGTTGTGGTCATCTCGATTAGTTGCAGCTCCTCATGAATTACCAACAGATGCGCTCTCCCATCCACAGAAAAACCGTATGAGAAGCATCAGATAGATCGAGCGGGCCGGCCTATTCACATTTTGTGGGGTGAAAGAATTACACACCTCCCGGTTGTTCCACCCTCAATCCCACAGAAGGAAGAGTACGAACTGTACGACCCGAAGTTCGGAAGGGATTTCGTTCTCAATAGATTCTGATTACGAGCCGATCTCCGCGTGCGGCCGATCTGGCGAAACAGCGTCTGTTTCGGGAGCAGGATCGTCGGGAACGGAACCAGTGCCGGGATTCGTGATCGAACCCTACTCCCTGCTTGACTGAATTCATAGGCAGCCTAGCCTTTGCCTTAACTACGTACCCCCGACTGCAGCGCGATGCAGCAGAAATTTACGTGATACAGGCAACTTCGGTCTACGATTCCAGATAGACTGAATATTAAGATAGAAGAGCGACCGCATGCCTGCGATGGTGTCGAAAGCGCAAAGTGGGGAAATTGTGCCGAATAAACGCTCTTATGGGACTTGCAGGTTCTAGCTAGTAGTGGAATAGTGTTGAAACGGATTCAATGAAGAGATTATTCGATACTAAAGAGGGATGGCTCAGAGCACTCATCCGTCGATTTCCAACCCAAACTGCATTGCTATTTGGCATTATCGTACTGTCGGCGGCTTCTCCATCTGACGCGGTAGCCGTAGAGTCAATTCCAGAACTTTTCCCACTTCGTCCTTTTAATTTCGACGTTTCGTTTAATCAGCGAACATTTGCACCAGAGAACAGAGTCATTGCTGTTCAGGCTGGACTCACCGCCTTTCGCTACGGCGACCTTGAGGTGAGAACAGTCTATCAATACTATAGTCAGCATACCCCCACATTTATTACAGACCAGAATTCCTTGTATCTGAATCCCCGCTGGAATAATTTTATCGATATCTTGGATTTTCCAAAAGATTACCCGATAAATCGGATGATTCGACATGTACTCTTTGGACCGCTGGAGAACCGGGCGGTCCCATATCTTGGAGCACTCATTGGCGGAACGATCCCGGGTCGTGATTCTAATTCCCCGGGCTACCTCTATGGGGGCCAGGTGGGAGTGCGATTCCCTGTGGCTAGGGGATTGTCCGTCGATATGGGGCTCCAGTACATACGACTTGAAATTGACTTCAAGAATAAATCTGACCTATCAGAACAATGGCTCTTCACAACCGGGGTTCGATTTTAACCAGTATGCTTGTCGGTAAATCCATCATGAACGCATGGTCGATGACAGGGAGATTCGTCCCGCTTCTCATCGCGTTGGGGTTATTGCTGCAAGGATGCGGACTTGTCTTCGATGCTGTGGAACTGGTGGTGCCTCTCGCACGCGATGAAATGGCTGTGATCTGCTCGCGAGGACAGTTGCGTGTTGGAATCTCGGTTGAACCGTCTCGTCCCTTTGTATTTCCAGCTATGTTCACCGATGAAGGGGTTCGTGTCACCGGCCTCGATGTGGAGCTGATCCGTGAGGTGGCCGACGCTCTGACCACCTATTGTGGAGGCCAGAAACCTGTTGTTCCTACATTGCACCTCACCAGGTTCCGCGATCTCTTTATCGAGATGAATGAAGGGCATCTCGATATTTTCGTCTCACCTAGCGGTGGGAATATTCCTGGCGCAAGACCTGCCGGCTTATGGTACTCAATCCCGTATTTTCATAACGGCGGCATCGGAGTCATGACCCAGAAGTCTGAAGTAGCTGAGAAAGTACGGGCGCAGTTTCGAAAACAAGCGGGGAATCTTGACACGCTTGCGGCAATCCAAGCAGGGCTTTCCGGCTTGAGCGTCGCCGTTCAGAATGGGAGAACCTCGCACCTCTATGCAGAAGCCAACCTTAAGAATATCCGGCTGCTCATATGCGATTCGCTTCCAGCCGCCGTGGAGACAGAGGACCCGAGCATCGATGTGATCTTGTCCAAACATTCCACTCTCGAATATGTGACGAAGCGCGTGTGGCCTGACTGGCAACTCCTCACACGGATTGATGGAACACCCTTGATCCTGACGCAGGAATATTTCTCCATCGTCACAGCTGAAGAACACGGGCGCCTGCAGTGGTTTCTCAACAACCTGCTCTATCGGATAGCGGAATCAGGGCGGTTGGAACAGATGCGCAGGCGTTGGCTGGAAGAAGACTATGCGCCGACTCGACGGGCAGCCACCGAAGGCCTGCCGTTTGAAGTTTCCAAAGTGCCGGAACATTATGATCAGGGACAGTGCCGTTTCGCAACCGGAAGGTGAGCGAGAAGGAAATGCTTATGAAATCTCGCGTGTTTATATTGACACCTCTGAGCCTTATGTTCTTTCTCATGTGGTCAAGTATTGGCTGGGCTCAGGCACCTCGTGAAGAAGCCGAAAAAATCGCCCAACATTTAGCGACGCTGCTCAATGTCGGACGGCTCATCGTCGAACGCAATCAAACACTTATCAATGATCCCCGGACAGGCGATAAAGGATTTACGCCAGAGGTATTTGAACATGAGGTTGTCGATGAGTTCATCCGCCAGACAACCATTGATCTGAAGCATCTCTCCTCGCATCTTCCCTCTCTTGAGAAGGAATTACTGCCGGTATTGCTTCAGTCGAGCAAGGAAGTGGTGGCTGATGCGCAGCTCGTGATCAATCAACGAGGCATCGGGTATAAAAATTTCATTCCAGCCACTTTTGGCAGTCAAGCCGCTCGAAAGTTCTCCGCTCGCACTCACGTGAAAATAAAACAAACCACACTCAATCCAAGGAATTTGAAAAACACGCCCGATGCGTACGAAGAAATTGTGTTGAAACGGCTGGCTACACAACCGGCCTCAGACACTTTCATCGCCGAATGGATCGACAATGACACGACCCTGAGAGCTTTGATCCCGATCTATTATTCTCAAGACTGTCTGGCCTGTCATGGCAAGCCCAGAGGCATCTTGGATATTTCAGGCTATCCACGGGAGGGCGCTCAGGAGGGAGATCTTGCCGGTGCGATCAGTATTCAGATTCCAGCGAACAACCGGTAGTAAGCCGCCCATGAGCAACAACCTAGCAGGCTACGAGCAGGCTCAGTAAGAGAGTAAAATAATCTCCGCTGAAACACCCATTGCGTGGTAAAGCAGCCCTCTGTGCGCTTTTAATCAGCAGGCCCTAGCGATGTCCCGTACATGAATGGCTAGGCGCGGGGGGGCCCCAAAAGAGGCCCCCGCTTGCCGAACAAGCCCCCCTAGTCTACCAATTCGTCGTGTCTCAATCTAAAGGGTCAGCCCATCACTCAACGGCGACTCGGTGGCTGTTAGCGCATGACTGGGGCGCCCTTTTTGGCCCAGTAATAGTAGATGGACATATTGGGGTAGACGGCGTTGATATCGTTCTGTCCGACGACCGAAAACAACACTCCCCCGGCGGCCACCAACGCACCAGTCTCCCCATGGAAGAGCGTATACTGCACGGAGGGCTCAAGGCCAACCAGATTATAACTTACGGGGTTTATGTTGAGAGCATGCCCGTCCAACCGATAGTCCAGTCCATGGACCGAGAGGAACTCCAGGGCAAGGCCAATCCCCCCGCTTGTCGTCCACGATCCATTCTGCGATGGCCCGCGCGTTGACGATATCGCCGTTATACGTGGTGATGCCCCCTGTGCTGCCGGGCACTGTGTAGGTATAATACACCGACCCCATGAACCGGAACGGCGCGATATTCTTTCGCCACATGAGGCCTTCTGTGAACGAGAGCCCCCCCGAATTTGGTGGCAGGAAGGCGTCCCAGGGGCGCGAATCCGCCTGGGACGGGATGCGTGCCGAACGTATCCGTGCCGAACCATTGACTGGTCGGTAGGCTCATTCCGTGGTAGGTCGTGAAGCTGCCTTTCCAGGAATCCGGGTCCTGTATGCGGTGGCGCGTCTTGAGATAGATCGTGGTGTCCCCTAGCCCAATATCGTTAGGATGACCGGATCCATGTCCGCCGGACAATGACGGCCCCTGGCCCGCAGTGGAGTTGTACCATAAGAGTTGGGGGGGCGACATCGACCTCCATGTTATCCGTTATGCCGTACCCAATGAAAAAGGTGGGGGCGATCGCCTTGAGGTGAACAGATGAATCCTTAGTGCGCGTATCCATTGAATTGCCGTACTGCGTGTTCCCAACCTCGCTAAAGACATACATCTGGACCAGCCACTGATTCTTGGGTTGAACATCTGGGGAGTTGGCTAAGATCGGCCCATGGCTAAACGGATTCCAGCTCTTGCGGTACCTCTGAACTTCCTCGGGGGGTTGGGAAAAACCTCCAGCTATAGTCCGCGGAGGGACGGAAGAACGAGTACTCCTCGCTCGCAGATCCCGTGTTTGGTGAAGACTGAGCGCTTGTCTCCTCACCCCCCACCCTGTCCGGCGTGAACCCTCCCAGACACCAGTGGCAGGCCCACAAGAACACCAACGTTCGGCACACCATGGTGTATAGGGAGTTCGAGTTGCAAAGGCCCGCGCACAGAGCCATCTTTCTCCAAGGTAACATCATCAGCTCCTTTTGAGTTAAGTAATACCTTAGAGGAATCAGACGTTTCCTTTTTTGCTTTTCGCATGACGCGTGACGTTTTACGTATGACGAACCATGTTTGGATTGGGCATCGGCGAAGTCCTTATTATATTGGTGATTGCATTCTTGCTGTTTGGCCCCAAGCAGCTGCCTGAAGTCGCTCGCCAGGTTGGAAAATTGGTCAAGGGGTTCAAAGAGACAGCGGACGACTTGCGGAAGTCGGTGGAGCCGGAACTCAACATGATCCAGCAGGAAGTGAAGATGGTCGAGCAGGACTTTCAGTCCTCGATCAAAGACGCTGAAGAACAGATTAAGGCTGTGACGACGTCGGCAGAGAAACAGGTTGACTCAAAGGGACTGTCCAATCAGGCGTGAAGGTGCGGAGAGAATAATAGAAAAAGCGAGACGAGTAAGCTCTAGCTGCTAGGCCGTCGACCGACCGGTATTTACAGCCGGCTCGGCGTGATGGTATAAGTCCTCCCCCCATGGTATACATACGATCCAAGCTTCACGGAAGCTGTTTCGACAGCCTTCACTTTCCTATCGTCCGGATGTGGCCTCTTGTCCGGTTTGGCGTCGACCGCCAGCCCCACCCTTGTTGTGATCTCCTCGACTAGCTGCGCCACTACCTCAATGATTCACACACGGCTACCCTCTCCCAGTAACTGGAGCATAACATGAGAGTCATCAGACGAACATGGTGGGCCAATTTGGTCGCTTATTGTCATGCTACTGCGATAGTAGCGGGGTTGTCAGTCGTGGCGGCCCCGGCGCAAGCCGCGTTTGAATTGCCGGAGGGTGAAAGAATTACCCACGTCCCAGTTGTTGCTCGCTCGATTCCGAACAGGGAAGAATACGAACTCTACGATCCGAAAATCGGAAAGAATTTTGATCTCAATAAGTTCTGGATACGCGGCGATCTTCGCGTGCGGCCGATCATGCGGAACGGCGTCTGTTTCGGCAGCAATATTGTCGGTAACGGAGCCTGTAACCTCCCTAACCCCGGCACCACCCCGAATGGTGTTTCTGGCAAACAAAACGATTTCTATGCCCAGCAGTTGACGCGGTTGGGTTTCGGCTATGATCTCTCACCGGACGTGAATTTCTACATGGAACTGCAGGACTCGAGGACCTGGGGCGGAAACGGGGCCAATGGTAAAGAAGGCGTCCAAGACGATGCGAGGAACCAGAACGGGTCCCAGCCAAATGCTATTTGTGGGGGCAACTGCGGCACATTGGGGGTCCGCGCTGGCTACATGTTAATTCGGAACATCGCCGGGTTTCAAGGCTTGAGTATGAAGGCCGGTCGGCAATATGTGGTGTTCGGCAACCAGTCTCTGTTCGGCGCCTTCGACTGGTCCAACAATGGAATTTCCCATGACGGTGTGATGTTGCAATACAGCACCAAGGCCTGGGATAGCTACGGGGGGTGGTTCCGCACCTCTGAATCCGATCTCGGGCAGGCAGTGCCGGTCGGCGCGCTGAACCCGGGCATTGGCCCAAGCACCGTCAATGGGACCGGCAATGGGGCCGGCAATGCGAACCTAGACTCCGACTTTTTCATTTTCTACAACCAGATCAAGTCGGTACCGGGATTCATTATCGAGCCCTACTACATCCTCTACTCCAACCGGTACAACTCGCAGGACAACCGGAGCCAGGGTCTCGGTACGCCGAGGCACTCGAACCAGACCCGTCATAACGTCGGAGGCCGGATCGAGATGCGCAAGGGCAACTTCGATGCGATAAGCGAAACGATCTACCAGTTCGGCCAAATGGGCGACGCAGGCGGTCTGAACGCAACGCAGAATGAGTACGGCAACTCAAAGAACCTCCACATCAGTGCTTGGGCGACCAGAAACTGGATCGGCTACACCCATTATGAGTGGGCCTGGAAACCGCGGTTGGCCTTCAACTTCGACTATGCCTCGGGCGATGGCCGGGCGAACTGTACGCTCGGTTACCAGACAGGTTGTAGCACTGCCAATACGTTTGAGAATCTGTACCCGACCAACCACATCCATATGGGCTACATGGACGTGCAAGGCTGGAAGAATATGATGATGCCTTCGGTGAACCTTCAATTCCGTCCAAGCAAGGATGACCATATTGAAATTTGGGCCCAAAGCTTCAACTTGGCCAATACGAAGGACAACTGGTATCGAGCCACACAGGTGGTCTATGTCTATTCAAAGGCGGACAATACCAAGCGGCACATCGGCGATGAAATAGACTTCGCCTGGACGCACATATTCATGGACGGCAAGTTGTCCTTTCAGGCGGTCTATGGCCATATGTTTGCCGGGGCCTATATCAAGGAGAACCTGGGTACCAGCGCCGATCAAGACTGGGCCTATGCCCAGCTCTGGGTGAATTTCTAGTAAGAATGTTGAAAAACCCCACCAGCGCTACGGAAAGTTAAGGCTGAGGCCAAGGCTGAGATAAAGAAGATCAGGTCTTGGCTCAACCTTGACCTCGGCCTATTTCGCTCTCTGCGGCCTTGCTTGGGACAAGGCGTGTATTGGCGCGTCAGCCCGCATTATTCACGACTGATGGTCAGCGGGTCAGTGGCCGCCATGCTGCAGAAGCCGACGACTCCTGTGCCCCTGTCGCGGTCGCGAATGGCAGCGGCAGGGCCCCATTTTCTCTTTGGGAGTGATCCGGTGGTCGTCGCACGTCCTGCGCGGGAGATTTACGACACACGTCTCCCCTCTGATCCCGTTGAGCCCCCGTCCTGTACGAACCCGCGCGTCTGATTAGCCTGGTACCGCGCCTACGGCCACAGCCACTCGTTGCCAGGTCATGCTCCAGGGCGCCGAACTGGGCAGGTGCAGCACGATGCGGCGCACCGAACGTTCCACCCAGACCGCCAACTTGAGCAGTCGCTCCCGCAAGGTGGAGACTTGTGCCGTGGCACAATCCGTCCCGTGGGCCTGTTGCCGCAATGCCTTCAGCAGCATATACGCCGCGGCCGTCAACAGCACACGGAATTGGTTCGCCCAGAACCGCGAACAACTGGTGAGGTCGAGCGCCAGCCCATGATGCAATTCTTTGAGCCGGTTCTCCATCTCGCCCCGCTGACAATAGATGGCATAGACGGCGGCGGGCGTCTCGCGGAGATTGGAGCTTCGATGTCCTTTCTTCTCGCCAAATTCGTGCATTATTCAGGCTAGGGCCACGGGGCTCGACGAAACGTTTGGCGCGCGGGTGAAATACGTGAACGGAAGAACCGGAGAGAGTATGAACGACAGAAACCGGACACGTGAACAGGCGATCGAGCATCACCGTGACGGGGTTGAACGAAGGAGCAGGGTCAGTGAGCAGGGCGAACCACCGCCTTATTAGCTGAGGCACACGCGACATCCATCCTGAAACTTACCGGATGTGTCACCCGTATCCCTTGGCCCGGTTTGGCGTTGTCACCTAAGGTGGGAGCCGGATGCGGTAATGCCGCACGTCCGGTTCTGTGGAGAGGGTGAGGGGGAACCCTCATTCCTACTCCGTCAACGGGCTGCGGTGCCCTGGATCGCTGCAGGCTTGGTTAATATCAAGGCAGCAGAAGGATCAGTTGGGCTGATTGCCGGAACAGCGAACGGGCGTTGCTCCTGGTTCATGTAGGTCTTGGAGGCCCAGCGCACTTTCTGTGTGAGATAGGCCACTGTTTCGCCGAGTGTCACGTCGCCATCCCGGTTGGAGTCGGCCTCACCGCGTAGCGCCCGCAGTAGATAGTAGGTGAACAGGCCGTGCTGATGCTGGTTGTCCTCCAACCCCTGCCCAATGCCGCTGATTCCGATGACATGGAGGGTCGAGCTCCCGGTAGGGTTCCATTGGGGGAGTGCGGTTTTGGTTTTGCTATCAGGACCCATGCGCGACACAATACCATCGAACAGAAACACTGTGTGTTTGGCACTCAAGCGAGACAACGCTGACTCCAAATCCTTGAGAGGGTATGCTCGTGAGGGGGGCATGGCCGTTCCATCATACGGGATCAGGAATGTCTCTCCCGTCGAAAAGACCGAAGCCAGACCCGCGAAATAGACAATGACTACCGCGTCTTTGTTCATGCGAGGCGGCAGCCAATCCAGTAGCGCTTCGTCGATATCCGAGCGTATGGCTTTCCAGTCTTGCAGTAGAAGAATGTTGGAGGCAGGCAAGCCACCGAGAATGTGAAAATAGTTCGAGACCATCTGGGCATCCTGGGAAGCGAATTTGCGGGATGGGACTTGCCGGTTTCGGTAGGGTCCGATCCCAATTGAGATCAAGTAGGTGTGGGGCTGCCGAAATTCGGTGACGACAGCAGGGATGTGATCCACGTCGTCGGCCTTGATGCTGGTTGGCTGGATCACCAGGGCCAGGGTTTGAGTCGGCGGCTGAGTATGGGTTCCGGAACCAGAGACCGCCACGTGGATCTCGGCCTTCTGCTGTTGGTAGGGTTGCGGTACCGTCGCCACAAATTCGATCGAACGGGATTGGCCCGGCTGGAGTCGTCCGATTGTCAGTGCGGTGGTCGGAAACTGGGCGAGGAGCGAAGCGGTTCCCGTCAAGGACGCCGTGACATTCTGAAGTTCCTGGTCTCCTCCGTTCATGAGATCGATGCGTACCCGAATGTGCTCCCCTCCTTCAAAGACCAAATTGCTGTTCTCATCCAGCAGAGTGGCCTTAAACAAGAGTGCCGATGGAGTGCCTTGGGCCGGATACGTCGCTGTCGGTGAAACTGGTTTCACGGGCAATGCTGCCACTGATGCGGGAGCGGTTCCGCCTGTCGCTGCCAACTGGGTACGGACAGCGCGCATGAATTGCGTCGAGAGAGCGACCCCAGCCTCATGGACGAACTCTCCGATATTGCCGTAATCGCATCGGCGTGAGGTCGGTTCTAGAATAAGGCGTTGGCTGTGCACGATGGAAACAGTCTCCTGGCCAAGCTCTTTTCCCGTGGCATCCTTGAGGGTTATGCGTGTTTCAATGGTCATGTCGGCAGGCACCCGATCATAGACATTATCAGCCCAAAGTTTGAGGGCCGAGCGTTCGAGCGTGACCACGATTTCCTTGTCGGGCAGGATCTGTGCGGGGATTCCACCGATGACGGTCACGGCGGTAAAATTTTGGGAGGCCGCGTCAATCATCATCGATTCGACTTCTTCCCCCACGTTGAGCTCGTGGGGGCTATTACACCCATCAATGTACTGCATCTTGAGATTAGTGAAAGAGGGGTCGAAGGTCAGTTTGACGGAGTTGGCCAGACGCGGACCCAAGTCCGGTAAGGGGGTTCGGTGAAATGCCGACGTTACCTTCTCGCATCCCGACAGTCCACCCATTGGGATGAGGAGACACAGGAGGATGGCCCATTGCATTGTGAATCGTTGAGATAAGCCCGTTGAGCCTCGTTCGATGACCATGGTCTAGCCCGCATTACTCATGACGGTTCGTCGCGAAATTCCTGAGCCGCATCGCGCGCGAGCTGGCCGAAGGCTTGTCGTAGCAGTGGATCGGCGATTGCACAGAAGTGTTCATGAGTAATGCGGGCTGGAAGAAGCTGTCTGCCGTAACCGGATTGGCCACCGCAACTCAAGCTCGGCACCATACCGAAACGTCAGGCTGAATGTAACAGGCCGTGGGGCGTTTTGCGAGCCGAGCCGACGACGGGAGGGAGGACTACTTGACACAGTGTGTTGACCGACTGAGCGGTGAGCCCGCCCGCCGTCAGGCTTGCCGCAGTGGTGTATCGGCGGTTGCAGTAGAAACCTTCGTGAATAATGTGGGCTAGGGTCGGGTGGGTGAGAAGGTCAGCCTTTTTGAGCATTCTGAGTATATTGAGGCCCTAGCCTCATTTGTCTGTGCCCCCACAAAACTCCGTGTGCTCACGACTCCAGCAACGGCACCAGCGCGCTGTGGCCTTGCTGGCGCGCAAAATCCACCGGTTGGTGTCCTGTTGTTGCCATGACCGATTTGTCCGCTCCGTGTTTCAGCAGCAACGCCACGATCTCTCGATGTCCGTGTAATGCAGCAACATGCATGGCGGTCATACGGTTAATTGTCGTCGCCTGCGTCATATCCGCGCCATGGCCCAACAACAGTGATACGATCTCCCGATCCCCCTTCTTGGTTGCGACCAGGAGCGGGGTGAAGCCGACTGTATTAGCCGCGTTGACGTCAGCCTCTTTCTTGATTTGTGTGTTCCCCTCACCAAGATCCCCTTTGAACGCCGCCTTAAGCAGCACGTCATCCACCGGCCGCATGGCCAGAAGTGTCGGCATCAATGCGAGCACCGCTATCAGCACTATCCACAGTCGTGTCATCTTGCTTCCCCGGGCTTACGGAAACAGGTCTAGCAGGCTTCGGAAGAGCCCGACCTGTACCCTCTTATCAGATTGTCTCCAATGTTGAACCCGGTTGGGTGGCACAGCTTGCCAGTAACACTTTGACGACTCGCACGAGATCAAGGCAGTCTAAATAGGCATCCTCAGGCAACAGGACAATGTCTGACAGAGGTATCTATCCTTCACCCTGCTGCGTATACGTATAAGTACATGCGTAACTCATGCCGAGCGGGCGCAGATCATCAGGAGCCTAAAAATCATGCGGTTAGACGAGTACGCGCTTGGCGTTTTCGATTGGCGTATGCAGGCGGACAGGTACACAATGAAGAAAACCATACAGGGGTCTAGCCCGCATTATTCATGAACACTTCTGCTGCAATCGCCGATCCGCTGCTACGACGAGCCTGCGGTCGGCGTGGCCAGAAAGCGGGGACATTCTACATTCCCGGTAGAGTCTGATGGTCACTTGTGCTGATCTCCAGGCGTGGGAGCAGGCTGTTACTAACAAGTGCTGATTGAAGGGCGCTGACCCAGCGTTGCACCACTCCATGTGATCATATACCTGCTTGGCGTGAGCTTGCCCGCCGTAGGTCAGTCGTCTATACTCTGCTGATTTTCGCGCTCCAACCACCATCCTGATTCTAGATTAACCCCATCGTGGATGATCTGACTCGACAGCTCAGCGAACAGTTCGGCTTCGCAAAGTTTCGGCCAGGCCAGGAAGAAGTCGTTCGGGCCGTGTTGGCCGGGCGCGATGCGATGGCGGTCATGCCGACAGGGCAGGGCAAGTCGCTCTGCTATCAATTGCCTGCGACCCTCTTGCCCGGGTTGACCCTGGTCATCTCTCCGCTCATCGCGCTGATGCAAGATCAGGTCGCTGGCTTGAAGCAGCGGAGGATCGCAGCCGCGGCATTTCATTCTGGCCTCACCGGGTCTGAAAAGCACCGCGTCATTCAGGATCTCAATCAGAAACGGCTTCAGTTGCTCTATCTGGCGCCGGAACGAATGCAGCACGAGGGATTTCTCCAACTGTTGCGTTCCCTCTGGGTCTCGCTACTGGTGGTCGACGAAGCGCACTGTATTTCCCAATGGGGCCACGACTTCAGGCCCGACTATCTCAAGATCGGCCGCCTGCGCCAGGAATTGACCAATCCGCCCTGCCTGGCTCTGACCGCCACTGCTACCTCCCGCGTTCAAACGGATCTGTGCAAACGATTGTCGCTCCGCGATCCGTTCAAGTTGGTCGCAGGCTTCCGCCGGGACAATCTCGCCTTGTCTGTTCGCCTCTGCCAGTCCCGCCAGGAAAAACTGGCTGCGTTGGAGCGGTTGGTTCTGGAGACGGAGAAAGGCACGATCCTGATCTACTGCGCGACGCGCCGGACGGTGGAGGAAGTTGCGGAATGGCTGGGACAGTCTCACCAGTCGGTCGGCTATTACCATGCAGGTCTCTCGGATGAGGAACGACAACTTGTCCACGACGACTTTCGCCGGGGGAATGTGAGGATCCTCGCTGCGACGAATGCTTTTGGCATGGGCATCGATAAGTCGGATGTCAGACTGGTCGTCCATTTCGACATTCCGGGAAGTGTGGAGGCCTATTATCAAGAGGTTGGGCGTGCCGGTCGCGATGGCCGACCGGCTGCCTGCTGCTTGTTGTTCCATGAGCGGGATCTGGCCACGCAGGAATACTTCATTCAACAGGCGGCACAAGATCCTGAAGGCGCAGATCGCGCCGAGCGGATGAAGACGCTACTCCAGGAAATGCTCGGGTATGTCTCGGTACAGACCTGCCGGCAGCTCGCGATTCTTGAATACTTCAGCGATGAAGATGAACGGGCCTTGGGCCCCTGCGGCCTCTGCGATCGCTGTGCGGCGCCGCCACGAAAGTTGAGCAGAGAGGTTCCCCTTGATGACGTCGCGTCCGCAAGGGCCGTCTTGGAGACTGTCTCCTGGTGCATGGGCCGGTTCGGCGTAAGTCGCATCGTGGAGATTCTCCGCGGGAGTCGCTCGAAGGCGATGCTGACCTATGGCGCAGAAAACTGCCCGACATACGGAACTTGCAGGACACAGACCAAGCAGGCTGTGACTAGTCTGGTAAAGACTCTGATCGACTCGGGGCACCTTCAGGTCGAAGGCACGGAGTATCCTACTCTCGATGTGACGCACAAAGGACAGGAAATCTTGCAAGGGACCGACACAGTGGCATTGAAACAGACCGAGGAGACTCAGCCTGATTTACCTGTGAAGCAGCAACTCCGCGAGAAGGCCGCACCTGTCGTTGCTCCGCTTGTCTCGCCCGCAGACCCGCAGCTCTTTGAGCGGCTCCGGCAGCTCCGCACGGAGCTGGCCGAAGAAGAAGACGTCGCGCCGTTTTTGATTTTTCACGACAAGACGCTGAAGGCCATTGCCGGCTACAAGCCTGTGACACCCGCTGCGCTGTTGGAGGTTCCCGGCATCGGTCCTCTGAAGGCGGAACGGTATGGCAGACGTGTATTGCAGGTGGTCAACGGAGAGCGATAGCTATCAGCTTTCAGCTTCTTTGTCTCTCCTTTGTAAGGAGAGGCGAGGGGAGGTCGATCTTGACGCTATTTTCTCGACTAAATCTTCTTGAACCCCCGTCAGATTTTTCAGAATGTCGTCATTGAAGTATCGAATCACGTGAAAACCGAGAGACTCAAAGTATGTGTCACGCAACGATCTTTCACGATCTGATCGGTATCGGCATGGCTATCGCCGTCTACGTCAATAACGAGAGAGCGTTCTGAGCAATAGAAGCCCACAATGTATCGCCCGATGCCATGTTGCCGACGAAACTTGAGTCCTTGAAGTTGTCGTCCTCGCAGCGCTAACCACAGGTGCGTTTCAGGACCAGTCATATTGGAACGAAGTCGGCGCTTGAGATTGAGGTGGCTGGATTGTCCTCGTATGACTCTGGGCATACGACACTATCCCTCCTGGCCTCCCCTTATAAAGGGGAGGAACATGCGAGAAACTGCCCCCTATCTGAGCCCCCCCGCCTCTGCAAAACGCGCCTGCAGCTCCCCGTAGGTCTTCGTCACCGGAAACTGTGGGAACTCCTTGGGAAGATGCTCCGGAGGGCAGAAGAAAAATCCCGCGTGGGCTTCCCCTAACATGGCAGTGTCATTGTAGGCATCCCCGGCGGCTAAAACGTGAAAATTGAGCGACTTGAGCGAAGCCACTGAGTGTTTCTTTTGGTTCTGCATCCGCATGTGGAAATTGACGATACGGCCTGCTTGGTCGATCTCCAGCTGATTGCAAAAAAGCGTCGGGAACCCCAGTTGCCGCATCAGCGGTTGGGCAAACTGATAGAAGGTATCTGACAAAATGATCACCTGGCATCGCTCGCGGAGCCAAGAGATAAAGTCCACGGCACCTTCCAATGGACCCATCTTATCGATGACCGCCTGGATGTCGTGAATGGTGAGCCTGTGCTGATCCAGAATAGCCAACCGTCGTTTCATCAAGGCATTGTAATCCGGCATTTCACGAGTGGTGATCTTTAATTCTTCGATGCCGGTCTTGAGCGCGACGTTGATCCAGATCTCGGGCACCAATACACCTTCCAAGTCTAAACAAACGATGACGGGACTCTTCATCTCTTCTCTCCTCCTTCTCAGATAGATAATCGGCTTGCTGCGACGCTATCGTTCCTCACCGTCTGCCCTACCCCTGTTCGTAAACTCCTGGCTCAGAAACCGCCACATGTTGTCGAGGACCTGGTCCAAGAGAGATGAGCCAGGCCAGGTCCTCCTGGCTTCCTCTTCATGCCGCCCGGCCCATTCCAAGGCCATCGGAAGCGGAATCAGTCGAGGAGGCGAATCAGTCAATGTTCCCCAGACGAGTCCGAGTATCGAACTGATGCGCATTGAGACCGGCAGGGGTGTAACCGGATTCTGCACAAGGTCCTGACAAAGTTCCGCCGGTGTGGTGACGAGAAGCTCTCGGCATGCAGCCGGACGCGCCTCGTAGATCGAACAGGTTTCATTTTCCAAATAAGGGCAGGGGATCCGCAGCGCATAGTAGGACTGGTTGATCGGATCGAGCTCTTCATCCGGCACCTGTTTGGAAGCCTCTGCCACGTCGTTCATGCGGTCCCACAGATCCGTTTGCTTCAGACGATCCTTTGTATCGCTGAGACGATGAAGCAGACTCACCCGTCGATCCGCTGGCAACTGATCCACATAGTCTCGCAGCGCAAATGTTTCCGGCGCGGAGAGCGGAACCAGCATGCGGCAACAGGCAGCGCAGCCAATTCGGCAGGAAATTGCCTGGCCTGCCGCGGTGGCCTGCTGGACTTCCAGCTGTGCCGCTTCATCCCCGAGACGGCGCGAGACCGGGACGATCGAGGTGATTGGGATAAACCCTGTCGGCACATCGATGGCCGTAGTCAGCCGTCCAGCCGGTGTGTTCAGCGCTATCTCAAATCGTTCGACCATCGCACAACTTCTCCTCGTGTCTTTTTCTCGTCGGCATCATAGAGAACCGTTGATTGTCTGGTCAATCACACCATTCTGACGGATAGCCACACCAGGCGAAAACGGCGCGATCTGAGGTGCGATCGTACATTCCCACCCGTCAGAGAGATACTGACACAGGAAAACTTCAGACTGTATATGTTGAGAACTACAAAAGCAGAAGCACGGCACGATGGGGCAAGGAAGGAATCGAATTAGACATCACTGTTTGAGCACGCATTTTTCATAGAGATGTTTGAGTTTACCCTTGGAGTCATATCTGGTCTTTAATCGGAGATACTCACTTGCACTGTACAATCGTCCAAATTCCTCTTTCGAATAGTACGAGCTTGAATAGAGCGACTTATGGCCGCCGAGCTCACTCACCTTGGCCTCTATCATCTTATTGAAATGGCCATCGTCGTGTGTGGTCTTCACCGAGTCCCAAAAGCCAAAATTGACATAGAGCTTCTGGGGACTCATCGGATACAACGCATAGGCCGCGGAAGGATCAAATGGGGCCACCGGACAGATCCAGACGGGCTTGATTCCGATCTGCTCATTGAAGAACTGTGCGAACCGGGGGGCCTGTTCAATCGGCACTTCGACATCCTGAATCACAGACTCTTGTCGTCCTTCGATCGCCCTGGCCATGAGATTGGTGACGGGAGATGCATTAAATCGTTTCCAGAGCTTCCAATACACCGACGAACGCAGCCGCTCCTTTCCCCACATGCGCCGCATCAGCGGATACTGCAGGAGAAAATGCTTGGAACACCAGAACCAATCGGTATCCCAACGCCAAATGTAATCGTGGATCGTCAGATAGTCCGTCGTTCTGCTCGGGATCGATTGGTAATAGATTTGCAGATAGGTATAATCGCTAAGCCATTCCGCACGGTCAACGAATTGGCCGGTCGTGATGTAGAGTTCTTGGCCGTGAAACATCGTACCGTCTACGAAATCCACGGTCCCGTCTTTACATAAACGTGCCATCGCCTGAAAGCAGGATTCCAGGTCCGTATACTTGTGATGGGTCAGCTTGACGAACGGCTTGACAGGGATGAGGGCGATCTTGACCCGCAACGCATAGCCGAGTGTGCCGTAGGAGTTGGGAAAGCCGAAAAATAAGTCCCGGTGTTCATTCTCACGGGTGGCCACCACGACTTCTCCATCGGGAAACAGCACCTCGAGTTCCTGCATCGTCTCATGCACAAAACCATACTTAAAGGATGAGGACTCGATTCCGATGCCGGCAATGGCCCCACCAATGGTGATGGTCTTGAGCTGAGGCACGACGGCCGGCATCAGATTGAAGACGAGCGTTTCCCGAACCAATTCCTCATAGGTCGTCAGACCTTCGACTTCCGCATACCGTTCCTGTTCGTTGATGTGCAGCACATGGTTGAACGCGCGCAAATCCAGCTGGTGCACGCGCTTCTGTGCGCGGTGCCGAAACAGGTTGGACGACGATTTGGCTAGGGCCAGAGGCTCGGTTGCGCCGGTCCCAGGCAGGGATCTGAGCACATGCGCTCGTTTACCGGCGTACTCTTCAACAGAAATCATATTGTCTATCGAACCGGCTCATAGCCGCCCAAGATGCCATCTTTGGACATCACGACTTGCCATAGATGGATTCTTCTGGCTCGGAATGCTCCGGCGAGAGACTGGAGGTAGTAGTGCCAGGCCCGGTGAAAGCGCTCATCGAACTTCGATTTAAATTCATCCCAATGAAGATTCACGTTGTGGTACCAGGCCATGAGTGTCCTGTCATAATCAGGCCCGAAATTGTGCCAGTCTTCCAACACGAACAGTCCATCCATCGATGTACTGAGTTGCGCAACCGACGGAAGCATGCCACCGGGGAAAATATATTTATCGAACCAGGGATCGGACGTCAGCACCGATTTATTGTTGCCGATCGTATGGAGCAAAAACAGGCCGCGCCGTTTCAACGTGCGGTGAACGGTTTCCATGAGCGTGCGATAGTTCTTGTACCCCACATGCTCGCACAGGCCGATCGCCGCCACCTTATCGAATTCGCCCGTAGCCGTCCGATAGTCGTCCTGAATGATTTCGACAGGAAGGCCGGCATTCCAGCGACGTGCGTATGCGACCTGCTGGGAGGAAATATTATACGCCACCACTGAACAGCCGTACTTAGTGGCCGCGTGGCGGGCAAAGCCTCCCCACCCACATCCGAGTTCGAGAACACGTTCGCCCTCGCGAAGTTGCAGTTTCTGACAGACCAAATCGAGCTTGTGTTCCTGCGCTTCGGTCAGCGTCTGCGCCCGTTTCCAGTAAGCACAGGTGTACTGCATGCTTGGGCCCAACATTTTCTCATAAAACTCCGTGTCCAAATCGTAGTGCTCATGCGCTACTCTCTTGGACAGCCGCTTATTTTGCATATTGAAGACGCGGGCTTTGAGCGCATTGTAAATCAGGCGCTTGTCGACGACCGTATCATCGAGATTGGCGCTATGGATCCTCGAAAAGAACTCATCGAGCTGCACCGAATCCCACCATCCGTCCATATAGGACTCACCCAGTCCCAACGAACCCTCGGTCAAGACACGGTTGTAGAGTCCATCGTTGTGGACCTGGATATCCCCCGGCTGGCTGCCGTCGATTTGCACCACCGCTTTATCGAGCAATTGCTGAATGACCTGTTTCTGTTTCATGGGGAGGATCGTCCTTGTTGACTGAAGTTGTGCCTGCATTTCTGAGCCGTGCCTTCCTGATGGCCTGAACGATGAACTACTGTCCTATCGTATTGGTGCTCTCCGCGACAATGGTGCTGGCTTTGATGTGGCCAGGAGGGGCTCTCAAGTCCCATACGATCCCAAACCATGAAAGGACGACTAATATGTAATATGTAAAGTCTACTTCCCACCAGAACCAGCCTTGATTGACAGCCGATTGATAATAATGGTGGTTGTTATGCCAGCCTTCTCCGCAGCAGAGAATCGCAAGAATAAAACTATTTCGACTGCCGTCGCCTGACCGATACCTGATTCGGCCGACCATGTGCGTCAGGGAATTGATAAAGAACGTGCAATGATACAGTGCGGTCGTTGAAATAAAAAATCCCCAGATCAAGCCTGGGAAACCCCAGACCATATAGATCAGCAGGCCATAGAGAGCCGGAGGGATAAAGTAAAACCGGTTGAGAAAAGAAATTTCAGGATATTGAGCGAAGTCCTTTACCAGACTTAAATCCGCCTGCATATATTTTTCGGACAGGGTCCAACCAACATGAGAGAACCAGAATCCCCGCTGCAGCGGGGAATGGAAGTCTTCTTGCCGGTCTGAATATCTGTGATGGTGCCGGTGGTGGGCTGCCCACCAGAGCACACCCTTTTGGGCGGAGGTCATGGCCAAAAACGCCAGCAAAAACTGAAATACCCGACTGGTCTTGTACGACCTATGAGAGAAATAGCGGTGGTAGCCGGCCGTAACGCCAACCATTCGCAGATAATAGCTGCCGATGGCTAACAGAAGCCACTCCGGTTGAAATCCGGTCAGAAAAGCCCCAAGACACATGACATGAACGGTCAGAAATGGGATATTGTCCCACTGCTGAAATACTTCTTTCCAAGCATTATCTTGGGCGGGCCCATCGGGGCGATACGCGACAGAGCTCATGCTGAAACTCTCGTTCTTTCCGGATACACGATGACCTGTATCGACTCCTTACCCACGATGAGCACCCAAGCAGTCATCTCCATGCTAGTATCGAATTGAGAATCGCTCTGAGGGCATTCGTCAGATGGCGTAGTTGGGTGGAACTGTCTCTGGCTGGACTATGAGGCGGGTGACTCTTCCGGCAAGTTTGCCGAACATGCAGGTCCTCCTCCGTCATTGATTGCCCAAAAGCGATCACCATGTGTATAGACCGCGAGGAGAAATTGCCAGCCGAGATGCGCCTGGATACATGAGTGAATCTCGGACCAACTTTTACCCCCACGGGTAACAGAACAGCCATGTGGGAGGGTCGGTCGTGAACCTAGAACGGAAACAGAACTAGGGGAACTGGAATCCGAAACAGCTCAGACCTAGCGGTTTCCCGCGATGTTTCTAGGTCGAGCCTGTTCCAGAAGTTTCCCCAGAACCGAATGCTGGCAGGTCTTCAGGCTTGCAAGCACTCCGGCCTTTGCCGAGTTCCTAGCTATCCACCACTTCTCAGATCCGAAGAACCGATGAGTATCGTGAAGTCGTTTTTACTACAATAGCGTAAACAGCCTAGAATCCTTGAATAATTCTGTTTCTCTCTGAAAAAAATCGGAGAACCGGCAATGGCGAAAGCCTATAGAACTGGAGGAAGGTTGTCAATAGTGAGTTGCTTTACTCGTCTTAACTTCGCGACGATTCTTGCTCCCTCTCTCACACATCCGCATAATGTGAGTGAAGGGGAACCGCGTGGCGTTATCCGGTCATATAGTAGGCCTACTCAAAGAATACATGAGCGATCTGGTCGTGCAAGCAGAACAAGAGATGGCGACCCATGCCTCCTTCGGCTTTTCCTCTACACCCTATCGGTCGGATCAAGCCCTGTCAGATTTGTTGGCCATTCTGGACGATCGCATCGAATCCGAAGGTGTACAAGTTGGATTGCCGGACGGGTTTCTCCATCAAATGTGGGGACTGTGTAACGACGCTCGTGCCCAGGTAACAGAACGTGTGTGGTTGGATATAAACAGCAGTGACCTGCCACTGTCGAAGGCTAGAATTCGTGAGCTGACCTACCGGACACTGATTGCCGTTCTTGAGACACCTCGGTAAGCGCCCGCTTGGAGATCCGTCTGATAGCAGATGCCTAACTATCCACCCGTTTCGATTCTCCCGACACCCACGGAGCGATCGATTAGTACGGGCGGCCTGCGCGCATAGATGAGTCAGGTATCACCACCGGCATAACCCAACCATCCTTCTTGTAGCTACGGTAGTAGACAAGCACCTTCTTCACATAATCCTGTGTTTCTTTGTAGGGTGGGATCTGTCCATACTGATCCACCTTGCGTTCACCCGCGTTATAGGCTGCCAAGGCTAATCGGGTGTTTCCGTGGAACCGGTCCAAGAGGTAGCGTAAATGCTTGGCCCCACCAGCGATGTTATCGTTCGTATCGTAAAGGTTGCGCACACCGTGCCGAATAGCGGTTTCCGGAATCAACTGCATGAGTCCTACTGCTCCTGCCTTGGAAATCGCGATCGGATTAAAGGAAGACTCAGCCTTGATCACCGCAAGGAGCAGGGCCGGTTGAACATGGTGCAATTGAGCCGCACGGTTAACTGCATGCTCAAGCTCTAGATCCGCCAAGCCACGGTGATACCGTGCCTTGTGGCGGACTGCTGCGACAGACTTGTCTGTTGTCGCATCTGCGTGGTCTCCAGGATTCTTGAGATCGCCATATCCGGAGACCGGTGTACCAGCTTGCGCAAAGGGCGCTGAAATCGCCATCAGGACCGCAATCAGGCACATACGGAGCGAGAAGAATCCCTTGATGCCAAAGGTCAACGACCGCGACTCTTCTCTATGTCGTTCGGTTTGAATCTCAACCCGGTTCATCTTTATTTCCTCCCTCTGCCAGGATCTCTGTCCGCTGTAGCACATCCTTCATATTCTTCGAAAATTGCGCTCGTACTGTAACGCTGTAAGCGCAGGTTCTATGCCGACTGACTGAAAATGAAAAATAACATATATTTCAATAATTTCAATGTCTTATAATTATATTAGACTCCCAACTTTCGTAGGGGGATGAGAGTAGATGCATCCTTTTTTTGGTTCCTATTGCCGCACTTTGCAGTTCGCTATGGATGCTGTTGACGGTTCTCGATTCCCCCTATTCAGAGCCCCCAAAACGAGGGACCCCCTCGCGTGCTGGGGGAAGAGTATGGTACGTTTTAGCCTCCCAACCGTCTGATCGAGAAAGAACGAGCATCATGGTGAAACTGAGAGATACGGCGAACGGGTCCACACAGATTTCCCTGTTATCTTTGCCGGTGAGACCTATGTAGGAGAGGAAACCGTGTTCAACGTATCTGTCCCTGGTTGCGCGATCCACAGTCGAAAACAAGTCCGAGCAGGCACTTAATCTTGAGATGAGAATGCTCATGCCCGATACCACCTCTCCGCTCCGAATCGGATTAGCCAAAGTACGCTGGTGTGAGGGACGGCAATTCGGTGTCGAATTTATTCAAATGCCGGGTGGAGACCAAGTCCGACTGGGTCTACTTGTAAGAAATGAAGGCTCACCCGCACTGCCGCCTGATCCAGCGCATGGGAAAGGGCTGAATTCTGATAGCACCCACATCAATAAACGAGAGTGACTGCGGATGACGAGAATTCTACTACTTGGCATAATACTGCTCTTGGCAGGTTGCGCCGAACCTTATACTGTGTTCCATAGCCAGACAGGCCAGCCAATCATGCTTGGTCGCCGCGCATATACCTACGAAGGCTGCCTCTCCACAATACGCGAAGAAGCGGACCGGCTTGGAGTTTCTGTGGGTACGGTCCGGGTGAGGGGCTCTTGGCAGGGCCGATCCCTCCTCTGGCCTTTTGAAGCAGGGTATGCCTGTGAAGGAATAGTCGGTCCCCAGCGTCTGCCGCGCGGAGCCTATCCAAACGTGCCACCCCTATCTCCTCAAGGATAGTTGTGCTTCCTTTCTCTGCTTCTTGAGTTCGGCCACAGTGAATGTTGGAACGAGTCTCTACTGATCGATGCCCCCATGGATCTCTTGACAATACTACTATTGGCACAGTATTACTCCGCCAACCCCATATGATGTAGCCCATAGGGTACCAACTCTTGAACCTGCTTGCCGTTTCCGGCCAAATACCAGACAAGAAAGGAGGTGGCTCGTTTTCTTGCTTGCTTTTCATGTCCGGCAGTAGAGCATTTCACCGGCGATTTGGCGGAAGTATTTCATGTAGCTGACACACACTATTCAAAAATAATTTCGTTCACAAGGAGCTGTAATGGAAGACCTGGTTATCGAAGAAGAAGGTGCCTCGTCCGCACTAAAAATCACACTCGGTGATTTTCTGATCTTCATTAATTGGATGAATCAAGCCGAAAAATCTCTCGATCGCGCCGAAGCATTACCGACCATACCGGACTTGGATTCCGGCAAGGTCAAAGGCTGGGTCCAACTTGTACAGCGGCTTGAGGAACGATTCCGACGGAGTGAGGAAAAGAAACTGGCACTGGAAGCGAACGTGATCGCACAGGAAGCACAGCTGGGACAGCTCCTATCCCACTTGCATGCAAATATCGCTTCACTTTACGACAACCTCGGACAATCTCAAAAAGCCGAAGAAGTTCGTCGACGGGCTGAAGCACTCCATGTAGGATAATACTACGCAGCCTTCATTCCAGATGGTTGCAGTGACTCTTCTGACCGCCCTGCGTAGTTTCATTGGTACAGGTCTTCACAAGGGGCGGTCAGCACTTTCCCGCGAGGAACGGCCTTATCGGTCCAGCGCCGTCACGCTTGTCAGCGGCATGGAACTTATTCAGATACTACGTATCTCTCTGGCCGTATTTTCGCATTTTGTATATCCTCCCCTGCGTCCTAGCTATAATCGATCCCTCATGGTGACGGCCTTGTCACAGGCGGGACCTTTGGACTAGAAGCGATGAACTGGACGAGAAATTCACGCAAGACCCAAGGTGTCAGATGATCAACGTGCTTCTTGTTGAAGACAATGACGTCGACGCTCAGCTTACACAGGATCTCCTCACTGAATGGAGTATCGATGAGTTCAAGATTACACGTACGAAAACGTTGGGAGAAGGGCTCGTACTTCTGAGCCGTGAGCGATTCGACGCCGTACTGTTGGACCTGTCGCTCCCGGATGCGTTCGGTCTCCCGACAGTCAGGCAGGTACATGCCACCAGCCCGACAATCCCTGTCGTCGTCCTGAGCGGCGTGAGCGATCAAAGTCTGGCTCTTCAGGCAGTCCAACAGGGAGCGCAGGATTACCTTGTCAAAGGTCAGGGCCATCCTGAGCTGTTGGCTCGTTCAGTCCGTTATGCCATTGAACGGAAACGTTCTGAAGAGCACCTAACCTACCTGGCTCAATACGATCACTTGACCGGTCTGGTCAACCGCAGCCTTTTTCGCGATCGACTGGTTCAAGCAATGGCTCGGAGCAAGCGTTTGAACCAATCGATGGGGCTCATGCTCCTCGATCTGGATCGTTTCAAGGCGGTGAACGATACCTTCGGGCACGATATGGGAGATGAACTACTCAAGACCGTATCTGAACGACTGAAAGCCTGTGTAAGAGAAGTGGATACCGTAGCCCGAATGGGTGGAGACGAGTTCACGATCATTCTTGAGGGAGTCACATCCGAACAGAACATTCTGATGGTGGCAACCCGCATCACGGAATCCATTGCCACGCCTTTTGAATTGAAGATGCAGCACATCTCCATTGGCATCAGCATTGGAGTTACGATTTATCCTCAGGACGATCACCCGGTCGACGAATTACTGAAACATGCAGACACGGCTATGTATCGAGCGAAACAGCAAGGCGGCAGCGCATTCTACCTTCACCAGGTATCAGACGCTCCCTCGACCAATCCTCTTCCATGATGTGTCTGTACTATAGACGAGGGCGATAGCAGTCCCTGTCGGGCATTCACACTCCTCTCGAACTCAGCTTTTGTGATTACTGGGCTGATTCCCTCTGTCGTCGATAATTATCTGCTCATCGTCCGATATCCCCCAGCGGCTGATCCGTCACAATCAGGGTCCCTCGGGGATTGGGAGCAAGAATGTTTGAAGTATCGAGCCCCTCGCGACCGGGAGTAGGGGTACAGTCAGGAGTCATCACCAATCCCCAGTGCTGATTCTCGCTGCACTTATTGTCGACAAGGAGCCCTGCCGCGTGATGAAAAAGCAGAATTCCACTCAACATATTCTCTCGGCACTGGTTCCGAACAAGTTCCGGATGGCTTCCGGAGTCGCGCACCGCAATACCAAAATGATGGTTGCCCCGGCAGACGTTATCGGCGATCCTCGGCTGAGCTCCGGCAAACACAAAAACCCCCGATTCGCGGTTGCCACAGACTTCGTTCTCGACAAATGTCAATCGTGATTGCGGACCATAAATCACGACGCCGGACAAAATTCCCTCCATGGCACGGCACTGTGTCACCGCACAAGAAGAGTCGAGCAGGTTCATCGCTGAATGCTGATCGCTCCCGACGTATCGAAACGTAATACCGGAGATGCGACCGTTTGGAACCTGCTGCAGATAGAGGGGTCCTCCACGACGGGAAAAAATCTGCACCGCATCTCGACCGGCACCCACCAAATGAATCGGCCGCCCCGTGATAAACACTTTGTCCTCATAGACTCCGGGGCGGACAAAGACTTGGTCATATTCCCCTGCATCGAGTAATGCTGCGCTCGGTCGCGGATACGAATCACCGTCCTTCGCGTCGACGATTAGGGTCTTTCCGCCGAGTGGATTAGCCGGAGGGTCAGTCATCATGTCCAACTCCATTCACCATACCATTCTCTTCTGGAGAACTTGATCTGAGCTACCGGGCAGCATTAATTGTTCGCACACAAGTCACGTTGGCCACAAACCGTTTACTCAAGCCACTGTACGAGTTGCCACCTCCATTCTGTCAAGCGGGAAAGCACAGCCACAGATCGTACAAATCTGTCGTTCACTTGGGGACAGACACTCGATAATGCGAGACATCCCCTGACATCGAATAGCGCCAAACTCACGGATTCACATGGGTTTTAGCCATATCAGGTCATCGCATGGTGGCACGGCGATTGCGTTACCCATTAAGAGAAAAAGTACCGAGACCTTGTCGAGCAGTACGGAGGTATGACCATGAAGAGGCTGATGACCCTGCTCTCAGGAGTACTAGCAATTCTGTTCTCTCTCAATCTAGCCCTGGCCTCTCCCCCCAACAAACAGGATTCCAGTCGGCACCTCTATGAACGAGTGATGGAGGAGTACAAACACAAGGACTACGAGGCAGCGCTGGCTGGCTTTCGATTCTTCCTCGAACTCCACGGGCAATCTTCGCTGGCAGCCAACGCGCAATATTGGATGGGAGAATGCCAGTACCGATTAGGGCGCTATAAGGAAGCCCTGAAGTCTTTCTACCACGTTGTGTCCTACTACCCTCTCAGCCCGAAGCTTGCCGCCTCGACCTTGAAAATCGGGCAAAGTTACACCAGACTGAAGGACCACGAAAAGGCCCGGACGATGTTCGAGCGAGTGATCGATGAATACCCTGAAAGCCCCGAAGCAGAACTGGCAAGAAAAGCCCTCGATGCGGCGCCCATGCGAGATGCGGAACCGGCCCCTCAACTAACCGGCAACAGCTCTTCCGATTAGTGTTGTTTCAATATCGACAAAGAACGCGTCGGCAATATGCAGAGGCAGTCACTCGTCCTCACTGACGCCAAGCAACTGAGCCAGTTGAAGGACCGTATAGGACGTTTGGGGCTTCAAGATCGTCAATGTGATACCGGCTGCCTGTAAGACAGATTGGATATCCTGTCTCCGTGAGACCTCATGAGGCTGAGGAGGGAAACCGTCCTCAAGCAACACAACCTGCTCCGCAACCTTCGTTCCTGGGTGGACCAACACAAAATCGAGTTGCTTCAGCGCGATCTGCCGCAACACCTGCAACCGAACCTTCCCATCCCCCTCGACACTGACAACAGACCAGAGTGGAACCCTTGCAAAAACCAGATAATGGTCTTCCACGGCCAAACGTATAAGATTATAGAGGAGCAAATCTGTGTCGGTCAGAAGAGGCTGGGGACGGAGCGTGACGCTAGGAGGAAGCACAAAGGCTTCTTTTTCAAATGACCCACTAGTTGACGAGGCCCTCATCCGCCAAACCAGAAAAGCCAAGAACGCAAGAGCAAGAACGATGAAAACTATCTCCATGATCGCAACTACCGCGCAGGAAGAGAATCACGCCATCGTGGTCCGTTCGGAACAATCGTGCCGAGTAGGACCGGATGGTCGGCGCCCGTCACAGACGGAACGTTGCCCCATTGCCCCGTCACGGTTTGATAGGCCAACAGGGCAAAAGCCACGGCCTCAAACAGCTTACTGTCCCACCCCAGAGCATCAAATGTGGTGACCGGAACCGGGGCAAAAACCGTTGCAAGGTGGGCCATGATTGCCCGGTTACGGACGCCGCCTCCTCCTACCACCACTTCATTGATCTCACCGTTGATCCAACGTCGCGAGGTTCCAACCGCCTTGGCCGTCCACATACTGCAGGTCGCCAATAGATCTTCCATCGAGAGGTTGCGTTGCTGCTGCATGGTGATAAGTTCTTCGATGAGATCAGGACCGAACGCCTCCCGTCCAGTCGATTTGGGCGGCCGCTTGGACAGAAATGGATGCGCGAGCAACTTGCCCAAGAGTCGCGAATCAACCTGCCCTTTCATGGCTAATTTTCCATCACGATCCATTAGCAGGCGCCCATCGGTGACACGCGCCATAAGACTATCCAGCACCATATTGGCCGGCCCCGTATCGAATGCCTGCACTCCACCGAGCTGTCCCCCTTTCGGCACATAGGTCACGTTGCTGATGCCGCCAAGATTCACCACCAACCTTGCACGCCGCGCATGCTTCAAAAGCAACGCATGGGCGATGGGTGTCAGCGGAGCCCCTTGACCTCCTGCGGCAATATCACGGGAACGGAAATTGGCAACGGTCGTAACTCCCGTTCTTTCGGCAATGACCGCCGGCTCGGCAATTTGAAGTGTAGACCGAATCGCCCCGACACCCGATGCATGGGTCCCATGCGGAAGATGGTGTACGGTTTGTCCATGAGAACCGATCAACGCCACGTCGCTCGGCTGAAGTTTCGCCTGTCGAATCACGAGCAACGCTGCATTCGCAAACCATTCACCAAGCAGCGCATTGAGGTGACAGACATCCGCAACTGTTCCGGAAACCGACGCGGTGAGAATCCGCTGTTGTAATGAACGTGGGTAGGCCAACGTATGGGCCGCGAGTGTCCGTGCCTTCAAAGAACGACCTCGCCCGGAAAGATCCACAAGTGCTGCATCAACACCATCACCGGATGTCCCAGACATCAGTCCCACAACATACATTCCTTCTTCCCTCCTGAGGTCGGCTAAGGTGCGCTAGGATCGCTACGCTAATGGAACTATCCGGCGAGGTCAACAGGGAAGACATCGTGACCGAAGTATCGCAATCAACCCACGTCAGTGCGTTGACAACCAAGGGACCCAATGTTAGCGTCCCCACCCATGTTGAAGTTTCGACTCCTGTGTCTTATCTGGGTAACTCTCATATGTAACAATGCATTCACTACACCGCCGGCCCTTGCCGCCTCTCCTGCCGAGCCCATCAATATTGTCGTCACGATTCCCGTCTTAAAGGACCTAGCCGAACAGGTCGGCGGACCCTACGTGCGGGTGACTTCCCTACTGAGCGGCTATGAAAACGAACACACCTATGCCCCCAAACCGAGCGATCTGATCGCGGTCCGGAAAGCCAAATTGCTCTTCGAAGTCGGTATCGGTCTAGAAGTGTGGATCTCCGCCTTGGTGAAGAATGCCGGCAGCTCATCGCTCCGGGTCGTCACCACCTCCAAAGGAATCGCACTTCTTCGTGACAGACCGGAGCATGACGGCGCAGCCCATGCCGCCGACACGAACGAACGAGGGAATCCCCACGTCTGGATGGATCCTGAGAATGCGACGACCATGATGCGGCATATTACAGAAGCGCTCATTCGGGCGGATCCCACTCATGCGACGGAGTATCGAGCCAACCAGGCCTCTTACCTTCGGAAGCTGGACCAGCTTCGAGGGGAACTGAATGACCGGCTCACGCGTCTTGCCGATCGAAGATTCATCTCTCATCATCCAGCCTGGCCCTACTTCGCAAGGCGCTTTGGTTTCCAGGTCGTTGGAACGATCCAGCCTCAATCCGGGAGTGAACCCTCAGCACTCCACCTTCACAGCCTCATCACCAAGATCAAAAAGGACCGAATCAAGGTCGTGGTCTCGGAAATTCAACTGAGTCAAAAGATCCCCGAGCTGTTGGCCAAAGAAACCGGCGCGCGGGTGGTAGTGCTCACGACTCTGCCGGGGGGCCTCCCGCACACTGAGACCTATCTCGACATGCTCCGTTATAATGTGCTCCAATTGGCCAATGCGCTGGACGCAGCCTAGCGATTGATAGGCACCGGGTTCAGCGGTTTGGATAAGAGGAGTCTTCACCGACGTGGCAAGTCATTCGTCTCCTATCATTCACTTCGATCATGCCACCTTTGGGTTCCCTGGAGTGATTGCACTGGAAGATATCTCGATCGAGATTCAATCCGGCGAGTTCATAGGGGTCATCGGGCCCAACGGGTCAGGAAAAACGACGCTCTGCCGCGCAGTCCTCGGTTTGATGCCCCCCTTGAAGGGTCACCTCAGAATCTTCGATTGTGCCTGCGATGAGCTTCGCTGTCATCACAAGGCCATGATCGGCTACCTCCCACAAAAAGGTGTCGTCGATAGGAATTTTCCTGTAACGGTGCTTGAAACGGTGACAATGGGCCGCTATGGGGCGCTGGGCTTGTTCAAACGTCCAGGACGGAAAGATCGAGAGATCGCCATGGAATCTCTGTCTCACGTCGGAATGGACATGCACAAGGACACAGCGCTGGGATATCTCTCCGGCGGACAACAGCAGCGGGTCTTCATCGCCAGAGCCCTGGCTCAGCAACCGCAAGTGTTGTTACTGGACGAACCGACGACCGGATTGGATATCACAACGCAGCACAACGTCGTCGAGCTGGTGCAGCATCTGCACGAGGAACTCGGCTTGACCATTCTGTTGATCACCCATGACATCAATATGATCCGTTCTCGAGTCGACCGGCTCGTGCTCCTCAAGACCCGTCTCTACGCCGCAGGACCACCCGCCGATGTCCTAAAACCGGACATCCTCAGCCAGGTCTACGGGAAGGATCTGGTCATTACTGACAAAGACCTCGTTATCGTTGAAGATTATCACCACCATCATTGACCATTCCGCACGATGTTTGAACTCTTCGCATACGACTTCATGCAACGCTCCCTCCTCGCCGCGGCGCTCGTTGGCGCTCTATGCTCGACGATTGGAGTCTTCGTCGTATTGCGAGGGTTGGCATTTATGGGGGCCGGCACGGCCCATGCTGCGTTTGCCGGAGTGGCGCTCGGTTATCTCATGGGTTGGCCACCGCTACTGATGGCCTTGCTCTTTGGCCTTGCCACGGTCTGGGTCACGGGATGGGTTGAAGAAAAAGGCCGCATGAAGTTGGATGTCTCCATTGGCATCCTCTACACCGCGACCATGGCCCTGGCCATTCTCTTCATCGGCCTGATGAAGACCTATAATGCCGAGGTCTATGGCTACCTCTTCGGAAATGTGCTGGCCGTAACCAGCGAGGAACTTCTCACAATTGCAGGATTGAGTATCGTCGTCGTTGGAGCGATTGTGCTCTTCTCGAAGGAACTCTACTTTATCGCCTTCGACCAAGAAATGGCAGAAGCCTCCGGCGTACCGGCCCGGCGTATATTTTTCCTGTTGCTGACCTTGGTCGCGCTCACAGTGGTGATCTCGCTCAAAACCGTCGGCGGGATCCTGGTCTTTGCGATGATCCTGATTCCAGCCTCTACGGCCTACCAACTCACGCATAGTCTCTCGACTCTAACCTGGTATTCCATCGTCATTGGAGTCTTCTGCTCAGTCGGGGGAGTACTCATCTCTTCTTATTGGGATGTCCCATCCGGTCCCGCCATTGTGCTGCTTGCCACGCTGCTCTTTTTTGTCGCCATCCTTCTTTCTCCCAAGAGACAACGGCAATCCCTTGCCGTCAACTAATCTCGACTCCATCCGACTCTTTATCCATTATTTATGTCGCCCTTCCCTGTAGGGCTACACCTACAGCAC
This sequence comes from Nitrospiraceae bacterium, assembly GCA_013140715.1. Classification (GTDB taxonomy): domain Bacteria; phylum Nitrospirota; class Nitrospiria; order Nitrospirales; family Nitrospiraceae; genus Palsa-1315. Next base: position 105,714 of record JABFSG010000033.1, read on the forward strand.
TGTGTCCCCAATGAGTCATTATTCTTGAAGTAGAACGGGATCAATCTTGCTTTTGCATCGCCCAGCAACCGTGAGGTGGCTAAGCATTCATATTGATTGAGTAATTTTGCACAGCGCACTACGGTCGGCTCAAGAGTAAGCTCGGTACCGAACTTGCTCAACCGACGCAGAGAAAACAGGTGCCTGCGGCCTATATACATCATTAACATCAGGGAGGGTTTGTCATATGGGTGTCGTGATAGCTCGTTGGGGCTTGGTCGGTTTGATGCTGCTTAGCGTGCTCGCCCAAGCCGGCCAAGCACAGTCGGAAGAATGGAAGATGGAACAGGGTGGAATAGAGCCGGGTAAAGTCGTGCTCGGCATGCGCGCAGGATTTGCGCCGGCGACTCAAACTGTTTCGCAAGGGACTTCGACCGATGTCGGCTCTCTGGTCAACTTCCAGGGTATGTATAGCCTCAACAAGTGGCTGTTAGCCGGCATGATGCTGGAATGGGAACGGCATGGCATGAATCAAGAGAGGCCTAATATTGACCTCGGTCATCAGGATACCGTGTCGATACTCCCAACCGTCGAAATCCGTCCGGTCAAGTTCGGTCAGCTCATCCCCTATGCCAATATGAGCGTTGGGGTCAACGTGAACAGCTTTGGAGAAAGCAGTGCAATCAGCGGCAACACCTTTTCTCCCAGTAACACCTTCGCCTGGCGACTCGGCTGGGGCGCCGACTACATGCTCACCAGACAGTTCGCACTGAATACCGAAATGGCCTATAAGCGCAATGACGGACATGTGACGGTGAACGGGGTTCGCGACAACGACTGGAACGCCTCGTCCTTCGGCTTTCTCGTCGGAGCCAAACTCTTCTTTTAATTCTGAACATTCGAAACAGGGCTTGCGGCAAGGAACCTCCGCTCAGGGGGTTCCTTGCCAGATCTGTCATTTCTAGAAGGTTTCGATTATTGCGGTACTTTCGCTTGGAGCAAATGATAGGCCTGCTCTGCTGTCTTTTTAACCAGAACGCCCATCTTTGAACGCGACGGTTCGAAATCGATAGGTAGGTCATAGTGGCGAAGACGTTCACTGGCAGTGGGACCGATGGACCCAACGATCATTTTTCTACACGCTTCTTTGAACTGCACTGTGAGGCCTGCCTGTTCAAGTAACTGCATGACATGATCAGCCTGTGCAGCATTGGTGACCAGCATCACCCGAACGTTCCCCGCGATGATCTCGTCGAGTACCCGCTTCAAGGGGCCTGTGTCTTCCGGCAGCGCCCAACGGTAGATGGGCACGGGAAAGACTTCAGCGCCGCGTTGTTTTAAAGCTTCAAGAAAATCAGGATTGGACATGCCGTATTCTTGCACAGCCACGCAGAGACCCTTGACGGGGCGGTACTCATCGAGTGTCGAGACGACCTCGACCCATGTGTTCGGCTCCGGCACGGTGAGAGTCGGAGTGAGGCCAAGGGTCTTGAGTGCCGCGACGGACTTAGGGCCGCGAGCGACGATTGCCGTCTGCTTGAGTCCCGCCATGATCGACGACAGCGGATGGCAGGGACGGAGAATGTCGAAGAGGGTGGTGGTGCCGATGCCCGTCATGAGGATGAGGATGTCGACCTGCCCGTCGATCAGCCTGCCACCGAAACGCAATACAGCGGGGTTGTCCTGGATGGGAACTTCTCGGAGTGCAGGAACCACGAAAGGTCGGCCGCCATACCGTTCAATCAATCGAGCCATCTCTGTTGCCATACGGCTCTCGAATGCGGCCACCATCATTCCTCTAAAGCCCTGGTGTTGTGTCATGGCCGTGAATGAAAAACTAAAAACAAATCGGCATGGTGAGCGTCCTCACCATACCATAAGCCGTGAGAGGAGGCGCATCCATCGCCCCAATCGAGGCGGACCGACTCTATGTGGCCGCAGAAATTTCACCGCTCTGCACACATGGGATACCAGGAGCGTATGAGGCAAGATGCTCAAAAATCCGGTCAGCGAGGCCGCAGTGAGTGAAGCCCCGAGGCGTACCCTTGCGGTACGTTGAGCCTCTGAGCGAAGTAAGAACGAAGCCTGGGGAAAGGCGCGTCTCCGGGCGCCAGGGTCGGCGGATGAGAAGATGACTTTTTCAGCATCCTGCCAGGGATTTTCAATTGACGGAGCCAATGTGCCCCCCCTACTATACAGACACAATTGAGGACGGCTATGACTGTTCCGCTCCATCGAGGATTACGCCATGTGGCGCTGCGCGTCACAAATCTCGCACGCTCTCGCGCGTTCTATGAGCAGCTGTTGGGGATGAAGGTGGTGTGGGAGCCAGATTCCGACAATGTGTACTTCAGCTCAGGCACAGACAATTTCGCGTTACACCAGATTCCATCCTCCGAGCTTGCAGCCTATCAACCCACGACGGGGCAATTATTGGATCACATCGGTGTGATCCTTGAAAGCCCTGAGGCAGTCGAACGGATGTATCAGGAGGTCGAAGCGCGTCTACCGGTCCTGGGTGGACAGCTTGTAAAGCTGCCGAAGCAGCATCGCGATGGGAGCTATTCCTTTTATTTTTCCGATCCAGACGGGACTCTCATTCAGGCCTTGTACGAACCTACCATCAGCAATCTGCAGTGGGTGAAGGGTAGCACGTGAACGGCAAGACAGTCGCTGACTTTTTACGCTTCACGCTTCACGCCTCACGTGTATGAAGATCTGGGACAGTCTGCCTAAAAAACAGTATCTCGGCCTCGCACCCTGGACCTGGGTCCAATTGGAAAGCACTGCCCCTCCCGTCCCCTTCCCCTTTATCGCAGGTGTGGCCCCGGAAGTGGTCGCGAGTCTCCATGAGGCCCATAGCCTTCTTTCCAGTGCGATCGATACGGCGATCAGCGATGTCTTTTCCAAGCGAGCCCCGGTCGACGATCCTGACCGTCAACGGCGATTGGAAGATGCCTATGCGGAGGTAATCAGCGCCCACCCCTACCTGCAGCAGCACATTCGTTGTGGACGGAGGCCGGATGGGACATTTCAATGGGAGTTTCCAACCGATCCAACTAAAGCTTCCAGGATCACCAACGATGGGCTCCGGATCTACAATTCTGCAAAACGACAGGCAATTCCGATCGGGTTCGATCAGCGACCGTTAGGGCCGCTGGTGGGAAAGATCTTGGGATTCTTAGACGGCACGCATCAGACAGATGAAATTAGGACGGTGGTGGCGACCTCTGGGCGAGACGGAGAACGTCTGCTGACGCGATTGATCGAATCTCTTCACCAACATGACTGTTTGATCGGTTCAAACACCTCTTCCGTCAGATCGCGCTGGTTCGAGACAATGCAAGACAGAGACACGGTGCATCTTGGCCATGCCGCACTCCTGTATCGGCAACGGGACAGAATGTTGTTGTTCGACCCCTGGCTGCTCCCCTGGTTTGCGGAGTCCTCCATCCCGTCGCTCTGGGGATCATTGCTGCCCAAACCGGCTGCCGTCTTCCTGACTCACGATCACGACGATCATGTGGACCCACGCACCCTCCTGCACTTACCCAAAGATACACCGATCATCGTGCCGAGCCGAAGAAATCGTCGTACGCTCTCTTACGATTATTTATCCCTCTTGCGAGAACTGGGATTTGGACAGATGATCGAATTGGCGCATGGAGAAAGCTGGGAATTCGAAGGAGGAGCCGTCTACTCTGTGCCGTTCTATGGCGAAGACCCCTGCGATCTGGAAATGCCGCGCAATTGCTATCTCATCGCCGACCGTGGCTATAACGTGCTCGTGCATGCGGACAGTGGGCCGACGAACAGCGGAAAGTCCGCCCTTACGGACGGAGCGATCCAGTCGCTCTTGCAGAGGCATGGGCCGATCCCATTGGTATTTGCCTCGCAACAGCAATTGCTTGAGGTCCGTGGCCATGCGGCCCACGCGGCCTTGTCTCACCCGGGAAAATGGCTCGAGGTGGGAGAAAACGGCTATCTCACAAATGCATATCTTGCCGAAGTCTGTGCAGCGGCGCAGGCCAAGCTGTTCGTGTCCTATGCCACCGGCGGTGCAGATTGGTATCCCGACCATCTCTCATTCATGTTCAGCCGGCGGAATCCAGCCCGCACTGCACTACTGACGGCCCACTGGGAACGACCGGAAATGCTCAAAACACTTCTCCTTACACAGGGATGCAGGTATCATTACGGCCATGCGTTGGATCTGTTTCGTCGGACAACCGACGGACTCGTGGGGCCAATAACGACCGGAGACATCTTGGCACCCCTCTCGCTCCATCGAATCGACCATGGCGATCCTCCATTTATGAAAGCCGGCACCCCCACCGCACCATCTCAATAAATCGAAAGGACCGATCATGACTGTGCGCAAAAGACTGCAGGCCCCGATTCTCGTGACCGGGGTCGCCGGATTCATCGGCTTTCATACGGCAATTAGACTGCTCGAGCGGGGCGAGCGGGTGATCGGTCTCGATAATATCAACGACTACTACGATGTGCGACTGAAGAAGGCCCGACTGGCTAAACTGAAACCGTTCAAACAGTTCACCTTCACCAAAACCGATCTGGCCGACCGAGTCAAAATTCGCCGCCTCTTTTCCGGGCAGCCGATTGCGAAGGTGGTTCATCTGGCGGCTCAAGCCGGCGTGCGCTATTCGCTCCTCAATCCGCATGCCTATACAGACAGCAACATCGAAGGGTTTCTGAACATTCTGGAAGGCTGCCGGCATGCGAAGGTCGAGCACCTGGTCTATGCTTCGTCGAGTTCCGTCTACGGCGGCAATACTCAGATGCCGTTTTCGATTCATGACAACGTGGACCATCCGGTTTCTCTCTATGCGGCCAGCAAGAAGGCCAATGAGCTTATGGCCCATTGTTATGCGCACCTCTACCGGATTCCCTGCACAGGCCTGCGGTTTTTTACGGTCTACGGACCCTGGGGGAGGCCCGATATGGCCCTCTTCATTTTCACGAAGGCGATTCTGGAAGGAAAACCGATCGAGGTTTACAACCACGGCAAGATGCGCCGAGACTTTACCTACGTCGACGACATCGTCGAAGGAGTGATCAGGACGCTCGACCATCCGGCCACACCGAACCAAGCCTGGTCCGGTGACAGACCGGACCCCGGAACCAGCTCAGCGCCGGCCAGGATTTACAATATCGGCAATCATCAGCCAGTCGAGCTGCTGCGTTTTATCGAAGTGCTTGAGCAGGCAATCGGGAAAAAAGCGAAGAAGAAACTATTGCCCATCCAGCCAGGCGACGTGCCTGCCACCTATGCCGATATCGATGACCTGTCACGGGATATTGGATTTAAGCCGGCCACGCCCATCGAGGTGGGGATTCCTCGTTTCGTCGACTGGTATCGAAAGTTCTACAAAAAGTAAAGGGTGCCAAGCCCTTCTGAGAGCCTGGCACCCTTCATCTTTTACTCTCGACCGACTCGTTATGGACAGCCGATCGGTATAAAGCCTCGTCCGAATATTCCTGACAGCGCCTTATACCTCGCGTTGTTCTCGAATGAATAGCTCGCTCCCCGCTGATTCCTGCCGGAAGGATCTCCGCCGTAGGAGGAGTCGGTTCCATACATGAACCCGCCACGGGTTCTCTGGCTCAGGCTGAGCCACTCTCCAAACATCGAACAGACTTCAGATTGAACGGACCCGGACGAGGCGATACTTGCCTGCCAATCTCTGGCCCAATCGGGGACCGTCTGTCCCCCACCGGTCATACCTGCCTGATGGCGGTCTGGACGCATAGGAATATCGTGGGGAGGAGCCATGGCCCCGGTAGGACGGTAGGTCGGCATGTCCTCCAACGAGGGTACGCTCGACAGTTCTTTCAACTTCATCAGTTTACAGCCTGGTAAATCTTTGTTCGTGTAAAGGATACTCCCATCGGCTTGGGAACATTCCCGCATCAGAAACGGATCGAAGGAGACCTTCGTATCGGAGAATGCCGAGGTTGAAGACAGGGTAAGGATCGTTGCGGCAATCATGAGCACACGAGTGGGCCGCATAGAGCACCTCCCTTTAGACGGTGGAACAGCCAAGATTTGTATCATTGCTCATCCCTTTCAAATGTACTCACCAATGGTGTTCACAAGCTATTACACCGGCGTGAACTCCGTCTATTCATCTTACGGGGGGAAATTGCTACTGACGGGGGGCTTAGCAGGGTAGCAATTCTGGCTTGACGTTGCTCATTCGACTAGGAAGCCTCCGCAGGAAAACAGATTTTCTTGAGTAACATAAGCAACTTGACCTTGTTACCTTCTCGCTACTAGGGTATTCTACGCCCTCAATTCGTGAAATATGAGGCGATTGACGAATCTCTTTCGCCTCCCCTTGTCGCTCCCCACGTCAGACCAATTTCTGTTATGACCGATTACGGAGTACTCGCGAATCTCCTCGTGATCTTCTTGGCGTCGATCGCCGTGGTGTTCGTGTTCCATCAATTCAGGCTTCCCTCGATCGCTGGTTTCCTGGTGGCCGGCGCACTCATCGGCCCCAATGGATTGAACCTCATCGCGGACATCGGCACGGTCCAGGTGCTGGCCGAGATAGGGATTGTTCTACTCCTCTTTACCATCGGTATTGAATTCTCGGTGGCGCAATTGCTCTCTATGCGCCGCCTGATGTTTCTCGCCGCACCGTTCCAAATCGGCAGCGTGCTATTGGTGGCGTGGCTCGGGGCGATGTTCATTGGACTATCCTGGCGGGAAGGGCTGTTCTGGGGGTTTCTCTTCTCTCTGAGCAGCACGGCGATCGTACTGAAAACCTTGTCAGAGCGAGGTGACAGCGACTCGATTCATGGCCGATCCACAATCGGAATTCTCATTTGCCAAGATTTAGCCGTCGTACCCATGATGCTGCTGATGCCGATTCTTGCCGGCCAATCGGATGCAGGAGGTCTATCGATCTTAACTACCTTGGGAGAATCGATTCTCGTCGTCTTGCTCGTGATTGCAGCCTCCTGGTATCTGATTCCAAAACTGTTGGGCTATATCGTCCGCAGCCGTAGCCGCGAGCTGTTCTTGCTGACCATCATTGTCTCCTGCCTCGGCATCGCATGGCTGACTTCGCTCGGCGGTCTCTCGTTAGCATTGGGTGCGTTCATTGCCGGATTGGTCATTTCTGAATCGGAATACAGCCATCAAGCCGTGGCCGAAGTATTGCCATTCCGCGACAGTTTCAACAGCCTCTTCTTTGTGTCGATCGGCATCCTCATGGACTGGCGGGTGTTGCTCGCACATCCACTGCTGGTGATCGGACTGCTCGGAACGGTTCTGCTGGTGAAGTTTTTTGCCGGGGCAGGAGCGGTCTTATTGGCGCAGGTCCCCCCGCGTTCGGCTGTAATGGTGGGCATCGCCCTCGCTCAGGTCGGAGAGTTTAGTTTCTTGTTGGCGCAGCAGGGACAGGAGAATGGTTTTTTTCGGGGAGACCCCTATCAGGTCTTTCTTGCCGTCTCGGTGCTCTCCATGATTGTGACGCCTTTTCTCATGCAGTGGTCACCGCACCTGGCCCGCCACGTCGAGGCCTGGCAGCGACTTCACCATTGGCTGCCGAGTCGCACCATTGCCCACCTGGAACAGACTGAGGGGAAGCAGATCCGGATGAAAGGCCACGTCATCATTGCGGGATATGGGTTGAACGGGAGGAATCTCGCCCGCGTGCTCGGTGAAACCGAAATTCCATATCTCGGCCTCGATCTCGACGGCGATACCGTCAGCCGGGAAAAGAAACACGGGGTACCTGTCTACTTCGGCGACGCCACGAATCCAAATGTGCTAAGGCATATGAGGATCGAGGACGCGAAGGTCTTCGTGGTCGCGATATCGGATCCCTTTACCACCCGGCGGGCCGTGCAGGTCGCCAAAGGACTCAATCCCAAACTCCACGTTGTCGTCCGAACCCGCTATCTGCGCGAGCTGGAAGAGCTCCATAAGCTCGGCGCAGACGATGTCGTGCCGGAAGAATTCGAAACCTCCATCGAGATCTTTGCCCTGGTGCTCCGCACCTACAAAATGCCTCAACAGTATGTACTACAAAAAGCGGCACAGATTCGCCATGAAGGGTATGCGCTGCTTCGTCGAAGCGAATCGCCTGAACTCTCGCACCATCTTCAGGGCGGAACCCTGGCCGATACGGAAGTCGAAACCTGCCGCATCGACGACGATTCCCCCGCTCTGGAGAAAACGTTGGCTGAGATTGCCCTCAACCCTCGCACGGGAGCCTCGGTGATTGCCTGGACCCGTGCCGGAGTGACGGAAGCGAATCCATCAGAGACAACTCGTTTGATGGCAGGCGATATCGTCGTGTTACTCGGTTCACGCGCCCAGATTCGGCAAGCGATGGAGTATTTGGTCCAGCTGGGTGAGAAATGAGCCGCGCGCAGCAGGCCCCACAGGCTGTTCAGCAAGGACGCAGTGTCTGAAGAAGGTTGAGGCTAAGATCGAGGTTAGGCGAAGAATCGATTTACATCGTATTCACCGCACCTTTCGAAGAACGCTGGCGGATTTTCTCAACAGCCTCCTAGTGCCCCGCCCTCGTCATGAGCTGGTAGGCTTCGTCCAACGTCGTCACTTCAATGGCTTTGATATTCCATTTGCCTACCAGCTGGGGAAGATCACGCTCAACAGTCGAGAGTGATCCACGAGGCACCAGTACGGTTCTAAACTGTGCGCGGGCCGCCGCTTCGATCTTAATGGCAAGGGCGCCGACCGATTCGATCCTACCATCCGGCATGATTTGACCGGTCAGCGCAATATCTGACTTGACGTCGTCGCCTCGCCAGGCTGCGACGAGGCCGACAGCTACAGCACTGCTGGCGCTCGCCCCTTCGGTCAAGGCGCTATACGATCGATTCTTGATCGTGATCACCCACTCTCGACCGTCCTCTCCCACTGCCTTTGTGGCAGCCGCGACTGCTTGCCTGACCCCCTCTTTCCAATCCTCGCTGACAATTGAACCACCTCCCAGGTTTATCTCATTGAACTGGATTGTCGGTCCCCCCTGTCGAGGATCTTTGTCGATTTGGAGCACGATATAGTGAACGATTCCTGTCTGTCCATCGGAAAGCACAGCGAGAGCCGGCACCGTGACAATATGACGGATTTCCCCTGCCCAGACCGGGAACACTTGCGCGCACAGAGCTATTGAAAAGAGGAGGACAACAAAGTGATGTAATTTTCGAGTCACACTCTTGCCTAGCCAACGTAATTCATGGAGCGCAGACAGGGGCAGGCGCCAAAAAGAAGGGCGCCCGCCCCCTAGCTCTTCCAGCGAAGCGTCACTCTTTCTTTGAGCGGATGGTCGAGGGGTTGTCCGGTCTGCACCGACGCAAGGTGCGCGGCTTTCAACTTGTAATACCATTTAGCCGGCGTATCGGCATCGTCGATGAGCATCAAAGCCGGTTTGTAGCGCAATCCCACTGCCTGGCGTTCCATCGCCTCTCGATCCTGTCTCATGAAAATGTTCGCGAAATACCGAAAGATGGTCTTGGAAAATGGAACCCAGCTGAGACAGTTCCACCCTGCGGTGAAATCGATGCGGCATTGTTGTTCGCTGATCGGCGTCACCGTGGCGCGGCTCGATACGAAGAGCGATCCGCATTGGACGAATTCAAATCGCTGGTTGGGCAGCACAAAGTCAATGGTCGTCGTCAGCGGCCCGCCGTAAAACAGGTTCAGGAGCTTGTAGGGCCCACTGTTCTTTGAAGGGGCATGCGGCACCATGCGAAAACCGTTGGGAATAGGCTCGAAGGTCTTGGCCTTTTCATGCATGCTCGCTTGACTGCGCCACCAGGAGCTTTGATGCACAAAGGGGCCGTGGGCCGGGTCCATCAAGCCGACAATGCCGTCGTCGATGGCGCAATCCAACAGCGTCGAAATATGAATCATCCGGTAGGGAGACGAGGGAAGGGGGAGCGGAGGCACGTCCGGAATCACCTGGTTCGGTTGTTGAGCGTCGGGAATAAACACCCACACGTAGCCGTCCCGCTCGCGGCAGGCATAAGTGGCAATGCCGATTTTATCGACGTGAATGGAGGAACCTTCGGTCAATGCGGGAATGCCGCGGCACCGGCCTGCCTGGTCGAACTGCCAACCATGGTAGGCACATTCCACACAGTCGCCTTTCATTTTGCCGAAGGACAACGGCATGCCACGATGGGGGCAAATATCCCGCATCGCTGCAACCGCCCCCTGGGAGGTTTTACAGACAAGAATCGGGAGGCCCAGCAGGACAACCCCTTTCAGACTGTCAGGGCTGAGTTCACTGCTCAGACAAGCTGGATACCAAAAGCCGAAGAGCGGTGCGCTCTTGGATGACTTGATCTCGGTAATCAATTCGCTGTTCATGAAAAGGGGAAGGCAGTACGTGAGAGGGCCACGCTAGACTTTGTGAATATAACGAGTGGGTCGCGGAACGTCAAGCCAGATGGCACCAAATGCCCCTCTCTCGCTATGAACGGAACAGCCGGATCATTCTCCTTTGCAGGCATCCGCCTGGGGATTTCTTTGGTATGTTTTTTTTCTAACTCTGGGCAGAGACCAGCCAAGCCGTAATTCCCCGCGCGCATCGAGCGATCGAAACGATCCCGCAAAGCTCGCTCGTCCTCTCTCCCTTGAAATAGCACCCGTGTTGATCTCCCACTGCGGCCGTCGAGCGAGGCCCTTCTACCACTCTTTACTTCCTCTTAAAGGAGTGGCCGAGGCTGCCCTTCACTGCGCGCATCGAACGAGCACTGGTTCATCATGCGCGTTCTGCGAGCAAGAAGGACACCTGGCCATTCCCTCTCCTTCCTTGACAGGAAAAAGAAGCGGAGACTATAGTGAAAATCCGTTAAAATCGTCAAATTTATGAGGACACGAGAAGATAGAGGACGCCATGACAATTGCACAGATGGATCCAGCAGTCACATTGGCAGACCTCCAGGCTTCCAAGCCTGACAAGGTAACGATTGTGCTACTGAGCGGAGATATGGACAAGGCGATGGCGGCGTTCATCATCGCCACTGGAGCTGCGGCCATGGGCATGCAGGTCACCGTCTTTTTCACCTTCTGGGGGCTCAATGCCATTCGCCGGAAAGGCGCGACCAGTTCTGCCAAAGATTGGCTTCGTCAGATGTTCGGCCTGCTCAATAAAGGAGGCGCGGACAGCCTTCCTCTCTCACGGTTCCATTTTTGGGGGTTAGGTACGAAGATGATGCAAAAGGTCATGCAGCAAAACCGGATGCCCGGTGTGCCGGAACTCATGGAGACGGCGCTGGATCTCGGTGTTCACTTTATTGCCTGCACGACAACCATGGGGCTGATGGGAATTACCAAAGATACGCTCATTGAGGGTATTGATCAGTTTGCCGGGGTAACCACCTATCTCGCGGAGGCCAAACAGGGCAGTGTGAACTTGTTTATTTAGTTCATCCGGTTTGTCTGATGCGTAGATCGTGCATCCAGATCAACCAGAAAAACCAAACTAACCAAACTAACCAGATCAACAGGTCACTATGATTCAAGCCGATGTGAAGCTCGATACGCTCGGATATTTCTGCCCGATGCCGATCATCATGACCATGAAAAAAATCAAGGGGCTGACGTTGGGCCAGGTTCTTGAAGTTGTCTCGGACGACGAAGGCATTAAAAAGGACATGCCGGCCTGGTGCGACACGACCGGCCATCAGATGGTCGGTCTCGAGGAAGAAAAGACGAAGACGGGAACAATCTATAAAGCGTTTGTGAAAAAGACGAAGTAACCGCACAGGCAGGGACTGAGTGGAGAGAGAGTAGCCGGAGGGATAACGATCAGACCTCCGGCTTTTTTGTGTCGAGACTTGACGAGGCGGAGCGTGGATCGAATCGTCGAATGTGTCCCGAACTTCAGTGAGGGGCGAGACCAGACAACGGTGCATGCGCTAGCCCATGCCGTGGAGTCCGTGCCGGGGATTCGGCTGTTGGACCAGACAATGGATCGGGATCACCATCGGTCTGTCGTGAGCTTTGCCGGTGAACCGGACGCCGTCGCTGAAGCGGCCTTTCGCGCCATTCGCGTGGCGACCGATCTCATCGATCTTCGAAAGCATAAAGGCGTTCATCCGCGGGTGGGGGCAACGGATGTCGTGCCCTTCGTGCCGTTGCGTGGCACGACGATGCAGGACTGTATCCATCTGGCCAAACGATTGGGACAACGAGTAGGCACAGAGCTGGAGATCCCGGTATTCCTCTATGAACAAGCGGCCCTACACCGTGATCATGCCCCACTCGAGTCGGTCCGCCGCGGTGGGCTTCAAGGTCTCGCCTTCCGCATGGCCTCCGATTCGGATTGGACGCCGGACTTTGGCCCCTCCCAGCTTCACAAGACAGCCGGCGCCGTCGTCATCGGTGCGCGCCCCCCCTTGATAGCCTTCAATGTGAATCTCCACTCGACGGATTTGGCTCTGGCTCGATCGATCGCGAAAGACATCCGGCAATCGAACGGGGGACTCCCCCATCTCAAAGCGATCGGGGTGGAGTTAACCAGTCGACAGCTCGTTCAGGTGGCAATGAACCTCACCGATTACATCATCACGCCTATCCATGCCGCTTTTGAAGCGGTCAGAACCCGCGCAGCAGAGCGGGGAGTGACAGTAGCGGGGAGCGAAGTCATCGGACTTGTGCCACAAGCAGCGTTGGTTCAGGCCGCCACGCATAGCCTGGCGCTCGAACAGTTCGATGCAACACAGGTGCTGGAAACGAAATTGGAGGCTCGACTGTTCGACGAACCGACACGACATGCCTCATCTCGGAAGCCGGAACCAGTTGATCTGCAGGCACACACAGTTACGGGCTTTTTAGACGCGGTGGCAGAAGCGACCCCGATTCCAGCCGGCGGCACAGTTGCGGCCTTGGTGGGTGCCCTCGCAGCTTCACTGGGAATCATGGGGGCTCGACTCAGTCGGCAAGAGGGTGTGGAGTCTCGACTGAGCGAAATTAGCCGGCGGCTTCGCGATCTCATGCAGGCGGACGGCAATGCCTATCGAGCCTATATTCAAGCAACGAGGCTCGTGAAGACAGACCGGACCCGTCCTACCATCTTGTCTTCTGCACTCCATCTGGCGACGGAAATCCCACTTGAAATCGCTGAACAGGCAACGGAGGCTGGAGCCCTTCTTCATGCCTGTTCGGCTGAAGCGAAACCACGAGTTCAGTCTGACTTGACCGTTGGTCTTCTATTGGCGATCGCCGCAGCAGATGCAGGACGGCATACAGTCGCAGAAAATGTAAAAATTCAAAGCAATCAACGATTTAAGTCGTCTCTTCTCGACAGAATTCAGCAAATGACGAACCGTCTTGAGGAACTGAGGGGGCTATGTTACACTGCGCCCCTTAGTCAGGGCCTGGCTGGCTCAAGGAAAAAACCTGTACAGGCATCGCCTGGGAAAGTAGACAGACGGGAAGAATGGAAATTAAAGTCTTCAACAACAATGTCGAGAAAGCGCTCAAGGTTGCCAAAAAGAAACTCGCGGGGGAAGGGCTCTTCCGCGAACTAAAGCGTCGGCGGTTTTACGAAAAGCCGAGTGTCAGAAAGAAAGCCAAGCAGCGCGAGGCGCAGCGGCGGCGTCAAAAGTGGTTGTCGAAGCGTAAGCCGGAATAATATCCTTCCACAGGCTTGCCCGTTCAATTGATCGTGCCCCTCTCAAGGCCGTCATAGTCAATTTCTCGTCCATGCGCCAGGACCAAATCACTGCTGCGCTTCGAATCGTGAAGCGCGAGATTCGGCAGTGGGAAGAGCCGGTCCTCGGCCTGGTGGCGAACGCCTCGAACCGAGACCCCTTCCGCATCCTCATTGCGTGCCTTCTCAGTCTCCGGACCAAAGACAAGACGACAGGTGAAGCCAGTGCCAGGCTCTTTGCACTGGCGCATCAGCCAGCCTCTATGTTGACCCTTCCGCTCACAAAAATCGAACAGGCCATCTATCCCGTCGGATTCTACCGGACAAAATCCAGATCCATTCATGCCATTTGCTGCCGTCTTCTGGACGTCTATGGAGGAACGGTCCCCGACTCCATCGAGGAACTGGTCACTCTATCAGGGGTCGGGAGAAAAACGGCCAACTTGGTGGTGACAGTCGGCTATCGCAAACCAGGCATCTGCGTGGATATTCACGTGCATCGGATCAGCAATCGCTGGGGCTACGTGAGGACGAAGACACCGGAGGAAACGGAACAGGCCCTACGCCGAAAACTGCCAAAGCCCCATTGGATCACCTTCAACGACTTGCTGGTTCCCTATGGGCAAAACCTCTGTCAACCAGTCTCGCCCTTTTGCAGCCAGTGCAAACTGACTAAATTCTGCGACCGCGTCGGAGTGACTCGCTCACGGTGAGTGGTAAGGGGTAAAGGGTAAGGAGTTAGGGGGTGGAGAGAGACTCAACCCCCCTCACCCCTCACTGGTCAGATGAACAACTTGGTTTCGGCGTCAGAGGTGAGCGCAATAATGGCAGGCAATCCCATGACTTCGTCAACGTTCTTTTCGACTGCGGCACCGTCTACACCCATATATTCTAAGCCGGCACTGCAGGCGATCAGACGGAACTTCCCCACATGTTTGGCGTCCTGAAACATTTCGGAAATCTTCGGGACCTTCTTCTCTTTTAACAGTCGGGTCACTTCGTCGGCTGAGGCTGCATATTCAGGGGGAAAGTCCACCTGATCGATCTTCCCTTCGGCCAGCTTCTTAATCGTCCAGAACAATAAGACCACGATCACATCTTTTCCCATCGCCGCGGCGGTGAGCCCAAGCGTAGCGACCTGGTGCAGCGTATCGTAGGTGGCGTGATGGGCAAAGATGACGAATTTCGGTTGTGGCTGCATAGTCTGTAGCTATTTCTTCGTGGCACGTGCCTTGACGCTGTTCACATAATCGGTAAGGGCCGCATCGACCTCCCCCGCGGTCATGGGACGGTCATGCGTTTCACTTTCGTCTACGAGATATCTATCATGCTCTTTTTCCTGCCGCAGGACCACGGAATTCTCCGGCGTCACCTCGATCAGCATGAACCACTCTCGCGCCCCCTGTGTGATCACGACCTCCTTGCCGAGGCCTTTCTTTGTGATCTCGATATGCAGGTCTTCCGCTGCGCAGATAGCGAAAGGAGCCGTAAAAAGTCCCACCCCAAGAAGCAGGATCCCCAGTAGAGTGCTGATCCGGAGTCTGTAAGGTGGGCAATGCAACATAAGCGGTGCAATTATAGCCGTTTGAGAAACCAGCCGTAAACCGTCGATCTAGCAGGGTGTTGACAAACTGTTGAAGCATGATAAAAACGCAAGGCCTGGATCCCCACAGACTCATTCAGAAGCCATCGCAGGCTGTTCAGAAAGGCCGCAGCGAGAGAAGGTCCCGAGGCGTACCCTCGGGGTACGTTGAGGGCCTGAACGATGCGAGAACGCTGCTGGCGATCTTTATCAACAGCCTGCTAGCTCGGTCATCGCCTTGAGTGCCCTCAGGTCGCATGCTAGGATGCCCCACTCCATGGGTGACCTACTTGCAACTGTCCAGCAATGGATTCCAGTCGATGTGCTCATCTGGCTCACCGTGGCTTCAGCCGTCGGCTTTGTCGGTACCCTCGTTGCTATCCCGATGATTCTGGTCCGCTTGCCCGCCGACTATTTCGACACACGCACACCCCGCCATTGGATGAAAGACCACCATCCGGCGCTGCGACTGTTGGGCCTGATCATCAAGAACGTCGTCGGCATCGTGTTTCTTGTGGCAGGCTTTGCCATGCTCTTTTTACCTGGGCAGGGTGTCCTCACGATGCTGATCGGAATCTCGCTTATGGATTTCCCACGAAAGCGCCAACTGGAGGCCAAAATGGTCGGCCAGCCGACCCTGTTGGGTGTCATTAATTCCATGCGCCACAAGTTCGGCAAGCCACCGTTGACGCTGGCCCCAGGCCCCTAATCATGCCGACCGATGAGTCCAACCGCAAGACGCTCTACCTGATCGATGGAAGCGCCTATATCTATCGTGCATTCTTCGCCCTGCCTGCCCTGAACAATTCCAAAGGCCTCCAGACCAACGCCATCCTGGGCTTCACGACAACGTTGCTGAAGGTTCTTCGTGAGCGGAAACCGGACGGGCTCGTCGTGGCATTCGATGAAAAGGGTCCGACGTTGCGCCATGCGGAATTCACGGCCTACAAGGCGCAGAGACCACCGATGCCGGAAGGCATGAGCGCCCAAATTCCCTACATCCACCGTATTGTGGATGCCCTCAACATTCCTGCCGTCCGGCAAGCCGGGTACGAGGCAGACGATTTGATCGGCACGCTTGCGCAGCAGGCCGAACAGGCTGGATTCGACGTCGTCATCGTGACCGGCGACAAGGACATGTTCCAGCTCCTGACGCCCCATGTACGCATCTACGACCCGGTGAAGGATAAGTGGCTCGGCGAAGCGGAATGTCGTGAACGTTTCGGTGTGGAACCGGCGCGCGTCGTGGAGATTATGGGCCTCATGGGCGATGCAGCCGACAATATTCCCGGCGTGAAGGGTATCGGTGAGAAGACGGCGATAAAACTGATCACCCAGTTCGGCACGATAGAAGAACTCTTACGCCGTGTCGAGGAGGTCACGCCGCCTCGGATCAAAACCCTGTTGATCGAACAGGCCGAGAATGCCCGCCTCAGCCGTCGGCTGGCGACTATCCAACTGGATAGTCCCGTGACATTCGACCCCGAGACCTACCACGTCAAGCCGCCACATCAAGACCAGCTCATCGATTTGCTCCGCGAACTAGGATTCACCACCCTCCTCAAATCTTTTCAGCCATCCTTCGCACCGGCTGAGACCAATAAAGTAAAGACCGAGCTCGTCCAGGATGAACCCTCTGCACAGAAGTTTGTCGCAGAATTGCCGAAGGGCGGCGCCCTCGGTCTGCAATGCCTACTCTCTCCTGGATCAAGCATGCAGGCGGATGTGCAAGGGATCGCACTCTCTACGGGAGACAAGACTTCGTTTATTCCACTCGACGTCCGAACCTATATGCGGCCCATCACGGCCCTGTTGCATGACCCAACGAGAACTAAAGTCGTCCATGACCTGAAAGCCACCCTACTGGTGTTTCACCGCATCGGCCTGACTCTCGAAGGCCCCTACTTGGATACCATGGTGGCAGACTACCTGCTCAATCCGAACCGCCGGGACCACCAGCTCGAGACCATCGCATTCGAAATACTGGATCACCGACTGGGGAACGGACAGAAAGAGAATACCGCACCCCAATCTCTATTCGACGAAGACACAGGATCGAGAGAACAAGCTGCAGAGGCAGCATCGGTGCTGGCCAAACTTGCTCCGGCCCTGACAGAGCGACTATCGGATCAGGGAAGCCTCAGACTCTTTACCGATGTAGAAATGCCGCTGGTGTCTGTGCTGGCCGAGATCGAACGGAACGGGTTCTTATTGGACGTCGAAGCCCTGCACCGGCTCAGCAAAGAATTGGAACGGGATCTCGACAAGATGATCGAGACGATTGAAGGGTTGGCCGGCGGCTCGTTCAACATCAATTCGCCGAAGCAGCTGGCGACGGTGCTCTTCGAGAAATTGAGGCTCAAGCCGATCAGAAAAACCAAGACCGGCTACTCCACCGATGAAGACACACTGACGCAGCTCGCCACACAGCATGAATTGCCCGCACAGATTGTGAACTACCGGAGCCTCAGTAAACTCAAATCCACCTATGTGGATGCCCTTCCGGAATTGGTCAATCCGGAAACCAAACGGCTCCATACCTCGCTCAATCAGACCGTCGCGGCGACCGGACGGCTCTCCTCCACAGAACCGAACTTGCAAAATATTCCGGTGAAGGGCGAGTACGGTTTACGAATCAGAGAAGCGTTTATCGCGCCAGCAGGCCACACTCTGCTCTGTGCTGACTACAGCCAGGTCGAACCGCGGATCCTCGCGCACCTGTCGCAAGATCCCCGTTTGCTCGCCGTGTTTGCGAAGGGAGAGGATATCCACATGGCGACGGCCATGGAGATTTTCGGTCTTTCCTCCAGTCAGATCACGAGAGACATGCGACGTGTGGCCAAGACGGTTGTCTTCGGCATCGTGTATGGAATCAGTCCGTTCGGTTTGGCCTCGAACATCGGCGTGTCGCAGGCGGAGGCGAAGAAATACATCGAGACGTTCTTTGAAAAGTTCTCGGCTGTGCGCGCGTTGATGGACCGGAATATCGAAGAAGGAAAAACGAAAGGCTATACGACCACGATCCTCGGGAGGCGTCGGCCGATCCCTGAGTTGCAAAGCGGCGATCCCGTGCAGCGTGGATTCGGCGAACGAATGGCCGTGAACAGTCCGATTCAAGGCTCAGCCGCGGATCTCATCAAGGTGGCGATGATCGATGTGAGCAACGCGCTGCATCACGAAATGCCGCACACCAAGATAATTCTCCAGGTCCACGATGAATTGATCTTCGAGGTGCCGGAAAAGGAATTGGAAGAGGCGAAGCATCTCGTGAAGACGGTGATGGAAGGGACAGGAAAGAAACTAGGATTGTCGGTGCCGCTGAAAGTGGATCTAGGTACGGGTCATAATTGGCGAGTGGCGCATCCGTAGCAGAGGAGGGGATGGAGGCTGATGATCTTCTGTGCTCGCGCAACGCGCGCGCTGAAAAGGATGGAAGGGAGCGGCCAAGTGCCCTTCTTGCTCGCAGAACGCGCACGATGAAGCTGTGCTCGTTCGATGCGCGCAGTAAAGGCCAGCCTCGGCCACTCCCTAAATCAGGGGTGAACGAATTGGGACGGGCTTAAGGGACATTCTGATTTTCTTGCCGTTTGAAGCGGACCAATGTCTGCAGTAATTCAGAATGTCCTCCTTCTTCGTCCCCAACTCTTCCACTAAACAAAGGAGGTGGGCTGTGTCAGTTTCAATCAGTGTGGTGAGAGCATGGGTGATTACCCTCGTCGCGTCAGTTGCAGTGGGAGGTGGGATTTCAGCCGAGGCAGAGGAAGGTCAATTTGGCACCCCGAAAGGTGGGGAAGGGACCCGCATTTTCAAAGCCACAGAGCACCAGTTTTATAGTGGCGAGTTTCATCTCAAAGGCGAACGGGCCATACTCATCGGCAGTATGCAAGATGCTCCACCCTGGGACCACCTCGACTATGCAGGGAAGCATCTGAATTCTGTGAAAGGAACAATTACTATCGATGTGAACGAGCTGACCAATACAGGGCAGGTCGTAGCCGAGTTTATCGAGGGTTCCGATCGGTATCGAATCGTCTTTGATCGGTTTATTGCAAAAGCTCCGTTCCAGGATGGAGGCGTTGCGACAAGGATCTACGAACATGGTGACTCTGGAAATGGCGATCCACTGTATCCAAAAACCTGGCTCTATCTTGGTGCGTGGGGTACCGCCACGATGTGGAAAAACAATCAGGTCCTGTACAAGGACTATGATGCCCATTTCATGGTCATGGAACGGTCCCGCGATTCTAAAACCCATGAGGTGCACTATCCCGTGAAGCGAATGCTATCTGGAGGCGAAACTGACCCAGCCGCGATGGAAATCGATCTCTGGGTCCGGTCGAAGGAGCAAAACACCAACAATTTTCCTCCCTTTGAGACCTTTGTCCATCTCTGTTGGGAAGAAGTCACCTGGCGATAAGGAGAAGGAACTTCATCCGATGGAAAAGAAAACTTTCGAAAACCTGAAGACATTCTCAGAGACCAGCTTCGTTCGGAAACGAATCTGGCAAACGGATAAGCTCCATTGCAACATGTACTGCTTTGAGCCAGGACAACAGAATAACCTGCATCGCCATCCGGTCTCTGATGAAGTCGTGTTTTGCTTGGAAGGTGAAGGGATTGTCGTCGTTGGGGCAGAGCATCAGTCCATCAAAGCTGGAGAGACCGTGTTGGTCCCAATGAATACCCCCCACGGATACATCAATACGAGCCTAGACTGCCCCATGATCATCAGTGTGGTTCAATGTCCACTCCCGGTCGAACATGTGCCGGTCGAACCTAATAACGTATCCAAGGTGATCAGCCCCTAAAATACACGTTCTCCCTGGGAGCTACAAAAATGTTGAAGATGGCTCATCTGCGCATTCTACTGCTTACCGCCTTGACAGCTGCGATTCCGGTGGTTGGTTTATCGCTTGATAGCGCTACCCGTACATGGACCTTTGACGATGCTCCGCCGGAGAGTCTTCCACCGGAATTCCAGGTGGGAACCCTATTTGATGGCCGACCAGCTGGAGAATGGAAGATCCTTCAGACTGAGACGGCCAAGACTGGAGCGCATGTGCTTGGTCAGCTCATGGGGAAAGGCGCCGAACACGCCTATAAGGTCTTGTTGACTCAAGGCACGACAGCCACCAATCTGGATGTACAAGTTTCCTTCCTACCTATCTCAGGGAAAGCAGATATGGGAGGGGGGCTGATCTGGCGGACAGCCGATGACCGGAACTATTACCTCGCACGAGCAAACCCCTTGGAGCAAAATATTAGGATCTATCGAGTGGTCAAAGGGGTGCGCCACATGCTCAACAATTTTGACCTGACGATTGACGTGAGGCATTGGCACACACTGCGGGTTGTCAATCGAGGATGCCGGATCGAAGTGTTCTATGACGAGAAAAGAGTTATTGACCTCTGCGATAACACATTCACTCACGGGCAGGTGGGGCTTTGGACGAAGTCCGACGCGGTTACTTACTTTGATGACCTTCGGTTCCAACCTCTGAAGTGAGCCATCAGGCGCAAAGCACAGGCTCAATCGCCATTATGACCTGCGGTTGATAGTTTGCTGCTCTCAAAAATCATGGGACAGAATAAAATGTTAGCGGTCCCTGCTATCACGGAGCAACCACCATGCCGCCCCCTAAGCCTCACCCGTCAGCCCTGAATAAGAACGTCCCTTACGGTGGTACCTTGTTGAAGGATGATAGAAAATGGCTCAACTCCCCTTGCCCTCTTGATCGAGAGTTTTGACCATGGTCACAAGACGTTCTCGTCCTGCTTCTGAAATCTCGGTGAACTGGACGCCCATCCCGGGGAAGAAGATGTAACGTTCTTCATTAGGCCGGATCCAGGCCACTTTGCCTTGAGCCTTGATCGGGGCCGGATCGTCAGGCAGGATGAGTTCCAGCGCAAGGGTTGTCCCTAACTGCGGCGGCAAGTAACTCTCGATAAAGATCCCGCCCCCACCGATCTCACAGGTGACACCGTCAAACCGTTCCTGATCTTGCGTCACGTAGCGCACCTTCGCCGCAAGACGACCGCGGGGGTAGTTCCTGACTGCTTTATGGGGTCGGGCCTCTTTGACCGAGCCCTGAATGAAATCTACGACTGATTCCCACGACACCGTTCCCAGCAGTTTGCCTGTCGGGTCGAGCAGCGTCATCATTTCCGCCTCTTTGTCCAACCCCAAGACCTTTCCCCGATGCCGCAACGAAGTCTTAATAGGCAGCTTCATCACAATTCCTCCTCACGGTGGGGAACAAACGGGACCGCTCTTTCCCAATGCATTCGCAACCCATCATATTTGCTCAGGAGATTTACCCTGAGTTTCAACAGAGTGAGCTTGGGGAGCAGTGAGAAATATTTCAAGTAAAACGATCCAATCGACAAGCCAATCGCCCACCCGTTCACTAGACCTTCCGTCCAGAATGTCCCCGAAACAGGCAAGCCAAAACATCCGGCGTACTTACTGCCTTGAGTCTTAACGTGATCATTGGCTTCCGGAACCGACTTTATCACCCCTGCCCAACTCCCACAGATAAATCTTGTCCTGCGCCTCACGGGCATCCGGACTATTCGGCGCCAATATCAGGAACTGCTTCATACTCGTCATGGCCTCCTGATAGCGAGTTTGGTTGGCGAGAATCACAGCGCGATTGAAGTGCGCCTCAGCCCACCAAGGCGCGGCCTCCGAGATTCGGTCATAGAGGATGATGGCTTCTCCGTATTGTTTCATGTCGCCAAAGCTCTTCGCTTGAATCCAATACCGGCGCACCTCCTCAGACAGCTTCGGCTTGACTGACGGTTTGCGGACCAGTTGAGCCACCGCCTGAATGGCTGCCAGCGACTGGTCGATTGCCGCCGCAGTGCCATAGGCTTTGCCGTAGTGGCTGACCGCCTCTTCCCACTTACCGGCCGCTTCACGTTCTTGACCGGTCTTCATATGCTTGGCATATGCCTTGGTTTGAAGCCGTGTACGGAGCTGCTTCATCCCAGATTTGGCGATCAGATTTCCCACCGCGTCCTCGATCGCTGCACGTAGGACGGTGCTTCGCTCTTGCTCCCACTTCTCACTCTGCTCGTTGATGTATCTCCCGCCTGTATCCCACGTGGCTTTCCCCTCGACCACTCCTTGCCAGACCGGTGCCGCTTGGCCAGGCTTCAGAAGCCGGCAGTCCAACGTGACCTGCGCATTGAGTTTCTGCAGCCCGCCGGTATTCAATAACACAGTGATTAACCATTTCAGATCGTTGGTCACTTTGAAAGAGAGCAGCTTCGTGTGCAGGACCAGATGCCCATCGGGAAATGTGCGCAGCGGATTCAAGGAAGCCTTGGAGAATGAAATGGCCGGCAGCCCCATCTTTGTCAGGCCAGAGGTAAGCCCATCTTGGATCACCTCTGTTCGATCCCGGTCAGTCTGATACTGATAATATTTTACAACCACAATTGGGAACGGAAACGCCCACTGAGCCAGATCCTGCCCCAACGATTTCGAATCTTTTTGCTGTTCAGGACTTGCGATCGCATCTTCAACCCGCAACACCGACACCACCGGATACTGCTGCTCAGGCAGACCGGATGCCTGCCACAAATTCGCTGTTGGCATCAGGATTTGATTGGTACAGCCTGTGACGGAGAAAAGAGCGCAGGCCAGCGCTGTCCAATATCTCCAGCGGCAACCTCCACCACGGTTTATGCGTATCCTGGCGACCTCTTGCATGGTCCTATTCACCCAGCTCAAAGCACATTCCCCGACTCTGCCTCTTTTCCCCGTCCCCACTCATAGAGAATATCCTGCACGGCACAAGCATCTTGCCGCCGAAGAATAGCCTTTTCCTCAAAAAAAAAGCACCTAGGATTTAGAATGATACCGGTCAGAATCGAATCGTCTGTGAACGGTCACGTCAGCCTTAACCCACGCCTTAGCCTTCTAAAACTGCCGGTAAACATTCTCAGTATCTTGATTGAAGAATCAGCGGGGTCGAACAAAGGCGTGGAAGTAATCCACTGGGCTTGGCGGTGCAGTCAGGGGAATCATGAATGATTCAGGCTCGTAGCCGATGTCTTCGAGGTCTTTCGAAGCTAATGTCAGCTCTTCCTCCGTGAGGTAGGCGACCGTGTCCGGAACGCCTGTCGGCGCGAGTGAACGCACAAGAGCCTGGAGCGTTTCACGTTCCTCCGGCGGCATCTCCAACGGAAGGGGGAAGTCCAGAAGGCGGGCATAGGGACTCCGATAGGTCTTGTTCAACGCATGGAGGGTCTTGAGCATCAAACGATCCTGTTCCCACTGCGTCATTCTCGTACCGACGGAGGGATGGGTCGCGATGAGATCCATAAGGGTCACAACGTTGGTTCCCAAGCTTTGCCCCACGAATTCGCGCTGGCTCTCCAGTGTCATCGTGCCGGCCTCCAATTGCTTCATGACCGTTTCAGCCAATGCGAAGTTGACCATGAAGCTCTGTTGCCCCCCGAATTGCCCGTAACAGGGCTTTTCCGGATCGTTGAGCACCTTCATATCCGCTGTCCCTGCGTCGAAACTGCTGAACCCGATCGCATCGGGAGCCAGGAGACGCTTGGCCTCTTTGATCGTGGCATAGGCCCCAAGATTGAGGGGCACCACCACCTGTTCATCGATGCGTTTGAGAAATTCCGTGATCGTCTTGCGGTAGGGAACCGCTTTCCATTCGACAGCCCGATATTCACGCTCCCAGACCAGATCGTCGAGGAAGGGGGGAAAGCTCTTGAGCGCCTCCACGTCCATGGCATCGAACGATCGGACAAAGGAGGCCCAGTCAGAAATTTTCGCATGAGCGACTTCGCTCAGGTTCGGACGGAGGTACTCTTCTTCGACCTCGTTCGCCTGGCGCGACATCAGTTTCGTCGGCAGATCGTTCCATAATTCGTTACAGATGATCCGATCGACGCTACCGTCCGTCATCGCATCGAGCTGATCTACTGTCCCACGATAGGTCTCGACCAAGTCGCGATGGGACGAGAGTTCTGGGTGAGCCAGAGCCGCATCGAGCACCGCTTGCTCCCAATCGACCAACAGATAGCGGATGCGGGGATAGACCACTCCATCCCTATCGAGGGTCTTGAGATGGCTCAAGAAACAGGCTGCGAGATTGCCGTTGCCGGGCCCCCATTCCATGACAATGAGGGGCGACGGAGGGGATAGAGGGGTAGCCGGAGTATCGGTATCACCGGATTTTGTGCCACCGCGCTGTCCCATTATCCCTTTACCCCGAACCTTCTCACGCTTCATGACCTGCTCGAAATAGTCCGCCGCAAGAGCATGGGCGAGGCGATAGTCGGCTGAGGCAAACGTTTGATAGAAGCTGCGAATCTGATCGCCCCGGAAGCGATAGAAGAGGGTATTGATATGGACTTGCCACTGATCGACCGGCTTATAGTCGCCGATGAGTTGGGGTAGAGCGTCTGCGTCCTCTAACATCGTACAATCCTGGGCGAACTGCGGTTCGCTTGTCCCGCCCCTCATGTTTCCAGTTTCAAAAATGTTTGGATGTTAGCAGATGGCGGGAAATAGCCGCAACCGGCCATCCTCCAGCTATCAGCCGTCAGCTCTCGGCCATCAGCTTCCTATATCCTTGACAGCCCCAGCCGGTCAGTGTACCAAGACTCTATGGCAGCAGGCGCGAGACGAGCGGGGCGAAGGACGACAACAGCGGTCATTGTCATGATCCTTTCGGCTCCACCGGCACTCCTGGCAGAAGAGTTGCCGATCACAAAAAATTCTTCCATCTCGGAATTCCAGAACCGTACCGAGGACATTACCCCCTACAACTTCGATGCCCCGCCGCAGGGCCTATTCCGAACCATTACGACGGCAGAAGGATTCGATGAGGAACTGGGCTTTCAGCGTACACACCAAATTGTACCGGTGAAACCGACCGACCGGTTTCGTCCCGAGACACCAGCTGTCTTCATCGTGTTTCAACTTCATCAGCACTATCAGGGGTTCCAGGTGTTTGGACGCTGCTACCCGGAAGCAGTAGCCGGTCTCGATCCCGCTGCGATCATCGGGCAAGATGCCATGCTCATTGCGCTGGAGGATGACAGCGGCTACCTCACGCTCTCCCCTCCACATGACGTATGGAAACCAGGTCGATACAAAGTTGAAATCCATGTGGGAGAACAGGTGAACGAGATGACCATGATGGGTACGATGCGCTTCACGATTGCCGAGCCGGGGACGTGATGGGTGATCGGTGATGCGTGATGAGGAAAGACCAAATATTTCCCTCTCGTCACTGTTCACTCGTCACTCATCACTTCCGTCGTTTGACGCTCCCTCCGCTGTTCTGTAGAATGCCGAGGGAATGTGCGATTCCCCTTCTGCCTTAGGAATATCTGCTCCGCATGACCGTGCCATCCCACCCATGGGCTTCCGTCGTCATCCCCATCAAGGATGAACGAGACAATCTCGTTCCACTGACCGAGGGGCTCCTAAAGGTCATGGACTCCCACGAGACGTCACGGACGCGCCCCTATGAGATTATCTTTGTGGACGACGGCAGCAGCGACGGCAGCAGCGAGATCATGGATCGGCTGGCCACGCAATACCCCCAGGTTTCCACGTTCCATCTCGACCGAAATTACGGAAAGACCTGCGCACTCGACGCGGGCTTTAAGCAGTCGACCGGAGAATTGATCGTCGCAATCGACGGCGATCTTCAGCAGGACAGCGAAGACATCTTGAAACTTATGGCCTACACAGACAACTACGATGTCGTGTGCGGGTGGCGACTCACCAGAGAGGACGGCCTGGTCAAAATGCTCTCGTCGCGCATCGCCAATCGTGTGCGGAATTTCTATACACACGACGGCATCCACGATACCGGCTGCCCCCTCAAAATATTCCGGCGTCCAGTGTTGGAACGCATCACGCTCTTCGAGGGCATGCATCGGTTCTTCCCGGCGCTTGCGCTTATGCATGGATTCACGGTCACGGAGGTGCAGGTCCGGCATTACCCCCGTATCCACGGCGTCTCGAAATACGGCATGGGCAACCGACTGTTTAAATCGCTCTACGACCTGATCGCCGTACGGTGGATGCAGACCAGAGTGCTGCGGTACGACTTCAGGAAGAACGATGGACCAGTGGCTCGAGGCTAGAGGGTGAAGAACAAGCGCTTTAAAGATCTTGTCGTGCTGATTTACAGAGCATCCAAGGTGAGATGAAGAACGTTGATTTCGGCCTACGAGACCAAATGCAACGCAGCGCGGTGAGCAATCTTGCACAGCCCCTCGCCTCCAGCCTCTCACCTCTGGCCTGTCCATGAGCATCGAAACTATCTGGCTCGGCATCGGATTCTTCGGTCAGGCGCTGTTTTTTGGCCGCTGGGTCGTCCAATGGATTGCTTCTGAAAAAAAATCTGAGAGCCAGGTCCCGGTCTCGTTTTGGTACATGAGCCTGATCGGTGGACTCATCACACTCGCCTATGCGATCTATCGAGAAGATGCGGTCTTCATCGCGGGGCAGAGCATCGGATCCTTCGTCTATATTCGCAACCTGATGCTCGTCTCGCGCACGAACCAAGGGAACCAGCCGACCGGCCCCTCCTCTCCACAAACATAACTTTGGAATCCGCCATTCTCAACGTATGCAGCCATTAGACAATCAGACCGATTTCATGACCACAACCGACCGTTCTCAGCACGCGCTGATTCTCCTGGCCCTCCTTCTGCTGTCGGGGCTGTTGTTCTTCGTGGGACTCGGAGACATGGGCCTGACCGACCAAGACGAGGGACGAAACGCCGAGGCCGGGCGCGAGATGTTCGAATCTGGGGATCGCCTGACACCGACGTTCAACGGTGAACTACGCGTAGCGAAACCGGTCTTTATCTATTGGCTAATGGACCAGTCATACCGCCTGTTCGGGGTCAGTGCATTCGCCGCACGATTCCCCTCAGCCCTCTTCGGCGTGGGCTTGATCCTCATCCATTATCTATTCCTTATGCATCAACGCAACCGGACCGTCGCTCTCTTCGGCGGCTTGATACTCTTGCTCAACTTGGAAATCCTTGGACTCGGACGTATGGCGCTGACGGACAGTGTCCTGATCTTTTTCACCACCGCGTCGCTGTACGGATTCTGGCTGGGACTGCACGGAAAGGGCACCATACGCCGGTGGATCTGGATGTTTTATATCGGCATGGCCATCGCCACACTGACGAAAGGACCGGTCGGATTCGCCGTACCCCTTATCGCAGCGGCACTCTATCTCACCTGGACCCGTCGCTGGCCCGAATATTGGGAAAAGGGATTTCCCCTTGCAGGCATGCTGCTGTTCATTCTGCTCGCCGCACCCTGGTATGCAACCATGTTCATCGTACATGGCGATGCCTATGCCTCAGGCGCGAAGGTCCATACGATCGGGAGATTTCTCAGCCCGATGGAAGGACATTATGGGACAATCCTCTTCTATTTTCCTGTCTTGCTCATCGGCTTCTTTCCTTGGAGCGCGCTACTGCCTGTTCCGCTCTATCAGACTCTCAAAGAATGGTACCTGATACGCCGTGCACGAACACCGATAGGTCCCGCAGGAACGTCCGAACTCGACCTCTTTGTGACCCTCTGGGTTGTGGGCGTATTCCTATTCTTCACTGCATCTTCGACCCGTCTGCCTCATTACATTGGCCCCTTGTTTCCTGCCGCCGCCATATTGGCAGCTTCGTACTGGTCGCGCTGCCTCCAAGATCCAACGACAAAAGGCATTCGAGGCTCTATCCACCTGATGATGGGGGTGGGATATCTCCTGGCAATTGGACTTGCCTGCCTTCCCACAATCTATACAACCTACGCCTCAAAAATGGTGAAGGAGTTCCCCCTGGCGGGACAGGTCGACCTTGGCAACGGGCCCTATCTGGCTGCGACTCTGCTGCTAATCGGAATGGCGTTAGTAGGATACCTTGGCTTGAACGAGGAACGGCGTGGAGGAGCATTCTGGGCGGCAGGGGCAAGCTTAGCCGGCCTGATTCTGATCGTCATTGTCATCGTGATCCCACAGATCAATCGTTATATGGTTGCGCCTCCGCAGGAACTGGCTTATGCAGCGGGACTGAATCTCACTCCCCAGGATCAATTCATCGCCTATGCCACCACGAGAGCATCCTCCGTCTTTTACTCAAGACGCAAAACTCTTTTCGTGCACAGGGGTGAAGAGGACAGAATACGAACGGCCCTGAAAGAGTCCAAGAGAGTCATAATTCTATTGCCGGAGCGCGAACAGTCGAAATTGCCGGCAGAGGCAGTCACCCTGGTCCCCATTCTCAAACGCTACGGCTACGTGCTGCTGGCGAACCAATCGATGGTCACAGTGCCGGAGGACACAACACAGTCTCCTCCGCCCACTATTCTAGGCCATTAAGCGATTGATCTGGTTTGTTTGGTTCATCCGGCTCATTTGGTTGGTTTGGTTCAACTAAATAAACAAGACAGACAAAATAAACCAAAAAACAAGACTCACATCGGTACGATGCCCTTCAGCGCGTAGCTCGCCCCCAGTACCAGCAATGTAGCCGCAACGAACAGACCCTCCGCCATAGTTACCCATACCCCCCCATGCCCCTCAGCCATGGACTCAGCCGGATCGGGGAGATCACCCAACCACTGTGCAACACAGACAAGCAACACGATGGTCGTGATAAACAGAGAGCCGGTCGTCATTCCTAAACCCAGCCACACGACACTACGAGCCAACGATCCGGACAGCCAAAACGGGCAGCATGCCCCGCGCACGGCCCACAAGACATGTCCCGCGAGCCCCGCGAGAGTCAGGACCAGGCCGATCCAGAACAGCTGTTGAAATGGCCAAGCTTCCGAAGGGAGATACACGATCGTCCAGACAAGGGCGAGGGTGGCCACAAAGAAGGGTGTTATACGGCGAAGAGCCATTCCTGTCGATGCAAGCCATTCCCGCCAAGGGTGGGTCACGATCACTCCCACAATGCAACCGAGGGCCGCTCCTCCCGCTACGTCTGTCAGATAGTGAGATCCCCGGAACACCCGACTGGCGGCAACGGCCACTGCCAGAGCAAGAATGGGCCACCTCGCTCTCGGAAACTTGGCGGCCAGCACAGTCGCAACCGTCAACGATGCCGCCGCATGGCCCGATGGGAATGAGTCCCAGCCACTGCCGGTGACTGGGGAAAATTCGAGGTTGCCCGCATGCATAAATTTGGGGCGTGGACGGCCAATGACATGTTTCAAGACATTGGCACTCAAGGCAGTGAGACCGTGCGCGATGAGACTCTGCCATCCTGCGTCTTTCCACTGTGGATGTCTCAGTCCATACCCAACCGCCAACAACCCGAGGCTCAGGATCACCAAAGATTCTCCCTTGCCCAGGCGATCGCCGAAATCGCTGAACTGAATCAACCATGGGTTGGGAAGGGAGCCGACTGGGGGATAGAGGGAGCGGACGAACCGGGTCAGCGGCACATCCCACTCAAACAGGCCAAAGAATACGAGGGTGAGTGCCCCGATAGAGAGGAGAACGGCTGCAACGGGCTTGTACCGTGAATCCTCGCTCGTCAATCTCGGGAGAGCCATGAGAGTCGGTCTAGTGGTTCAACGATGTACAGCGTCAAGGAACCCAATCGGCGAGAAAGACATTGAACTCACCGGGAGACTTGGCCAGTCGATCCGACACCCACACGAATCGTGTGCCGTCCGGCGAGAACATGGGAAAACTGTTGAAATGGCCGTCGAACGTCAGCCGCTCGAGGCCTTGGCCGTCCTCACCGATCGCGTAGAGATGAAAACTCGGTCGACCTCCTTCGCCCTTTGTTTCGATATTCGATGAGAACACGATCCTCTTGCCGTCAGGAAAGTAGAAAGGCGAGAAATTCGAGGCGCCGTTCGATGTCACCGGACGCTGACCGCTTCCGTCTGCATTCATCACGAAAATTTCCAATTGCCCCGGCTCCACCAGCCCCTGCTTGAGCAAAGCCTGGTACTTATCGATCTCCGCCTGATCGGTGGGATGAGCGGCTCGGTAGACGATACGCGTACTGTCCGGTGAAAAGAACGCCCCTCCGTCGTAGCCGGGCATGCTCGTGAGTCGACGGGGCTTCGAACCATCGCTATTCATGGCATAGAGATCCAAATCCCCGTCTTTTACGGATGTCCAGACAATCGTCTTGCCGTCGGGCGACAGGGTCGCTTCCGCATCGTAGCCCGGCGTGGATGTCAGCCTCTGCATTTCCTGGCCATCGATACCTACTGCGTAGATATCATAATCGTCCAAAGCCCAACGGTAGGCCCCGTCCCGCTTCGGTTTCGGCGGACAGTCCGGCCCAGCCGCATGGGTCGACGAATAGAGAACCCGGCGATCGCCTTGGAAGAAGTATCCGCAGGTCGTGGCGCCAGCGCCGGTGCTCACCAATCGAATGGTCTCGCTGTCCAAATCCATCACGTACATCTGATAACAACCCAGCCCATCATCGGCAGGTTTGAGCGTGGCTATGTCGGTACCTTTGAGCCAATTGTTCGTGGACTGAAAGATCAACTTCTTCCCGTCGAAGGAAAAATAGGCTTCGGCGTTCTGTCGGCCCACCGTCAACTGGCGAATGTTCTTCAGATGCCGCTCTGCCTGGTGAACGGAGACCGCCTGGGCCTTCGACAGAGAATCCTTCGCCTGTCCCGACTGCTCACTCAACAGTAAACAGGCAAGTCCGATCAAACAGCACTTACCGAATGGGATCGCGCTCATCGAGATGCACCTCCGTACGATCGTTCGCAAGCGGCCATTCCCCGCGAGTAACCACCGCTCCATCCTTGAATAACACGAAACTATTCCAGCCGTAATAAAAGAGCAGCCGCGCCACCTTCGCCACGGCCTGTGGTGTAGCAGCATACAAGACTGTCACCACGCTGCCGGGACGATCGACCCGATGACAACTGACCAACAGGGCCAGACCCGGCCCTTCGTGCTCCGTGCCCAGCAGGGTGGCGCCTCGATCGTTTAGCGTTGCGCGCTCCCCGCAGTGATCGGCCAGGATCGATTGGATCGCGGAGCGGGATTCCGGGCCGCCCAATACTAACACCGAACCCTCCTGAGGCAATAGGCCACTCTCGGCGACCGGGACCATCGCCGTGCGCTCGCCGATCGGTTTCTGCTGCTCCTGAGATTGGATACGGGCAACCACGTCGCGAAACGGTGAGGGCCGGCCGGGCTCATCCGTAAAGGCAGTCAGAACCGATCGCCGACGATCAGTGACATAGTGATTGAGGACCGGCGCCAACGATTGCCTGGAGACTCGCCGAAAAGCCATGAACTCTGGATCGAGATCGATCGTAATCGGCCGAGCAGGCAGGGTCACTGAGACCCTCTCGACCAACGAGCGCATCGGCAGAGTCAGACGATGCTCATTGCCACCATCCATACGAATCAGCAACTGAAGGGGAAACCGAAAGGACCTACTCGACTGGACAATCGTGGTTTCCAACTGAAAGCCTTGGGCTGGTTTCCCTGTTACCGGACGGACAACCGCTTCCGGCAATGACAGGACCGGCGCTCCATCCTGTTCCACCCATTGCGCAAAAAACCATCGAAGATCCTGGCGGCTCTCGGATGCAAAGACCCGCTCAAGATCGCGCCATTCCGCATACCTGCCGTGATATTGCCTAACCAGGCTCATCAGTGCCCGCCAGAAGGTCTCTTCTCCTACCTCCTGGCGCAGGAGGTGGAACAGCATGGCACCCTTTTGATAGCCGATGGCATTATCGTGCTCATCTTCCTTCTGCGTGAATTGCGCAATCGGGTAGTCCCGCTCAGGGGGCACATGCAGATTGTACCCCTGCACCATTAGACGCCGTTGTTCCCGCGCCTGAGCATGATCTCCCGTCAGCTCGTGCCAGTAGTAATTAGCCACATACGTCGTCAGGCCCTCCACCCAATTCCCGCGATCGGCGCGATTGAAGACATCGTTACCGATCCACGAATGCACAATCTCGTGGCCGAGCGCGTAGGGCTGCACATAATGCCGCTTGATAATGCCGCTTCCGAGCAACGTGAACGAAGGCATACCGAGTCCGCTCGCAAAGAAATTCTCCACCACGGCAAACTTTTCGAACGGATAGGGACCCAGCAGAGGAATATAGGCGTCCAGGTAACGGGCGGTGGCATCGAGATATTCCTCGGCTAGATGTGCATCCTCGGGAAAAAGATAGGTCGAGAGCTGAATCTTCTGGCCGGTCTTGGCAATCCAATCGCGGGACGAAGCGACAAATGTGTTGGCCACGAGCGTCAGGGCCTCGCTCGGCTGCGTCACAATCCATTCCGCCATCACCATCTGCTCGTTGCGGCAGAGCCCGACGGGGCAGGCGCGTGATTCGCCGGCCTTACCTTGCGTCACGACGGTCCATCCCCTTGGCACGGCGACCGATAATTCATAGGTACTGAGTGATTCTGAAATATCGGGATACCAGTGGCTCTCGCTGCTCATATAGACGCCTTCCGGCCCGATATGTCCGGCCGTCTCGCTGGGCGTCACAAAACGGAGATGGCGGGGATCTCGCGGAGGATCGTTGATGACGCCATGGTACTGCACATCCAGCGTCATCGATCCGGCAGCCACGAACTGTGAAGCAATCTTAACCAATTGTGCCGGTTCCGACTGGGAGCCAGGCTCTACTTCAAAGGGCACATCCTGAATCGAGACCTCTGCCCCAGCGGATTTGTGCACGAGTGCAATGTGGTCGATCTGGAGCGTGGGAGAGAGAGAGAAGCGCACAGGGACCTTGGACTGCGGCACATCGAGGGTCAGCCGGTCCTTTACGAAGAGGCCATGCTCCTCGGGGACGATCTGTACGAAGAGTTCGTGATGCCGAATGGCAATGGGCGACGGGAATGGCTCAACTGCGCAGGCGATACTGAAGGCCCCGCAACTGAGAAACACGAGGGAAAAGCAACAGAAAAAAGAGACTGGCTTGCTTCCGATTGGCATCGGAAGAGTTTTAGCATTCACGACAGACGAGCACAAGCTGAATGGACATCAGTAGCTGGTCCAAGTCGATCGGCTTCCCGATGACTTCTTGCGGCTCCAAGGCCCAGGCTTGCTCTTTACCGTGACTCCCGGTGATGATGATTACCGCCCCGGCGTATCCGCGTTGGCGAAGTTGCCTAAGCACCTCGACGCCGTCCATCCCGGGCATGAACAGATCGAGAAGAATTAGGTCGGGAGGCGCTTGCTTCACCATCGAGAGAGCCTCAGGTCCGTCTTTTACGCCGAGCGCCCGATAGCCGCGGAGGCTGAGAAACTGAACGAGCAGATCGCGGACCAAGGGCTCATCGTCGACGACGAGGATTGTCTCCCCTGTATCGGCCACGCCCGCGCTGCCTGCCACCGGCGGAGCGGGAAGGGATCTGGCAGGGAGTTGCATCACCTGACCGACACATTCGACCAACACATCGAGCGACAGACCCTTTCGGATAAAATCGGTGACACGCAATCCCCGCGCTTGATTTTCCTGCTCCTCGGTCGCTCCACCGCCCAAGATAATCACCGGCGCATGGGGATCGTATGCGCGGATCTCTTTGAGGACAGTCAGCCCATCCATTTCAGGCATGTGAAGATCCAGAATCGTGACGCGCGGAGCCTCCTGACGGAAGAGTGTTAGACCTTCGACTCCGCTCGTCGCAGACAGTACCTGATACCCATGGCGAGCAAGAACAGACTGAATCAACTCACAATTCATACGGTCGTTGTCGATAACCAGGACTTTGATCATCTTATCGCCTTAGGACGTGAATGCATGGAACGTTTCGCCTAGTGAATTCGCAAATTAGCCTAACACAGAGGACACCGACGGAAAAGAGAATGACAGGATCTTACCGGGTCTACTCAGGGTAAAAGGACGCGCAAGGTTCATTTGGTTCGTTTGGTTGAACAAGACGAACCAGATCAACAAAACCAATCAATCGACCAATTAAGAGGAAGGCGGCGCCGCTGCCCCGATAAGCGCATCCACGAAAGCGGTGCTCTCAAAATCCTGCAGGTCCTCAACCGACTCCCCGACTCCGATCAGCCTCACAGGCAACTTCAGCTCCTCGGCAATCGCAACGACGATCCCTCCGCGAGCGGTGCCATCAAGCTTCGTCAAGACCAAGCCTGTGACACCGACAGCTTGATGGAACTGGCGGGCTTGGGCCAAAGCATTTTGCCCCACCGTGGCGTCTAGCACGAGAAGCGCTTCGTGCGGCGCGCCAGGACATTCCCCTGCGATCACACGCGTAATTTTGCGAAGTTCATCCATGAGATTCGATTTGGTGTGCAGCCGACCGGCCGTATCGATCAGGACCACGTCCACCTTCCGTGCCTTCGCAGCAGCAACTCCATCGAATGCGACGGCCGCTGGATCGGCCCCATGGCGGTGACGGATCACATCGACGCCGACTCGATCGGCCCAGACTTGCAGCTGATCGATCGCCGCCGCGCGAAAGGTATCGGCAGCCACCAGCAGCGGTACCTTCCCCGCCTGTACGAGTCGTTGCGCGATTTTGGCGATTGTGGTCGTCTTACCGACACCATTCACCCCCACGACCAGAATAACGAAGGGCTTTGGACCGTTGGCGAGCAGAGATTCCAATGGCAGCCCTTGCGCGGGCGTCAGCACCTCGATCAGGGTGTCCTGTAATACCCTATGGACCAGACCGGTCTGCGAGGCATCGGCTCCTTGAAGCTGTTTCTTAAGACGTTCCATCACACGATCCACCACGCGGGCACCGAGATCGGAGGCGATAAGAGCCGCTTCAAACTCTTCTAGGACAGCCGGATCCGCTGCACGGCCAAGCAATCGATCCAAAGATCCACGAACGACATCGCGTGTTTTGGTGAGTCCGTCACTGAGTCGCTGCAACCATCCCATCGATATACTCCTAAGGCGTGATCATTTGCGAGACTGGCGGGAAAGGCAAGATGGGCGAGACGCGCAAACCAGCCGATCCTAACCAGTTCATTGAGTCTTGCCTATCGCGCTGTTCTCGCCCGTCCCGCTAGTCTCGCTTTTCTCGCACATCCGCAAGCGACCGCAAGATCATCCGTTCACGTCGATGCATCCGACGCGCTTCTTTCTCATTCCGCTCATGATCATAGCCGCAGAGATGCAGGATGCCGTGGACCAAGAGCACCGTCAGCTCTTCGTCCAGCGATCTATGACCCTGCTTAGCTTGACGGACTGCCGTCGGAACAGCAATCACCACATCACCCAACATTACCGGCACGAGGGGTGATGGGGAGTGAGGGGCGCTGGAGTCCCACATGGCAAAGGCCAGCACATCGGTCGTACGATCCTTGCCCCGATACCGACGGTTGAGCCCCCTCATTCGCTGATCCCCCACGAGCAAGATACCCAGTTCCGCCGACTCTGCCCCGACATCGGACAGAATCGCCCGTGCCTGTCGATCCAGGCGCGCCTGGTCAAACGTCACCCGGCGAACATGGCTCTGCATATGGACTGGCATTAATGAGACTGACCCCAAGGGTCCGTGAGCGGTGAAGACTTGGTGGTAGGCTTCGGTTGCTTATTGTGCGGCGCCAGCAACGGTCGGCGGCGCGGTGCGGCGGATTGAGGGCCGGAAGGCTGAGTGGGGTTCAGGTGCTGATCGTAGGCTTTGATAATGTCCTGCACCAATTTGTGCCGGACCACGTCCCGCTCATCGAAATAGACGAATTCGATACCTTCAATGTCCCGTAAAACCTCCCGCACTTCGATGAGCCCGGAAACCCGTTCCGGCGGCAGGTCCACCTGAGTAATATCGCCGGTGACAACCACCTTGGAATGGAAACCGAGCCGCGTGAGAAACATCTTCATTTGCTCCGCCGTGGCATTCTGCGCTTCGTCAAGAATGACGAACGAATCGTTCAATGTGCGGCCTCGCATAAATCCGAGCGGCGCGATTTCAATGTCTCCCCGCTCGATCGCGCGCGTCGCCCGCTCCATATCCATCATGTCAAATAGCGCATCGTAGAGAGGACGGAGATAGGGATTCACCTTCGCGATCATATCGCCGGGCAAGAAACCGAGTTTTTCACCTGCTTCGACCGCAGGCCTGGCTAAGATAATACGGCTGACTTCTTTTTTCAGCAACGCGCTCACCGCCATGGCCATCGCCAAATAGGTCTTACCAGTTCCGGCCGGGCCGATGCCGATCACGATATCGTGCGTTTCAATGGCTTCGATATAGACTTTTTGCGTTGGCGTTTTCGGCGCGACGAATCGTTTCTTGGTGACGATGGTCGCCGCATTCGAAAGGAGTTCTTTGATCGGAATCTCGGGACTCTGCCGGAGCGCGCTCAAGGCATGGGTAATATCGTCAGGCTGGAGAACCATCCCGTCGTTGGCAAGAGTGGCTAGTTCTGTGAGGATACGTTCCGCGTGGCGAATGGCTTCGGGAGCGCCGTCGAGCGTGAGTTCTTCTCCGCGCGCCGAGAGGCGCACACCGAGGTCTTCTTCGATCAGCTTGAGGTGCCGGTCGTGGTGACCGAACAGAACGGCGGTATTGGTGCCTTCTCGTAGTTTGAGTTTACGCACAAGCGCTAAGGTACGCTCCCTGCCTGCAGAAAAAGTGGGGTGATTCTAGCAAACCGATGAAAGGTGTGACAAGCAGAAGAAATGACCGAGCTGCGCGGACACATTCATGTACCTTCGAGTTTTGCAGGCTTGATGGAAGGAGGAAGTGCGAAATCGAATTCCTGAAAGGCTTTTCCCCCTTGCCCATCTTCAGCGACGATACGAATCCGATGGCTGCCGAGTTGCTCCGGAGGAATCTGCCAGACAAGTTGCCCTGTTTCTTTGTCGATCACCATCCCCGGTGGTGCCACCTCCAACAGAAAACTGAGGGGATCTCCGTCACCATCGACGGCCTTTACCCGATACTCGTACCGTTCGCGGCCGATAAGATCCGCAGGGGCAGAAACGATCTTCGGAGGACTATTCCCGACAGAGATCGATACAGAACGAACCACTTTGCCGACTGACAATTGGTCCCTTGGGATCACTTCCACCTCAAGGGTATCTTTGGCCTGAAAGCCTGTCGTATCCAGGGTCTCCTCCGACCCTTGTTTCACAACTTTGCCGTTACGCGACCAACGAAAGTCGAATTGCATCTCATCCCGATCTGCATCGACGGCATCCATTTTTGCAAAGACCGGAGCATGAGGATCAGCTGGTCGCTCGATGGAAAGGTTGCTGACGACAGGGGGAGTGTTGCCGACTACCACGGGAGCAGTTTGGTAATGAGCTCCTTGAGCTGTGCCTCTTATCGGCACAAGATCGACCGTCACACGGTCACCACGCTGCAACATGCTGGGTGTCAATGTCGGTCCCGTCTGATCTCGCAGGGGATAACCATTAGCCATCCATTGATACTGGAATCCAGCTTGGTCGGGATGACCGTCATGGGTCTCGATCATCACCTTGACCGCCTCGTTCAGTACGATGGGGTCCGGGGTAATGGCTGCTAAACTGATGGTCGCAAGGTTTTGTGGAGAGGTATCACTGAGAGCAGAGGACCCGTTGCCTGGGACAGAACTCTGATTACACCCGATGAACAGGAAGGAAAGAACAACGTATAGCGATGGAAACAATCTTAAGTACAGCACTGGTTGATATAACAATCTCCTTCGTTCGTGAATTACCACTCAGCCCCTGCTGTTTGAGCCGGAAGAAACCAAGATGCTAGCTCCTTCCGGCTCTTTTCAGCCTTTACTTAGGCTCGCTGACGCACCCACGTCAGATACCGGCTCCAGGGAGGATTCGGCCCACTTGCATTCCTACTCTCGCTGCTCCCTGTGCTCATCTGACTGAAGATCTTGATCGCACCATCTGAGGATTGCGATCCACCATTACTGGAACCATTCGATGTCCCAGGCCCATCGATATGGATAGCGACTTGCGAGGCCACCCCCTCACCCATCAGGATCCTCGTGGTGCTATTCGTATTTGCACCGGAAGCACTGGTCCCGATGATCGGAGACGAATAAGCTGACCCAGTCTTATAGTACAGGGCATAGAGATAGCTCGTCCCGGTGGAGGAACAGAAATCGTTCGTGGGAATGAGCGTCGGGAAGAAGACTGCTCCAGCAATTACGACAGGGGAGGACACAGACCGCTCAGCCGAAGTGCCGGCGGCAGTCGCCAGTTTGACGTACCATCCATCCTTGCTCTGAATCAACCCCACCATCGAGTTGGCTCCCGTAGTAACAGTCGTGAGCGTCGGATTATTGGAGTCCGTCACTTGGTTCGTCCCGGTCGAACAGACGACACAAACCACCGCACTCGTGGTGTTCACCAGGGTGGCACTTGTATCTTGAATTTGGCAATCAGTGCCAGCAGTAGCTGTCTCGGGAAGGGTACAGCCTGAATTCATCACTTTGTCTTTAATCCCAAAAAGATACTGTTGCTCTGTGCTAGTCTTGTCTGAATTATTCAGGTAGCGACCAGTTCCGAAAAAGACCCAGACCTTATTGGCATCGTCAATCGTCACCGATGGAGAAATTGTCACTGGCCCCATTTCCACTGAGGTTCCAGTCACTGGACCGTAGTCATAGAAGGTATCGATAATTTCCGTGGCTGATCGATTGCCTCCGCTGTTCACACCCCAGGTCGAGGTACTGCATGGAGCATTCACACAACCTCCGGTGGTCAACCGATACATCTTGCCCCTCCAGGGCAGAGATCCATCGTGCAGTGTTCGTCCAAAGTAGGCGGCATCGTGCCGGTAATCGAAATTCCTATCCAACGCCTTAATATCACCGAGAAACGACTTGATGGACCCGACAGGCATCGTGGTTACCTGTGAATTGCCCGCTCCTGGTCCGACCTTCAAGTCCACGGCATAGAGCTTGGCTGTTTGCGCTGAAGCGGCCGACAGGTCTGCTGCATAGCCGTTGGGCCCGGAACCGAACAGGGCCATCCACTTCGCATTGGTGTTATCGATCTTTGAATCAGCCGTCGGACTCACCCGGACTACCGCTGGAATACCGGTCGTAAGCCCTAACCCTGTATTACTGAAGCTCCAGAGAAGTTTGGGATTGACGTCCGGATTGGTGATATCGAGCACAAAGTATGCGCTATAGAACGTGCGGTTCGTCCCACCGATATCGACCGTCATCGGCTGAGCGCCTGTGCCAGACGCACAGCTTCCACAGCTCCCTCCCATGCGGAATCCCCCGATCAGGACCGTACCCCAGCCGTTCGGATGGTCCGCATCCGGCGTGAAAATTCTCACATCCACCACTGTCGGTTTGAGGTCCACATAGTAGACATGGGTATAATCGGCTCTCGTCAACCACTGCAGCTGCGGCAAGAGCTGATGAGGGATGTAGCCCCAGAGCTCGTCCCCGAGTGGACGACCGCTGCTATTATCGGTGGGGTTCTTCGTGTACCACCCGTGCTCGATCACAGACGCCGTCGTCACATCGTCGCTCTTGTGGTAGAATCCACCGTTGAACGCGTGGAGCATTCCATCGTTCGCACCGACATAGATGACTTCACGGCGATCTTTCCATTTGGTAAAGAACGCCGTGTAACTGGAATCTCCATAGATAATATCGTAATTCGTGCGCGGCGCAGCCACAATGGTAGGGGTCGAGTGGATGGGGTCTCCCAATTTCCACACCTTGTAGCTGCCGCTGCCGACCGGCACTTCCAGCATGCGCGTGCGAAGCCCTGCAATTTCGTCCCCGCGGACGAAATTGATGATGTTATCCGCCGTATAAGGGGCAGCGCCCGCCCGTAGGTAGGGACTCAAGGTTGTCGAATTGGCGGTGCTGAACTGCATCTCCTCGCCAGCATCCACCAGGCCGTCATTGTCGGTATCCACCCAGGTCAACAAATTCCTCGACGAGGAAGCGAGATTGGCCAGCTGTTTGCCTCCTTCCCAAAAGGGAAGAATATCCTTCAGCCCCAAGCCAGAGATCGCAGGATCGGGAACCCCGTCGCCATTGATATCATCGGCTGCTCCGTCGCCGTTGGCATCCCCGTACTTGTCGACCAACACTTGCCCATAGGTGAGGCTGGCCTGATTGTTATCGTATCGGGTCTTTATAATGTAATCATTTTGGTAGATGAGTTTTCCATCCTGATCCGTATCTTCACGGAAATTCCCGAGATGGTCGATGAACAGCCCCTGCGTGTACCCGGTCCATCTTACGTTGGCTCCCCCCTGCCCGACGGTGCTGGTGTAGAAGTAGGCTTGATAGACGCTCCCTTCACCGCTGGCAGAGGTGGCCAACACGGAAATGGCCGTTCCGGATGAACTCTTTCGCAAGATTGCCGTGATGGTCGCCATCAACCGATCCTGTAAGTCATCCGCGTTGGCGGACTCGAAGAAGTTATCCGGAATACCGTCGGTCCCAGGCGCGCCGGTCGCGTTGACGACCTTATCCCACTCAGTCACCAGGTCCGGAAGATTGTTGTTGTTGCTGTCCTCGAACCCACCAAGCTTAGCTGTGTGCATCAAGATTTCACGTCCTTCGATACTACCGAAGGCAAAAAATGTGTATACGGAAATGTTTTGCAGCCCCTGTAGACAATGGCCCGTCACATTGAGTACCGCGATCGTGCCATCTGCCCCAGCGGCAGTACAGGGCCGCAGGTCATTTGTGTGGGCCCAATAGGCGACATCATCCAGATAGTGGTTCCCGCTCGACGCGTAATCGGTTTTGTGTTCCCCCATCAGTGTTGCGGGAGGAGTGAGGTTGTTCGTATTGCAGGTGCCATTGGGCGCATGGATGGTCGCATTCGCGCCGATACAGTGAAGCCCATGTTGTCCATGCCCGTAGTCCTGACTTCCCGCTGGAATATTGGTATCCTGCGTCGGTTCCCCGTCCGTTACAAGAATGACGAAGGTCTTGCAGCAGCGGACCTGCGTAGATGTGGAAGCCCAAGCTGGCGTGTGGTTGCTTCCAAAAAAGTAGGGATCCCTACCACAGGCATTGGTGATATAGCCAGCCCCAGCCGTGCAAACTTCGCTGCCGGTCAGAGCGGTGATTTCAGACGCGCCGATGGATCCAACTCCGTTCGCCCCAAATGCCACGCCGTTCGAAATGCCTCCGGAAAAGGCGATGGGATAGACATAGGCATTATTCAGGTACGTGGAATTGATTTGGGCAACATAGCGAGCCGTTTCATAGAGGGATTCGGACAAGGGGGTCCAGGTCGAGGGGAAGGACTCCTGGACCGCATCCACCATGGCAGCCATATTGGTATTGAAAGTCTCCACGGTCGATCCGGAAAAGTCGATCGATTGGCGAGAGCCGACACCCACCAACATCCTGGCTCCGTCACCCGCCGGTTTGAACTCAAACAGCCCGAACCGAGCCTGAGCCCCAATCTGCTGAATGACCCCAGTAGGTTCAGTCGTGTATCCAATCTTGAGTTCATATTTTCTTTGGCTGTAGGAATCTCCACAGTTGCTATTAAACGAGTTATCGTCATCGATACAGAAATATCCGCTGTCAACACCGATCCAGAGAGTCGCCTTGTTGCCCGATCTGTCTGCGAGAGGAATTCTTCCTACGTACGTCTGAACACCCACCCCACCGGCATAGACCGTATCAGTTAACTCTGTATTCACCCCTGTCGCTTGCGCCCGCACAGTGCTCAGCGCCGGAGTCCCATTCGTCGGACAGGTTCCGTCTGCCGCCCGCGCGACAAAACAATCGCCTCCGATCATCGATTTCTTGAGGGCATCGAACCGCCTAAATGTCGCATAATTCAAAAAGTTTCCATCCCACTCGGTCGTGGAGCAGGCAGTCGCCAAGGTTGGCTTGACTGTCGCAGGCTCGAAGCGGGCATCTGCCCCGTTGTCGTAGGTGTAACAGCGGAGAGGGTCAAAGTAGCCTGAGAAGGTGAGCGTGTTGTCGAAATTCTTATCGCCTGCATCGGAACAGTCCCCGTCGGCAGGGATAGAGAAGTCACAGGCCAGATTGCTCATACTGCCGGAATTGTCGAGCAATAGAATGATATTCGGCGCGACCTGGTCGCTGACGAAGGGCGGCACTGCATAGTACTGGTCCATCGTCGG
Organism: Nitrospiraceae bacterium; assembly: GCA_013140715.1. GTDB lineage: Bacteria > Nitrospirota > Nitrospiria > Nitrospirales > Nitrospiraceae > Palsa-1315. The sequence continues at coordinate 147,989 of JABFSG010000033.1, forward strand.
GGGAGGGGGCGGAGCCCCCTGGACCATACCAGGCCCGATTAGGCAGCCAACCAACGCGAGCATGACGGTTCCACGAGTGGCGATATTCCGGCTCTTCATGGCACCCTCCATTCTTATTGCGTCAAACACCCTACCCACCATTCATTTCTCTGTTAAAAGGGAAGCGTCACGATCATCTTCTCGATCATGTTACTTTGCTCTTTCTTGACGTGAAACTTCACTTCGGCGCTTACCATGAGGCGACCGGGATCCAGCGCCTCTCCATGTTGATCGAGCATGACGACGTCCGGCATCACAGCATAGGTCCGCCCATCGATGTCGAGCGTCTTTTCATGGAGGGCAGTAATTGTGCCGTTCTGATAGCCGACCGCCACGGTGGGGAAAGGTTGATCGTCGGCCTGCGTAAAGCCGATAGCCGTGACGGAGAGTACTGCCACTGCCAACAACATGATCCCAGCACGCACGCATAATCGGCGCTGTCTACCCATGCGACTACCTTGGTAGAAGCCCTTCCTTCGTTCCCGTCTGTAGACGTCTTCCATCATGGTAATCCTCCTCATCTAGCGACCGCAGGTCTAATAGGGTCTCGGCTGACAAAATGCGCTGGCAAGATTGCAGGAATACAAAGCCCCGACTTGACTCGTAATCCCTGTCGCCAGGTTTTGCGACACACAAGTGAATTGATAAAAGATATCGAACCGGGATGTGGGGTCGATTGGATCACAAGCAGTGCTGGCGCATTGGAGATACATTCGATCGATGTCGCCGAACACCTGGTAGTTGCCGACCGTCATCGTCAGGTTTGGCACGGAGCCAGCTCCAACCGGAAAGTCCGGATTGCCTCCGTCATTCGTAATCTCACCCCACAACACGGCTTGATTGGTGAGCGGTACCGGGCCGGGCGGAACCGCATTGGAAAGCAAGGCTACCGGCACTCCATGGGCCTGAAGGCTTTGCTGAAGTATATTCGCGGCGGTGCTGACACAAGACTCCGCCGCTGCCACTGAAGCTTCACTGGCACTGACGGAACCGGCAATTTGCCGCTCAGATCCTGTGACAGCAAGGATCGAGATCCCCATCAGGGTCATGATGAGTACTACCATCATAACGGTGATGAGACTGATCCCCTGTTCGTTCCTTATCAGTGGTCCATTATTGTGTCGCTCGCTCATCGTCGTTTTCCTCTCCAGCTCAGGCCCAGGGTCTCGCATTTCTCGTTTCCACGGTTCTGGTCACCACCCGTCGGCGTACCGATGCATAGGGAGGAATCTGGGCCGCCGCATCGCCTGCCACGAAGACGCCGCCTGCATGAAGATGGTCCTGAACCGTCAAAAAGGTGGAGGACAGGGTTCCCGGTCCTGCCTGTGAATTTCCCTCTCCAAACCCGTTATCGATCGATTGTTGCCGGGCGACGATCGATACTTGCACCATCTTGATTGTGGATGGAGTCATAGGCAGATTGTTCCAGATCTGGTTCGAGATGTAATCTGCTTGATCAAAGTTCAGACTCAAATTCACATCGTCGATTCGGCCATCCGGCTCGATAGACCCAGGGGCCGGCAATAGACAGCCATCGCAGGCATAAGCAAACTGGAGATCTTCGATTCCGTTGACGATCGGCAGGCAGGGGCTCGCCGGGACATTGCAGTTCGGCAAAACGCGACCAAAGGAAGCAACCGTTGCATTGGCAATCCCACGGACCAGGCAAGGGGCATTGCCGCCACAGATATTGTTGATGTCTGCACCGAGAGTACCGCCGGCTTGCTGAGGAATGACTTGATAGGTGATGCATTGCAGGATAAATATCTGTGTCCCAGTGGGAATCACTGTCGGTCCAGGAACCGGAACCGTCAATAGGATAGGAGCGGCCGCGCCCTGCACCTGAGCCTCGACGATACCGCCGATTGAAATAAAGGAGTTGGCGCCGAACCCGACTGCTGTCATAGCAGGAAGGATGGCAGCGTTGATCGGCACATTTGCAAAGCCCCCAGCGCCTAGACCAAGGGGAGCAGTGGTCTGCCAGGCCGTGATCCCCGGCGCTGCATAGACCGTAAGAGGCACGGCGAGCGAAATTTGATCCGGTCCGGTATCATTGACCCCAACGGTCGGATTGTTATCCCCTGGAAGAATCGGGACGGGAAGCCCGCCGATGCCACAGTTACCGACCGGGGGCGGATTCCTTGCAGGATCGATGGGTGGCCCCAAGCCGGCCATCTTGATGTCATGGGTGATCATTTCCATGGCAATACGCGCGTTCAGCTGGGCATCGGATATTTGCTCATTGGCTCGCACTGCTTTGCCGGTCATCGTCAGCGCGGACATGCCGGCTAGCACGATCACAGACGTCACCACAGTCGCCACCATGATCTCGACCAAGGTGAATCCCTGTTCATCTGATTTGCCCTGCGATCTCATATCCAGCGTCCGTCCCTTTCCCTTTTGGCTTTTCATTCAGGCGCGATCATTGTGTTCACCGTGACTCGCTTGGTCCCAGCTACCCAGTTTGCCGATCCTCCGGCGATCGTGTTTTGGCTCGATCCGGTCCATACGACCGTCACGCCTATGTTGTTTTGATTGAGTCCTACCGGTCCCACGGCAGCCACAGCTACGTTCGCTGTCACCCCTGCCAATCCCGATGCAAAGAGGCGAGTTTGCCATTGCAGGCAATCTCCCCTCGCCACCGGCTGCGTCAAAGCATTCTGGGCACAGAGTGCGGGATTCGCTGAAGTCAGATTGATTCCGTTATAGCCATTTACAAGGTTCCGTCGATTGAACTGCATCCGCTCAACGAGCTCCGTGGCAAAGTTCGTGGCAACCATCATTTCGTTGCCGTCGCTGTTGCGCGTGAAAGACAATGTCGTCATCGCTGCTAACCCGAGCAGCGCAATGGCGAGAATGGTTGACGAGAGCATGGCTTCGAGGAGCCCGAACCCCTGCTCTCGACCAATCCTGCTTGTCGGCATGCTGCTATCGTGTAAGCTGTCGCTCATGGCCTAAACCCCTCACACCCTCACAAGTCCACTGGTTCCGCTCGGTGCGATGTTCACACGATATTGTGCCGTTGGAACTCCTCCGAGAGTCCCTCCAATCGTAATATTCTGCACTCCCGTGCCAGGCACACTCGTCCTAATCCCATAGGAATTGAACTGGACGACTCCCCCATTTGCAATGGCGCCGTTGTTAAAGACCAATGGAGTCATATGCCCTGCATTAACCGTGGTCACACCTTGAAGAGCCGGGGCACCGGCGAGATTGGTAGTAGTCATTTGGACTACCCCATTCACAAGTAGGATTTGAACGTTCAAAGTCTGGTTCGTTGTCATCGCTCTCGTACGAACCAACACAAGATGGCGAGTGATCTCTGAAGCCGTGGCTCTCGCTTCGTAGTCTATGTACATCCGCGTGAAATTCGGTATGGCTACCGCAGCCGCGATTCCAATAATCGCCACGGCGATCATGAGCTCGATCAATGAAAACCCCGCCTGCCGAGACAGGACCCTATAGCGTTGTGTCTGCATACATACACCCATAGTTGGCATGCCAATGGAGCAATTGGCATGCCGACAACTTTGCATGTGCATGGAGCTCTAACTCATTGTTTTTCAACCTATCATTTGCTCTGTTGCCCGAACGAAACCGAGCTGGTTTCGAATGGAGATCGACAATTTACGGCACAGCAAGCGCACATTTTGTGCCGCTCTGCCAAGGAGTAAGCCGCCTGCAGGGAAGAAGAGAAAACATGGGAAGCAGTCGGTAAGGCGTCGAAATTTCTCCCCTATTTCATTGCGACAGCTCTGACTTGACGGTAGGTGGTGAAACCCTGTAACGCCTTTCGAATGCCGTCTTGAACCAATGTGACCATCCCTTCTTTCATCGCAAGAATCAGCATCTCAACAGTTCGTGATCGAGTCTGAATCAGCTGCTTTATACCTTCCGAGGGAAGCAGCAATTCATGGAGAGGCACTCGTCCCTTGAATCCCGTTCGATTGCAGACTTCACAGCCCCGCCCACGGTATAGACTCCAGTCGGCACAGTACTCGATGCCGAGGGTGGGCCAGTACTGCGGGCCATACCCCTGCACCAATTCGTCATACTCCTGCCGAGTAGGATGATAGGCCTCTTTGCACTGAGCGCAGATTCGTTTGCACAGACGCTGGGCGAGTACTCCCAACATGGCGTCAGCAAAGTTGAATGAGTCGCAACCGAGATCCAACAAGCGGGTTACCGTTTCGACCGCACTGTTCGTATGGAGTGTGCTGAGCAGCAAGTGACCTGTGAGCGAAGCCTCAATGGCAATGTCGGCTGTTTCTTTGTCCCGCATCTCGCCGATCATGATGACGTCTGGGTCGGCACGCAGAAACGCCCGCATCGCAGTTGCGAAGGTGAGCCCGATCTTCGGATGGACCTGGACTTGGCGAAGACCGTCCTGGGTGATCTCGATGGGGTCTTCGGCCGTCCAAATCTTTCGTTCGTCTGTATTGATCTGTTTGAGAATCGCATGCAGAGTTGTCGTTTTTCCGGATCCAGTCGGTCCGACACAGAGGATCATTCCATAGGGTTTCTCTGCCATGGCTTGAATAGCCTGCACCGTATCATGATGAAAATCCATTGCCTCAAGCGGCATCGGCTGCTTAGCCGTGAGTAGTCGCAGCACGACATCTTCGTCCTGTCCCGAGGTAGGCAGGGTCGCGACGCGTAACTCGATCTCTCGATCCTTCGCCAACCGATACCGGATCTTGCCGTCTTGAGGTTTGCGTCGTTCGGCGATATCGAGATTGGCCATGATTTTGATCCGTGAGACGACGGCACGCCGGTAGGCAGCGGGGATCCCCGTATAGGTGAAACACGTACCGTCGATGCGCAGGCGAACAGCCGTGTCTTTACGATCTTCATAGGGCTCGATGTGAATGTCTGACGCGCCGAGTCGATCGGCTTCGGCGATCACCTGGTTGGTCAGCCGTACAATGGCTGAATCGTTCTCGTCAATCGCACCGGATACGGAGTCGCTGACCGGTTCAAGATGGATTTCATTGATCAACTCACCAAGGATAGCGCCGATGGACCCACTGGTTCCCTGCCCCCTGGCCAGATGGAGAAACTGCTCGATGTCCCGGCGAAGACCTACGGCATAGCGAATGGTGACGCCGGGAAATGAGCGCCGCACGTCCCAGCCCTTGTCGAGATCGTGCGGATCGCTGGTCAGCACATCGATAAGTGCACCTCGGCGGGCGATCGGCAACCAGAGATTCTTCTTCAGATAGTCGAGGTTGAGGGTCTTTAATAGGTCGGCATCGATGACCGTTCGTTCATCGTACGGCAGATAGGGACACTGATAAAAATCGCTCAAGGCAGACCCTAGGGCCTGTTTCGGAACACGATAACGGTCAAGGAGCAGCGTTTCGAGATCGAGGTTGGAGGCCTTTGAATCGTCAACCGCCACCAGCACGTCGGCCTGACTGATGATTCCACGGTAGACCAGCGCGTCCAGCACATTCTGTTCGATCGTGCGAGACGGTCTCGATCCACGACCTCCTTTTTTAGACGAACCCTCACTCCCCTCCGTCTTGCCCGGCGTTCCACCAACCAGAATGCCGGTCTCGACGGTCATGTCCGGTGACTCATCTCAATTCCCAACCTTGTGAGAATGGCCCACAGGGTGCTCAAACAAGGCAGACTGCTTACCCGCCAAACCCTAGCAACTACTTCACCCACCCGCCCTGAGTCTGCCAAGACAGCCTCTTCGCCCAGGGACGCGCCTTGCCCCAAGCAAGACCGCAGCGAGTAACAGGGGACAGCCACCTTTCCGGTCAGTGGCTATCCCCGTCAGATAGCGGGACAGGCACCGGTCAATGCCGGAGCCTGTCCCTGAGCGTCTGAACGATGCGACCTGCCTGCGTGAAACGCTTCGGCGGAGGCAGGGAACGAAGCTGGCGGACTGTTTCAGCACCCTGCTAGTATTTCGCCAGCCAGGTTCCCGGTGCTCGATACACAACCGGAATCCCCCGAAAGAGTCCCTGCGCCAAGTCGGCGTTGTACCAGACCTCTATAATGGTGCCGGTTCCGATTGACGTCACGCTCTGCCCTGCCATCATCGCCCCGTACAGACGGACGGATCGTTCAATCCTTATCCCACCAGCCGCATAGAGCAAACCGTTGACGTGAATGCCGGATAATTGCACCGGCACTCTTGTGCCTACCGACCCTGCACCGGGTGGAGATGGACTGAGGACTAGAATAGATTTCCCTGATGCACGAGGCTTCAGCGCAAGATGGCCTTGCACCACCAGAAGCCCTTCAACATAGTCCGTATCCAGAACCAGCGTTCCCATATTATCGACACGCGGCGGTTGCCCATCGACTGTATCGATGAAGACCAATCCACGATAGTCTTCAGTGGCCTGAGATTCCAACGCCTCCGCTGGCGTAATTCCCTGATCCGAGTCCATTGCCCCCTGAGGATGGAGCCGTCCCACCTGATCGAGTCGATAATAGGTACCCCAGCGCAGCGCGATCTTTTTGAGCGAGTCGTAATCCCACCGGTCGAGTCTGACCCCAGGCGTCGGATATTGGTGCAAATGCACATTTTCAGGAAGCGGAGGATTCTCACTTTGGCCTGGCGGAGGAGTAATGACCGAGACGGTTCCCCCAATCCAATATTCGGTCCAACGATCCTGGGCATACAACATCTGGCTATACGACTGATCGGTGACTGGGGCTGCGATATTCTTGATGGCAAGATCTTCGACTCGCTGCACCGCAAGATCGCCCAATACCCGGAGATCGCCCCAATGGATCATCACGGGAGATTCGCCGCCTTGCTGCAAAACACCGAGCGCCTGTCCGACTTGCGCCGCCGCACGGACCGCAGGAATCGATAGCGCCCCAAGCTGAAGCTGAACAGTTCGTGCGACCGGCCGATGATCGACCGTTGTGGTTGTGGCCGTAACCTCAACCGTGTTCAGCAAACCTGGCTGCAAAGGGCCATACACCTTCACTCTATTGATTCGGCCAAGTTCGCTCAAAGAATTGTGGAAGCCATTGGGCGAACCATTGAGCATCTGATTATCCACCTGGTTGGCCTCGTCAAGAAAAATGTCGGGATGATCGGCGGTTCCGACAAACTGCGACCGTCCGGTTGCGTCGAAGAACGAGGGTCCGTTCGCAGAGTCCCCGTGACGCTTGGCAAGCAATCCGGCAATGGCCGCGGGGATAGTGGAAGAATCGTGGAACCAACTCATCACGACATCTGCCGCACCGTCGGCCAGCTGTTGCGCGCGACTGTCTTCTTTCATGGCGCTGACACCAGGTCCATCCTGACTTGCCAAATACAAAGACGTCATGCCGACGATCCCAAGCAATACGATCAGCATGAGCGCCGCAAGAAGCACATGGCCCCTCTCGTATGGATTCGTCCCTTCTGATTTGCGCAGTCCTCTCATTCCCAGCCCTCACTTCCATTCGTATTTTGGAATAGACGCCGTCATGTCCTGAGGCTAATTTCTCGGACTGCCCGAATCCCATGGTCTGATAACATCACCTCCACGACGACCAGTCTGACGAGCACTGGTTGTGTCGTAATCTGCCCGTTTTCATCCCAGTAAGAAAACCGCGCTTCCCTGATATCTCTCACCAACACACTCGCACCGCCATCGACCTGTCGCAGCAACCTTAAAATGCCCTGCTCATCGCGACGGCTATAGTAACGGACACGATTCAGGAGAGAGACAAAGGCTCCGGATGGAATCGCTCTGGTCAGCGGTTGTGTCACCGTGAGCAAGCGCCGTTGTCCATCCCGAGCCAGGGTGAGCGTCTCGCAACGCTCGGCCCAGCAGACTACAATGGTTTTCCGGTCATCCCACCCTCGCCCGTCTTCAACCGACAGAGCCGTTTGACCGATCGACGTTCCTGTTGTAACTATCGTCGCGAGACCTTGCAGATTCACAGAAAACTCCACTGTGTCCGAAGCGACGATGGTGAGAGAGTCGGATGCTGCAAGCCGCAACTCCTGCTCAAGCACCTCTAACCCAATGCGGAGATCTTGTTGTTGCGCAACCTCATGTTGTTGCCGCATGAACTGCCGTTGAAAATAGGACAGGGCCTGAAGCGTGGCGCCCAAGACAACCAACCCAGCCACCATGGCAAGCATCAGTTCGACTAGGCTGAGCCCTGCCTCCGTCCATCTTCCGCCGTGGGTTCTGCCTGTCTGCTTTGCCCCCATCCTGTCTACCTCCATGGGCGGCATATTATGGGTGGCATGTTATGGACTCCCGACGAACCGTGGATTGGCCCGCAGGGTGCCGACCCGTACTTCACGTTGGCCTTCGCCTGCTACATATAGTGCGCGAGCCTCGATGAGTACATGCCCAGAAGCAGACAGAGAACCGGAACGGCTCGGTGTCACCATCCAGACCAGATGGACTCCGTCCTGATCCCAACTACCGGAGTACACCCCATCACCGGCCAGCACATCGCCGCCTGCTCCATCGTCGCGCATGACAAGGTCCGGGATACCGTCGTGATTCAGATCATCCAACAAGAGACGATCCCATCGCACGGATCGCTTTACTTCAATCCGCGATTCCGCCATCGCCAGGGCCCGCGTCGCTAACATCCCCGTCCTCAGACTCTGTTCTGCCGCCTGAAAGGCCCCCATCGCGCCGACCAATCCAATCAAGGTCAAGGCCATGGCCACGAATACCTCGACAAAGCCGGCTCCGCCCTCTGCTCGACATAATCGATCTGGAGTCATGAGATGGATACTCTTCCCGTAATGTTCACAGTGAATGTGGTTTCCCCGCCCTGACTATCTCGCACGCGAATGGTTGTCGGGGTTGCCGACCGACCGCTAGGATAAAAGGTAAGTTCGGGGCCAGCGGTTGGCTCCTCCACAACCACTCCCTTGTCCGCATACCGATAGACGTGCAGGATACCTTCCACATCTGCACGTCTTAGTGTGATCGTACGACCCTCTCGATCGAATATGACCCGCAGACGTTCTCGCCTGGCCATCGCCAGTTGTCTGGCAAACCTGAGTTCCGAGGCAATTTCTATTGTGGCGCTACGCGCCTGGCCCCTTGTAGTCAATGTTTGATAACCAGGCCCGGCGAGCAGACTCATGATACCTATGACCGCCAGCACGACAAGAAGCTCTGTCAGGCTCCACCCCTGCTCCTGCCTTTGCAACTCTCTCGGCATATCCCTCACTCGCAGAGAAATTCCTCTTAAATAGTAAACAGGGCCTCCAAAACCCATGCCCAGGCCGATCCATTTTCAGATGGATGAATGGCTTGAGAGAGCCTGGGCGAAATACTTCGTAAGATCGCCCCTTCGCACGTTGTCATAAGAACAGAGGAGGTTAGATTAAGCCATGCATGGCCGAGAAAGTGGAGGGAAACCAGAGCAGCACTTCACAATTTAGATACAGAGACTCGCCAGAAGAGATACAGAGAGAGGGTCAGTCTCCCGCGCTAAGAAGGCCTTGATACCAATCGAGAAGCGGTTGGGCAAAGAACATGGAGAGGAGGGCTCCCAGCACAAGGAACGGACCAAAGGGGATATAGTCGTCACGCTTGATGATGTGCAGGGCGATCAAGCTGATACCGATAACAGAGCCAGTGAGCGAGCCGATCATGATGGTGAGGAGCGCCGGCTTCCAGCCAAGAAAGGCACCGACCATCGCCAGCAGCTTGATGTCACCACCCCCCATTCCCTCCTTGCCGAAAAGGTAGGGGCTCAGCCAAGCCAGGAGCCAGAGGATACCGCCTCCCACAGTGAGACCAAGCACCGAATTGATCACACTCACGGGCAGAACGGTCACAGCGCCCAGCAGCCCAACCACTATCCCGGGGAGGGTAATGACGTTGGGGATTATCTTATGGGTAAGATCCGTGCCCGTCACCACGACCAACCCCGAAAATAGCAACGCATAGAGGGCAGCCGTCCAGCTTGGGCCGTAGAACCACAATATTGTGAGATAGCCAAGGGCATTGGTAGCTTCGACAAGAGGATAGCGTATCGAAATTGCTGTGTGGCAAGCCCGACAGCGGCCGGCAAGCCACAGATAGCTCAGCAGGGGGATATTGTCGTAAAACTCAATCGGATGATTACAGGAGGGGCAATGGGAACCGGGCCAGGCGATCGATTCGCCTCGGGGCAGTCTGAAGATGCAGACATTGAGAAAACTGCCGATCAAGGCGCCGAGGGTTCCGACCAGGAGATACAGAGACCATTCAGACATAATCGACTCAGAAGCAGACGGTGGCCCAGCATGCCAGAGTCGCTTCGCATGCCAAATGTAATGAATTAGGTAGCTTCACTGGGGTCATCATCCTATAGTTTACTTATGGCGAGAGAGTTCTTTATAATTTGCTGCTTGCTCGGCGGCGGTCAGTTCTTGCGCGCTTCCCAGTCAGGGTGAATTATACCCTACTATTTTATTCGTTAAAGGAGAACCAGATAATGGCACGGACTGCAAAGACGAAAACCAGAGCTTCTCTAGCAAATCTAACCCCGCCGCCCCGCAAGAAACGGCCTGAATCGCTTACCAGCCGGGAGCAGGAGATCCTTGAACTGATTTGGGCCGGATTCAAAAATAAAGAGATCGGTCAACGGCTCAAGATCAGCGTCAAGACCGTCGAAGCGCATCGGGCTAACATGATGAAAAAGATGCGCGTCTCGAATACCGCTCAGCTGCTCAAGTCAGCGATTCAAGATGGGACGATCAAGATTCGGTAGGCATCGCTGGCGAACCACTTCAAACAACATGACGGCTGCTGCGGCCGAGACATTCAGCGACTGTACACGACCCTGCATCGGAATCCTAATACGGTCGTCACATTCTCCCGACACACCTGGACGAATTCCTTCCCCTTCACCGCCAAGCACTAACGCGATCGGCCCGGTCAGATCGATATCGGTATGGAGCTTCTGCGCAGATGGGTCCACTCCGTAGACCCACAGACCTGCCTCTTTGAGGTCCTGAATCAGACGAATCAGATTGCCCACTCGCCCGACGGAGATGTGATCGAGCGCACCGGCCGATACCTTTGCCACCACTGGTGTCAGGCCGACAGCGCGACGTTCCGGGATGAATACCCCATGGACACCAGCCGCTTCAGCCGTCCGCAGCACCGCTCCCAAGTTATGAGGATCTTCAACCCCGTCCAAGAGCACAAGAAAGGGCTTCTCACCTCTGGTCTTCACCCGTTCAAGAATCTGCTCTGCTGTATCGTATGATTTTGCGGCGATGAATGCGATGACCCCCTGGTGCCTTCCACCAGGCAGTAATCGATCGAAGGCAGCAGGAGGTTCAATGTGAACGGGGACTCGCTGCGCTTTGGCTAACTGTGCGAGGTCTGAAAATTGCCGATCGGTCCTAAGCATGAGCAGCCGCTGAAGCGGGCGCGTGCCGGCACGCAGGGCTTCACGCACTGCATGTAGACCATAAATCAGTTCCGGAGGATTATCGCTTCCACCGGCTGGTGCCATCGGGCTTGTCCTCGATGACGATGCCGTGGGAGGAGAGGAACCGGCGAATCTCGTCGGCCTTCTTGAAATCTTTCTGTTTTCTGGCTTCATTGCGTTCCACAAGTTTTGCGTCGATGAGCTGCACGTCAATATCGGGGACTTCAAATTCGGCCTGCGATACCATTGCCCGTCGTTCTGAAAACCGCCACGCGTCCAATTGAAACAGACCCAGGATATTGCCAAGCGATCTGAATTCCTCTCTCGCAATCTTCCGCGCCTCCGTCGAGAGGCCTTGCCCAAGCAATTTATTGACGTCATTTTTCAACTGCTGCAACTCCGCCAACGCCGAAGGGGTATTTAGATCGTCGTCCATACCCATTTTAAATCTTTCTTCGAACCAGCCAATTGAATAGTGGAGCTCCACATCTGTCTCCGCCGAACCCTGCCCAGGTTCGGCTAATCGGTTAAAAAGATCGTAAAAACCATCTAACGCCTGCTTCGTCTCTCTTAACGCCTGGTCCGAAAAATCCACTGGCCCGCGGTAGTGGGTCGCGAGGAGAAAATACCGCAACATCTCTCCGGTTTCCGCCTCAGGCCATTGAGATTTCTCAAAGATCTCTCGAATTGTGAAAAAATTTCCAAGTGACTTGGACATCTTCTCCTGATTGATCTGCACGAAGCCATTGTGAATCCAGTAGCGCGCGAATTCTTTTCCCGTCGCGCCACAGGACTGAGCAATCTCGTTTTCATGGTGCGGAAAGATCAGGTCCATTCCTCCGCCATGAATGTCGAATGTCTCGCCCAGATGCTTGATGGACATCGCAGAACATTCGATGTGCCAACCTGGGCGCCCTGGCCCCCAGGGACTCTCCCATGATGGTTCGCCAGGCTTGCTGCTTTTCCAGAGAGCGAAATCCATCGGATAGCGCTTTCGTGCATCCACCTCCACCCGCGCGCCAGCCTGTAAATCTTCGAGGTTACGTTTCGAAAGGCGTCCATAGGCCTGGTATTTGTCGACCTGAAAATAGACATCGCCTGCCACTTCATAGGCGAGACCCTTCTGCATCAGCCGGTCGACCAGCTCAATGATCTCGGCCATATGCTCGGTTGCTTTCGGCTCCCTCGTCGCTCGTTTGATCCCAAGCCTCCCCATGTCAGTGTCGTAGGCATCGATAAACTTGGCCGTAATAGTCTCGCAGGAGACGCCCTGCTCGTTCGCGCGCTTGATAATCTTGTCGTCGACGTCGGTGAAGTTCTTGACGAACTCAACCTGATAGCCGCTGAACTCGAGATACCGACGGATCACATCGAAAACGAGCGCGCTGCGCGCATGGCCGATATGGCAGTAGTCGTAGACCGTCACGCCGCAGACATACATCTTCACAATCTTGGGCGCGAGCGATTCAAACCGTTCTTTTTTTCCTGTGAGCGTGTTGTAGATCGAGAGCATGGGCTGGTTATACCCCCGGAGTGACACGGCGCTTCGGCCAGTGAGACCAAAGAAAATAGCCCACGGCAAGCGCCAAGCAGACGCCGATTACAATATCGAACTGATGAAAGTAGTCTCTCAGATGCTCCCACTGCTCTCCCATTTTTACGCCGATGTAAGCCAGAAGATAACACCAGGGCAATGCGCCGAGAAACGTGTAAAGCATGAACCGATAGATATTCACTCTGGCGATGCCAGCCGGCAATGAGATGAAGGTCCGGACCACCGGAAGCATTCGACTGAAAAATACGGCCGCGTCGCCATATTTCGCAAACCATCGATCCGCCATCTCAAGCTCTCTCCGCGATACCAACACATAGGGTCCATAGCGTTCGACGAAGGGCCGACCGCCCCACACTCCGGCATAATAGGCCACCACCGACCCAGCGACATTCCCAAGGGCGCCGGCCAACGTCACACCAAGCATCGTGAACTGTCCTGTGGCCACGAGATACCCGGCAAAGGGCATGATAATTTCACTGGGCAAGGGAATGCATGCGCTCTCAATAGCCATGGTGATGAAAATGCCGCTGTAGCCGAAAGTCGAAATCATCGACACGATAAACCTGCTGAGCTCTGTCACGATCGCTTCGATCAAGTTTCCCACCGTGCCCTAGCTCCTCTGTTTGCCCTTCGATTTGGCCGATACGACCGCACGAACGGCTTGCGGTCGGCGCACCATTTCCCACTTCCGGAATCGATCCAATACCCCATGATTCGTCGTATCGAGGTGAATGGGGGTGAGTGAAACCGCCCCCTGTTCAAGCGCCTCATGGTCGGCATCCTTGCTTCGATTCCACGACACACGAGTCCCGGCAATCCAGTAGTAGGTCCGGCCATGCGGATCGACCTTTTCTATGATCGGATTATTAAAGCGCCTGCGACTGAGACAGGTGACTCGGACTCCTGTGATCGACCTGAATGGCCGATTTGGAATATTGAGATTCACAAGCGTCTCATCCGGCAAACCCTCTTTTAGGATCAGCCGGGCGATACGAACGGCATATCGAGCCCCGGCGTCGAAATAAAAATGTTCCTGCCCCTCCTGCGACACAGCCAGCGACGGGACACCGAGGATCGTCCCTTCCATAGCTGCCGAGACCGTGCCGGAATACAACACGTCGTCGCCGAGATTGACGCCTTTGTTGATTCCCGACACAAGAAGATCAGGCGACGACGGCATCAGCTTCAGCACAGCTAAATTCACACAATCGACCGGCGTTCCATTGACTGCGTAGATCCTTGTCCCGACCTGCTGTGCCCGCAGCGGCTTATGAAGTGTCACAGCATGGGCCACCGCTGTCCGCTCACGATCCGGCGCAATCACCCAGACCTCACCCACCTTGGACAAGGCCTTGGCGAGCGCCGTCAAACCAGGCGAGTGAATCCCATCGTCGTTGGTGACCAGAATACGCATAGATCCATCAGAAAAAAAAAGCTGCCGGCGGCAGCTTTGATGTAACAGGCAAGAAGCCGGAGGCAAGAGGCTAGGGGTAGCAATCTAACTTCCCACCTCTAACCTCTGCCCTCTAGCCCAGAGCCCCTCAGCTAGACATTTGGTCGGGGCGAGCCGATTTGAACGGCCGACCACTCGCACCCCAAGCGAGTACGCTACCGGGCTGCGCCACGCCCCGACACGATCTATTCAGCTTCACCATGACCCGTATTGTCTCCTTGGAGGCAGTTGGAATGCAACCGACTTGGAAGAGACGAGGCCGGATCGCCGTCAGTTAGAATGAGCCTCCAAGATTTTGAGAATCGCCTGAAGATTCCCCCGTAGTTTCTGCGCGAGTTCTTTCGGACCTACCCGTTGGCTAGCTACCCGACCTCGCCTGGCCCAATATCGTTTGACACCGGCAAGTGTATGCCCTTCCTCATAGAGCATCCGCTTGATCTCCAGCACCGTTTCAACTTCTCGCCTGACATAGAGACGCTGATTTCCACGACTTTTCTTGGGTTTGAGAAACGGGAACTCGGATTCCCAGAATCGCAACACATAGGCCGGGAGCTTGGTAATCTGGCTGACTTCGCCGATTTTATAAAAGACTTTGCTGCCCAGCCTGGGCTCGTTCCCCATGACCGGTCCTCGTGGTGGGATGAGTTAAGGTGATTGAATGAAGTTATGAATTGACGTATTTCTTAAACACTTGACTGGGACGAAACGTCACCACACGGCGAGGCGTAATTCCTATTTCTTCGCCGGTCCGAGGGTTCCGGCCTTTCCGTGCCCCTTTACTGCGTACTACAAAGTTTCCAAACCCAGCAATCTTGACCGACTCTCCCTTATGCAACACCTCTTTCAACATATTCAGCACAAGTTCAACAATATCTGCTGCTTCATTCTTGGAAATACCAACCTGCTTGTAAATTTCGTTCGCGATATCTGCCTTCCTCATACTTTCCCCTCCGACACCCGGACCACTTCTTGAACGATCTTCTGCAAACAAAACTACGAACGATTGGCAGTTTCACCATAATTTACGTGAGGTTACATGGCCTGTCAAGAAGAAAGATGCCGAACCAGAGGTCCCGCTCATCTCTCTTCAGCCAGCAACTTATATTCGATACTGTCCGCCAACGCTTGCCAGCTCGCCTCCATGATGTTCTCGGACACACCAACGGTGCCCCATTTATCTTTATGATCGCCGGATTCGATCAACACACGGACTTTGGACTCTGTTCCACTGTTGGCCGACAATACTCGCACTTTATAGTCAAGCAGTTTGACTTCTCGAAGCTGGGGATAGAACTTTTCCAATGCTTTCCGTAAGGCATGATCGAGCGCGTTGACCGGGCCGGCTCCAACCGCTGCCGCATGCTCTACCACTCCGCCAACCTTCACCATCACGGTGGCCTCCGACGAGGAGGCTCCATGGTCCTGCTTTTTCTCGACAATGACTCGAAACCCCAGAAGCTGGAAAGATGGCCTGTGCGTCCCCATCGCTTTCCGCATGAGTAATTCGAAGGAGCCTTCCGCCGCTTCAAACTGATAGCCTTCGCTTTCACGCTCCTTCAAGGTATCGATCAGTTCCCGCACCTTTGCATCGCCCTTGTCCAATTTGATCCCATAGGCCTCGACCTTTTCCAGCAATCCGCTCCGACCAGCCGCGTCCGATACCAACATACGCTGGAGGTTCCCGACCAATCCAGGAATCACATGTTCATAAGTCGCGGAATTCTTGAGCACGGCATGGATATGAATCCCCCCCTTATGGGCAAACGCCGAATCTCCCACATAGGGCTGGTGCGTATTGGGCATGAGGTTCGCAATCTCGGTCACGAATCCCGAAACCCGCTTCAGATGGCTCAACCGGTCTTTTAACACCGGACGCTTCATCTTCAGTTCAAGATTGGGAATGATTGAACAGAGATTGGCATTGCCGCACCGTTCGCCGATCCCGTTTATCGTCCCTTGCACTTGCACCACGCCGGCTTCGATCGCTATCAGGGAATTCGCGACGGCCATTTCGCAATCATTGTGCGCATGAATGCCTAAGGGCACAGTACATTCCCGTCGAACGATCTGGCAAATCTCTTTGATTTCCCAAGGCATTGATCCGCCGTTCGTATCGCAGAGAATCACCCGTTCGGCCCCGGCCACGATCGCCTGACGAATGGTCTCCAACGCATAATCCGGATTGGTTTTGTACCCGTCAAAGAAATGCTCCGCATCGTAGAACACCCTCCGGTCTTTCGAGCGGAGATGGGCCACAGAATCGCTGATGAGTTCGAGATTCTTCGCAAGGGAAATGCCGAGCGCATCGGTGACATGCAGCGACCAAGATTTTCCGAAGAGTGTGATGATCTTCGTCTCCGCACCCAGTAACGCCTGGATATTCTGATCCTTCTGTACTGTATTGCTCGCTTTTCTGGTCGACCCAAACGCCACCACCGTCGCCATCTGCAACGGGACGGTCTTGATCATCCGAAAGAACTCGATGTCTTTGGGATTCGCCCCGGGCCAACCACCCTCAATGAACTGCACACCCAACCCGTCTAACTGTTCGGCAACCCGAACCTTATCTTCGGCCGAAAAGGTCACATCTTCGGCCTGAGCTCCGTCCCGCAAGGTCGTATCATAGATTTCCAACACTGCTGGACGGGCGGAAGAAAGAGGGGCGGTGGACAAGGTGGAACCGACCGGCTTGCCTTGTGAGGAGGATCGTGCTGGTGAAGATTTTCGAGCCATAGGGGGAACGATACCAGGAGCAGGACGAACCTGTCGAGACCCGCACAGACAAAATCCGCTACTTCGCGGTTCGCTCCCCTGCCGGCGATTGGTCCAACCCGAACGCGGAATGGAGTGACCGCATGGCCAGCTCGACATATTTTTCATCGATGACGCAGGAGATCTTGATCTCCGAGGTGCTGATCATGAGAATATTCACACCTTCCTGCGACAAGACTGTGAACATCTTGGCCGCAACTCCCGAATGAGACCTCATCCCGACACCGACCAATGAGACCTTCGCAATCGCCTCGGTGACGGCAACGGATTTGGCGTCGATGCCTTTCGCCACGTCCTGAATCAGCGGCAACGCCTTCTTGATGTCTACCCGTGGAATCGTGAAGGAAATATCCGTCATGCCGGACTGGCTCATATTCTGGATGATCATGTCGACATTGATGTTCGCCTTGGCTATCGGCCCGAATAGTTGAGAGGCAATACCCGGTTTGTCCGGTACGCCCACAATCGTGACCTTGGCCTGATTTCGATCGCCGGTGACTCCCGACACTGCAACTGCTTCCATATCTTCATCTTCACGTGTCACGAGCGTCCCCTTTCCTTCCTTGAAGCTGGAGTTCACCTCCACCGGCACATTGAACTTCGCAGCGAACTCGACGGAGCGGCTCTGCAGCACTTTGGCGCCCAGACTGGCCATTTCCAGCATTTCCTCATAGGAAATCCTGTCGATTCGTCGAGCCACCGGCACAATATTGGGGTCTGAGGTGTAGACGCCGTCGACGTCGGTAAAGATAATGCACCGATCGGCCTTCAATGCTGCGGCCAGCGCAACTGCCGTCAGATCGGAACCTCCGCGTCCCAACGTCGTGACATCCGACTGCTCATTGATTCCTTGAAACCCGGCGACCACCGGGATGACTCCATGGTCCAGAGCTTCGCGGATTCGATCGGCACTGACTCTGGTGATACGGGCTTTCGTGTGGGCACTGTCGGTCATGATCCCGACTTGGCGCCCGGTGAAGGATTGAGCATCGAGCCCTCGAACCCGCAAGGCCATCGCCAGCAAGGCGATGGTCACCCGCTCTCCGGTCGAGAGGAGCATATCGAGTTCACGATCGTCGGGCAAGGGCGTGACTTCATGCGCTAACCGAAGCAGCCGATCCGTTTCTCCGCTCATGGCGGATAGAACAACCACGAGGCGATGGCCATCCCTGTGAGCCTTCTGGACGCGATCAGCCACGCGGCAGATCCGCTCAATCGTGCCGACGGACGTCCCTCCATATTTCTGTACAATCAGCGCCACGACCGTCAAAAGCCCTTTGCAAACAGTCTCGCGACAAACTTCGTCGCATCGCGAGGAGGCAGAGTCGAGGCCTGAGCATCCGCTTCGGTAAACCTGCCTGCTGCCCCGCTAGAGGGAGTTGCTGCGCTATCGCGATAGGCAAAGAACCCAGGGCTCTCCGCTGCCTGCCCAAGATGCACGTTGCTCCCATCGCAGAACACTGCAATGCGATGGGGGCCTAACTTGGCCAGTCCTTCGAACAACGGCCCTATCAGTTCGCGATCGACCGCCTCGATACCCTTTACCTTAGCGGCAACATCCAGCCCATAGACGACCGAGTCGGGTAACTCCACATGCACATAGGCAAAATCATTTTTCTTCAGTTCCTCCAGGGCAACCGCCGCTTGAGTACGAAGATCGGTCCCGGCCAATCGCGCTGCATCCACCGCTTCGAGTCCCGCCATGATGCCGAGTCCACGATGGACATCGCTCTGCGAGACCACCACACCCGACATCTTGAACCGTTCAGAGACGCTTGGCCAAAGAATGGCCTTACCCTGGCCCCAGAGCCAAAGACAATTGGCCGGTTTCTGCCCCGCCTTCTGACGTTCTTCGTTGAGAGGATGGTCGCGCAAAATCTGGAACGAGGCCTCCATAAGTTTCCGAAGGATATCGGAGCCGTCACCCGTCGGCAGAGCATCGGCAATCGACCGGCCGACCAATAGTTGCGGATCTATGCAGACTGCGCGCGATTTCCCGTCGACCCATACCATGAGATGGCGATGCCCTAGCCCGGGATAGAACTGAATCATCTCCGATCCCAACTGTTCATTGATCGCCTCGATCAGATCACGGGCCTCTTCTGTCGAAATCAAACCGCCAGTCGCATCGTCCATCACCACATGCGGTCCGAGTTTCTTAATCTCGTTCAATCCGCCTTTACTCCCGGACTGAGCGTCTGCCCGCAACGCGACCATCGTGCAACGATAGACCACATCATGCTCGCCGATCCCGATTCCTAGACTGGCTGCTTCGAGTGGACCAGGCCCTTGATAGTATTTCTTGGGATCGTACCCGAGGATGCTGGTTCCCATCAGACCGCTCCCCTGCCGCACCTTCTCAGGCGCCAGGGCCAGAAGCCCGATCTCTCCAGTCTGCACAAGACGATCCAGATGAGGAGTTGCAGCCCTTTGAAAAGGAGTCCGCCCGTCCAGTTCCTGCCGAGGATGGTCCGCCATCCCATCGACATGGAGAATAACCTGTTTCATCGAAGCCCTGCGCTCATGATGTCTACACCCTTAAAAGACGAGCGACATCCTCCCGCGTCGCTCTAACGGTTTTCGGTTGGGTCGATACGCTGATCGCCGTGTCGGCATCTTTCAATCCATGGCCGGTCAATGTACAGACCACTGTCTCCCCTTCACGCAAGCTTCCCTGCCTGCTCAACTTCATCACACCGGCAACCGATGCGGCAGACGCCGGTTCGCAAAAGACCCCCTCCGTCGCGGCAACTGCCCTATAGGCCTGCAAAATCTCTTCGTCCGTCACCGAATCGATAGCTCCCATGGATTCCTTCACGGCAATCAAGGCCGCTTCCCAACTGGCCGGATTACCGATCCTGATCGCCGTCGCCACTGTCTGCGGGTTCTCCACAATACGGCCAAGGACGATCGGCGCGGCGCCGGCCGCCTGGAATCCGATCATGCGAGGCAGCTTCGTGGATTGATTGGCCGCACGATATTCCCGATACCCCTTCCAATAGGCGGTAATGTTACCGGCATTCCCGACCGGCAGCACATGAATGATCGGGGCGTCGCCAAGCTGATCGCAGACCTCCATTGCAGCGGTTTTCTGCCCCTCGATCCGGTAGGGATTGAGCGAGTTGACCAATTCGATCTGATGGGTTGACGACAATTCCTTCACGATGGTCAAGGCCTGATCGAAATTCCCCTCAATCTGAATGACCGTGGCTTGGTGCATCATAGCCTGGGACAGTTTACCCATCGCAATCTTCCCAGCAGGGATCAACACATAGACCGCTAGCCCGGCGCGCGCACCATAGGCGGCGGCAGAAGCGGAGGTATTCCCCGTGGAGGCACAGATCACTGCCTTGGCGCCGGATTCGACGGCTTTTGAGATGGCCATCGTCATGCCGCGATCCTTAAAGGATCCTGTGGGATTCATACCTTCGAATTTGAGATAGAGATCGATGCCGGGAGCGATCTGCTTAGCCAACCTCGTCGCCCGGATGAGCGGTGTGTTGCCTTCACCGAGCGTCACGACCGGAGTACGGTCGGTCACCGGCAAAAACTTTCGATACTCTTCGATCAGGCCGCGCCAGCGATTCATCTCATCACTCGTCCTTGCCCTCGACGCGAATCAACGTCGTCGGCTCAGAGATGAAGGCCATGCGATTGATCGCGATTAATGCCGTTTGAATATCTCGCTCCTTGGCGGTATGGGTCTTGATCACGACAGGAACCGTCTGCCCTTCACGCCGCCCCTGTTGAAGAACGGAGGAGATACTGATGCCGCACCGGCCCAGCTCGCCTGCGATTTGGGACAAGACACCGGGACGGTCCAATACCATAAAGCGGAGGTAGTAGAGCGAGCTGATTTCCTCCATCGGCCGCATCCGGAGCGGACGACGTTGGTCCTGCTGAAACGAAGCGGGCGGGACCCGCCCAACCGCTCCCTTCAACAGATTACGCGCAATGGCAATCAGGTCGCCGACGACCGCACTGCCGGTCGGCATGGATCCAGCACCGCGGCCGTAGAGCACCACATCGCCGACCGCATCGCCGACAAGCTGAATCGCATTGTAGACTCCTTCGACTTGGGCGATCGGAGACGAGGAAGGCAGCATCGTGGGATGCACTCGGGTTTCGACTTCGTTGCCAACCAGCTTGGCAATGCCCAGCAGTTTGATCGTGCAGCCGAACTCTCTGGCATAGGCGATATCGAGCGGCGTAATGTGGGTGATCCCTTCCGTATACACATCTTTAAAATTGACCGGCGTTCCATAGGCCAGGGCCGCCAGGATTGCCAGCTTGTGGGCTGAATCGATTCCGGCCACATCGAAAGTCGGGTCCGCTTCGGCATAGCCGGCCTGCTTCGCTTCATCGAGCACCGCTTCAAAGCTCTGGCCCTCACGGGTCATGCGCGAGAGAATGTAATTGGCCGTCCCGTTGATGATTCCATAAATCGATTGGATGGTGTTGGCCGCCAACCCCTCCCTCAGTGCTTGGATGACAGGAATTCCTCCCCCTACGCTCGCTTCGAAACCTAAATCAACTTCACTGCGTGAGGCTGCGGCAAATATCTCTTCTCCGTGTAACGCAAGCAAGGCCTTATTGGCGGTGACAACATGTTTACCCGCCGCAATGGACTCGAGGATAATGCGCTTGGCAATATCGCAGCCCCCGATCAATTCAACGACGATGTCGATCGATGGATCGGAGAGAACCTGTTTTACATCGGTCGTGAGGAGACCTGCAGGCAGAGCCAGCCCCCTATCGCGTACCACATCGAGATCGGCGATCCGAACGATCTCGACCGGCACGCCGACCCGGCGACCGATTAAAGTGGCGTTCTCCAAGAGAATCTTCGCGACACCGGTCCCGACCGTTCCGAACCCAATGATGCCGACGCCCACACGCGAAATCATTCTTCCGACCCTTCAAGCTTCAGGGCTTTGCGGATGCCTCGAACTGCTTGTTTGGTGCGATGTTCATTTTCGACAAGGCCGAACCGCACATATTCGTCTCCGCCTTCACCGAATCCGATCCCGGGCGACACGGCCACTTTCGCCTCGCGGAGCAGGAGTTTTGAAAACTCCAAGGACCCCAGAGACCGATAGGGCAGGGGAATTCTGGCCCAAATGAACATCGTGGCTACCGGCTTGTTCACCTGCCACCCAATGCGATTGAGTCCGCTCACCAGCACATCACGACGCTTCTGATAGCGTAGGACTGTCTCTTTGACACAATCCTGTGGTCCATTCAGGGCAATGACACTGGCAATTTGCAACGGCTGGAAAATACCGTAGTCGAGATAGCTCTTGATCTTGGCTAAGGCCCCTACGACCTCGCGATTACCACAACAAAATCCAACGCGCCAACCAGGCATGTTATAGGCCTTGGAGAGAGTATAGAACTCGACGCCGACATCCTTGGCCCCGGGAGCCTGCAGGAAGCTCGGCGCCTTATATCCGTCGAACACCAAATCGGCATAGGCCAGGTCATGAATGACAATGACATTATGTTCTTTGGCAAAGGCGACGATTTTCTTAAAAAACCCGAGATCCGCTACGGCAGTGGTGGGATTATGCGGAAAATTAATGACCAAAATCTTGGGTCGTGGAAAGGTCTGGCGATAGACCCTCTGTAATTCGTCGAAAAAGTCACTGTCCGGACGCAACTCAATCCCCCTGACCTCTCCTCCTGCAATGATAAAACTGTACATGTGGATAGGATAGGTCGGCGTCGGCGTCAGCACAACGTCACCGGGCCCGATTAACGCCAGTGCCAGATGTGCCAGCCCTTCCTTAGAGCCGATCGTGACGATGGTCTCGGTCTCAGGGTCCAGGTCGACATCGTAATTCCGCTTGTACCACCCTGTAATCGCATGTCGTAGTTTTGTAATCCCTCGCGAGGCTGAGTAGCGATGATTCTTTCCCTTTCGCGCCGCCTCGATCATCTTTTCGACGATATGGCTTGGCGTCGGTTGGTCCGGATTCCCCATTCCAAAATCGATAATGTCTTCACCCTGCTGGCGAGCCTCGAGTTTAAGGCTCTGCACCTGGGCGAATACATAGGGCGGTAGCCGTTTGATACGATAAAATCCGTCGCCTAATCCCACCGAATCCCCTGCTTATAATACCCTTCGACGTGAAAACCGTAGAGCGATCGCCCTCCGCCCCATCAAGGAGTCTATTCTAATGGCGTGGGGCGTATCGAGTCAAATTATCTCGTGATTCTGTGGGGTTCCGTATTCAGACCCTTGGGACCTACCATGGCAGTTCCTGCCAAGTTCCCTTCCCAGTCCTTGCCCATCCCAGTCAATTTCTGTTACAACTGCAACACCTTTCGCATTCATCACACAACTCAGTTTCTCCTCGCTCTACATAGCAGAACGGAGGGTCCGTGCCACGACTTGGGGTGAACATCGACCATGTGGCCACCTTGCGACAAGCCCGTGGTGGAACTGACCCAGACCCCCTTACCGCCGCTATGTTGGTAGAGTTGGCCGGGGCCGACGGTATCGTCGTCCACCTCAGAGAAGATCGGCGCCATATTCAAGACCGCGATCTTCGACTATTGCGGGAACTGATTCGCACCAAGCTCGATCTGGAGATGGCCACCGATGAAACGATGGCCAAAATTGCGTTGACTATAAAGCCGGACATGGTCACGCTCGTGCCAGAACGGCGCCAGGAACTCACAACAGAGGGTGGCCTAGATGTGGCCGGTCATAAAAATCGTATTCAGAGAATTGTGGCCCAACTCCAGAAAGGCGGCATTCCCGTCAGCCTCTTCATCGAACCGAATCTGGCCCAGGTCAAAGCCGCTCACGGAGTCTCGGCAGATTTCGTGGAACTCCATACAGGCCGATATGCAAATGCCCATGGTTCGAAGGAAACAGACGCAGAAGTAGCGGCCCTTACCCAGGCAGCGAAACTCGCTCACAAACTCGGAATGGGTGTGAATGCAGGACACGGATTGGACTATCGTAACCTGACGCGATTGACACAGATTCCGGAAATCGCCGAATACAATATCGGCCACAGCATTATTGCCCGAGCTGTTCTGGTGGGCATCGATCAGGCCGTGAGAGAAATGAAAACGTTGCTGAATTGAACCATCGACTCGATGCGGCAGCTGTATCCCTCAATGGGCAACCAGATTCACCCGTGGCATGACATTGCACCCTAGGCAACAGGCCTCTTTTTTCTTCCAGCTCACCACATTCTCTCTGCGGTCTCGATCCCGCACAGAAGGACACCGATGAAGATTGTGACCGGAACCGAGATGCAATCACTCGATCGCCGCACAATCGTCGAAGCGCAGATTCCCAGTGCCGTCTTGATGGAGCGAGCTGGCGAGGGAATCGTCCGGCATCTGGAGGACTACTGTGGACCGGCAAGAGGCAAGACCATCACCATCCTCTGCGGGAAGGGCAACAACGGAGGAGACGGTCTGGTTGTGGCTCGACTGCTCCACCGCCGACGCGCTCGGATTCACGTGATACTTCTGACACCGATCACCGACTTGGGTCGGGATACCGCGATGATGTACCGCCAGCTCGTTCGGATTGCAGGACGAACCGCGATCGTTCGATTCCGTTCCATAGACCAAACTCGGACCCTCCTCGCCTCCAGCGATATTCTCGTCGATGCCCTTTTGGGTACCGGGTTATCAGCCGCCGTGACCGGAGCCTATCGCGAGGCCATCGAACTCATCAACAACGCCGGGAAGCCGGTCATCGCAATTGATATCCCCTCCGGCCTCCATGCCGATACCGGCGCCATCCTAGGGCAAGCGATCCGCGCCACCTTGACCGTCACTTGCGGCCTTCCAAAGCTCGGCCTCTATGTCAATGCAGGAATCGACCAGGCAGGCGCAGTTCGCGTCGCTGATATCGGCATTCCCTCGGCTTATGTAGATGCAATCGAGACCCGGACCCTGCTGCTGACAGCCGACGGTGCCTTTGAATCTTTACCGGAACGTATGCCCTCCTCACATAAGGGAACCTTCGGCCATGCGGGAATTATCGCAGGGTCCGTGGGAAAAACCGGTGCGGCGGCACTGGCAGCCCAGGCGGCACTCCGCGTTGGCGCCGGCCTGGTGACCGTAGCCACTCCAAGCAGCGTCAACGATGTTCTGGAAGGCAAGCTACTTGAGGCGATGACGATGCCTCTTCCGGAAACGAAAGCTCGTACATTGGCCCGCTCAGGACTTGATCGTATCTTGGCTTTCATCCAGGCGCGCAAGGCGGTCGCCATCGGTCCCGGCCTCTCTACACACCACGAAACCGTCGAACTGGTGCAATCGCTCATGCAGCATCTGGATCGGCCCTCCGTCCTCGATGCCGACGCGCTCAACGCCTTGACCGGCCGAGCCCTGTTGCTGACGGAATGTAAAACTCCACCCATTCTCACCCCACACCCCGGTGAGATGGCTAGACTCGAAGTCGATGCCACCACACAAAGCGTCAATGCAGACCGAATAGGCACGGCCAAACGATTCGCCCAAGAACGTGGCGTATTCGTCGTCTTAAAAGGCGCAAGAACCGTCATCGCCCGTCCCGATGGCCTCATCGCTATCTGCCCAACCGGCAATCCCGGCATGGCCACGGCCGGAACTGGCGATGTATTGACCGGCATGATCGTAGGCTTGTTGGCACAAGGAATCCCCGCATGGGACGCTGCTTGTACCGCGACCTATTTTCATGGCTTGGCCGGCGACTTGGCCGCTCAACAGTTCGGACAACAAGGGATGCTCGCCGGCGATCTCATCGCTCAAATTCCTTATGCGTTCCAGCAGAGGAAAACGATCTAACGTGGTCAGACCGGCCAAGACAAAACAGTCTGCCACTCGCCGCGTACCTGTATCGCGTCTCCCATGGAAACTGACATCCACATCACGCCAGTACACCACTCGACTGGGCCGAGTAATCGGCCGCGTACTTCGCGGGGGAGAAACAATCGCACTCTACGGACCGCTCGGAGCCGGCAAGACGGCGCTCGTTCGCGGAATTGCACAGGGTCTAGGGGCACCGCCGACAGCCGTGACCAGTCCGACATTCGTCGTAATTCACGAGTACCAGGGACGTCTGCCGCTCGCGCACGTAGACCTCTACCGCATTGGCTCACTCCGCGAACTTGAATCGACAGGTCTGACCGAGTATTTCTCCGGCCAGACCGTCACCGCCATCGAATGGGCCGATAGGGGCCTTGCCTCGTTACCGCAGGACCGGATCGAGATTACGTTGAGCCATCGAGCTGCACAGACCAGAATGATTCAGCTGAGTGTCACGGGGCCGAAGTCTCACGAGGTTCTCACCCTCGTGCATGAGCAGTACAGTTTGACCGACAGGGTACGTCGAACGGCGACCGGACCATCAACACAGTGAACATCACCAGGCCATGATTAGACTGATTCTGGTCGGAATTCTTCTGCTTCTCTCCCTGGCGTTTTTCCTTCAGAACCAGGAGCAGGAAGTCACGCTCTTGTACTTCTTCGGTCTCTTTGAAGCCTCGACACCAATCTATAAACCCATCCTTGCTGGTTTCGGAGTGGGACTCCTAGTCTCCGGCATTCTTCTCTTTCCCCCATGGATACGGGGTCGGATCGAACTCCGCCGAAAAACCAAAGCGTTGCAGGAAGCAGAGGTAGACCTCGAACGGTTACGCCATTCACTTGAAAAAGTGACCGGTCGAATCTCTCCCACCTTCACCGACGAACCGGATCGCGAGCAACGGGATGAGTGATACAGATGCGTCACCGTTGATGCGGCAATACCGAGACATCAAACAGGGCTATCCTGACTCTATCTTGTTGTTCCGCGTCGGCGACTTCTATGAAATGTTTTACGACGATGCGAAGCTGGCCTCGAAGCTGCTCTCCATCGCCCTCACCTCGCGCGACAAATCCAGCACCGACCCAGTTCCGCTCTGCGGAGTGCCCTATCATGCCGCGCAAGGTTATATTGCGAAGCTCCTCCAAGCCGGGCAGACCGTCGCACTCTGTGAACAGGTGGAA
Organism: Nitrospiraceae bacterium; assembly: GCA_013140715.1. Taxonomy (GTDB): domain Bacteria; phylum Nitrospirota; class Nitrospiria; order Nitrospirales; family Nitrospiraceae; genus Palsa-1315. The sequence goes on from JABFSG010000033.1 coordinate 175,174, forward strand.
GATCCAAAACTTGCAAAGGGTCTTGTGCGCCGAGAAGTCATTCGTCTCTATACACCGGGCACGCTGGTCGATACGGAGTTTCTCCATCCGGCAGAATCACATTTTCTGGCGGCTGTTGCCTTCTCCGACGCCACAGCCCCATCGCTCAAGGGGCAAGTCACCGTTGGGCTGGCATGCCTGGATGTTTCGACTGGAGAGTTTTGGACGACAGAATTCCAAGGGGCGCAGGCTGAGATCCAGCTCATGGATGAGCTGACTCGGCTCGAACCACGAGAGGTGCTCTACCCCGACTCTCATGAGAATGTCAGATCGTGCTTGGCTCGCTTGCAGGGAGCGCGTCTCTGCTCTCGCCCATCGGCCTTCTTCAGCCCCAAAGACGCCTCACAACTGCTCCAGACACAGTTTGCGGTGCAGTCACTCGACGGATTCGGCTGTCGCGGCCTGACCGTTGGAATCGGGGCTGCCGGAGCGGTCTTGCGATATTTTCGAGAAACTCAACCGAGCGCCTCTCTCGGACACCTTCGCCGTCTCCAACCACGCTGGAGCGGCAACGCCATGCACCTTGACAGTGCGACCATTCGGAATCTTGAACTCGTGCGATCATTGGATACAGGTGAGCGCCGATCCGAACGAGACCGGCCAACGGTCTTATCTGTGTTGGACCGTACGACTACAGCCATGGGCAGCCGTTTGTTACGCGATTGGCTTGTCAGACCGCTCCTCAATTGCGATGCCATTCACGCTCGGCTCGATGCAGTCGGCGAGTTGAAAGATCGGATTCAACAACGAGTCTCGCTGCGGGCTACACTCCGCGACATACAAGATATTGCCCGATTGAGCAGCCGCGTAACGCTGGGTATCGTAGGGCCTCGCGAGCTGCTCGCGTTGAAACAATCAGTCGGCGCCTTGCCGGAGCTTCGGTCTCACCTCCAGCCGTTCCATGCCTCAATACTGACCGGCCTTCGAGACTCCTGGGACGATTGTCAAGATGTGCACGATGCCATTGAGCAGGCCATCAAGCCGGATGCGCCGATGTCGCTCCGTGACGGCGGCATATTTCGAGAAGGTTACCATGCCTCGATCGATGAGCTGCGCAAAGCCAGCACGGAAGGCAAGGGTTGGATCGCCTCGTTGGAAGCCAAAGAACGGACGCGGACGGGAATCGACTCGCTGAAGGTCCGCTTCAATCAGGTGTTCGGTTACTATATTGAAATCACCAAGACACACCTATCCCGTGTTCCGCCTGATTACATTCGCAAACAGACGCTGGTCAATGCCGAACGATTCATGACACCGGAGCTGAAAGAGTTAGAGGAACGTGTCACGGGTGCGGAGGTTAAACTGCTGGGGCTGGAACAGGAACTGTTCGAACAATTGCGTCGGCGCTTGGCAAACGAGATGCCTCGTCTTCAAGCAATGGGCCAGGCGATCGCGTTGCTGGACGTCCTTGCAGGTCTGGCTGAAACTGCCGCCTTACATCGTTACGTCAAACCCCTCGTCGATGAGGGCAGTACGATCTTGGTTCAGGGAGGGCGGCATCCTGTCGTCGAGCAGCTCAGTACCGACCTGACGTTCATACCCAACGACACGACCCTTGACTGTGATGGCAACCGGCTGGTGATCCTCACCGGACCCAATATGGCAGGGAAAAGCACCTACCTTCGCCAGATCGCACTGATCGTCCTATTGGCGCAAATCGGGAGCTTCGTCCCGGCAACCGAGGCCCGCATTGGACTGGTTGACCGCATCTTCACGCGAGTCGGAGCCTCGGACAACTTGGCGGCAGGACAGAGCACCTTCATGGTGGAGATGATCGAGTCTGCGCACATTTTGAACAGTGCGACTTCCCGCAGCTTGATACTATTGGATGAAATCGGCCGAGGGACCAGTACCTACGATGGACTGAGTATCGCCTGGGCCATTGCGGAATATATACAAGACCGCCGGCACCTGGGAGCCAGGACACTGTTTGCAACCCACTATCACGAGATGACACAACTGGAAGGGTTACGCGAGGGGATCAAAAATTATTGCGTAGCAGTTCAGGAACAGGATGGTGATGTGGTCTTTCTGCGTAAAATCGTGCGTGGCGGCGCAGACCGCAGTTACGGGATTCATGTTGCTAAACTGGCAGGACTTCCTCCAGAAATCATCGCCCGGGCAGTACAAGTCCTGGCCCAATTGGAACAGCCTGATACCGCCATTGGAGTCAGTCCCCGATCAGCTTCAGAAAAAGAAGCAACAGATTCAGGGCTTCCTCAACCCCATCCGATCATCGAGGAAATGAAGCAAATCGATCTCTTCTCCATGACGCCGCTCGATGCGCTGAACCGCCTCGCTGACCTTCAACGAAGAATCGGTCCACCCGGCCAAGACAGCAGCGACAAATAAAAAGGCGGCATCTCCTTTCAGAGATGCCGCCTGTACAAACAGAAGCAGATTCAGTCTAGTGATGGGCAGCGCTAGCGCCCGTGTTGTACTTCGCGGTCCAGGGGATCAAGCCAGCGATGGGCTGTCCACCTGGAAGCAACACATCATACTGCATGGGTATCGCGGCTCCATCTGGAGACAGTGGTGAGGTGTTGAGTTGTTGTTTTGCTGCTGCACAGCCCGCCTCAACTTCGCTCTTTCCTGCACATTCCTTCAACCGAAGACCGGAGATGCTGAGCGGCTTCCCCATGGAGCCCGCCACTTCCGGTAACTTCTTGACCGAGGAGATGACGCGGTGATTCTGCTCTGGTTCTGTCGCGACAAATTCAATCAAATCGGTCGTGCTGGACGGCGGCACTTCCTTGGCTGCAGCCGGTCCTGCATGGGGGCGACCCATTTTCTTCAACTCCTCCCAGGCTCCCTTGTCTGCGTAAAACTTAAGGTTCTTGCCCGGGTGAATCTTTTGCCAAAAGAAACCGCTCTCAGCGGCTCCCCCGAACACAGACACGTTGATCCAAACCGCTTCGTCGTAGTGATCGAGCACGATCACGCGACCCTGGATGGTGGTTGGCTTGCTCAAGTCCCCCCACTCAAAACGCTCTTGGAATGATTCGATCGCCAGTGCGGTGGAGGCCATAGAGACTACCAGCACAGCGGCTGCCATCACAGCCCAGCCTTTCGCATGAAACTTCATCATCGCGTCCTCCTTAAACAGAACATGAAAGAATGAATGTTTGTCAGGTCGATTACTTAAGAAGTTTAAACCCGGTAATCGTCCGACCATCCAAACTTACTTCCATTGCGACGAGTTCTTGGGAGGCCTTAATAATTTGGTCCATGAGGGCCTTATCCTTCACAGCCAACCGAACGGTCGTCGCGGCATGGTACCAGCCGGAGTAAGGACTGTTCTTATCGGTTCCCCCTACGAAACCCCAGCCGCAGCAGGAGAATAATGGATCCGGCGGTTTCACATCAAGATCGGAAGACGAACGACCGGCTGAATTTCCAGAACCAGGCTCACCGGTATTCCAATATTGGATCCCGAAGAGTAGTTCTCCATCCGGGTTGTCAGCCCACTGCGACCACACCCGACCCTTGAGAGTCTTGGTGACTTCACCCTTCATGGGTTTCCCTCCGACGATGTTGTCGGTAGGTTTATTACCCCCCGGCGCATCCACCGGGTCAGCCACGGCAAATTCCGCTGTCAACATGCCAAGAACAGTAAACGCTGCAACGGCGGCTATAAGTATGGCCTTTGGCATACCTAGTCCCTCCTTCATAAAAATAACAACCACAAGAACCGATGGATACGCTTTAAGGACGACAATCGCTATAAAACAATTTCAGGGAACCCGTAGCCAGAGTGCTGGATCTACCAGCTGAAACTCTGTGTTTTGCTTCTCGCTACGTCCCCTCGATTGAAAATCGTTACCAAAATTTTCGCCATGGTACTGAAATCATGAAACTGTGTCAAGAAATTGTTTGCGCGATTGACAGCATCGACTGTAATGCAGGAAGCATATAGAAATCAATAATTTGGAGAGATTCGCCCGGCGATCATTATTCGCGTTTTGCAGACTTACCCGGCCTGAATTAAAAAACTCTTATCTGGGCGCTTGTAGACTGCGCGAAGAGAGAGGCCCGAGCCCTGTGATCGCAAGGGAATCCAGCTTGAAAAATCGACGGCCCACGTGAAGAACCTGCCCCTCACTCACACGATCGATCTGATCCAACATATCTTCCAGTGATACGTGCCGACCATGCGTAAGCTCATCCTTTGCCAGCTTGCTCATACGGCTGTGGGAGCTTTCTAAGCTCAGCATCAGACTGCCCTTCATCTGGGTCTTCGCCTGTTCAAGTTCTTTCCGCTCCACACCCTTGGTGCCGATTCGCTTGATCTCTCGGCAAACCAGATCCACAACACGATCCACTTCTTTTGGCCTAGTCGCAGCATACACAGTGATCATGCCACTGTCGGAGTATCCGGACAAGAAAGAATAAATCGAGTAGGCGAGTCCCCGTTTCTCCCGTATTTCCTGAAACAGTCTCGAACTCACACTGCCGCCCAATACACTGTTGAGCGCATACAATGCATACCGATCCTCATGGCCGGCAGCGATGCCGTTGAGCCCAAGGCACAAATGCACCTGCTCCAACCGCTTCTTCTTTAACAAGACACCGCCGTGCAGGTCGGGAGGATGACGCCCGTTGGCAGGGTCTGTCTTCGCCCAGCGGCCTTTCCCAAAATACCGTGCCACCATTGGGTCCAGATGCGCCTGATCGAAATTCCCGGCGATCGAGATGACGGTCTGTCGAGGATCGTAGTGGGTTTCAACATAGCGCAGAAGATCAATGCGGCGTATTTCCCTAATGGTCTTCTCTTGTCCAAGAATGGGGCGGCCGAGCGGGTGGCGTCTCAACACTTGACCTGCATGAAGCTCTTGCACGAGATCTTCCGGATCGTCACGAACCATGCGGACTTCTTCAAGAATAACTTGTTTTTCTTTTTCAATTTCTCTTGGCGCAAACCGGGAATGGAGGAACAGATCGGAAAGGAGTTCGAGCGCTCGCTGCAGCTGCTGATCCAACACCTTCACGTAATAGGTAGTCGTCTCACGCGAGGTGAAGGCATTCATCTCTCCGCCAAGCGCATCGATTTCGCGCGAAATGTCGGCGGAGGAACGCTTGCTCGTTCCCTTGAAGAGCATGTGTTCGATGAAGTGAGAATAGCCCGCCTGGGAGGACTGCTCGTCGCGAGACCCGGCGTTGACCCAGACGCCGACGGTGACCGACTTGAGCGTCGGCATCCGTTCGGTCACCACCCGCACCCCATTGTCCAGGACAAGCTTACGATACAAGGCGGCTACCTAGCCGAAGGATCCGGCCCACCGGCGCCGGTCGGAGCCGGCATGGCCTCCTTGCGACTGAGACGGATCTTTCCTTGCCGGTCTACTTCCAGAACCTTCACCAAAATTTGATCGCCTTCCTTCACTTCGTCGGACACGGCTTGAACCCGATGGTGCGCCAGCTGTGAGATGTGCACCAGTCCATCGGTTCCCGGAAGGACTTCGACGAATGCGCCAAAATCCATGATCTTCCGAACCGTGCCCATGTAGATCTTCCCGATCTCGACCTCTTCGGTAATCCGGCTGATCATGTCTTTGGCCTTCTCAGCCGAGGCTCCGTCAACCGATGCGATCGTGACGGTTCCGCTGTCATCGACATTGATCTTGACTCCGCAATCCGCAATGATGCCGCGGATCGTTTTGCCGCCCGGACCGATGATCTCGCGGATTTTGTCCTGCTTCACCTTCATCGTGAAAATTCGCGGCGCGTAGGCGGACAGGGTCGTCCTCGGCGCTTGGAGCGCCTTCTCCATACAGCTCAAAATGTGCAAGCGACCGGCTTTAGCCTGTTCCAGAGCCTGTTGCATCAAGGCCGACGTGATGCCACCGATCTTGATGTCCATCTGCAACGCTGTCACACCCTGTTTAGTCCCGCAGACTTTGAAATCCATGTCACCCAAATGATCCTCGAGCCCAAGAATATCGGAAAGGATCATGACCCGATCGCCTTCCTTGATCAATCCCATCGCAATCCCGGCAACCGCTTCTCTGATCGGCACGCCTGCATCCATGAGAGCAAGGCTCCCACCACAGACAGTCGCCATCGAAGAGGATCCGTTGGATTCGAGAATGTCTGACACGATACGAAGCGTATAGGGGAACACCTCCTTACTGGGAACCACTGAAACCAAGGCCCGTTCTGCCAATGCGCCATGACCCACTTCCCGGCGTCCCGGTGAGCGAAGCGGCCGCGCCTCGCCGACACTGAACGGCGGGAAATTGTAATGGAGCATGAACGTCCTCATGTACTCCCCTTCCAATGCATCGACTCGCTGCTCGTCGTCTGTGGTCCCCAGCGTGACCACTGCTAAACTTTGAGTTTCACCCCTGGTGAAG
>JABFSG010000009.1 GCA_013140715.1 Nitrospiraceae bacterium
CTCCCCACCGACGATCGGCATGGTTATTCGAAGGTGTATCTGTACAACCAGCTCGCCATCCTCATGGGAGGACGTGTGGCGGAAGAGTTGGTCTTGAAGGACATGACGACGGGGGCGGGGAACGATATTGAGCGGGCGACGGATCTCGCGAGGAAAATGGTGTGTGAGTGGGGGATGAGCGAAAAGATGGGACCCCTCACGTTCGGCAAACACAACGAGCAGGTGTTTCTTGGCCGAGAGCTCGGGAGCCAGCGCGACTTCAGCGAGCAGATTGCGATGGAAATCGACGAGGAAGTCAAACGGCTCGTGATGGAAAACTATGAACGGGCGAAGCGGCTGCTCACGGAAAATATGACCAGTCTGAAGAGATTGGCGGAAGCCCTTTTAGAGAAAGAAGTGCTCGACGGCTCCGATATCGATCACATAATCACGCAGTCCGCGGTTCCTGTCTACTTCGGGACGCCACATTAGGGCATTGGGGTTCGGGGAAGTATATGGAAGTCGCAGGGTGAAAGAGATACGGGCAAGAGGCTTCTGAGACCAAAGTTCCCGCAAGCGCGGTCTTAGTAGCCGGGACGTCATGATCCTGGACGGCGAACACGGCATTAGTTGTTTGTCATTATGGAGGTCAATTACCAGGGTTTTTACCGTATGCTTCCTTTCCTGGATCTATTCCACAGTTCGTGATGTGAATAGAACACGGGATCTCACCGACGAAGCCATTGCGGTTGCCACACAATACTCATTTGAATTGGGTTTGGCGTGGGCGACGACCTGTCAAGGCTGGGCGTTGGCCGAACAGGGGCGAGAGGACGGTCTCGGCATGTTACTACGCGGGCTTTCCGCGTTTCGGGCCACAGGGGCAAGTATCAACTCCACACATACATTGGCGTTGCTTGCCGAAATATATTTACGACACAACCGCATTGACGAAGGCTTGGGTGCCATAGAGGACGCACAGAAATTTGCCTCAACGTGGGGAGGAGAACTGTTTTGGCAAGCGGAACTGTTTCGGCTGAAAGGGGAGCTGTTGCTCCGGCAATCCGACCCATCGGTCCAGGCAGCAGAAGAGAGCTTTTGTAAAGCCCTGAAGATTGCGCAAGATCAGCATGCCACCATGCTGGAGCTCCGAGCCGCTACCAGCCTGGCGAGACTCTGGAAACCACTCAATAAAGTGGATGAGGCCATACGGATTTTGAATGCTGTGTGTGTCAAATTTAAGGAAGGCGTGGATAATCGCGAATTGATCGAGGCAAAAACAGTCCTTGAACAGCTTCGTGTGTGAAGTCGCTGTTGTTGTGACCTGGCTCCCTTAAACGAGTCCAAGTGATAGATAAGGCAGCCGATGCATTGGTTGGCTCGCTCTTTTGTGCCATCGCTAGGGATAGTTTCCGTGTTTACACGCCAGCCGTAAGATCACCTCTCGCGAATCGTTTCTTCTGGTTCCAACTGGTTTTCTGACCTCGCCTATGCTCGCCGCTGTTCATGCATTCGGACCGAAGCATAGCACCCCCATCAGATACTTCTGCTACATTTGCCGATTATTCAGCAAATGCTGAAACTTCAGCGAAGTTCCACACGTTAAGCACAAGTCTATCAACGACTTACAACTGGTCTCTTCATTGCATTATTTATGGCCATCTAGGTCGCAGAGATCGCACATGACAATACGGATTGAAAAAGAAATCCAGAAACTCAAGACGAAGATTCGCCTGAGCGGTCGGCTGCAATCAAAGCATCTGGGTGCATTGAAGACGCAACTAGAAGGGGCTCAGTCGCGGATTGCGCTGGACCTCAACGGAGTGACGCTCGTGGACGTCGAGATCGTTCGATTTCTGAATGACTGCGAAAAAAACGGTGTCGAGCTCCTTCATTGCTGGCCGTACATACAGGAGTGGATGAGCCGTGAAAAAGGCAGAGAAGAGTGAAGCAGTGCAATTCTGATAACCGACATCGCCGCACATACGAAAGGGGGATTCCAATGCCAGCTACTACTCTTCAAAAAGAAGATCGCTCCATGAAGGGCGTCATTTTCATTATTCTTGGGGCTGTGACTGTGATGTGCTTGGCACTTGCAACTGGCCTCCTCAGACCCTAAGGCCGAATGCTAAGGCCATCTATGACTCTTCAACAAGGAGATCACACCATGAAGCACATTATCTTCATTATTCTTGGTGCCGTGACTGTGATGTGCCTGGTGCTTGGAACCGGCTACTTCCAACCTTAGCCGTTGGGATAGCCAGTAGCGATGAAAACTGAATGCGACGGTGTGGCGAATGTCCATAGTTATCCGACGGATTTCTGTTTCTCAGCCCTTCAGCAAGGAGCCTAAGAAAGCACGACAGGTCAGAATCCTTCGCGCTTCTTTAAGTCGTGACAGAGAAAGGAACTCATCGCGATGCCAGTGAATAAAAAAATCTCCTTTTCAGTCCTGTGCGCCTTTCTCATAATTGGGGCAGTCCTGTTCGTGCACAATTTCACCACGCCCATGCAGATGCTTGAAGAGCTTCCGTATAGCGAATTCAAGACGCTCCTGGCGGCCGGCAACGTGGCGGAAATCACGGTCACTCGTCAGTCATTGATCGGGAAGCTGAAGCCGGAAGAGGGATCCAAAGAGCTGAAGCTGTTTACGACTGTCCGGGTTGAAGATCCTGATTTAGTCAAGGACCTCAACGTGCGCAACGTCAAATTCACCGGCATGATTGAGAATACGTTCTTGCGAGACATCATGTGGTGGGTCATTCCTGCGCTGATCTTTGGCGGTATCTGGTTTTTTGTGATTCGGCGCCTCGGTCAGGGGCTTGGACAGGGTCAAAAAGGGTTCATGACCGTGGGGAAGTCGAAGGCGAAGATCTATGCGGAGAAGGATACGAAAGTGACTTTCGCGGATGTAGCCGGCGTGGAGGAGGCGAAGGAAGAACTGCGCGAAGTGATTGAGTTTCTGAAGACACCGGAAAAGTTCACGCGTCTCGGAGGAAAGATTCCGAAAGGCATCTTGCTCGTCGGCCCTCCTGGAACCGGCAAGACGCTCCTGGCTCGCGCTGTGGCAGGCGAGGCAGGCGTGACGTTTTTCAGCATCAGCGGGTCGGAGTTTGTGGAAATGTTTGTGGGAGTGGGGGCCTCCCGCGTGCGAGATCTGTTCGAACAAGCGAAGGCCAAAGCGCCCTGTATTATTTTTATCGACGAACTGGATGCGCTCGGGAAAGCCCGTGGGGCGGGACCCATGGCGCATGAGGAGCGTGAACAGACCCTGAATCAGTTACTGGTCGAGATGGACGGCTTCGATCCCCGCATCGCCGTCATTCTGATGGCGGCGACCAATCGGCCTGAAATCTTGGATCCTGCACTGTTGCGGCCAGGCCGGTTCGACAGGCAAGTCTTAGTCGATCGCCCGGATAAGATCGGCCGCCTGGCCATCTTGCGCGTCCATGCGAAGCGGGTGGCGCTGGGTCCCGATGCAGATCTTGAGGTGATCGCCGGGATGACCCCCGGGTTCTCGGGGGCCGATCTCGCGAATATCATCAATGAAGCGACACTGTTGGCCGTGCGTCGGAATAAGGAGCAGGTAGACCTTTCGGAATTGCAGGAAGCGGTGGAACGCGTCGTCGCCGGGTTGGAAAAGAAGAATCGGGTGCTCAACAAGATGGAGAAGGAACGGGTCGCCTACCATGAAGTGGGCCACGCCTTGGTAGCGCTGTCGTTTCCGGGAGCAGACCCGATACAGAAAATCTCCATCATTCCCAGGGGGATTGCCGCGTTGGGCTACACCCTTCAACTCCCGACGGAGGATCGCTTTCTGATGGCCAAAACGGAGTTGGAAAACAAAATTGCCGTCTTACTCGGAGGGCGGAATGCGGAGGAATTGATCTTCGGCGAGGCTTCCACGGGCGCACAGAACGATCTGGTCAGGGCGACGGACATTGCCAAGAGCATGGTCAAATCCTACGGGATGAGCGAGAAGCTAGGCACTGTTACCCTGGATCGTGAACGCCAGCCTCTCATCATGCAGATTCAGGCGCCTCGGGAGAAGGGGGACTATTCGGAGGAAACCGCCCGCGAGATCGACTGTGAAGTGCGCCGTATCATCGATGAGCAATACGATCGCGTGAGGTGGCTCTTAGCTGAAAAGAAACGCGTGCTCGTAGAAGGAGCAAAAACCCTGCTCGATCGCGAGGTGATCAGTGGCAGTGAGCTTAAAGCCATCATGGACAAGTACTGAGGCACAAACGTGCATATGCAGATGCTCAAAATTCTAGCAGAAAGACCAGTGAGAAAGATGCGAAGTATCTGACGCAAGGCCCCATCAAGGAAGGAGCCATCCGATGAGGTGCACACGCTGTGGGGGATTGATGGTGTTTGAGGAGTTTGAAGACTTTGTGCTCGGGTCGGGTGACGACGGATTTTTAGGACGGCGCTGCATCAACTGTGGCGCGATGGTCGATTCTGTAATTGCTGCACATCGACGCTTCACGTCGCAGGCAGCAGCATCAAGCCCGGCACTGACAACCGTGTAAGGACGCTTCGCCCATGCGCACTTATATTTGGAGAATTGGTGGCGCCGCGACTCTGCCTGGCGCCTCCCGCTGAGGTAGATGGGACCCTCTTAACACCCCGGAGGGGCCTGTCTCCTCAGTGAGCAACAGAACCGGATGACCGGAGTAAGGAATTGGCCTGTCGGCAGTGATGAAGCGAGTGGCACGGACCAGGGCTTAGCAAGGGTCCAAAACAGGAGGGTTGACCATGACTAAACATATGACACGAGCAGGCGCTATGGTGCTCCTTCTTGTTGCCGCACTGTACACCGGCACAGCCGCTGCACATGGCGGAGCGGATTTGGAAGTAGACCCTTGCGTGCGCTGGGTCGGTGAGAGCGCGGTGCATTTCAGCACCTACCAGCCGCAATACGAACTGAAAGCTCAATACTGCACGGACATTCCCAAGACAGGCGAGACCTTCCTGGTCGTGGACCTTGTGGACCCGACACTGCGTAGCGTGCCGGTCGGTCTGCGGATCGTGAAGGGGAACGGGAACAATGAGGCAGAAGCTCAGACGGTGGCAGACTGGCGTCCGAGTCACCACCCGACAGGAGTAGTCAGCGGCAAAACCATGCTGGACGAAGGGCTCTATAGGGTAATCATTACCGCGGAGGGACGGAATCCTTCGCGCTACCAATATCTCTTGCGGGTACAGATGATCGATTATCAGAAGCTGGTGAATTCCATGGTGGTACCACTGCTCGGCGTGCTGTTATGCGCCTGGCTCGGTTACAAGCTCCTACGATCGAAGTGGCTGCGAAATCGGTGGGCGGTCCTCCGCTCGTAGAGGAAGGCCTGTCGGCCCGCAACGGCAGACCTATATCGAACACATCTTCGACCAGTCCGAAATATTCATCGGCCTGGCAACGGTGGTGGGCAGCGATCTGGTCTTTGGACATCGCCTGACACAGGAGGCACTCAAATGACAACGCAAACCGACATAGCTATCTACAGAAAGGGCAAGATTCTTTGGTATGTCTACTTTATCGGAGCAGCGATCTATACCGCTTTTGCCGGTTGGTTGTTTGCAGAATCGTCTCCTCTGGCATGGATTTGCCTCATCAGCGCGCCAGTGGGGTTTTTCTATGCCTGGAGAGCCTGGAAATAAGAGAAACAAGACAGAGATAAAGTCTAACCATCTGCTGCAGCGAGCCCGATCATTGTATGATGGTCGGTAGAGAGCACCATGACGAAACAAGACGTCCCAATTGGCCAACGTCGCGCTCGAAAGCAGCAGATAAGGACGAGGAGGAGAAGCTCGGATGGAATCATTGCTGGGCACTTATATCGGCAGTCAGGCGAACAACAGTAATAGGCTTATGCCTTTCTCCGCTCCGACCTATGTACAGGTTCAGCGCGCTTTCGGCAACTTGGTGCGCACCATGTATCGACTCGAAGTGGTTGGCGCCGATCGCCTCCCCTTCACCGGACCTGTGGTTATTGCTCCAAATCATGACTCGGTGCTTGACGGGATCGTCTTAGGCACGGCACTTTCGCGGGAACTGCGTTTCCTCGCGAAGGCAGAGCTCTGGCGATCCCGGCTGCTCGCGTGGATGCTCGACGGCCTCGGCGCAATTCGAATTGAGCGGGGGCGTAGCGACCATCGCGCGCTCGCGCAGGTACGGCAGGCACTCGATGCGGAACAGGCGGTGGTGATTTTCCCGCAGGGCGCGGTTCGCGGGACCGAGTCTGGCACAGGGGTGCCGCGCGCATGGCGCTCGTGACGGGGGCGCCACTCGTGCCGGTCCGCCTCATCGACACGGCGCGGGCTCTCGCACGCGGCAGAATCGGCTTCCCAAAGTTGCGTGTTATCGTTGGGGAGCCGATCAAAGTCGTGCGCGCCCCGGAAGATCCGGTCGCGGCGACGGAGCTGACCGAGCGGTTACGCGTTGCCGTCAAATCGCTGGCTTAGTGGCTTCTATACCCTAGGACCGAAGAGAGGCGCCAAGGAGGAGATATGATGTTTGCAAAAATCTTAGCCAAGACCGAAATGTGGGGTTTTTGGCAATACATGTTTGATCTTTGTAACGAGAGTTTCCCCTGCGTGCTCGGTTGGTTAACGGCTACACTCTTGGTTTTTTTGGCAGTCTTATTGGGCTTGATTACAATGATGACGCGTCTGAAGAATCGAAGAGAATAGAGAGAGACATCAGACTGAGTACCAAGAACAGTGCCAAACGGGTGGGTGGCGAGAAGGAGTCATACACAAATTTCATCAACACCTTCCGTGTAACGTCCCTCTCTCTCCTACTTCCCACCCGTTCACTGACAGATATTTTATCTGTACTGCCTCTCCGATCGCTTCGCAATCGATTTCCCTCATGTGCTATGGCCCAGAACAAAGGCCTTTCAATCTTCTTCGCTTCTCGTTAAGGGAGCGGTCAGATTATCGTTTACTCCGCGCATCGAACGATATATATGTTCCCTCCAAGTTTGCTCGGTATCTCTCAGGGCTGGAGCCTGATCGATCTCCCGCTGCGCGCGTCCAACGAGGGGAGTCTTCGACCGCGCGTTGCGCGAGTACAGGAGATCATCAGGCTCCAGCCCCTCCTCTGTTCTGTGAGCGATGGGGATCAGCAACGCACCTTCACGACCGTCACTCCATCCCCTCCTTCTGCCCGATCTCCCGTGCGGAAATTCGCCACATAGGGCGAGTCTTTCAGATAGGCTCGCAGCGACGTTTTGAGTTTCCCTGTGCCGTGGCCATGAATGATGCGCAGAAATGGCGCGCCTGCCAGCGTCGCGCGATCCAGTGCCGCAACCACGTCATCCAGCGCCTCGTCCGCTGCCTTACCTCGAACATCCACGACCGTCTGTTCATCAAGCCCCAGCCCGCCGCCTGATGAGAACCGGTGGGGATTCGATGATGATGGCGCCGGCTTCGACGGGGCGGCAGGCTCTCGTGAGAGACCAATGAGATTCGCCACTGTGGCGAACACTTCTCCTTCCCCTACCTTCACCCTCACACGCTTCTTTCCCTGCGGCGCTTCGAGGAGTATGCCGGTCATGCCAAGCCCGCTGATTTCGACCTGATCCCCCACTCCCAGCTGTGCCAGCGGAACCGGTGTGCCGGCAGGTGCTAGTCCGGCTTTCGTTTGAGCCTCAAGCTCGAACAATCGCTGCTTCGCCTCTTTGGCCTTGATCAACTTCTGCTCGCCCTTGACCGCATCGACCGTGGCTTGTACTTCAGCCCGCGCGCGGATGAACTGTTCGCTGAGTTTTCGTTTGAGGCCCTTCTTCGCTTCACGCTCTGTTTCTTCCAGATGGGCCAGTTGTGCCTTCACTCGTTGTTCTGCCTGTTCCGCTTCACGCCTGGCCTCGACAGCCTTGGCCAGATCGTCGGTCAATTGCCGCTGCGTTTTCTGCAGATCGTGCAGCATCGTTTCCATAACCCGATCGTCTTTATGAAGCCTTTGCCTCGCTTCATCCAGCAAAGCCCGGTCCATGCCTAATCGGCCGGCAATTTCCAGTGCAGATGATCCGCCCGGCACCCCCATGAAGAGGCGATAGGTCGGCGAGAGCGTCGCCACGTCGAATTCGACGCTGGCATTGGCGAAGCCCGGCATCGTGTGGGCTAAGGCCTTGAGCGAACCATAGTGAGTCGTGGCAACGACTTTCATCCCCAGCTTGGCCAGCCGACAGAGCAAGGCTTCGGCAAGGGCTGCTCCTTCGGTCGGGTCGGTCGAGGTTACCGGTTCATCGAGGAGGAGCAGCCATCGCTGCGGAAAAGCACTGTTTTTGCTACGCCTCCGGTCCGCTTCGTCCAGCAACTGAACCATCTGAGTCATGTGCGCAGAGAAGCTGGAGAGGTCACGGGCCAGGTCTTGGGTATCGCCGATATCGGCATAGATGTGGGAAAAGAACGCCATCTCGGATTCCGCGTGACAGGGCAAGTGCAATCCTGCCCGGACCATCAAGGCAAAGAGCCCGACGATTTTGAGGGTTACAGTTTTCCCGCCCGTATTGGGACCGGAGATGACGAGCACATGGATCGACTCATCTAGAAGAATGTCGTTGGCCACTACCTGCTCTTTCGACAAGACCAGCAATGGATGTCTGGCCTGCAGCAGCCGGATGCGCCCTTCGTCGTTGAGCATGACAGGATGAGCCTTCAGTTGGAGACCGAACGAGGCCCGCGCCGAGATGCAGTCAAGAATGGTCAGGGCATCAAGCCCAGCCAACAGGGCCTCGGATTGTGTTGCGATGAGGAAGGACAATTCACGGAGAATGCGACGCACTTCCCGTTCGATCTCAAGATCCGCCACTTTGATCGAATTGTTCAGTTCGATGAGCTCGCGTGGTTCGAGAAATACTGTGGCTCCGCTGGCCGAGACATCATGGACAATCCCCGGCGCCCGCCCCTTCATGTCGGCTTTCACCGGAATGACATAGCGGCCTTCCCGTTGGGCGGAATATTTCTCTTGTAAGATTTCTTCATAGCGATGCGAGTGCAGAATCTGATCGAGGTCATGCCGCATCTGTTGTTTGAGCGAGTGGGCCTGATGAGTCAAACGCCGCAACTCCGGTGTCGCAGACTCCTTGATCGAGCCATCCGGATGGATGGCCTCATCCAGCGCTGCTTTCACTGGCCGTAGTTCTCTGACCGATCGTAGGGAATGGGCCGTGGATGCCAGCGCAGGAGCGTCATGGTAATGCCGCTCCATAAACGAGCCGCTCTCCTCCAGCAACTCCAGCACCATCGCGCAATCCCGCAGTTCGTGGATTTCTAACGAGGCTCCTTTCCTTGCCCGAGCGAGCGGGTCCCGGATATCGGGAAATGCCAAGGTCGGCAGTGCCTCGCCGGATGCTTGTAGCTGCCCCATTTCCGTCGTTTCCTGTTGGCGCTGTTGTGCGTCGTAGAGGCTGGTCGCCAATTCGAGGGCGCGGCAATGCATCGCTCCCATCGTCGAGCGGGCATGTCCGGCAAGAGTATCGAGTAGCCTAGACCACTCCAGCACTGTCGTTGTCTGTTCGAAGAAATTCACCGTTACCTCGGAGAGAACGTCTTAAGCTGGGCAGGACGAACTCTAACGAACCCATCGACAGAGACGCAAGGTAAGCTTCCGCAGGTCCCGCGCCGACTCGCCCGGTATGAGGGCCAGACGGCAGTGAAACTTCTCTGATCCACCGCAGAGTTATCATCGTGGTATAGCTTGACAAGGCCCAGGAGCGTGGATACTATCGGCGTCATTCTGACCGGCATCTGTAGCCGATTTTTTTGTGAGGGATGACTCATTATGGCTATTCGGATCGGTATTAATGGGTTCGGGCGGATCGGACGGAACGTCTTACGGGCATCGCTCGGCGACCCTGACCTGCAGTTTGTCGCAATTAACGACCTGACAGATGCGAAGACCCTTGCCTATCTTTTGAAATACGATTCGGTACATGGGACCTTACAGGGAAACGTCGAGGCCAAGGGAGACCAGATTCTTGTCGACGGTCGGCCCATTAAGGTGCTCGCGGTGAAGGATCCAAAAGAACTGCCCTGGAAGGATCTTGGGGTAGACATCGTCATCGAATCGACCGGTCGCTTTACCGATCGCGAAGGCGCAGGGAAGCATCTCTCTGCCGGAGCCAAACATGTCATTATCTCTGCGCCGGCGAAGGATCCGGACGTCACTATCGTATTGGGCGTCAACGACGAGGCATACGATCCAAAAACGCATCACATCATCTCCAACGCCTCTTGCACGACCAATTGTTTGGCGCCAGTGGCAAAAGTGCTGTTGGATAATTTCGGCATCAAGCACGGCCTCATGACCACGATCCATTCCTACACCAACGACCAGCAGTTACTGGATCTGCCCCACAAAGACATGCGGCGCGGGCGTGCGGCAGGCATGTCGATGATCCCGACCAGCACCGGCGCGGCAAAGGCGTTACATTTGGTCTTGCCGCAGCTCAAGGGTAAGATCGACGGCATGGCCATCCGTGTTCCGACGCCGAACGTGTCGCTGGTGGATCTGACCGTTGAAACCGAAAAGGACTGTGATCTCGCTTCGGTCAACGCCGCCTTCAAAAAAGCAGCGAACGGTTCGATGAAAGACATTCTGCTCTATTCCGAAGACCCGATTGTCTCGATCGACCAGAAGGGCGATCCCCATTCTGCCACGTTCGATTCTCCCCTCACGATGGTCATCGACAAACGGTTGGTTAAAGTTACAGCCTGGTATGACAACGAGTGGGGCTATTCATGCCGGGTTCGAGACCTCATCAAGGTCGTTGCAGCGAAAGCGACAGGGCACTGAGTATTGTGAGGCAATCCCATCCTCAGTCCGATTCTCTTTCACGCTGACCCCACCCTGGAAGGACGGACCCGACAGAACCGCCATGAAACTGCGCAAGCAAACGATCGACGACGTTGTACTGCGAGACAAGCGCGTCATCATTCGGGCCGACTTCAACGTCCCATTGGACGACGAGCATCAAATCACCGACGACACCCGTATTCGTTCCACTTTGCCGACCATCAATCGAGCCATCGACGACGGCGCCAAGGTGATCCTCTGTTCCCACCTGGGCCGACCGAACGGAAAGTTCAACCCCAAATACAGTTTGGCTCCTGTGGCAAAGCGCTTGGGTCGGCTTATGGGCAAGAACATTCTGTTCGCGCCGGATTGCATCGGGCCGGCAGTGGAAGGGCTTGTCGAAAAAATGAAGGCGGGGGATGTGCTGCTCCTTGAAAATCTCCGATTCCATCCGGGAGAAGAGCAGAACGACGACAATTTTTCAAAAGCGTTGGCAGCCCTTGGGGATGTCTATATCAACGACGCATTCGGCGCCGCACACAGGGCCCATGCTTCTACTGTCGGCATCACCAAATTTATCCCCGCCTCTGTCGCCGGTTTCCTCCTCAAGAAAGAAATTGAGTATCTCGAGGGAGCAGTCGAAAACCCCGTTCGGCCATTTGTCGCGATTCTCGGCGGAGCAAAAGTGTCGGGAAAGATCGGGGTCATCGAAAATCTTGGGAAGCGGGTCGACAAAGTTATTATCGGCGGCGGTATGGCCTTTACCTTTCTAAAGGCGAAGGGGATGGAAATCGGCAACTCCCTGGTCGAAAACGACATGTTGGACTTTGCGCGGGGTATCGAGGACCATGCCCTTTCCCGCGGTGTAAAGTTTTATCTGCCGGTCGATTGTGTCGTCGCTGCCAGCCGCGAGCCTGGGGCCGAATCGAAGATCGTGCCGGTCCAGGAAATTCCAAACGGGTGGTATGCTCTCGACATCGGTCCGGCCTCCGTCAAACTCTTTAACGAAGCGGTTCAGAACGCGAAGACGATTTTGTGGAATGGACCGATGGGTGTCTTTGAAATCGATGCCTACGCGCGAGGCACCCTCGCGATGGCTCACGCGATCGCCGATGCCTATGCATTGACGATCGTCGGCGGGGGCGAAACGGCCCTGGCCGTGCATCGATCCGGCGAGTCGGAGAACATGTCGTTCATTTCGACCGGCGGCGGTGCTGCGCTGGAATTGCTTGAAGGTAAGCAACTCCCGGGCTTGACCGCCCTCCCGAATCGAGTCTAACCACCACTGTTCCGTAGCCTGCAGAGCTCACACCCTCCAGTGCTATTGAGATAGCCATGCGTAGACCCCTTATCGTCGGCAACTGGAAGATGAACAAGACGGCCTCGGAGGCTGTGGCTTTCATCCGTGACTTCCGCGAACGAGTCGCTGCATCGCCGCATGCCGAGGTGGTCCTTGCGCCGGCCTTTACGGCTCTTGAATCGGCCAGGAACGCCTTGGGTCCCTCTTCTTGGATCGGCCTTGGAGCGCAGAATGTCCATTGGGAAACACACGGCTCCTTCACTGGAGAAGTGTCTGCTCCTATGTTGCGCGAACTGGACTGCCGGTACGTGATCGTCGGCCATTCCGACCGTCGCACGCTATTCGGAGAACGAGATGAGACTATTCAGAAGAAAGTCCAGGCAGCGCTTCGTCACGGGCTTTCTCCGATCCTCTGCGTGGGGGAATCATTGGCGGAACGTGAGACGGGCCTAACGGAATCGGTTGTGACGGCTCAACTGAACGGAGGCCTGGCGGGGTTAAGCCCACAAGACCTGGCGACTGTCACAATCGCCTATGAGCCGGTTTGGGCCATCGGTACAGGGCGAGCCGCTACGACGGAGCAGGCCGTGACGGTCCATCGCTCGATCCGTCTGTTCGTGGAGACCGGCTGGGATAACGACACAGCGTCGGTCGTCAGAATCCTGTACGGCGGAAGCGTGACACCGCAGAACATCGAGCCGCTCCTCGCTTCGGATGCGATCGACGGCGCATTAGTAGGTGGGGCTTGTCTCAGTCCCGACTCGTTTGCTAGAATCGTACGCAGTGCTCAAATACAGCGGGTTTAATTGATCGGAGTGCCATGTATACTCTTCTCATCGTGATTCATGTGTTGATCTGCGTGCTCATGGTCGGCGCGATTCTGTTGCAGTCGGGGAAGGGCGCCGAGATCGGCGCGTCATTCGGGGGCTCCAGTCAGACGGTCTTCGGTAGTCGTGGGCCCGCAAATTTTTTGAGCAAGTTTACGGTCGTGGTTGCGGCTGTTTTTATGCTGACATCGCTCGGCCTCGCTATTCTCGCCAAAGAACAAGCCTTTTCCTCTACGGTCATTGACCTCAAAAAGAAAGAGACTTCCCAGAGCGCCCCAGAAACCCCGCCCGCTACGCCGGCAGCTCCGGCTGCTGAGAGCCACACTCCAGGCGATTCTTCCTCAGGCAACCACTAGCAGCAGGCTGAAAAGGTTTGCCGAATACGAAGACTGTTATTCGGTTTGTTTCGTTTGTTTGGTTGTATGACCAAGAAGATGAACCAAACGAACCATATGAACCAGCCGGTTCTCACGGTTCACAGGTGTTATGGATGCCTTGGAGGGAGTGCGAAGGCGTGAGCTGAAACCCTTCAGCGTCTTACTAAATTCTGGTGAGCCATGCTTCGTGGGAAGGGTCTTCCCCACGCACGATGGAGAAGAAGGTCTTCTGCAGAGACTGTGTAATCGGACCTGGTGTGCCGGTTCCAATGCGCCGGTTGTCGATCTCCCGCACCGGCGTCAATTCGGCAGCCGTCCCGGTGACGAACACTTCATCCGCGATATACATGTCATCGCGCGTGAAGCGCTCTTCCACCACGGAGATGCGTTGCTCTCTCGCCAAGTCGATGACGGAGCTTCTGGTGATACCGTCGAGGATCGAGGTGAGCGGCGTGGTCTTGATCTGCCCTTTGCGCACGATGAAGATGTTCTCACCGGTTCCTTCGGACACGTATCCCTCGGTATCGAGCAAGATAGCCTCATCGTATCCGTCCGCTTTCGCTTCTCGCTTCGCCAAAATGGAGTTCACGTAATAACCGGAAATCTTTCCTCTGGTCATTGAGACATTGACGTGATGGCGAGTGTACGATGACACCCGGGCTCGCATTCCATTCGCAAGCGCATCCTCTCCAAGGTAAGCGCCCCAGGTCCAGGCCGCGATAGCCAGCTTGATTGGGTTGTCGCCGGGGTAGACTCCCATCGCTCCGTGCCCGATGTAGAGAAGCGGGCGAATATAGCAGGCGTCCAGCTTATTGACCCTGACTGTCTCTACGATGGCCGCTGCGACCTGCTTCTTGTCGAAGGGCACCTGCATCATGCCGATATGGGCGGAGTCGAACAACCGATCGACATGCTCCTGCAACCGAAAAATCGCGGAGCCGGCTCTCCCCTTGTAACAGCGAATCCCTTCGAACGCAGCTAACCCGTAATGGAGCGAATGAGTCATCACATGGACCTGCGCGTCCGCCCAATTGACGAACGCCCCGTCCATCCAAATTTTTCCTTGCGGCTCAAGCATTGGCAATGAAGACGAGCAGATGAATTATCAGCGCCGAAATCGGAATATAGCAGCGGGCTGGAAGGAGCGTCAAGCAACGAAACGCAGAGTGGTAGAGGGATAAGGAACGGGGAGGCCTTTCAATTCGATAACGGAGAGATGCGAATCTGTCGATTCAAGAGATGGGCGATATGCTTTGCAGTAACTGGGCTGATGCGGACAAAGTCCAGACCAAAATCATATCCATCCACCCACCGGACCGTTGCTTGCTCGATTTCCACGGTCGGCCCATCATCGGCGAGTGTGATACGCAACGCTAAAATGAGGCCCGGTTCAACCTGATGTTCGCCTTGAACGCGCATTCCCAATTGAGACAGATTCGTCACAACACCCTTCCCTACACATTCCTGACTGAGATAGTAGAGGGAGCGCCAGATCGGTATCCGACGATAGGGGCGAAACACGAATCGAGCCTGTTTCGGTCTGGAAGGCGGGGACTTTGGTTCGATGGCCATCGGTAGCTCCAATTCCTATAATCGCGCTGCGATAGAAAAAGAGCATACGCTGAAGAGCCGGAGCAGGATAGCCCACGAATAGGCTAACTCGAAGGAGGGGGAACCGGTGGAGCCTATCGGGGGTGAAGTCTCAATGAACATGCCTTTTCACGACGTTGACAGATTTCTCATCTGTCTGTTAGCCTAACCGGTCTATTTTACGACCACTTACAGTTACCCTTCTCACCGGCGTCAGGTGGGAAAAATAGGAGCCGCGACTCCCGTGGGCCGAGGTCTGATTTCTGAAGATGTGATCAGTCAAGTCAAAGATCGGGTCGATATTGCCGAAGTGGTGGGACAACATGTGAGCCTCACTCGGGCCGGCCAGAACTTGAAAGGACTCTGTCCCTTCCATCAGGAAAAATCGCCTTCCTTTACGGTCAGTCCGTCCCGCCAGATTTTTCATTGTTTCGGCTGCGGCGCGGGTGGCAATGTATTTACGTTTCTGATGCGGATAACCGGCGCGAATTTCCCGGAGACGGTTCGCGAACTCGGACACAAATTCGGAATCGAGGTGCCGGACAGTGGGCCGATCGCAGGGCCGCAGGCGGCGCAGGCGAGTCGCCTTGAGCCGCTCAATCGGGCTGTAACGGCATGGTTCCAGCAGAATCTTCGGGATGGCGTGACCGGCGCAACGGCGCGGGACTATTTATCCGGTCGAGGCATTCAGTCTGAAACAATCGAACGATTTGCCATCGGCAGTGCGCCGGCTGAGTGGGACGGACTCATCAAGGCGCTGAGTAAACAGGGGTTCGCACAAAGCGATTTGGCCGCGGCGGGGTTGACGGTAGCCAGAGAGCATGCATCAGGATCCTATGATCGGTTTCGCGCCCGTGTGATGTTTCCCATCACAGATTTGCGTAAGCGGGTAGTTGGTTTTGGAGGGCGCATCCTTGGCGAAGGGACTCCGAAATACCTAAATTCACCGGATACCCCCCTGTTTAAAAAGGGGCAGACGCTTTATGCGCTCGACCTCGCGCGGGAAGCGGTCGCTCGGCTGAAGACCGTGATCGTGGTGGAAGGGTATTTCGATGCGGTCGCGCTTCATCAAGCAGGGTTAACCCATACGGTTGCGACGCTGGGGACCGCACTGACGGCGGAACATATTCAAGTGCTGAGACGGTTTGCTTCGAAGGTCGTGCTGTTGTTCGATCCGGATCCGGCGGGGGTCCGCGCCGCACTGCGGGGGCTCGATCTCTTTGTGAACAGCGGGCTCGGCGTGAAAGTCGTGAGTTTGCCGGCCGGAGAGGACCCCGATACCTATGTGCGGAAGGAAGGGCCGGCAGCCTTTGCTCGGTTGGAAGAGCAGGCTCCGAGTCTCTTGGATTTTGCCCTTGAGCACAGTTTGAGCACGGCGGAGTCCAGTACGATCGAAGGGCGTATCCGCAGTGTAGACGATGTGCTGCGAATTTTGCAAAAGAGTGAGCATCCGATCGAGCGAGAGGAACGGATTCGCGTGGTAGCAGAACGGCTGGGGGTGAGCCAGCAACGGTTGATCGAGCGATATCCGGTGTTGGTACAGTCGGAGGGGCGGCGACCGGCGACCATTCAATCGACCGGCGTGATATCGGCGATGTTCAAGGGTGCGAGCGAAGAGCGGGATCTGGTGTATTTGCTGCTCCATGGGCACTTGACCCCCGCAGACGTGCATCGACTGAAGCCCGAGGCCTTCTCAGTTCCGGCCTGTCGATCCCTCGTCGAGGTGGCGCTGGGGCATCTTGAGCGGGATGGCCGTGTCGGGCTCAGGCCGTTACTGGATGCGGTCGTCGATCATCCGGATTGCGGGTCGCTGGCAACAGAGCTGTCTATGAGAGAAGACCATTTCGATGATGTGAAAGCCCACGTTGCCGGGTGTTTAGAGACGTTGGATCGCAAGAGAGCCGAGGCTGCGTTTCGGGATAAAACTGCGCAACTCAAGGCTGCCGAACGAGAAGGCCGTATGGAGGATGCGCGGGTGTTGAACGCACAAGTGAATGAATTGCGAATGCACAAGGCCGGTCGGCCTTCCACCGGGCTGATGTCTTTAGTGAAGGAGTAGTCATGGCGAAACCAGAGTTGCTCGGCGAAGTAAAGAAGCTGATCTCGATCGGGAAAGAGAAAGGCTTTTTGACGTACGACGAGCTGAACAGCACGTTACCCGCGGAAGTGGTGTCCTCCGAGCAGTTCGGCAGCATCATGACGATGTTCGGTGAAATGGACATCGAGATTGTCGATGCGCCGGAGGGGGAACGAATCAGGAAAGCCAGGGACACTGAAGAGGCAAGTGAAGAAGCCGAGGATGGTGAGGGCGAAGCCGGTGCCGGCGCCGGGGATGAGAGTGAAAAGGAAGAGAAGGAGATCGATTTAACTCCCGGCGCACTCAGCCGAACCGACGACCCGGTCCGACTCTATCTCAAAGAGATGGGAAGTGTGGCATTGTTGAGCCGTGAGGGTGAAATCGAGATCGCAAAACGCATCGAAGAGGGGAAAAAAGACATCGCGTCGGTTATTTATGGGATGCCGATGACGATCGAGTTCGTCCTCGCGCTGTACGATCAGCTCAAGAACGGAACCATCGATGTGCGCGAGATCGTTCCGATTGTCGAGACCGAAGAGGAGTTCGAGGAAGAGCAGATCCAACGGGACTATGAAGAACTTCGGGTCAAGACGCTTGAAGGGCTGAACTCTGTCAGGAAAATCTCGACCTCGCTCAAGAGCCTCTATGAAGTAGCTCGGCACACCAACAGTGATCCCGCCAAGCAAAAGAAGATTAAGAAGCAAATCGACACGATCCGCGATCAGGTCGTGGAGAAGATGGAGTCCGTCAATCTGCATGGCGTGCTGAAGGATCGGATGGTGCAGCGCGTAAGGGAGTTGGCGATTCAGATTCGGACGGCCGAGCGGGAGATTGTCAGTTGCCAGCGACGGATTGGGATCAGCGGTGAAGCCGGCGCCGAGGCCCTGAAGAGGCTCTGTCTCGAACGGAAAGATTTCCTTGCTGTCAAACGCAAGACGAGCTGCTCGGAGGAAGCCCTCGACGAAATTAAAAAGGTATACCAGGCGGCAAAGGGCCGGATTCTTATACTCGAAACCGAAGAGGCTCTCGTATCCGCTACGGAGATTAAAGACGCGGTCAAGCATCTGGATGTGGCGGAAGACAAGGTCAAGCGTGGGAAAGCCGAGCTGGTCGAAGCCAATCTTCGTCTCGTCGTCAGTATTGCCAAGAAGTACACAAACCGCGGCCTCCAATTCCTCGACCTGATCCAGGAAGGCAATATTGGCCTGATGAAGGCCGTCGACAAGTTCGAGTACAAGCGCGGCTACAAGTTCAGCACCTATGCGACCTGGTGGATTCGCCAGGCGATTACCCGCGCAATTGCCGACCAGGCACGGACTATCCGTATTCCAGTACATATGATCGAGACGATCAACAAGCTGATCCGGACCTCCCGTCACCTAGTCCAGAAGCTCGGACGCGAACCGACGCCTGAGGAAATCGCCGAGCGGATGGACCTGCCGCTCGACAAAGTGCGGAAGATCCTAAAGATCGCGCGTGAACCAATTTCTCTGGAAACCCCGATCGGCGAGGAAGAGGACAGCCATCTGGGCGATTTTATCGAGGACAAAAAGGCAGTGTCTCCTTTGGAGGCGGCAATCCGGTACGATCTCCAACGTCAGATCAATAGTGCATTGGAAACGCTGACGCCGAGGGAAGAGAAAGTCTTGCGGAAGCGGTTCGGTATCGGTGAAGCCACCGATCATACGCTCGAAGAAGTAGGGCAGGATTTCGAAGTGACCCGCGAACGTATCCGTCAGATCGAGGCCAAGGCCCTGCGCAAGCTGCGTCATCCGAGCCGGAGTAAGAAACTGCGCAGCTTTGTGGAAAGTCTGTGACGAGTCAAGGGATGTTCTGCGGGATTTGACTCCGCTTTCGGGGCAGCCTAATATTGTGCGTTCGTGTCTGGGGGCAGGCGCGAGAGAGTCATCCGCCTGATCGGGCCCATAGCTCAGGTGGTTAGAGCGGCTGACTCATAATCAGCTGGTCCTAGGTTCAAGTCCTAGTGGGCCCACCAGCTCGGTCGTGAAATCTATAGCTCGAGATCGTTGTTCTCAACAACAGCAATAGGAGCGAGTTGAACCAGAATCTTTTCCCCCTTATCGAACTACAGAAGTTGGATCTCCGTATCGCGGAGATCAAGGACCAGCGCCGAAAAATCCCAGACCGGATCCAAGCGATTGAAGCTCCGCTTCGAGAGGCCCAGCTTCTACATCAACAGACCAGCGCTTCCGTGGACCTGTTCATCAAAGAACGGCGCTCGCACGAACAGGATCTTGAATCGCATGAAGCGCACACTGAGAAGATGAAGTCGCGGCTGTCCGAGTTGAAATCCAATAAGGAATACCAGGCGCATCTGTTCGAGATTGAAGTTGCCAACAAGAAGAGAGGGGATATTGAGGAGAAGATTTTGCTGTGTATGGAAAAGATCGAGCAAGTGCAGCGCATGGCGAAAGAGGCGCAAGAGAAGCTCAGCGCAATCGAAAAAACCTTTGCGCAGGAAAAACAGGGGCTCGACCAACTGGAGCGCACACTTTCATCCGAGTTGACCGATCTCGAAGCGCAACAGCAAGCTCGTTCGGTTCATGTCGAAAAGGGGCTTCTTGGCCGCTATAACGCGATTAAGGGGGCGCGGAAGGATCAGGCGCTCGCCGAGATTAAAGAGGGGATTTGTTCCGGATGCCGTCTTCAACTTCCTCCGCAACTGATTTCAGAAGTGAAACGCTCGTCTGATATCCAGACCTGCCCCTATTGCCGTCGGATGTTGTATTGGGATGGGCAAATTCCTGTCGAAGCAACGCCGGGCCCCGATCTCGACAAGACGTCGGCTCTTGAGATCGGCGAGTCGGTCTAATCAGTTTTTGCCAGCACAGCCTGAGTCGTCTTGAAGTGTAGTTTGGCAACTGATCCCAATCGTTCCTCCCCGTGCTTTTTTACGATCATGCGACCGGCCAGCTCGACAGTTGACGACGCGCCTTTGGGCAGCGTCGTACCGACCTCATCCGAGAGACGCTTCAATCGGAGCAGGAATTCCGCACGGGCCAGGATGGAGGCGGCGGCCACGGCCAGATCGGACTCGGCCCGATGTTGTTGCTCTAAGACGATCGTGCGCCCTTTTTCTTGTAGCGCATTCAAAATCAACCGCTCGTCGCCAAACTGATCCGCAATCGCGTGCCCGCACGAAACCTTTTCCAGCAGGGTCTCCAAGGCTTTGGCATGTCCCCAGGCTAGCAGGCGATTTAAATTCCTGATTTTCGCATAGAGTTCGTTGTATCGCTGCGGGCCGATTGCAATGATGCTGTGAGGACAGATCATCCGGATATCGGGTGCCATGGTGAGAATACGGCCGTCGGAGATTTTCTTGCTGTCCCGGACCTGCATGAGAGTCAGTTCACCCTGAGTAGTGGCGTCGACGAAGACAGCAGCGATGACCAGAGGGCCGAAATAGTCTCCCTTGCCAGACTCATCGATGCCGATGCGTTCTGTCTGTATTTTTTTAGTGGCGTTGGTCACAGGTCCATGACCTAAGAGCCTGTCCGAGTAATACCATTCTGCTGCGGCAAACGATCTGCAGGCATCTGCATCGTTCTCGGTACGAAAAAAACCTCACCGTATTCCAGCGAATACGCCTCCGGTTTTTTCGAGCCTGTGGCCTTGCATCTACCAGCATTTCTTTCGCCTCGCAACGAAGGATTACTCGGACAGGCTCCTAGTAGAGATTCTCGGTGGGGCGCGGTAATCTAACAGAGCCATAGAGGACGGTCAATTTCTCACAGTAGACAACTGGTCCTTATTGATAAGGAGGATGGGCGATGCAGGCACGGAGATCGTTCTCGCATGGACTGTTATTGTTTGCTGCGGGAATTGGAATAACGATGGTGATGGGTGGGTGCGAAACGAATCCCTACACCGGACGGTCACAGTTGTTGATGACTTCGGTATCTCAGGAGATGCAATTAGGCTCCCAGGCCTACAGTCAGGTGAAGAACGATCCCAAGCTCAGGCAATCGCATGATCCGAGAGAAGTTGAACCGGTTAAGCGGGTTGCTGCCCGGATTATCGAGGCGGCGAAGCGATCGAAATATGCCGAGATGGCGCAGCAGTTTCAATGGGAAGTGACGGTGATCAAGGATGACAAGACCGCAAATGCGTTTGCGTTGCCTGGCGGCAAGATGGCAGTCTATACCGGCCTCTTTCCTATGGCAAAGACGGAGGCGGGGCTGGCTGCCGTTATGGGACATGAGGTTGTACATGCCCTGGCCCGGCATGGTGCAGAACGGATGAGTCAGGGCCAGCTGACGAATGCCGGACTTCAGATCGTTGGTGCAGCAGCCGGCGCTGCCGGCGGGGGCGGAATGTTGGGGCAAGCAGCGATGGCGGCCCTAGGCGCAGGAGCACAGGTAGGGATATTGCTGCCCTTCAGTCGGAAGCATGAATCGGAAGCGGATTATATTGGGATTCTGCTCGCGGCGGATGCCGGCTATGACCCGCGCGAAGCTGTTGCCCTGTGGGAACGGATGGAGCAGATGTCCGGTGGGGGTGCGCCGTCAGAATTTATGTCTACGCACCCGAGCCACGAGACCCGCATTGCCCAGCTGAGAAAATGGATGCCCGAGGCCATGGCGATCTACCAAGCCAAGCCGTCGGTCCCTGCAGCGGTGTTGCCGTTGGCGCAGTAGATCGTGGCAGTTCGTGGTGGGTCTTGAAAGCGCAGACATCCGGCCCTATAGTACTATGGCGCGAGGGAGAAGACCGGGTGATCGCTTGGAGCGGTAACGCTTTAAGAGGAAAGTCCGGACTTCATGGGCAGGGCGCTGGGTAACTCCCAGGCGGAGCGATCCGACACCCGCACCACAGAGAACAAACCGCCGATGGCCAAGGCGACGGGATTCCAATCCGGTCACCTTGGATCAGGTAAGGGTGAAACGGTGGGGTAAAAGCCCACCGCGGTGGTGGCGACATCACCGGCAGGGTAAGCGTCGCCCGATGCAAGGCCAAATAGGAAGACATCTGTCGGCTTTCTTCGGAGAGCCGGCGACCGGCTGGCCCGGCCGAGGTCTTCGGGTAGGTCGCTTGAGGTTCGAGGCAACTCGAATCCCAGAGAAATGATCATCCCCGTTTGGGAGCAAATCCTAGATGGGACAGAATCCGGCTTATAGGTTTTCTCCACCGCGCTTTTTTTATCGCGTGACGTAGTTCCCCTTCCGTCACCGCCCCTGCAAAAAGCTCGACCCCGTCAAGCAAGACGACGGGAACTAGTGCCCCATAGCGTTCCATCAAGACTTTGTCGCTATCGATAGATAGCTTGTGTACTTCCACCTGCAATTCCGACTGAAGATGTAGTGCGATTTGGTAGGCGACTTCGCAGAGATGGCAGCCGTTGCGAGAGAGGATGGTCATGCGGACAGGTAGGTCCATGGAGCTGTAACCCACGAGAAATGAACTGGAGGGTGGAGAGTATCATGTGGGGAGTAGGCTGTCAGGGAGGGAGGCTTCCTGATCTCTCCGCTATTGACGTGTTGAAATGCGCGGTGATAGGATGACACGTCTTTCTCCCTGATTTTTCAGAATGTTCTGATGAAAAGTGTCTGTTAAGTCTGGTCCATCAGGACGAAAGACGGGGTATTGTATTATCCCCGTTCCCCTACCGGGGGGTGCCGGTGGTACGGATGGAGGTTTTGTCATGAAACTCACAGGCGCAGAGATTCTCCTCGAATGCCTCAAGCGGGAAGGCGTCAAGACGATTTTTGCGCTTCCCGGAGGTGTCGTACTAAAGATTTTTGACATACTTCATCAGCAGAAAGACATTGAAGTAGTCCTCACCCGCCATGAGCAGGGCGCCGGCCATATGGCAGAAGGCTATGCGAAGGCGACCGGTAAGGCCGGTGTGTGTCTTGTGACTTCCGGACCAGGTATGACGAACGTCATCACAGCCTTAGCGGATGCCTACATGGATTCTGTGCCGCTGGTCTGTTTCAGCGGGCAGGTTCCTACCAGCCTTATCGGGAATGATGCATTCCAAGAGGCGGACAATGTCGGCTTGAGCCGTCCTTGCACCAAGTATAATTTTCTTGTGAAAAATGTGGCCGAGTTGGCGACGACGATCAAGGAAGCTTTCTACATTGCGACAACGGGGCGCCCGGGTCCTGTGCTCGTTGACATTCCGAAAGACGTTTCCATGGATAAGGCGGAGTTTACCTATCCGAGTTCTGTCTCTATTCGTAGCTACAATCCAGTGTATGAAGGAAATAAGTGGCAAATTAAGCAAGCAGCTGAGGCTATGACGAAGGCGAAGAAGCCGATACTCTACGTTGGCGGCGGCGTCGTCTTCTCTGGTGCGTCGCAGGAATTGTTGGAGTTGGCTGAACTGACTCATATGCCGGTCGATATGACATTGATGGGCCTCGGCGCTTTTCCCGGCGAGCATCCGCAATCTCTGGGCATGTTGGGGATGCATGGGACCTATTGGGCCAATATGGCGATGCACTACTCCGACCTCGTCATTGCCATCGGCGCGCGATTCGATGATCGGGTGACAGGAAAGGTCTCAGAATTTTGTCCGCACGCCAAGGTTATTCATATCGATATCGATCCAACCTCGATTCGAAAGAACGTGAATGTCGATATTCCGATCGTCGGCGATTGCAAGACCGTGCTTCGTGAGTTGCTCCAGATTCTTCGTGCCACGGTAAACGGCGATCAGAGGGAACTACGCAAGTCCTGGTGGAATCAAATCCACGAATGGCAACAGGCCAATCCTCTGGCCTATCAACAGGAGTCGGATGGGCCGATCAAGCCGCAATATGTCATCAGCCGGCTCTATGAACTCACGAAGGATCGAGATCCCATCGTTTCAACCGATGTCGGGCAGCACCAGATGTGGGCGGCCCAGTACTTTAAGCTGGCGAAGGCGAATCGCTGGTTGACCTCGGGAGGCCTTGGAACCATGGGTTTTGGATTTCCCGCTGCGATGGGAGCGCAGGCTGCGTTTCCCGGCCGTCTGGTCCTCTGCATTGCCGGCGACGGCAGTATCCAGATGAATATGCAAGAAATGGCGACGGCAGTAGTACATAAGTTGCCGGTCAAAATTATCATCCTCAATAACCGCTTCCATGGGATGGTCCGGCAATGGCAGGATCTTTTCTACGAAGGCCGGTATGCATCGAGTTATCTGGAGACGACGCCGGATTTTGTGAAGTTGGCTGAGGCATACGGAGCGGTCGGGCTCAGGGCTAGCAAGCCATCGGAGATCGACGCCGTCCTTAAAGAGGCGATTGCGGTGAACAAACCGGTGATTGTCGATGTTCCGACATATCCGTATGAAAATGTCTATCCGATGATTCCCGCCGGCGGCTGCAACCATGAGATGATTTTGGAGGATCCACCGGCCTTGAAAAATAAGCAGATTGGAGCGGGGCAGGTGGCTCCGAAAGATTCAGACACGATCCTCACGGCCTAACCGCCCTGATTCAGGAGTATGCACCGGGTATGGAACACATTATTTCAGTGACCGTGGAGAATAAGTTCGGGTCGTTGTCTCGTGTGGCCGGCCTGTTTAGCGGTCGAGGATTCAACATTGAAAGCCTCTCAGTGGCGCCGACGCTCGATCCTTCCATGTCGCAGATGACCATCGTCACGTCCGGAGACGAACGAATCATCGAGCAGATCGTGAAACAGCTCAATAAACTCATCGATGTTATCAAGGTCGTAGATCTGAACGAGAGCGACTTTGTCTCGCGGGAGACCGCGCTTATCAAGGTGCATACGCGGCCGGAAGATCGCGCAGAAGCGTTGCGGATTGCCGATATTTTCCGGGCCAACGTCATTGACTCCACGCCGGCGACGTATACGATCGAGGTGACGGGAGATCCACGAAAAATCGAAGCGATCATCAACCTGCTACAGCCTCTAGGAATCAAAGAACTCACCCGTACCGGGCGAGTTGCGGTTGCTCGCGAATCGATTCGATCGACAGGTATGCAGGCGAAAAAAATTGCCCGCGAATAGTCTCTGCCGGGCTTGTTTTCTACACCAGAGCTCAGCCGAGCGAACACCGTTGTTACCCAGGAGCGATCGATGAAGATTTACTACGATAAGGATGCCGATATTCAGGAGATTCGGAACAAGAAGGTGGCGGTGATCGGCTATGGCAGTCAAGGCCACGCCCATGCGCTCAATATGAAGGAGAGCGGTGTAAGCGTTGTCATTGGGCTGCGGGAAGGCGCCTCATGGAAGAAGGCGGAACAAAGCGGACTAAAAGTCATGCCGGTGGCCGATGCCGTCAAAGCGTCCGACGTCATCATGATTCTTGCGCCTGACGAAGCGCAAGCGGCCATCTATCGGCAGGATATCGCTCCCAATCTGAAGCCTGGGTCCTCCCTCGCGTTCGGTCACGGTTTTAATATTCACTTTGGGCAGATCGTGCCGCCGCCCACGATCAATGTGTTCATGGTCGCCCCTAAAGGACCGGGCCATCTTGTTCGATCAGAATATACAAAGGGCAGCGGAGTACCCTGCTTGCTTGCGATCCATCAGGACCCAAGTGGAACCACCAAGCAAGTTGGGCTTGCCTATGCC
>JABFSG010000099.1 GCA_013140715.1 Nitrospiraceae bacterium
ACACCGAGACCTACAGCTACGATAACAATGGGAACGTCGCCACGGTTCTTGACCGAAAGAGTCAGACCACTAGTTACACCTATGACCCACTGAACCGAAGAACCAAGGCGACCTATCACGACAGCACTTCGACCAACTACACCTACGATGCGGGCAATCGGGTCACGCAGGTCCAAGAAAAGGACGCGACCAATACCGTCACGGCCACGATCACCAGAACCTACGATGGGCTGGATCGGCTGACCAACGAAACGACGGCGCAAGGCTCCGTCACGTATGTCTACGACAAGGCGAGCCGCCGGACGAGTATGACCGTGGCGGGCCAGACGGTGGTGACGTATAGTTATGACAATGCCAACCGCCTCACGCAAGTGCAGCAGGGCACGAGTACGGTGACGATCGGCTACGACGATGCCGACCGCAGAACCAGTCTGACACTGCCGAACGGCACCAGCGTCACCTATGCCTACAACGCGGCGAGCGAACTCACGAGCCTCACGTATAAACAGGGGGCCACGGTCATTGGCGATCTGACCTACATCTACGACGCCGCAGGGAATCGAATCAAAACTGGAGGATCCTTTGCGAGGAGTGGGTTGCCGCCCGCGCTCTCGACGGTCAGCTACAACGCCAATAACCAACAGACGACGTTCGGCACCAACACCGAGACGTACGACCTCAACGGCAACCTGGCCACCGTCACCGATGCCGGCGTGACGAAAACAAAGGGGTCGGGAGTCTTTTCTTGACGAACCCGTCTCGGGTTTGATACAAGAGCCGCCATGCCCCGTCGACCGCGCCTTGCTGCTGGAGACCTCGCGTATCATGTCCTGAACCGCCGAGTCGGGCGGCTTCCGCTATTTGAGAAACCTGCTGACTACGTCGCGTTTGAACAGGTGTTGGCTGAGGCCCATGCGCAGACGGGGATTCGTCTTGCGGCCTATTGCCTCATGCCGAATCACTGGCATCTCCTCTTGTGGCCGAAACAGGATGGCGAGTTATCCGAGGTGTTGCGGTGGATCACCGTCACGCATACACAGCGCTGGCATGCGCACCATCACACAGCGGGAACAGGTCCCGTCTATCAAGGCCGGTTCAAATCCTTTCCCGTGCAGACGGATGAGCATTTCCTGACGGTGGCGCGTTATGTGGAGCGCAATGCGCGGCGGGCGAAGCTGGTGAGCCGGGCTGAGGACTGGCAGTGGTCGAGCGGGTGGCGACGGACACAAGGGGATCCAAAGCTGACGACCTGGCTGAGTCCGTGGCCGATGGCGCGGCCCCGCGACTGGGAGGCGCGGGTGAATCGCGCCGAGACCGCGTCGGAGTTGGAGGCCCTCCGCCTGAGTGTGCAACGGGGCCGCCCCTTTGGCGCCGAGGCGTGGGTCCGCCGCATGGCCACACGATGTGGGATGGAGTCGACGATGCGGCCCCGTGGGCGACCCAGAGGGTCATGAGAAAAGAGTCCCGATCCCGTTTCTTTCCCCCCGAGGCTCCGGTCAAGGGCACCGAAGATGATACTACCGTGGATTGACGGCCAGAAAGTCGTTGGCAAACTCTCTCACCAGCGGCTCGATTGAATTGATGACCCACAGTCTCGCGTTTTGTTGGCCGACTGTTCGGAGCTTGCCGGGAGTGAACCAGGTCGGTGCAGACACCTGCTGTGGTCGCTGCGGCAACGACCCAGCTCGATGGAGCTCTACCCTTGCATTGAACGAATATTGGCCGGATGAGATTTCCTCCGGCCCGACTGCTACGTAAAGAGAGGGGTTGGGATGGATTGCCGATCGTTCCGATTGAGAAAGGATTCGTATCCCCTTGGACCGAAGAATAAGTTCGACTGCTGCTCGAATCGTCTCTTGCGATAGTCCCTCGACCTGTGTGTCCGGGTTAAGATCTTCGACCACGACTTCTACTCCCTGAAGCCCCCGTAGCGACTCCCTCTGCTGGTCTTTCGTTTGAGCCATGCTCAGACCAACGCAGACCAGGGTCATCAGCATCGCCAGCACGACATGCCACATCGCACCTCGGCAATCGCAGCCAGTTCCTATCTTATGGAGATGCTGACTTCTTCGAGAGAGGCGTTCACGCATGTGCGGCACGTCGCTCAGGCGAGACTCTCACCGGACGCCTGTTCGAGTCGTTCAATGACCTGTTCCAACCGACAATGGATCTGCTTATCGATCGCCATGGTTTCCAGTCCATACTCCTGGTCACGGGCCCACCGCACGATCGCAGCCGACACGATAAAGCTTGGTTCGTCAGGTAAATTCACCGTCAAGGAACACATCTGCCCGACTCGCAGGGGTACGTCGCCCGAAAGTTTCCACCCGTTCACCGAGAAATTCCACAGAGTGCCACGGCCTTGGGAGGAGCCGGCGTGATAGCTGACAGGGCATTGGACAGGGAAACGGCGGAAAGGACGAATGATGAAGGGCATAGGGCCTCGTAAGGAGGCCCATTCTAATGGGGAAGCGAAGGAGGTGCAAGGGACTAGGCTGTGAAATGAGCGGGAGTGGGGGCTGTCAGTCACATTCCTTGAACTTCGTGTCCTGACAGCGCCGCGCCATCTCCTGAGCCTGCCCAATCTGCGT
Source organism: Nitrospiraceae bacterium (assembly GCA_013140715.1). Taxonomy (GTDB): domain Bacteria; phylum Nitrospirota; class Nitrospiria; order Nitrospirales; family Nitrospiraceae; genus Palsa-1315. The sequence goes on from JABFSG010000099.1 coordinate 2,592, forward strand.
GGCTGTCATTTGCGACGCAACATCATCTCGATTCCTCATGGAGATCTTTCGCTCGTCGCCACTCGACGCTTTTGCGCTGATGTTGTACCACATGTGGGCGCGAACGAAATCCTGCAGCACCCCCTGCCCCACGTCATACATCACACCGAGATTGTTCTGCGCCCAACCATGGCCCTGTTCTGCCGCTTTGCGGTACCACTTCACAGCTTCCTGGGCGTCCCGCGCGGTACCCTGTCCCTGGCGATACATCACGGCCAAATTGTACTGCGCCCGTGCATGCCCCTGCTCCGCTGCCATACGGTACCACTTCAGCGCTTCCTGATAATCCTGTGGACCGCCCTCTCCTTTGTCATACAAGAGACTCAAATTGAACTGCGCCGGAGCGTCGCCCTGCTCCGCCGCCTTACGATACCACTTCACAGCCTCCTGAGCGTCCCGCGAAGTGCCCCTCCCCTTGTCATACAACACACCGAGATTGAACTGCGCCGGGGCATCCTCTTGCTCTGCCGCCTTAAGGTACCACTTGAGGGCTTCCTGGTAGTCCCGTGGAACTCCCTGCCCTACCTCATACATCATGCCCAGATTATTCTGCGCCCAGGCATATCCCTGCTCCGCCGACTTGCGGTACCACTTCACGGCCTCCTGAGCATTCTGCGGAATGCCCTGCCCATGGCGATACATCACACCCAGATTGAACTGCGCCCATGCATGCCCCTGCTCTGCGGCTTTGCGATACCATTTCAGAGCTTCCTGGTAATCCTGGGATACGCCCAGTCCATGGCGATATATCAGACCGAGATTGAACTGTGCCGGTGCGTCGCCCTGTAGGGCAAGCGGATGCCAGAGAGCCATCGCCTGAGCATAATCGCCACGCACATAGGCAGAGCGCCCATCTTCAAAGGGGTCTGCCGCAGCGCCTGTCACACCGGCCAAGACCAAGAAAACCGCGAAGAGGAAACGCCGCATCGCTCACCTGCCTTTCAACCGTACCAACAATATGAGAACCACGACGGCACACCCTCAAAAAACGCTATTTCCCCTTCCGCACCTCGGTGATCATTCTCTGCGGTCACCGGGAATGATCATGGTTGCCGATTTCCACATGGGAACCTGCCGGCAACTTCTGAACTAACCGCTTCACATAGTGTTTCACTCGCGCCTGAGTGTGAGGCTCGATCGTGATGTTCTCCACCGCAAACTCCTGTCCTCTCGACCATCGCACCACAGCTTCAGGAATTTCGATGCGTTGTTCATTCGGCAGCGTGACGGTCAACGAAAGCGTTTCTCCTGGGCGCATGGGCAGATCGCCGGAGAGCCTCCATCCGTCGCATGACAGATTCCACACAGTGCCGTGCCCCTGAAATGGGCCGGCGTTGTACGTAACGGCGCAGTAGATCGGGAAACGTTGGAAGGCACGAATCGAGAAGGGCATCGAGTCCTCGTGATAAGCCCCATTCTAGGAGCGGTGCGATAGAAGGTGCAAGAGGCGAACTGGCCGGTCCACCTGGTTGAAGAAGAAATCGGGGCACCGTTCAGCTCCATCGTTCCCTGAACCAGACTCCAGAAGACTTTGAAATGTGTCTCAAGGTGTGGGAGGAGATCACAATCCCCGACTACGCAAACCAGGCTCGCGATGGCGTGAGGGCCGGACAGCCGAATCCACGTTTTCTCGACGCAACGCTCCTTAGCGATTTCGCCCTCACACCCTATTCGTGAGGCGAAGTTCTTGCCGCATGTCGGACCTGCCCTGTGAAATCGATCTGCCTCACGCGTTCCTCGAAAGCGCCACAGGCTCGGACCATACGTACAAGTCAGCTATCAGATCAACGTATGGTTCAACCCATCTGCCGTGAGCCTGCTCGTCCAGAATGCCCCGGACCTTCACAAACCAAACCCTACGCCGGCGTCTGTCAGCCCGCCAATTTACAGGTCTTGCCGCCTTTCACACACCTCTAATTAGCCCAGGGAGCCACTTGACGGGCCTCATAGGTTACCTTTATGATTCGCCCCCCGCTGTCCAAGAAAGGGCCGCACATGATCCGCAGCATCCTCTGGCCGTTCGTTGTCCTGAGCTTCCTCGTAAGCGCAGGTTGCGGCAGCGGTGGTGGAAGCAGCGGCGGCGGCCCCGCAGTTCCTCCCCCTCTGGCAGGGGCCGCATCTGGTCAATTAAATGTCCCGCCTGGCAACGAGCTGGAAATCGAGCCGAACGATACAGTGCTCCAAGCCCAAGCGGCAGCCCTGTCGTCGATCGTGGCTGGAAGAGCATCGGAAACAGATAGTGGATTTCAGTTGCCGAGTGGAAACAGAATTCAGGATCTCTATCGGCTCACAGCGAGCGAGCAAGTACGGGTTGTGCTCACGATCGCAGAGGATGACCGCCTCGCAAATGACCTGGATCTGTTCCTCCTCGACAGCAACGGAGTAGTTCTCCAGGTATCAGAAGCACGCAATACCGGTATCGAGCTGCTGGAGACTGGGGCAGGAGGAACCTACCTGATCGGCATTCGAGCCTTCGCGGGAAGCAGCGTCTACACTATCTCATTCAGAACACTGAGTAGCCTGCCCTCCGACGCGGGAATCGAGATCTTTCCTCCCGGGGTCGAAATTGTGCCGGGGGAGGTCGTCGTCAAGCGGAAGGCTGCACCGACCAAGCAAGCGCCGGACAGCGCAGCGTTTGCGTTGAAGCACGGGCTCACTCGTTCTGGACAAGAGCCCTCCGAAATAGAGATGATGACGCTCGACCCGTCAGAAACAGCAGCGGAAGAATTGTCGCGGAAAAGTACAGGATCCTCTTCTCTCAGACAGAATAAAGAACGCCATCCGACCAGCGAACAGAACGGATTGCGATCCCGCACCTATGATTCGATTCGTCGGCTCCGCCTCGATCCAGACGTGGACTATGCCCACAGTAACTACCGCCTGAAACCTCGTCTCATCCCGAACGATACCTCCTATCCCATCCAGTGGCACTACGATCAGGTTTTTCTCGCAGAGGCCTGGGATATCACGACCGGGAGTGACTCGATCATCGTGGCAGTGATCGATACAGGAGTCGTGGACCATCCGGATCTTCAAGCACGGATCATTGCCGGTTATGACTTCATCAGCGACCCAGCTGTCGCAGGGGACGGCAATGGACGAGATCCAGACCCTACCGATGCCGGAGATGACGCGAGTGGTCCCGGGAGACACAGCTACCACGGCACACACGTCGCCGGGACAATCGGGGCAGTGACGAATAACGGTGTCGGTGTCGCCGGTGTGACATGGCAGACCAAGATCATGCCTCTACGGGTGCTGGGCAAAGGCGGAGGGAGTTCCTTCGACTTGGCTGAGGCGCTCAAGTACGCCGCAGGTCTGCCGAATATTTCCGGCACACTCCCGCCCCAGCGCGCTCATGTGATCAATATGAGTCTGGGAGCCTGTGCGCAGAACCCCACAGAGCGATTGGCAATCGAAGCTGCCAGAAGTGCGGGTGTCATCCTCGTGGCTGCGGCAGGAAACAATCGTGCTGGAGAACCGGGATGCCCAGCCGGGACATTGGAGTATCCGGCGTCCTACGATGGAGTCGTCTCGGTCGCGGCCGTGGATATCCTTCAAAACCCTGCTCGATATTCATCCTTCGGGCCGAGGATCGATGTCGCAGCACCGGGGGGAGATTTGATCAGTGGAACCGACGTGAATGGAGACGGAAACCCCGATGGCGTACTCAGCACATGGCGGAACTCTCTGACTGGACAAAACGGCTACGCCTTTGCGAACGGAACCTCGATGGCAACGCCGCACGTGACGGGCATCGTCGCGTTAATGCTTGCGGTCAATCCTCGGCTTACCGCCCTGGACTTCAAACTGCTCCTGGCCGGCACTCATCAGAAAACCATGCGGCGGATTACGAGAGATTTGGGGCCTCCCGCGAGAGACAACGATACAGGCCATGGTTTGCTCAACGCTGCGCAGGCGGTACGGGCAGCATTGGAGGTAGACGGAGGGCCTCAGTCGTCCGCCCCCATCCTCACAGTTTCCACCTCACAGCTGAACTTCGATACAGGACTTGATGTGATTACCTTCTCCGTGAACAACGCGGGAAGTGGAACACTGTTCGTCAACAGCGTGACGGGCGACGTTCCTTGGCTTATTGTCACACCGCCGTCGGGGACCGCTCCTTTCAGCCTCCGTGCAAGGGTAGACCGGGGCGGGCTCCCGCCCGGGACACATACCGGGCGGATCACCATCGCTTCGAACACAAGTCAGAATCCCCAAGCCATCGTGGATGTCACGGTCAAAGCCGGCGGGGTGGGCGCAGGGAACGTGGGAAGCATCTTTGTTCTAATACTTGCCGCGCAAACATTCACCACGTTGGAAGCGACGGAAACGAGTATAGGGCAAGACTACGGGTTCGCCATACCGGCTATACCCCCGGGAAGCTATATTGTCGTGGCAGGGACGGATCGCGACAACAATGGTTTCATCTGCGAAGAGGAAGACGCCTGCGGAATCTATCCCGATCTAATCACCATCACCAGTGGTCAGAATACCCCGGCCATCAATTTTACCGTGGCGAATTTTGTGACCTCGCCAGCCGGCCTCCAGACCACGCTGGCCGGCCTGTCTGGGGTTGACGTGAACCGCATCTTTCCCTTATTGGAGAACAGTAAACCGGTCAGACTCCAACGTCCTCGCTGACAGCAGAATAGTCTCTTCCCGGAGTTCCCCATACAGCGACAAAGCGGACGGTAGCGAAGGATCATTTTGCTATTCTGCGCGCAGACACGTAGCGCAACGTGTGGTGGGACGGCGTCTACCGTGATTAATGCCACATTCCCTTCATGTATAATGAGGCCGATCCGCTCTCGACTCTTTACGCATATATATGACAGGGCCGCAATATTCGACCGGAGAGGAGGCACAGTATGAATACAGCAACGGTGGGTATTCCGATTCATCCACAAGTCCTCACATTTCTCGGCGCGCCTCGCAAGATGCTGATCGGCGGCAAGTGGCTCGAAGCTTCATCGGGGAAGACCTTCCCGACCTATAACCCGGCCACGGGCGAAGTCCTGGCCCAGGTGGCCGAAGGGGTCAGCACCGACGTCGACAGGGCGGTCGTCGCTGCAAGGAACGCCTTCGAGTCCGGTCCCTGGCGCAAGCTCACAACGTCGGAACGTGGACGGTTGATTTGGAAACTCGCCGACCTGCTTGAATCTCACCTGGAAGAATTCGCCCAGCTGGAATCCCTCGACAACGGGAAGCCCATCGTCGAAGCCCGCGTTGGGGACGTGCCACTGTCCGTGGATCTCTTTCGATATATGGCGGGATGGGCGACAAAAATCGAGGGCAGCACGATCCCTATTTCAGTGCCCTACACGCCCGGCACCCGATATTTCTCCTACACATTACGCGAACCGGTCGGCGTAGTAGGTCAGATCATTCCCTGGAACTTTCCCCTGCTCATGGCTGCCTGGAAGCTCGGTCCAGCCTTGGCTGCCGGCTGCACCATCGTGCTGAAACCTGCCGAACAGACATCGCTGTCAGCCCTGCGCCTCGGCGAGCTGATCTGCGAAGCGGGATTCCCGGACGGAGTGGTGAACATCGTAACCGGGTTCGGAGAGACGGCCGGCGCAGCTCTGGCCTCGCACCAGGACGTGGACAAGGTCGCTTTCACTGGTTCCACCGAAGTGGGGAAACTCCTCCTGAAAGCAGCTGCAGGGAATCTCAAGAAACTGTCGCTGGAGCTCGGGGGGAAATCCCCCAACATCGTCTGCCACGACGCAGATGTGGCGGCAAGCATACCGGGAGTCGCAAGCGCGATCTTTTTTAACCAAGGCCAGTGCTGCACTGCCGGCTCCCGCCTCTTCATCGAGAAGGCAATCTTCGACGAGGTGGTGGCAGGCGTGGCTGAATATGCGAAGCAGATCAAGGTCGGGCCGGGCATGGATCTCACCACTCAAATGGGGCCGCTGGTATCGGACGAACAGCAACGGCGAGTGCTCGGTTATTTGGAGTCAGGATTCTCCGATGGCGCCAAGGCATTGGCGGGCGGGCGCAAGCTGGGCAACAGGGGTTATTTTGTGGAACCGACCGTGCTGATCAACACCACACAGAAGATGAAGGTCGTCCAAGAAGAAATCTTCGGACCGGTCGTCTGTGCCATGCCCTTTACAGACTTGGACGAGGTGCTCCGGACAGCAAACGACTCTATCTACGGCCTCGCAGCGGCGATCTGGACCAACGACGTTGGAAAGGCACATCGTATTGCGGCAGAACTGCGAGCCGGATCTGTGTGGATCAACTGCTACGACATCTTTGACGCAGCGCTGCCGTTCGGCGGCTACAAACAGTCAGGATGGGGCCGCGAGATGGGCCACAGCGCCATTGAGCTCTATACCGAGGTGAAGGCAGTGACTCTGCAGCTGTGAACGATCACGGGAAGGTGAAGGGGAAATCGAAGAGGCTAGATCTCCATACTGGCTTGTTCGCTCAGCCAGGCGACAAATGCCTTACGGAGCATGCGTCGATGCTGCGGTTGGTAGCCGGGGATGCTGGAATAATCTTCCAACTCCAGCATCTTCTGAATCGTACTCACGGTGTACGACGCACCCTGTGCCTCATGATCCTTGTGCTGCACAGCAAGCCGAGTCGCAGCTTCCCCCTGTTTGGGTTCTTCAAAGACATGCCACTCACAGTCTCGTGAATATCTTAGGTAAGCCATGAAGACGCCTCACGATACTGAACGCACTAGACACTGACGAGTCCTAAAACAACTCAGAATGTTCCGATTTCTTCCTCGTCGCTAACTGAATCCACCGCCCAAGACTTTGGCTGCTTTCTTCACATCCCGCGGCTTGACCCAGAGAATGGCACCGAAGCGCCCCTGACCGGCTGCGAGGCCGGTGACCGCGGTCATGTTGATTTTGGCTGAACCAAGCCGATCGGTCAGATCGGCCAGCGCTCCAGGACGATCATCGCCCTCCACGAGTAAGCACTGTTTGGGCCCCTGCATTTTCAGCTTATGGACCTTCGCCACATTCTTAAACGAGGCGGGATCTTCCGGCACCATATCCACCTGCGTACGGCGACTCCGAGGAAAGGCATGCACGGCCATCAGATTCACACCTGCCTCACGCAGTACCGCGAGCATGCCGCCTAATGTCCCAGGTTTATCAGCAATCTGCACCTTGAAGTATTGGGCAATTTGAATCACATCGGCCATCATCCCCTCCTCTACCCGCCCGAATAGCGGATATCGTCAGACCTGAATTGCGTGGCACACGAACCATGGGGGTTGGAATAATCATCACGTAGACTTCCCCTGCAAGAGCACCATGATGGGATAGACGTGAATTTCGAATAGCGTAGGCGCACAATCGACAAAATGCAACCGGTACAATTCTGCTGTTCAATGAAGACCCTGTCGCCCGCGCACAATTTCCCTTCCGTTCACTTTGCCATCGCCATTCGGTAGAATCACACTCGATCAGTCCCTTTGTCTGCTTCAGCCTGCAAGGAGGATGACATGTTCGGTCCGATTACCATCCCGTTCGGAGCTAAAATGCTGTTCAATACCGTCAGGCTCAAGCCTCACGTCACGTTCGAAGACGTCGAATTGGCCGTCGGTGAATTATGCAGCGTCGTCAAAGGAACATACGGAGGCGACAAGGGCGGATTCATCGCCGGGCAGGTGTTCAAATTCTCGGGCTTCGTCTCTGACCAGGGGTCCCTGGCGGAATCTAAGACTGCCGACAACCATTATGTCATCGTCACCTATTGGCGATCGTTCGAAGAACACGAGCGGTCCCATGCAGACGAAGTTTTCACCAATAAGTTCAGCGCACTGGCGGCCATGTGTTCCGACACCAAAGAATTGGGATACGACATGCTCTGGCAAGGCGAGGCAGGGAGCCGATAGCGAAGATGTTGATTCCAACCGCTCTCTTGTCCACAGTGGGAGGCCGGCGGGAGCAGGGCACCAAAGCAATTCAGCGTATCCCCGCTTTTTCCTGTCCAGCCCCTGCCAAGCAGGAGTGAGCAGCAGCTACCCCCCTCCTCATAGAACCCCCTTCGAAGCACGCGCATCTACGATGGTTGCCCGATTCAGGTCATAAATCGAAAGGTGATCCATGGACCGAAAGGGCATCGCAAAGGCGAGAAACAACTCCACCCACGTCGTGAGACGCTCAGACTTCTCAAAACTGCCCAAAGTAGTTCCTTTCCTGTCTTTCAAGGCAGTCGTCACGGTCATGGTTTCGGTGACCGACGAAGGGACAAGGAACAGGGTAAAGCCCGTAATAAAACCCATGACGGGGCTCGATTCCGTTTTATCAAGAATCCTGATCTCTGCTCGCAAGTCACTCTCAACAGCGGTCTGCCTCACCTCTGAAAATAATCCCGAATCCTGATAGGCACGAACTGTGTCACGGCGCCATTCTTCAAGATAATAATCGCCTGAACCTTCCTTCACAGACCCATTGAGGATGGCTTGACCAGTGACAATCAAGCTAATAGTCGGCTTCGTTTGCTTCACGACGGGTGGCCACTGTGTGATGGGAGGAAGATCTCCCTCCCGATACATGATGCAGCCAGAATTTGCACCAACAGCGATGACCATCAATACAGCGGCCCACAAGAGCTTCCATCTTTGCATGCCGATCTCCTGATTCAGGTTCGATACGTCACTTCGTCTTGCTCAGACAAAATACTTCGAACCGAGAACAAATGGAAGCCTCGCAGGGATGCGTATGTTAGGAGAGAATCCTACAAAGGCGCACGGGCCGGCAGATGGAGAATGGTCAAATTAGCGATCACGATGGGCAGATGGTCGGAATATGGTGCTGACACTCTATTCCCGCCCGCCGTCCTTGGGACCGCCGGACAGATTGCAATTGAGCAAAAACCGTCGAAGAAAAAAGTTGCCTGAGGGTGACTTCTTCCAAGTCTCATGTACTTTCAGCGCAACAGCTTCGAGACCTCCAACTTCGGCTAAAAAGCTGGATATCGAAAGGGATTTGGCGATAGCGATTCAGACCGAACTGGTTGGACAACCCTTTCTATTCCTCATGCGCTGCGACCCAGAGTAGCAACGATCCCACCCCTTCTGCGCTGGTTCGGCTCGAAGACCACCCATGGCAAGCCTTCATGAATGGATTCTTTGACGAACATGCACAGACGGCAGACGGTGATCGATTTGCAACCAGGAAAAACCACACACGGACGCAGTGAGCGGCTGACGAGGTTATACTTTCAATAAAGACTCCCGACCCCTTTTCTCTTCAGATAAGGGCATGAAATGAGGCGGACGCGGTGGGAAGCTGTTGGGGTTGAATAGTCAGAAAAGTAGCCTGTGTGGGTTCAAGGTCCTAGTGCAACACCTGTATCCTGGGAATTCCAGGAGCGAAGGAGTTGCACTAGGACCTTGAACCCACACTGTCCCCTTTTCTTGTTACTCTCCCTCTCCAAGCTTGCCCGTTCTCTCGCAGGGGTGGGGCCTGATTGATTTCCCACTGCGCGCGTCCATGACAAAAATCGAGGCTGGGGTTACGGTTGAGGGAGCACGACAAAGAGCCGCTGAAGACAAAAGGGTCTGATCAGGCCTTGAATCCGATGCGGCGGGATTTCGGAGTCGGCGGCTCCATGAGCTGACGGATGCCGTCAAAGAGGGTCTTGAGTAGCGCAGCCTCACGAAGGCACGGATGACGAACACACTCATCGGGACGGCGTGCAGACTGTTGAGCACGTTGGCCGCCATGATTGCCCCATGCTCGGTAAAGGCATTGGGTAGAAACTTGATGTTCTGCCCTCGCTTCAAGATCACAGACTGTGATCTTGAACGGGAGAGCGATTCAGCTTCGTCCCGGAAGAAATGAAAAAATGAGGTCAGGCCTGAGCATTGATTTAATTTACGGCAGGAGACACATCAGGCCGCCGGACGAACCTTGACGGTCAGACGAACTGTAGCACCTAGCCGGGCCAGCATGTCGATGAGAGCGTCCGTACTGAACAAGTCGATCCGCCCACGGAGAAGATCGCTAACACGAGGCTGGGTTACACCGAGTATCTTCGCGGCTGTTTGCTGCTTGAGACGACGGGATGCGATGAGCTTCTGCAGTTGTATCATGAGATCTGCACGAACCAGCAGATGCTCGGCCTCTTCACGACGAAACCCGAGGTCACGGAATACATTTCCGCTGGATGGTGTGATCTTGAGTTTCATGATGCTCTTCCCCACTCGATGCACTTACTGCTCAACGTTGTGCAATCAATGCCTGATATCGTTGTCGGGCAAGTTCTATATCGTGCTTCGATGTTTTCCTAGTCCGTTTTTCAAATGCATGGAGCACGTAGATCGCTTCCGCAAACTTGGCGACGTAACAGACGCGATGTTCAACCGCAGTGTGAATTCTGATCTCACGGACCCCTTGCCCAACACTCGGCATTGGTTTCCAGTCCGACGGCTCCACTCCCCGCTGAACCAGTCGAAGCTGAAAGCCCGTGAGCCGTCTGGCATCCGGCGGGAATGCCTGAAGGTCATTTCGCGATGACCCAAGCCACAGAATCGTCTTTTCTGCCACGACGTCAATATGCAAGTTTTAGTATATTTCTGTCAAGAGACCACATTTTCCCCAAAGATCCACTTCGCGCATCGAGCGACCACAGCTTTATCGTGGGGGCTCTGCGAGCGCAGAGACCATCCCAGCCGCCTCGCCATTCCCCCTCCGAGGCCCTTCCGATCGATTTTTCCCACTTTGCCCTGAGGGGAGCGGCCAGACTGTCCTTCACTGCGCGCATCGGACGAGCACAGTTTTATCGTGCGCGTTCTGCGAGCAAGAAGGATGGTCTGGCTACTTCCCTCCCATCCTTCCACGCTCGCTCATTCTCTTCAGGGATGGGGGCTGATTGATCTTCCACTGCGCGCGTCCAACGAGGGGAGTCCGCGACCGCGCGTTGCGCGAGCACAGAAGATCATCAGGCTCCATCCCCCTTCCGTTCCGGGAGCAAGGGATCGGCACGGGTGTCATTTCACTCCTGGTTCAAGGTCCCGGATGGCCGATCGTCCGGGATGCGTCGCCCACCAGGCAATGGCTGCGGCGCTGAGCATCATGAGAGCAGCCAACAGGAACGGCATGCCGGGCAGATGCCACGCAGCGCTTGGCCCGATAAAGTGCGCAAAGCTTTGCGTGAAGAGCGCCGGCCCGATCAGGCCGGTGAGGCCGTTGAGGCTTGCCATCGCTCCTTGGAGCTGGCCCTGCTCGGAACTGCTCACCCGGCGACTCATCAATGCCTGCCCCGCCGGACCAGCGAGGCCCCAAAAGGCCATGACGGGAATGGCCAGACAAAAGATCCATCCCTCAGGCGCAAGGCCATAGGCGGAAAATCCGATCGTTCCACTGAGCAACCCCACCAGCAATGTTGTGCGCAAGCCTAATCGGGCCGTGACCGGACGGATCAGTCCCCCCTGGACAATCATCACTGCCACGCCGACGCCGGCGAGCGTCAGACCGACTGTGGCCGTCCCCCATCCGTACCGGTAGCCCATATACAACACCGACACGTTCGGCAACACCGTATGGGCCAGATAGCCGAAGAAGGCGACGGCCGCGAGCCCGAAGAGTTCATGGTGCGATCGCAACAGTACCAGCGAGCCGACCGGATTCGCCCGCTTCCACGAGAAGGCCATCCGCTTCTCAGGCGCCAGGGATTCTGGCAGCACGAAGAACCCATAGCAGGCGTTCACCAGACTGAGCGCCGCTGCGCCCCAAAAGGGGAGCCGTGGATCGATCTCGCCGAGCCAGCCCCCTAACGCAGGACCGAGTATGAAACCGATGCCGAAGGCCATGCCGATCTTCCCGAATGCCGCCGCCCGGTGTTCCGCAGGCGTCACGTCGGCAATGTAGGCACCGGCGGTGCTGAAGCTGGATGAAGCGAGGCCGGAAATGGCGCGACCCAGGAACAGCCAGGAGACGGTCGGCGCCAGCGCCATGACGATATAGTCGAGTCCTAACCCCAGATTGGAAAGCAACACGATCGGCCGGCGGCCGAACCGGTCGGACAGGGCTCCCTGAATCGGCGAGCCAAAGAACTGCATGACTGCCCAGGCCGTGCCCATCAGTCCGTAGAACATGGCCGCCTGAGCGGTATCGCCGGAGAAAAACTCCTCGACGAGTTTCGGCAGCACGGGAATGATGATGCCGAACGACAGCATGTCGAGCACAACGGTGACGAGAATGAAAAGGACTGCGGCTCGTCGCGGAGTGGAGACAGTGGGTGCGTTGCTCATGGCCGACGCATCCTACCAGGCCAATACCTCAACCTGTCGAGAAAAATAGGCGATATCTCCTGCTCAACTTTTTCGCTTGAGCATGGCATACTCAGGCCAACAGCCCTGGGGACGAGCCATGGCCACGACACCCTGCTGCGTCACATGATGGTCCTACCATTCACTCAACCAAGCATGAACTCATTCGAGCACAATAGGCGATGTACCCATACCGTTGCCGTCTCGATTAGCAGGCAGCGAAAAGCTCTATGCACAGGCCAGAAGGTCATCGGTCTGTACGTCTTGGGCAACAAGAGCACACCATGCAGGATGCTCAAAATGGCCAGCTTCTCACCCGCCCAATCTCAGCGCGCCAAGACGCGCCTTTCCACGGGCAAGGCCGCAGCTAGCGAAGCGGCGAGGCGTACGCTTCGGTATGTTGAGCCTCTGAGCGACGCGAGAACGATGCTGGTGGACTTTTTCAGCATCCTGTGAGACTGAGGGTCGTATGGGTGACACTCATCAGGAAGGCAGCGCTGCTCCGGGCCGGAAGAGCTGGTACAAAAACCCCGTCTATGTTGTGAGTGGATGTGTGGCGGGTGTCATCTGCGCGATCGTGGTCGTGTTCGCAATTCAATCGCTTATGCTGAAGCGCGCACACCAGACTGCTGAGCGTGCGTGGGTGAAGGTTCAGGACGCGACGATTCTCGGCCCCCTCGTCCAGCATAATGTCCCCAGAGCGACCATTCTCTTTCACAATACCGGGCGCTCTCCTGCACTGACGACCAACATACGTCTGGTGATGACTGTATGGACCTCGAACAAACTCCCTGACTGGGAGATGCCTCCGACACTGACGACTGCGGCTGAGAGTGTTGGTGTAATTGATCCGGGATCTGTTGTGAGCCAGGCCCTGCCCTTGATGACACCCCTGACCGATGAGCAGGGTATGCATTTGGAGCGCAAAGACTGGTTTATTGTGATCCTTGGCGTCGTGTCATACCTCGATATTTTTGACAATCCGCATGAGTCGAAACTCTGCCTCATCTGGCGAGATACCTCCAACGAACATCTGAGCCCCTGCGAGAGATGGAATGAGGCAGATTAATACGGCTGCCAATATCGCGCAGGGCCAGCCTTTGCACCGCGCACATACCGAGGCATCAAGTTCGAGATCATCGCCCTTGTCCGTTCCGTCTTCAATCGGTTGCAGGCTGTTCAGAAAGCCCGTTCAGCAAGGCCGCAGCGAGTGAAGGTCCGAAGCGTACCCTTGCGGTACGTTGAGGGTCTGAACGATGCGAGAACGAAGCTGGCGGGCTTTATCAACAGCCGGCTAATAGGAGATCACCCTGGGCGCCTTAAGCCGGCCAATACAATCTTCCCAGAATGTCGCCGGGTCATCGTCAAAGATACCCTTTGAATCCGGCGGCAGTGCCGCCCAGGCCCCCTGACGCACTTCATATTTCAGCTGCCCTGGAGCCCAGCGGGCAAATCCGGCAAAGGCCCGAAAGGTTTCGGTCGGTTTGTCCTCCGTGATGATGCGCTCCACGACCTCAAACGTGTCCCCTATATAGACCCCCTCAAAAACCAATCGTGCGTTTGCGGGAGGCTCCTTGAGCCGGAACAGCAGGAGAAGCCTGGTTGGTTCGACCGGTCCGCCAGTAAACAATTTGTAATTCTTCCCCTTGAGCAGGGTCAGTTTCGGCAATGCTTCGGACAGGAGCACGTTCGTGGAGCGATTCACAATGAGTCCGAGGCTTCCCTCAGGCCCATGTTCGACGATGAGTACAACAGCTTTGCGGAAATTCGGATCGAGCAAGGATGGGCTGGCCACTAAGAGCACGCCCTTCCCAATCGACGATGGCGAGAGCTCCGTGCCCGCTACAACGGGAACCACCTGCAAGAAGGCCAAAATCCCTCCGAGCAGGAAGCTCGCAATGGCTCTCCGTATGCCAACGGGACCCAGCCTGCATACATACCTACAGATGGAGGAGGGAAATAGGAACATGCGACGTGCCCTCCGGTTGTAGTGGAAAAATTGAGAAAGGCTACGACTAGCCGGCAGAGGGTGTCAACTCAGATAGAAGATCGGGCTGGGCTTTGATATCCTCACAGTCAAAACCCATGATAGATAGCAGGGTGCTCAAAAATTCTGTCCAGCAAGGCCGCAGGCGAGCAAGAACTGGAGGCGTACCCTCTGCGGTACGTTGAGGATTCTTGCGAGCTGAGAACGCCGCTGGCGGACTGTTTCAGCATCCTGCTTGGAGCGCGTTCATGATTCACATAAGACCCGCCACCGAAGCTGACTTCTCAGCGTTACTGCAAATCCAGCAGGCTGCTTTCGGAGAATATGCTGCCGTCTACAAAGTCAGCGGCTGGACGACGGAGACGCTCGACAGTCTGAGGGAAGATGCCAAGGAGAAGCACATATTAGTAGCAGAAGCAGACGGCGTGGTGATCGGGTCCGTACGCTTCTGGAACGTGGCCGGAGTCTGCGTGATCCGGTTGTTATCCGTGAGCCCTACCTATCAGAACCAGGGAGTGGCAAAAGCACTGATACGGGAAATCGAATTAGTTGCGACCGATAGCCATAAATTCTATGCCTGCACCATGCTGCAAACGGCCAGAAATATTCACCTCTTCACCAGCCTCGGCTACAAGCCGGAAACCATTCTCCCCAACCACTACGACCACTTGGATCTGATCTGTTTCGCCAAGTACCGCTAGGCAAGATGCTGAAACAGTCCGCCGGCTTCGTTCTCGCATCGTTCAGACCCTCAACGTACCGCAAGGGTACGCCTCGGATCTTCACTCGCTGCGGCCTTGCTCGAGAACTTTTTGAGCATCCTGCACACGCGATGGTAGAAACAAAAGACGTATCTCGTGAAACAGACTTCGCATTTCGCTTGAAAGATGCCCGTCACAAACGGCAAGGTGGGCAGCTTCCAGGCACCGTCAGATCATCAACGAGCAGACATTCAATCTCTTTCACCCGCCGCAGGCTTCGATCATTCCCGTAAAAGATGGGTCCACAGCACTTCGGCGTGGCAGGTGGACGCGGTGGTGGGAACGGGGGCCACTTCGGCGGGGGCAACGGACATCGCGGTCGATAACCGTTCACGGTAAAAACAGGATGTTCGCGAGCCAGTGACCGACTCTGTGACTTACGACACTATTAACGGTTGCTCCTCCCCCTCCTGCCTCACAGCACGATCAAGATCTGTACTCTGACTTCGAGTCGGAAAGTGCGGCAGGATTTCGCTGCCGAGTTCTTCCAACACGTCGGCAGCGGTTGACAAGCCTGGCCGATCAATACCGACATCCGGCATGTTCTGCTCAAGAACGGAGTGCACAGCAGAAACACTCCGCCACGCAACGGCTATGGTCAACGGATACACATTCGTTCACCGACGCTCGATTTGCCCAAATATTAAGGGGGCACAACACGCGATATCAGGGAGCGTCCGCCTTCATGCCTTTGTTAAGCAAGGTATGCTGCAACTGTGGCGTTGCATGCTGGATAGCCTCCGAGTACACAATAACCTTGAAGGGGCTGAGCTCTTGGTATTTCTCTTTCTGCTTCAAGAACGCCATCTTCCTCAGCTCCTGCAACTTGGCACTGGACGGATATTGAGTCAGTGCCCATGTCGTTGTGCGTGCCGCGAGTGCGTGGTCGCCGCTCTCCAGCATGTTTTCAATCGCACTGACCAGCTGTTGTTCTGAACGCTCTAAATAGTGCGTCAATAACAAACCGAACTCCTCCTGACTCAGATGGTCCATGCCTTGAAGGTCGGGCTGCCAGTAGCCGATGTTCTGATCGTATATGCGGTTTATGACATTCTCCCGCATGACGAGAAAGGCGAAGTGCACCTCGGGATGCTGATGAATGAATGGCGGCATCAGATTTTTATGATGGATCGCCGCTCGGCTCATGCCATTCCAGGTACCCTTCAACGTTTCTTGGTACAGCCATTCGAGATCGATTTTGAGCTTCGCGAGCATGCCCCCAGTGCTCCAAATCCGCGTGAGCGGCTCATGCCCGTGGAGCAGGTGCTTGGGGTTTAAGGAGACCACGACATCAATGGCTGCCAAGAGTCCCGGGACGTCGCCCTCTTCAACGAAGGGCGCGCCGAGATACGGCATGATGAAATCGCCGACGAACAGCGTGTCGTGCTCAGGCACATGAATAAAGAGTCCATCGCTCGTTTCTCCACCGGGAACTGGAATGAGCGCAAAGCTAGTCCCTCCTATGGTGATGTCGGTACGCTCGCCGACGGTGATATCGGGCTTGAAATCAGAAATGAACTCATCTTTAAAGTCGACGCCGAAAAAGTAGCGAAATCCCCGCGTGCCTGGGCGAACGATCTCCAGTTCATGACGATAGTTGTCCCTGGCGTAGAACTTTACATGCCCCAAATCGTGGAAATAGCGGTGCCCGCCAATATGGTCCCAGTGGCTATGCGTCACAAATACCGTCGTCAATGGGGGGAGATCGGGGACGCGATGTCGCAGGAATTCGTACGCGGCCTGGGCCGAGTCAGGCCGAGTGCCAGCGTCGATGGCTATCAGCTCCTTGCCGTCCTTTGACACGATGAAGTAATACTCGGTGAACTCAAAACCCGACAGATTAAAGATCTTGCCGGGAACGATTTCTCTTAATCGCTTGGGGTGGAACGTAAAGCCTTTGGTGGCATTGACCGCATACGGCGTCGTCAGTGTGATTGATTTGTTGAAGCTGTCATGGCCGCTCAGTTGCAAATAGGCTTGCGCCTGTTGTTGATCCTTGGCCCGATCGTATAGCACAGCCAAGTGATAGTACGGCTCGCGCAGCCAACCGTCATGGGGTGCTTTCGCAATGTTGTCCACACACCATTTGAGATCGATCAAGGCGGCGGCGGCCTTGTTGAATCGCTCGGGGAGTTGCGCATACACCACGCCGATCATCCATCGTACGAGAAAGTATTCGTTCTTGGTGAGATCCCGCGCGTGCTCCAGAATCTCGATCGTCTCATTCACCCAAGCGATTCGACTCAAGAGGGGCACCTGATTGGCATAGGAAACGCGCAGGACGCCCAAGGCGCTCAGATATAACCCGGTTTGCTCGGGAGAAAGCTGCCCTCCATGCTTTTGTAGGAAGGATTCGAAGAACGCGATGCCGGCGTGCAGCTGGTTGGCATTCATGAACTGCTGCATCAAGAAGGGGGCGAGCTGAGGCTCAGTCACAGGACCAGCCTGATGCAGCGATTTCAGATACTCCAATTCCGAGTTGTACGTTTGAGATGGAGGAGGGGAAGTGGTTGCACAGCCGCTTCCGAGCAAGATAGCCGCAATCAGGGAAATGGTAGTGATCGTGAGAGAGCATCTATTTGGTCTTAGCATGGTGCTTCCTCCTGAATGGGGTTGAAAGGGTGAGTTCACCGGCCAGGGTCTGGTAAAGTGAAGTGGTCCCGGAATAACAGACACGTGAATTAAGCACCACTCTCCTGATGCTCAAACTCCTCCGGACTTTGATAGCTGAGCGCCTGATGCAAGCGCTGCCGGTTATAAAACCGCTCGATATAGTCGGTAATCGCCACTTGGGCCTCCGCCTGATTCTGAAACTGCCATGGTTAGGCTAAAGGGAAATGGCGTGCATGTATTTGTATATGCAATCATATGATCAAAAAAACCCCTCCCTACCTTGATGACACTTCCATTTTATTTGCAGCAAGCTTTCGCAAGAGTGTCGCGCCATCATTCCCAAGAAACTTCTCCGTGCGAGTTTGGGCCTTTCGCCAAAATGGGCCGATTTGATTCAACAGATCTCGACCTTGGACTGTAATCTGTACTGGCAGGCCTCGGCCGTCCTCCCCATCGGCAATCTCTTGGATCCAACCATTAGTCAGCATGATCTTGAGATTCCGGGTCAGCGTGGAGGGGTCGAGGCACAGACACTTCCCAATTTCGATACGTCGAACGGGGCCAGCCTTTGCTACAAAAACCAGAAGAGTCGTTTGGCTTGCTTTCAGCCCGAATGGACGGAGTTCAGCATCGTAGATGCCAGTGAGCACCCGATCAAGTTTGCGCACGCGCATCAGCAGGCACTCATGCGCGATCTGATCGATGATACCCTTCCCGTGATTCAGCCGTTTATGTGGTTCCGTTTTCGTCATGGATAATATTGCATATACAAATAGATCTTGTCGAGCCCCCATTCCAAAATATTTTTTCACCCGCTGCTGTCTTTGTTATGGAGCACATTCTGATCGTGCGGCCTCTGCGAGCGAACGAGGCCCACCACGTCGCTCTCACCACTCCGCCCCTAAGCGATCGATGACGATCTGATGCACGACGGAGTACTTGCCCAGCGTCGCCAGATAGAGCGCCGTTTCAGCCACGTCGAATGGATCGATCTTTTCGCTCCGGAGAATTTCCTCCAGCGAGGCATCGACCAATTCATCCACCACGCCGCCTGGACAGATGGCGCTCACTTTAATGTGATGCGGGCGACCTTCATCGGCCAGCGATTTCGTCAAGGCCATGATGCCGTGCTTCGACGCGCTATACGTCCCCGTGCCGGCCCAGGCCTGCACACCAGCAACGCTCGACATATTAATGATGGTCCCCCCGCCCTGCTTCTTCATCTGTGTAAACCCGGCCCGGCAACAGAAGAATGTGCCGCGCAGGTTTACGTTCATCACTTCATCGAAGGTCTTCGTTGTCGTCTCGGCTAACCGCCCTCCGGCTATTACTCCCGCATTGTTCACCAGAATATCCAGCCGTCCGTACCGCTTCACTGTTTCGTCAATCAATCGTTCGACCGCACGTTCATCTGCCACATCCGTTTGAATCGCCCAAGCCTCCCCGCCGCTCTTCGTGATCTGTGCGACAGTCTGCTCGCAGAGCGCCATCCGCCTAGCCGTGACGACAACTTTCGCCCCTTCGGCTCCAAACCGCAAAGCAATGGCCTTTCCGATGCCACTGCTGCTCCCCGTCACAATCGCCACTTTGTCTATCAACCGGTGCAAGGATTCACCTCATAAAAGAAGCAATGCCCCTTCCAACTTGCCTTCCAATTCTCTATATCTCACTGTAGGGGAATAGCCAAGGCTGCCCTTGACTGCGCGCGTCGAACGAGCACCTTCTTAGAGTGCGCGTTCCGCGAGCAAGAAGGGCACCTGGCTACTCCCCTCTACCCCTAATCTTCGGGCGCCCCCTTGTCGTCATAATACTTTTCGCGGTAGATGGGACAGAGGCCTTTCTTCTGGAGCAAGGCTGTCGCATCGGCAATCATAGCGCTGTTGCCGCAGAGATAGACGGAGAGATTCTCGACCGAAGTAATTCGCTCCTCGATCAGCCGAAGAACGCGGCCTGATTCGCCGGGCCAGCTTGGCTCGGGGCGTGACAACGTGGTGATGACCTGGAGGGTCGGAGTCAACCTGGTCAAATCAACCAGCTCATCCTGATAATAGAGATCCCGTTGGCTGCGCAATCCCCAGAGCAAAGTCGCCGGTCTCGGATCCGGACATTCCGCGTTCGCCAGCAACATAGAGCGGATCGGGGCGATGCCGGTGCCGCTGGCGATGAACAGCAATTCTCGCCCCGGATCCTCGCGCAGATAGAAATTCCCCGCCGGTCCTTTGAAATGGGTCTTGTCCCCTTCCTTGAGGTCGAACAGTAAACCGGAGCCAGGCCCACCTGGCACCAGGTTGAAGAGCAGCGTCACGACGTCCGATCGGCTTGGTTGCGAGGCAATGGAATAGGCCCTTGTCACGAGGTGACCGGTCCGTGGGTGCGGCATCTCGAACGAAATGAACTGGCCTGGCTTGAAGGCAATGGTTTTTGGTTCGATCAATCGAAGATCGAGCTGGCGCACATCGTGCGTGAGGTTCTTGATTGACTCGACCTGGGCGATAAATGTTTCGATCGGCATGGCGGGGGATTCTATACTAGGGACGCCAGAACGCTTCCCAATCCTCCTGCCGGATTTGCATCGCTCGAAGCACATCGACCGGAAGGCCGATGTTCAGTTGAGTTTGGGTCTCATATGCCACGATTTGTTTGTGAAATATGAATGCCATCGCTTTAAGATGTTGCAGGCTCAATCGAATGGTAGCCACACGTTCGATGGGCGGCATCGAACCGGGCGCGACCGGATTCGCTCCAGAGGCTTGAAAATTCAACGTACATCCAAGCGGCCCAAGGTTGAGCTGAAATTGGTCGGCATAGACATCGGGTACTTCGGCCATATTTTCCCCCTTTAAATGAAGTTGATTTTGCCGGGCGATATTATCTCCCCTTTTTGAATTGGTCAATTGACCGCACTCGATACCAGTGCCTAGACGGCCGGGCGACCAGACCTCCCCCATGAGGCTCTTCGCTTTACTATTTCCTTGATCATCACAGGAGCACGCGCTTCGAGCAGACCTGCGCAATTTCTGTCGGGACTCGACGTGGAAAGATCGGAAATGGACCGGGCAGAAGGGCAGTGACGGGCGCTGGATGAAATCTCTATAGTAGCTAGATGACACTCTGTGTGGTGTAGAAGTTCATGCGACAGCCTACGAGGTACAGTGCCTCTTCTTCATTGCTCCGCAGCGGTTTTGTCCAACAGACTTCCACAAGACAAGTCGCACGCCCAAGAGTCGAATGATTGGTTTGGATTTCCAAAATCTGTCCTTTGGACGGAGCGACGCCGAGCAGCAGCCGCACTCCGGTTCGGCTATCGTTCACCGCTGTGCCGTACCCCTCTTCCAGCATTACACCATCGCGATCGACCGAACGCATCAAGCCATAGGTGCAGGGACTAATCCTCGGGCTTCTGGTTTCCCGCCGACGTTCAGTCCGGGGAACCCTCGCAACCCGTCGTACTGTTTCGTAACGAGTGGGCTGAACAAACTGCACGCCCATTTTTCGCAGTAGCGCCTTACCACCTGAGCGTATGTATTCAAAGATTTGATTCAATGAACCGGCTCCACAGTCGCGAAGACCTCTATGTCCTGATTTCGAATTGTCGGACCCCGGAAGAGGAGAGGTTGTAATACATTGCGATGGTTGTTGTCTAGACGCCAAAGAGACCTATGAGGGCTACCTAGGAGCCTGTCCGCAACATGGCAACGGCATCCAATCAGAATGGGGCCATGGAATATCTATTATTGACTGATCGTTCCAATATCTGCTACCTTGCCCACGAATTAAGCACACCGGAGCCCCACATGCCCCGCCCGAAGGAATTCAACCCGGACGACGCCATCGAGAAAGCCATGCAAGTCTTCTGGCACAAGGGCTACGAAGCCACGTCAATGGAGGATCTGTTGACCGCGATGGATCTGAACCGCGGTTCCCTCTATGACACGTTCGGCGATAAACGCACCCTGTTCCTGAAAGTGATCGACCGATACTGCACCACCTTTGCCGGCCAAAAATTCTCTCTCCTCGACCAGCCAGGTCCGGCGCTCCCAACCTTACACCGCTTCATCAACGGCATGATCGAAGGTGGCCTGGCCGATCCTCAGCGCCGCGGGTGCCTGATCGCCAACACCGTGATGGAGCTGTCGCCGCACGAAAATGAGATTGCAGGCACACTCCGCCAGGCCATTCATAGAATCGAAGAGACATTCTTCAAGGTCCTGATCCGCGCGAAGGAGCAGGGTGAATTGACGCAGGATAAAGATCCCCGCGCCCTGGCTCGCTTTCTGACGACCATGATGCAGGGCATCATTGTGATGATCAAAGCCGGAGCATCGGCTGAGGCGGTGAAGCAGACAGCAGAGACCGCACTTTCGATCTTGGACTGATCAGACATTTTTTTGAGTCATTATGGAACGCTCATTCCACATACTATGAACAGACAGGGCATCGAAAGAAGGAGGTGCCGCATGACATGTCAACGTTGCGACGGACTAATGGTTCGAGAGCAGTATGACGATCTGGAATTGGGCTCTGCAGGATATGAGATTTCCGGGTGGCGTTGTCTCAACTGCGGCTCGATCGTCGATTCTGTCATCGCAGCTCATCACCCGACCACACGCAAGAGCGAGCCGGATCGGTTGTTAAAATTACGGTTGAACGAACTTGTGATGGCTGGATAACGAACCGGTCGTCATTGATTGCGCCTTAACGATAAAACGAGCGAGACAGGTCAGACTATTTCTTAGAAAGGAGGCACGGATGAGACTCGAACATAAAGTTGCCCTTGTCACGGGCGGAGGGACCGGTATCGGAGAAGCGATTGCGAAAGCCTTTGCACGGGAAGGCGCGAAGGTCGCGATCACGGGCCGGCGGAAAGAAGAATTGGCGCGTGTCGTTCAAGACATCGCGCAACGCGGTGGCCATGCGCTGGCGCTTCAGGGAAACGTGACGAATGAGCAGGATGTGCAGAACGCGATAGCGACCACGGTCCGGACATTCGGTCGTCTCGATATCCTTGTGAACAACGCCGGCAACTTATTCTATGCGGGCCCTCTCCATGAAACCACCGACCAGATTTGGGATGAGACCCTCGATATTTTTCTCAAGGGCACCTTCCGATTCATCCGCGCCACAATCCCCCAGATGTTGAAACAGGGCGGAGGATCCATCATTAATATGTCAACCGTCGCAGGGATGAAAGCCATGGCAGGTTCAGGCGATCAACGCAACACCATCTGGGGTATAGTGGAG
>JABFSG010000096.1 GCA_013140715.1 Nitrospiraceae bacterium
CTCATTCCCTCGAGGCCACTGGTGACCGCCACCAATGTAATGGCTTCGCTTACCCATACCCCTCGATTATAGTTTGCAATATCGACAAACGGTTGCATGTCTCCCCATGGATATCGGCGTCCGTCGCTCCCTCGTGCCGCCTTCTCCCATTCAGCCTCCGTTGGAAGCCGCCTCTCCGCCCATCGGCAATAGGCGTTTGCCGATGTCCATGTCATCCCAACAGCCGGACGATCTCCAACCGCCGTCGCCGCCGTATCGTCCCATGTCGGCGGAGATTCCTGTTTTTCCGCTTCCAAAAACTTCCGATAGAGGTCGAGGGTAACTTCATACTTATCGATGTAATAGGCATCCAGCATCACAGTATGTTCTGGCCGTTCATTTGGGAGGCCATCGTTACTACCCATTATAAAGGGGCCTGCAGCAATGAAGACCATCGGGGAGCGATCACGCCCTCCACCGGCCTCGGTCGGCGAAGCAGCCTGCCCAAGCTTCGAAGTCAGCGACTCTCCCGCTCCAAGACAGACCACCCCTACTATGAGACTGATCCCTACCCACAACATCCTCTGTAGTCCGCACATTTCCATTTTCGTACCGCAGCCTTGAGCAAGATACATTCCACCCGCCGCCAGCCAGTGTATCCAGGTCACGAAACAAACTCAATGAAAGGAGGAAGCAGTAGTGCCTCCAGACGGGATTTCTCTGAAGAAGGCAAGCAAGCCCCCAATGTAGCCCGAAGTGCTTCGCACTGAAATTGAGACACCCTGTTCCAGGCAAATGCGGCTTGCTGTAGAGTGTCGCTCAACTGGGAGATCACATCTGAAATGCCGACTAAGAAGTATGTGCGGTCAACAAAAGAAATGATTGTTCGCGAAGCGGCGATATATCTGCAGAGACATTGTGATGGATACTGTAGTACCCTGCGTAGCGTACCGATAATTCTGAACCGACCTTTTGAGGGCCACGGAATGGGTTGTGTTGAAGCCACTGCGTAGCGTTCTCTGATTTCATTTATCGGCTCCTACTCCCTTTAACATATTCACTCAGGTCATATTGACGCACCCCCTCGCCGTAGGAACATCCCTCTGCATGCTGGCCTTCTTGCTCACGGTAGCAATACCGTCTGGAGGGAGGGCTCTCGCTGAAGCAGTTCACGAGAACGGGCCAACAGAGGGGCAGACCGCACCATCCAAAGCTGAGCCCCGCACTCGGGAGCTGAGTCCGCTAGAGTCGTTCCTCAAGAAAGGCGATTATACGTTTATCCCGCTCCCGCTCTTCGCCTATAGCCGGAATGAAGGTCCCTCGCTCGGCAGCCAGATGTGGGTTCTGAAAGAAGATGCGCGAGGGCACCTCGGGACGCTCATTGTACCGCAGTATTTCTATAATCGCCTGCTGGGGCACACGGTCAACGTCGATTATCTTCGCTATCCCTCCAACACGGCTCAGTATGAGCTCTATGGGTCATTTTCCGAGCACATTGCCCGAGAAATCGACCTTCGCTACAAGGATGTCGGGGCGGGCGATGGCCGCTATTTGGTCGGGGCAGAATTTCAATGGGTTAGGGATCCGTTGGCTCGATTTTTCAGTTTAGGCAGCGGAACCCAGGATTCAGAGGAGACAAACTACACATCGCGGGAGACTAGGATGAACTTCAGCGGAGGAATCAAACTCCATCCCGACTTTGCTGTACTCTTCATGGAGCGGTTTCGAGATGTCCGAGTAGATGATGGCGTTGTGGACTCCGTGCCCTCAATCAAACAACGGTTCGGACAAGTCGCGGGGATCGAAGGGGCGCAGGTTCTTGGACATCGTCTGATTTTGCGCTATGACACTCGCGACCATCAACGAACCCCCACGAAAGGCAGCTATATCATAGCGAGTGGAGAGTATACCCAAAACCTCCGGCATGCCGAAGCCAATAGCTGGTGGCGCTATACAATCGACGCCCGGACGTTGATTCCCCACGCCCAAGGCCGGCTAATTTTCGTGTCCCATTTCTTATTGGATGGCGTGGTCGGTGAAACCTTGGAAACCCAACCAACGAACCAGACTGGAGGGACAAAGCATGGCATTCCATTCTTCGAACGCCCAATGTTAGGTGGTGAGACGACTCTCCGCGGATTCGGCCATAACCGCTTCATCAGCAACTCCGCCATTCTGTTCAACTTCGAGGAGCGTATCCTGATAGAAGAGCGTGAGATTTTTGGCTATGTTATCGGCATGGAACTCGCGCCCTTTCTCGATCTGGGACGTGTGCAACGGACCCATCCATGGGAAAATTTGAATCTCAAGAATTGGGAGATCAATCCCGGCACAGGAATACGGTTACTGGCGAGGCCTTACGTCCTCGGCCGTGCCGACTTTGCCTATGGACGGGATGGATTCAATGCGTTCGTAGGAGTGGATTACCCGTTTTGAAGCCGCACTGGCACCGTAAGAATCACGCCGCCTGAAGCCGTTCTTCCACGTACTGAATCACCGATGAAACCGTTGTGAACTTTCGAAAGTCTTGGTCCGGGACTTCAAAATCGAACATTTCCTCCAATGAGAATACGAGCTCGATCGAATCAGCCGAATCCATGCCAAGATCCTCCCGCAGAGAGTACTGTGGTTGGATCATACTGATGTCCCGCTTCAGATGCTTTGCAAGCTCTGTCCGAATCCGATCTGCAACTGTTACGTCAGAGGCCATAGGCACCTTCGTTCTCCCTATTCCACAAATACTCGCCCGTGACGACAATCCTCCTCGTCTAACACACCTGTCAGCGGTTCAAGACGAGAGAGCCACATGACCGACCTGATCCTGTTGACGGGAACCTTTGCCTGCCATCTGCAGGCCGAAAAATGTCGTCAGACTCCTGGCAACGGCTTCTCGTTGCTTATCGACTGTGATCACATGGTAGCAGTCATCCAGCAAAACCAGTTGTTTCTTTTCCGATGAGATCTCGTCATAGACGATGGACGCATTCCGCGGACTGGTCATGTCGTCCTCACGCGCCTGAAGAATCACCGTAGGGGCCGTGACTTCGCGCAATCGCACACGAACCCGTGCGATCAGTCTATCAATCTCTGTGAGCGTCCTCAACGGAAAGAGCGGGTATCCCTTCGATGCTGAAGACGAAGGAGGTAATGCAGCGCCGGGAATCGCCTTTCGCCGAGCCCGCCAATCGTTCATCCACTCACGAAAAATAGCCATAGGGCGATAGGCCTCTCTCACTGCGGCTTGCAGTTCTTTATCTTTAATCCCGAAGGGGGGACCGTCTATGTGGAACAGCAGGTGTTGCAAGGCCAGGGGCACCACCTTCATGGAGAAGGGCAGGATGGGATAATACCAGGGCGTATTCCACCCATCGTACACGAATGTGGGCGAGAGAACTCCGACCCCGTCAACCAGCACAACCGTGGATGCATCTAATGCCAAGAGTGCCCCTGCGCTCAGACCCGCGGCAAACACGTACTCATAGTGGCCTCGCGCAAAAGAGAGCTGCATCCGCACGTGCTCACTCCAGTCCCGTTCATTGGTCTTCACAAGATCTTTCAGCCTGGTGCAATGTCCGGGAAGAGTAGTCGCATAGATATCCCATCTGTTCTTCTGGGCCAGTTCCCGCGCGAGGGAGAACATCTCAGCCGGAGTACCGGTCACCCCATGGATCAAGTACACCAGCACATTGGACCCCGCATGGAGCGAAAAATCCGTCTGCCGGCGGTTCACCATCCCGTCCAAAATCCCCGCCCGTGTGATTCGATGGGGTTTTCTCATACCTTGGCACACGTCGTAAATAAATATTCCAATAATTCGATTCCCAGATCGATTTCGCTCTTCGTAATATCCAACGACGGCGCCAACGTGAAGACATTTTTATAATGCCCACCGATGTCCAACACTAATCCCATGGGGCCTCGGGAGGAAGGAAGCCCGCCGGCCAGTCCCGCTTCAAAAATCCGGTCCGTCAGTTCTTTGTCAGGAGTAAAGCGATCAGGCTTCGTGACTTCAATGCGAAGAGCCAACCCTAACCCGGATACGTCTCCGATTGTGACATGACGCTTCTTCAGCGCTTCAAGCCTCTCTAGAAAATACGCGCCCGATTCGGCAACCTTTGTCTCATACTGTTGTTGCTCGATCCAATTGAGCGTCGCAAGCGCAGCCGTTGTGCCCAGCGTATTGGACGCAAAGGTCGAATGCGTGGACCCAGGAGGAAACTTCGCGGGTGAAATGAGCGCTTCCTCTGCCCATAGACCCGAGATAGGGTTCAAGCCATTTGTCATGGCCTTTCCGAAAACGACGATGTTCGGCTTCACCCCAAAATTCTCTATCGCCCAAAACTTGCCGGTCCTGAAAAACCCCATCTGAATTTCATCGTCGACAAACAAAATCTTCCGCTCGTTCAGAATCTTTTGCAACCGCGAGAGGTACTCAGGCGGAGGAATAATATATCCACCGGTGGCCTGCACCGGTTCGACATAAAACGCGACGAACTCCGACTCGCTGACCTTCGCATCCCAGAAGGAGTTATACTCCGTCTCAAACAGTCGCTCGACCTGGTTGACACAGTAGTAGTCGCACGTATCCAGTTTCTTCCCGTACGGACAACGGTAACAGTAGGGATACGGTACGAAATGTGCGCGACTCGAAAAATGACCGAACCGACGCCGATAGCGATAGCTGGAGGTAATTTCTGACGCGCCGAGCGTCCGTCCATGGTAGCCGCCGGTGAAGGCCATGAACAAACTTTTGCCGGTGGCATTACGGACGAGTTTCATGGAGTCCTCGATCGCCTGCGCCCCTCCCACGTTGTACTGGATTCGTCCCTCCAGGCCAAACGCGCGCAGGCTCTCTTTTGCGAGCTTCTCCGACAGCAACACTTTTTCTTCATGGAGGTACTGACAGGCCAGTTGAGGCAATCGATCGAGCTGCGCTTTGAGCGCATCGACAATCGCCTTGTTGCGATAGCCGAAATTGACCGCCGAGTACCACATCTGGAGGTCGAGATAGGGCTTGTCCTCACGATCATAGAGAAAGCTGCCTTCGCAGCCTTGAAAGAATTTAGGCACCGGCGAATAGTGCACGGTGTCCCCATGCGAGCAATATTTCGCTTCCTTCTCACGAAGTTCTGCTTCGCTGATGGGAACCATAGGAAGAGGTTTCATGGAATATACATCTCCTTAGAAAAGATCCGTTCAGCTACTTCAGCGAGTGTTTCAAACGGTAGACAGGCGATCCCTTGGGCCTCGCACCATTTCCGGAGCGCACCCTTTGCAAACAGAGTCTGCATTTTGGCCGACACGCACTGATCCGATCGGCCGTCTCCGATGTAGACCGTCCGGGAAGGCGAGGAATCCGCTGATAGCGTTAAGGCACACTTACAGGTACCGGCTCCACTCTCACATTCCTGCACAGCGAAGGGAAAGCTGAGTGACGGCCTGCCGGCGTTATCCCAGCGAAGATGATTCGAATAGACAGGGAGATGCAAGAGATTATGCCGTCGTAAAACTGCTTCAACGAGCAGATCGATTCCGTCACTCACAATGGTGAGTGGGACTCCTTCTTTCGCACATTGTCGATCGAGCGCAATGATCCCCTCATCAATCGGAAGATCACCCGCAAATTGAATGAGGGTCTCTCGATCCGTCCGGATGAGCTCGACTTGACGAGAGAGACATTCTTGGCTTGTGATTTCACCGTTCACCCACCGCTGTTCCCAATCGCGCCAGGCCGGCAAAGCGAATGTCTCCAGCACCGCGTCTGTAGCATCGACGCAGGTGATAGTCCCATCGAAATCGCAGTATACCTCAGTTGCCGTGGCACACCGCCGCGAACGAAGGTTTTTTCGCCTCGTGGTTTTTTGATTAAGCCTCACCTGTCACCCCTAACTTAATGGAAAACCTGAGCAACGGGAAGAATTGGTGAGTTACTCCCGTAACTCATAGTCCACCTCTATCCCACTGCGAGATCAAAAGCTCAAATGGTTACGCGACAGGGGGAGGTCTGGATATGTGCACCGCATGAAAAAGACTCTGAGAAGAAGAGTTTCCGCTAGGCAGACCAGCAATTCTTTTATACCCATACTGTATGATAAGACTCTGTCCACTGAGGGAATCATTTTGACTATCAGCGGCAGCTGGAAAAATCTCGTCGTGGTTCGCTTCAGCTTTTACCTCGATCTTTGAATTCTCCTCTGCATCATGAGTTGGCGCGTTGTCATCTAAATAGGGAATATCGGTGATATAGGGCAGAACGAAGAACGTCATTATGAGGGCCAGGATACTGAGGCCTGACCGACAATCGTTTAAACCCTGGGATCGTTGATGTTTCACTGAGTATCACTCTCCCGTGTGATCAAGAAATCAGGCGGTTCGTTCCAGTGATCGATAGCGATCGCAAATACTTCTGAGAGTGACAATGGGGGACTCGCTCGCAGCAGCAAAATATGTAACCTCTTAATTTATACCACGTATTCTGTCTTCATGTAAGATTTATTTCTTATGCGTCTGGGCTCTTCAATCGAAGGCTGTCGGTTTGAGATCTACATCTCAGGCTGCTGAACTCTCTTTCTTACGTTGAACTTGACGCCATCCTCTGTCCTGTGGTTTGCTTCGCCGAGAGTTTTGAGGTTATTGAACATGAGGAACCGCTAGATTCTCATCACCGCCTGTTGTGCGGTTATTTGCTCGATATGACTAAGCGATTCACTTCCAATACCTCTACGTTACGCCGACAGCGCCGAACAGTCCGACCCGTTCTGGCCTGGCATTCACCTGGAATAAAGTTGTCCACATGCGCTGGAAGCTCGCTGTTGCAACCTCGGCCCGATTCACTGCCGCGATTTAGAGACTCCACCATCAGCTACACTCCGCCAGGTTTCTCCCTCTACCCAATTAGAAGTAGGTAACCCTGTTTTGTCCAATCTCGCCATCCTTGTCTGGCTATTGAATATCGTGGTGGACACCGTAGGCCATATGGCCTTCAAGTCCGCCGCGATTACCGAGCACGAGTCAGAGTGGCATCGCTGGAAGAAAATGCTCTCTTCCATTCCTCTCTGGATAGGTATTGTTTGTTTCTGCCTGGAGTTCGTCCTATGGATGGTGTTGCTGTCCATCCTGCCGCTCTCGAGCGGCGTGTTGCTCGGCACCATCAATATGGTCGCCATCCTGGTTGCAGGCAGGGTATTGTTCCGTGAATTGCTGGACCCCATGCGGGTGTTGGGAATGTTTTTCATCATTCTCGGCGTGGCACTCGTGGGAGCCTATGCATGAGAATGCGCGATTTTTATCTGATCGGTTTTGGCGCGCTGATGCTGTTCGATACATTGACACAGGTAGCCTTCAAGCTGGCATCAACACAGGCGGGTGAATTTGTCCTAAACATTGAATGGCTGCTGATCGTATTCCACAACCCATGGATTTACGTTGCAGTAGCCGGATACATCGGCTCCTTCCTTGCCTGGATGACGCTGTTGAAACATGCGCCGGTAGGGCCGGCATTCGCCGCGTCACATCTCGCAATCGTTTTTGTGCTGGGTATCTCCGTCATCTATTTCGGCGAACATCTCACGGTTATGCAGATGGTCGGTGCTCTCAGTATTATACTGGGCATCGTGTTTCTGAGCTTGAGTGAGGCCAAGCAGTCACATGACTGATGGAATGCGGGAAGTTTCCCCGACCGCGGGTCTGCCGTTAGCATGGCGCGACCTTCTCCCTTCAAGTGCGTCGCTCGAACACAACTTGGCTGCGTTCCTGAGCCAGCCCGAGACACAGATCGAATGTTCCGGCACCGCAGCTCTCGTCGTTGCGCTTGCGACACTCAAACGCACGAGCCATCGGCGTTCCGTAGTCATCCCTGCCTATACTTGCCCTCTAGTAGCATTCGCCGTAGCCCATTGCGGCCTAAAACCTGTGCTCTGCGACACACGCAGCAATCATTTCGATCTCTGCCCGGAATCGCTCGCGACAGTTTGCGGGGAAGATACCCTAGCCGTCATTCCAACACATCTTGGCGGGAGGGTGGCCGATCTGGCGGCCGCAACGGCTATTGCCAAGAATGTTGGAGCCTCTGTGGTGGAAGATGCGGCGCAATCCCTAGGCGCAAGTTGGCAAGGGCAACCAGTCGGCAGCATTGGCGATATGGGGTTTTACAGTCTAGGAGTAGGCAAGGGGCTGACGATCTACGGCGGCGGTGTAGTGGTCGCACGTGATGAAGATCTGCGCCGGCAACTGCGCGCAACAAGTGCGGAAATCGCGCCCTATCGCCTCGCTTGGGAAGTTCGGCGACTGCTGGAGCTTCTCGGCTATTTCGCATTGTACCGACCTGCAGGGCTGGGGCTTGCCTACGGGCTTCCGCTTCGACGCAAGCTCAAGAAAGGCAAACTGATCGAGGCGGTCGGCGATGATTGCTCTCCAGACATTCCACTACACCGGGTTGGCGCCTGGCGCAAAATGATCGGCGCCAGTGCGCTGGAGCGGCTGCCGGCATTTCTGGATGCAACGGCAGCTCAGGCGATGTACAGAAAACACCAACTGGACCAGATCTCCGGCATCAGTGTGATGCATGATGTCGCGGGCAACATCGGCACATGGCCGTTCTTCCAGGTGTTGATGCCGACTCAGCAGGCGCGAGACCAAGCGCTTGCACATCTTTGGCATAAAGGATTGGGCATTGGTCGGCTCTACATCCATGCTTTGCCTGACTACCAATATCTTGCTTCTATGTTCAGCAACTCCGTTACACCCAATGCACGCGATTTTGCAGCGCGCATGCTGACGATATCCAATAGCCCATGGCTGGACGAGGACGACTTCATGCATATATGCTCGGTGCTGGAAGAGCAGAGTCTCCTGTCCTAGCATTTCGTGGGACACCATCGCCTTTTCCACCGACAACCGGCCCACTGTCTTTGGGATCTTACGGTCGCGACTTTAGTTAAGATAAAAAGTCGATTTCAAACGCTGGGTCGGCATAGGGTTGACTCTGGACAACATGGTCATGATGGGATTGAGCTGATGCAGCCAACTACAACGTTTTCCATTCGCTGGGTGTCTTCGGTCGAGGACATTCCATCGGATCTCTGGTCAGGTTGTTTCGGGCCGCCATTAGAGGGCCAATGGTGGTATAGAGCCCTTGACCGGAGCGGCCTGGAGGCCCAATTCACCTTCGCCTACGCGATCATCGAACGAGGTTCCGACCCTGTCGGTATCGCCCCGGCATTCCTTATGGACGTCCCCATCGATCTTGTCGCTCCACCCACGATTGCCCGTATCCTACGATTTGCAGGGAAGGCAATTCCACGGCTGCGCTATCAACGCACCCTGTTCGTCGGCTCTCCTTGCAGCGATGAGGGAACGGTGGGCTTACTGCCTGGAGTTGCTTTAGCAGAGATAGGGCCGATCCTCCATGACGCCCTTTCTCTCCGCGCTCGCCAAGTCGGCGCTCCGATGATTGTCTGGAAAGATTTTCCCGACACAGCGTCTGCAGCACTGGAGCCCTTGTGCACCAGCAGGGGCCTGTTCAAAGTCGTGAGTTATCCCGGCACTCATCTTCCGCTCACCGAAGGTGGTTTTAGCTCCTATCTGCAAACCCTCACCTCCCACAATCGTTACAACCTTCGCAGTAAGCTCCGACGCAGTAAGGAGCTAGGGGACCTTCACGTCACGGTGCTCCAGCACCCTGATCCCTTGCTTCTCGATGAGATCTTTGGCCTCTTCTGGCAAACCTACCAGAAAGGCAAAACAAAGTTCGAGCTCCTGACGCCTCAGTTTTTTCAGCTTATCGCCGCAGAAGATGTCTCCCACTTCGTTCTGCTGCGGCACCCGGAAACCGGAAAACTCGTGGCCTTCATGCTCTGCTTTCGGGTCGGTTCTCGAGTTATCAATAAATTCATCGGCCTGGATTATAGCTTTGATGGCAACTGGTTCCTCTATTTTCGTCTATGGGAACAGGCCATCGATTGGGCCTCCCGCATCGGCGCAACCGACTTTCAGAGCGGCCAAACAGTCTATCGTGCGAAACTCGACCTTGGACATCGCCTCATTCCTCTCACCAACTACTGCCAGCACCGTAACCCTCTGCTACACAGTCTCTTTGCTCGCGTGGCCCACGACATCTCCTGGGCCACCCTCGATAACGACCTCGCACACCACTCACCAGTATAAGAGCAAGCAATTTCAAGCTTCTCACCTTCACCCTTGACATCGAGGTTTCAGGCAATCGGCTGGCCCTCATGCAATGCCCTGTAACGGGTCATGAGGCACTGCAAGGGAAATCGGCCAGCGTTCCATAGACCTCCCCCGGCGCAGACTTAGAGCCAGGACAGTCCAAACTCTTCTGACCTGTCCCTGCACAGGAGTGCACCGGCTGATGCCCAATGGATACAGCCGCATCTGCCATCACGGACTGCATGAAAAGAGATCCGTACCGGCGCCATTAATAAATCTCATGCAGTGACAACCTCATTTGGATGACAGACCGCTACAAGATCTGAGTGGCATCGTAGTTGCTCATAGCCATTACCATATGCCGGGGAACCACTGGCCCACCCTTTCATCATGAGTCGAGTGACATCACCCGCTCAAAAGTCTTGAAGGAATGCATATGGCGATATCTGAGATGTGGCGACGGTTGTGGAATTTTCAGCGATGGAAGAAAGCCACCATCCCCATGTTACTCAATGCCGGGACGGGAGAGGTCATCCCCTTCTCCAACGACGCCCCGCCCACGAAAGGGAAGTGGGTGCTTCGCCGTCCGCTCACGCTGCCGGAGAGTACGCTGTCTCTCTTCCTCGAAGTTCCGCTTATTCCTGATGACGTCACGATGGGCAACCGTGCAGGAGCATCCAAGCTGCTGCACCATCAGATCGGACTCCAGCATAAAACAAAAACCCCACTCCCTCACCCACCACAGCAGCAGCCCGGTTAGCTTTTTCCCTCGGTCTCGCCACAAACCTGCCTTCGTCTCTTTTGCTCAACTTCAAGAATCAAAAAGAAGTACCGGGCAGGCCAACAGGATTTGCGTCGCCATCAGCACCATCCACCGTTGAGACATCCTACTCTCCAGCGGGAAATCGAACTGGCCTCACACAACTCAGGAAACCAGACCTGTCCTTTTGACGCAGGTGTCTTTTCTTCATCCTGCCTCGCTATCCGTACTAGCACATACGCAACTTCTCATGCCGAGAGGGCGCAGAACCTCAGGAGTCTGGAAATCAGCCAGTTGGGAGAACACGGGCTTGAAGTTTTGGATTGGGGTCTGTAGGAGAACAGATACGACGATCAGAAAATCCTACAGGAACTCGTACGTAATCCCCTTGGTCAAGCGACAGGTCTGCCCGAATCATAGTGGCACACCTCCCGAGAGGTTCCACCGTTCACCGAAAGATCCAGCCAATACCTACCCCGCACGCAGACTCTCGTGGAAGGCAGAGGACGACAGACAGAGAGGAGATAGAAGGGGTGAATCGAGTAGAACCTGAGTGCCTCGCCAGGCTCTAAGCTCTACACCAAGACGCAGAGGGTCCAGTTTAGAGTTGTGCCAGCTTTCGATCGGCCCATCGAGCCGGGCGCATGACGGCACTTATCGCCGCAATCGCACAGATGAAGACCAATATGGCCAAGCCCACCATCAGAAAAAAACCAGCCCGGAAGTCATTGAGGACTGCGTGACCCATGATGCGCCCCTCCCCTTGTTGACGATGCGCTTATCCACTCAGCCAGCCGCAGAAACAGACCCATGGTGCCGTGGGATCGTGCTTTATCAACCAACGTCCGCAAGAGGGACAATGCCTCGTCCAGGCTTGCCGCGGCCTTCGTCCTGGAAACCTCCCACTAGAAATTCTTCCACGATTCCGTCTATGGCATCGCACCATAGGCACCCCATGAATACCGCTGCCGCTTGTTGTAAAAATACTGTGGAAGACACGAGGAATCTATGCAGCTTTGGAGGGGTAGAGCCCCCCTCGAAAAGTCTACGGCCGATTCAGATCTGCCAAGGCGCTATCAACCATGAGACATTTCAAGCGTTTCCACGGCAAAGGTACGATTTCGCGCGGTTTCGAACTGGCAGCAAGGGTGTACGGTTGGTGTCCCCAACGGGATTTGAACCCGTGTTACTGCCTTGAAAGGGCAATGTCCTAGGCCAGGCTAGACGATGGGGACGAAACAGGGTTTGTAGAATGCGGTGGGTTATTACCATACTTCAGACGCATGTGTCACTAGAGGACATGGGAGGCCTCACAGGACCCGGTCGCGTTTCTTCTCCAAATTCGGTAGGATGATCTCAATCGAGAGTCGTGCAATCACACTTGGCAGGAACTCAAGGAGCAAGGTTCATGACAAGACCACCATTTGCATCGTACAGATCCATGCTGCTCGTTGCCTGCAGCCTGTTACTCGCGAATTGCGCCCACGACACCTATCAAGAACGGGCCAATCTGATTAAGAGTCATGCCGAGGCGTTCTATGGCAACCTGAAAACCAATCGGGTGGAATCCGCGATC
The DNA here is from genome assembly GCA_013140715.1 of Nitrospiraceae bacterium. Lineage (GTDB taxonomy): Bacteria > Nitrospirota > Nitrospiria > Nitrospirales > Nitrospiraceae > Palsa-1315. The sequence continues at coordinate 12,483 of JABFSG010000096.1, forward strand.
CGAGACAATGAGCAGATTGAAGCCATGGCGAGCGAGATGGGAAATACGGTCAGGAAACGAGCAGGCCAACAAGGCACCACGACGGTCGAACGGGAGTTCGCGTTGATGAAGACCGCCAACGAAGCTGCAGCCACAAATTGGCTTGCGCTGGGCCAATACTTTACCATCAAGCGCCAATATCCCCAAGCCCGCACGACCTATCGCCGTGTCATCGATACCTACACGAATCCCACAGATCGGTCCCACCGTGAACAGGCTCTACGAGCCTTGAGAGATTTGGACATGCTCAATCCACCCACCACGACGACGAATCCGTGAACGACACAGGCCTTCTGCGCTATTCTTCTCGAATACTTCTCGGTGGACTTCTGTTGCTCAGCTGGGGCTGTGTTCACCACATTCATGTCACCCCGACAGCTCCGGCCGTTTCACCTACCCTCATCACACAATCGCTGCAAGTACTCGTGCCCTCACTCGCACTGGAAGGAGCCGATCACAGGCGGGGCATTACCTTGCTCGAGTGGCCCGCGGAGGATCTTCGTTCTGCTGTGATCGACTATATCCAATCACGCCAGACCTTTGCCTCGGTAAGCGACAGACCGGCCGACGTCACCCTCACAGTCAAAGCCTGGCTCGCGATGCGATCCCACGGCAACTACCGCTATCGGTTGCGCCTGGAATCAACCCTGGGTCCTTCGGGAAAACCGCCGATCAAGTCCTATCTGGTGGACAAAGAAACGGAAGGATCGAGCGTTCGCTGGATCACAGCTTCAGACCGGAGCCCCATTGCGGATGCTGTCCAGGCGGCACTGGACGATCTGCTCACTCAAATTGAGGCCGACCACCTCTTGTATCGAAAATGACCGAATAAAAGATGCCGGGCAGGCTTCGCAGTTGTCGAGAATGTCGCTGGCAGGTTTTTCGAAGATCCTGTTAGAAGTGTTTAAGACCGTCGGTCGAAGAGGCGCATGACCAGGCATCCGGCTGCCACACCAGCGGCAAACATCGCACCAACGATCAGACCAGAAGAGAGGCCCATTCTCCTCGGTTCACGACGTCGAAGCTCCTGACTCAGATTTGGCATATGGGACTCCGGCCCGAGCCATTCATCCTCCGGCAATCGGCCTGAGCCCTTCTTGAAGAGAGCGGCTGTCTTTCCGTTACTCATGATTCCCCCTTCCCCCAAGCCCACCTAGAGTCCGATCCAAGCAATGGAACGCTGACCTAGGCGGTACGGGAACCGATAAAGCTCGCCCACGTCTGATTGACCTGTGCGGTCGACGCCGGTTCGTATACCTGGCAATTAAGACGGAGCGAACTGTCGCTGAACGGAGCCTTCAGATAGTCACAGTGATGTGGCCGCTCGGCATTGTCATGTTGGTTTGGGCGAAAGAACTGACAGGACACGCACATTCTCGTGGCAGAAATCTCTCCCTGCTCTTGGAGGCTACGAATCATCTTCACAAGGGACGTGAGGAGTATGACCTGCTCCGGCTCAGAAAGTGCCTCAGTCGCAGTCGCCAGCCGATCTGGCATACGGGACGTAGGAGTGCAGGCTCGATTCCCTTTGGCGGTCAACTGTGCCACCACAACTCGTCGATCGCTCATGTCATGACGCCGCCGAACCAATTGCTTCCGCTCAAGCGTCGCAATGACTTCCGATGCGGTCGGGAGCCGGACAGCCAACTCGTTCGCCACGGTGGAGACTCGCGCGCGTTGCTCAGGCTTCGACTGAAGCAGCATGAGAACCTGCCGTTGTAACGGACCAAGGCCTGCACGACCTTCGCGGCGCCACGTCCGGCTTTTCATGGCAAGCCCAATCTTCTCAAGGCCAGCCGCTAATTGAGTGGTCAATGCAGCGGAATCTTTTACTGTCGACGACTTTTTATCTTTATTCAGCACGCGCAATTCAGCCATAGAAGCTCCCCTCCAAATACCAGTATTTTGCTAGTGTAGTGCGCACAAGAGCCTCTCGTCAAGATTCCAGATTCACATGTACAATATCCCACAATGAAAATGACAGATAAGGAGCAATCAGCCGATGCCGACCAGCCCTACCCTAACAATATTGAATCAGAGACCGATGGTCACTACCGACATATCGATGTACCAGAAAATACTTCAGTAACAATTCACAACCGGCAGTAACCGATAGGAAGGCGTTGTCGAAGAACCATTCAAGGCCACCACCGCTTAGAATGTCTCAGCCAGCAGCGATTGGATCAATCGTTCCGTCGCCTGATATCCGCCTTCGCCGATCCGTACGTGGCGAATCACACCCTGCTTGTCGATCAGATACATCGCAGGCCAGTACCGGTTGCCATACCGATTCCATGTCGAGAAATCGTTATCGATGGGGACCGGAAAGCGGATGTCGTGTTCTCGAACATATTGCTTCACCTTCGCAAGATCCTGTTCGTAGGAGAATTCCGGCGAATGGACGCCGATAATCACGAAGCCTTTATTCTCATACTTCTGGTGCCATTGCTTTACGTAGGGCTCAACGTTGCGGCAGTTGGAACAGCCGAACGTCCAGAACTCGACCATCACCACTTTGCCCTTTAGGTCAGACAGATGCAGGGGCGCGCTGTTCAGCCAAGTTTGGTTCGTAATGTCAGGCGCCTTCGTGCCGACTGCCGCATTGGCCACAAACCAGGTAACAAGCACCCCGATCAAGAAGGCGCTGATGCCGATCAACATTCGCTGTACCATGGCCCCCTCCTTACGCATGGCTTCATGTACCATAACGGCCCCGGGTCAACCCCGGAGCTACTTGGCAATCGCAATAGCCGGTGTCGGATACTTGGTGAGATCCGCCACGGTCATCTGGAACAGGTTCGACAGGACCGCAAAGGCCTCTTGATTCCAGCTCAGAACCATCCCCTGGCTTACAGGATATTTGCGGATCGAATAGTGTCGGCCGTCGAACAGCACTGAAAATTCAAAGTCACCGGGCTTCGAATCGGACTCTTCGATTTCGAGCGTCCTGGCAGGATTTCTCACCACCGTCTTGGTTCGTGGGTCAGGTTCGACCATCATTTCCATCTTCTCTTCGATACTCTTGGCCACGAATCCGATAATCGCGTTCATACTGCGAAGCAAAATTGAGCCGTGCAAGGGATATTCGCTTCCCGGAAATCCGGGACGGACATCCACCAACACGGAATCCAACGGCACTCGTTGCGCTTCTTCGTGGAGCGACCGCCGCTCTTCGTTCGAGAGACGAGCCGGGTCATAGTTAGAAATCAACAGTCGACCGACCGTTTTCCGACGAACCGTGTGGATCACTCCCTCTCTGTCTCCTTCTCAGCAAAAACCCTTTTCCAAGGCTGCCACGACTTCGTCAGGATTCGGAGGGCGATTCGTTCGGATCGTGTGGTTCTCCTCGAAGGGGATCGGCCCGACAAATAGTTTCCGCTCCGTATCCAGCCCGGCCAAATGCAGAAGGCGACGACGAAATTCTAGGTACCCACCACCTTGCGAGGGTGCATTGAACAGAACGGTGGGGCCACGTTCATCGTCGATCGCAATCCCGCGCGCCATGAGACGCAGAACCATATTGATGGCGTAGCCCTGCCGAACGAGGAATTCGAACTTGCCTTCATCAAGCGGCTGCAGGATACGTTTGGTAAATTCCTCCCCTGTAATCGGGACGATGGTAATTGTCGGATTCTCGGCGATGCTGGCGCTGTATTCGAGATTCAGTAGCCGATCGCGCGAGGCGATCGTAGGTCCGAATCCACCGCGAATCCCCGCACTCGTACGGAAATCGAACGTGGCAGCCACGCTGGAAACGGCTGTGAAGTGCACCGGTCGATGGTGTCGCGCTCGCGCGATGTTCAGGAGCAAGAGATCCGCTTCAACCTAACTGACCGTCCGATCATACTCGATCACCGCCCGATGGATGGCAATCGGCGACAGGCAACCGGTGAGCAGGCAGAACGCAAAGGTTGAGGCTAAGGTCGAGGTTGAGCGAAAAAGGGAACCGGGTATACAGCACCTTCCGTTTATCACGATCTGCAGGCCTTACATTCTTGCGATTGAACCTTAACCTCAGCCTACTTCCTACTGACTACTTTCTACTTCCTAGATTCCTGCGTACCACTCATACCCCTGATCATCCTCCCAATACCCACCCTTCCCGCCTCTAATACCGGATAACGTCTCCACCAGCTCGATCATCGTCACATACTTCGCCTGTTTGTACCCAAGTTGGCGTTCAAAACGGAGGCGAATCGGTGCACCATGAGGGATATCCAGCGGAGCGCCGTTCAGCTCGTAGGCCAGAATCGTTTGCGGGTGGAAACAGTCGGCAAGAGCCATGCTCTCGTAGTAGAGCACCCCGTCTTCATCCACATCGGCACAATAGAGGACCGCATAGCGGGCATTCGGCAAGGGTTGAACCTGGCGTATGAGGTCACCGAGCGGGGCGCCGGTCCACTTGCCGATTGCGCTCCAGCCTTCGACACAATCATGCCGGGTAATCTGCGTCCGCGACGGCAATTCTTTCAGTGCCGCGAGCGTCCAGCTCGTCGGGGTCTGAACCAAGCCACCGACCATGACGGTCCAGTTCGCAAACTCCTGAGCCACATGTTCGGCATACTCGCCCGTTCCAGGATCGGTATTCCCGTTCGCTGGAAACACCTTCGAGATATCGGCCTCGCCATATTCTTTCGCGAGTGCATTGGTCGGTGTGATAGCCCGTTGCGCCCGTTCGGTCAATTTCTCGGTCTTGCTCAAGATCGAAGGAAACCAACTGCTGTGCGACAAGTTGTCGCAGCCTGCAAGGGCCACCAGACTCGCGGCCCCCAACGTCCCCTTCAGAAACTGTCTGCGTTCCATTGCACGTTCATGTGAGTTCATGTTTTCTCTCCATTGTCTCAATGTGAATCCGCAGGATGTTCAAACGAGCCGTCCAGCAAGGCCGCAGCGAGCGAAGGGCCGGAATAGCGGGACAGGCACCGGCCAATGCCGGAGCCAGTCCCCTGAGGGTGTGAGCGACGCGACCTGCCTGCGCGAAGTGCTCCGGCTGAGGCAGGGAACAATGCTGGCGGCTTCTTTCAACATCCTGGCTCTCGCTTCGCCACAAACCATCCAGTGACCATCGACCGCATGTTGTTGAAGAACCCTGTCAGAATAACTTGCGATACGTGAACGACGATAAACCCGACGAAAGAAAAACAGGCGATGAAATGGATCGTGCGAGCCGCCTGGCGTCCGCCCAAAATCGTGAGCAGCCAGGGAAAGGCCGTATCGATCGTTGGCGACATTGCAAGGCCCGTCAGAACGATCAGTGGCGCCACCACGAACAACACTCCTACATAGGCGAGTTTCTGCAACACGTTGTACCGCTTCGCCTCCTCGCCTGTGGGATGCCGGAGGGCAATATGATCTTTGACGGCCTTGCCAATACCACGGAGGTCCTCACCGGTTGGAGCCAGGTCCCGCGTAGCATGTCGACTGATCAGCGCATAGGCTGTGAAGAAGAGACCATTGATGACGAGAGCCCAGGCAAAGAAGAGGTGCCACTGCCGCCCCATCGCCAAGACCTTGGCGCTCGGGATGGTGGCCCACTCAGGGAACGCGCGGCGCTTGCCGTTTGAATAGCCGAGAACTCCTGTTGTATCGAATTTGTAGCCCAGAATTGTCGTGATCCCACGCACCTCGCCGTTGTCGGTTTGTATTGGACGGATGGAGATCAACGGCTGATCACGATCGGAACGGTCACCCCAATAGAGGGCAGGATGAGCATTGAAAATTTGGAGGCCACTCATGATCAAGATAATGAGAAAGGGGACGTTGAGCCAATGGCTGATCCTTATCGGAAGCCGATGGCGATAGATCCTCTCGGTCCCAGAGGCTGAAACAGGAGCGACTGCCGAGATGGAACCCTGGGTGAGAGTGAGACTGTCGGGAACAGACTGTTGGTTGATACGGGAGGGCTCTGACCTCATCGCAAGCTCCGAAACCTGTCCCCCTCCATGACCTCGACCGGTTCCAGTTCCTTCATGAATAAGTGAGGCCATGATTGTCTCTCCTTCTGCTTGGGATCATCTATCTGCTGCTTGGTCGAAGCAGGGCCTCGATTCTTACAGACGGTTTCTGGTATCGAGACAGAACGGCCTGCGGTCGGTTACACCGAGCGCAGGCCGTGGGGATCGAAGACGGAAAGTTCAGATACGGGCTACTTCCCCATGGCCCCCTTCATCTCACCCTTCATGTCCCTCATTTCGCCCTTCATCTCTTTCATCTCGCCTTTCATCTCCTTCATTTCACCCTTCATCTGATCGTGCTTAGCCTTCATCTCGCCCTTCATGTCATCGTGCTTCCCCATCATCTTGCTCTTCATTTCACCCTTCATCTCCTTCATGTCGCCTTTCATCGACCCCATGTCCTCCGCGAATGAAAGGGAGCTGAAGCCTGTCAGACACATGACTGCCATGATTGCCATCATCATCTTCTTCATTGAAAACCTCCTCTGTGATTGTGAAAGATTATTACCCCGCACCCTGCGCCCATCAGAAATCAACACAGCATCCAACGAACCAATCCCTATCAATCGACTATGGCCTCCGCCCTTAGTCGTAGGCGACATTCACAAACACCTTGATCGCACCCTGTTCTGTCGTGAGCGTCTGCATCATGTCCCGATAGTTCTCCAGCCCTGCCACAGGATGGGTCAGTAACTTCGGAAGCCAGCCGGGGAATTCTAGCTCGGCTCGCGCAAAGTCATAAACACCCGCCTCGAAGTATTCGCGATTAGCATTGACGGTTCCGACGACCAATTTGTTCCCGAGCACAAAATCCAGGTTGATTTTGTCCGCTGGGACGGAATGCTCACGGTCGCCGCCTGTGACACTCGCCAGCACCAACACACCATTCTTGCCAAGACATTCCATGGCCTCAAATGCCACGGGCGAATAGCCGGTCGCTTCGAACATGAGATCGAACGGGCCGATGCGTTTCGCCCCCTCTCTGATCGACAGATCGTTCGTCGAGATATACCGCACGCCCAACTCCTCCAGAAGATCGAGATTGCGTGACGGCCTGCTCTCTTTTCCGAAACTGGTCACGTCGAACCCTTTCATTTTCAGCGAGAGGGCCGCGAGTAGCCCCACAGTCCCAGCCCCCAACACTGCCGCTTTCCTGGGCCGCCAAATCTTAAACCGTCGCTGCGCTTCGTAGGCCTGGATGATCCCCTTTTCAATGATGGAGGCCGGTTCGAGCAAGACGGCCACGTCCTTGAGTCCTTTCGGGATCTTCACCAGATATTCCGGATCGTCCACGAATAGCTCGGTCAGATAGCCATGACGAAGGTTGATCCCCCGCTCATAGTAGACCTCATCGCTGGTCATATCGTACTGGCCGATCTGGTCGTAGAAGCTACTCCCGGGACGACGAACCGTCGGAACCACATAATCTCCCGGTACCAACTCCGTCACGTTGGCGCCGACTTCAAGCACCCGGCCGAAGCACTCGTGGCCGATCACGAGAAAATCGTAGCCGGGAGGAGCCTGACCATATTCAGCCGCGTTGATCTCTTTATCTGTACCATCGACACCGACGCGCAGTATTTGGACCAATACACCTCGACTGTTTGGAACTTCATGGACCGACGGCTTGGGTAATTCGGCCAGGTGAATCGAATTGGCTTGTCCGGGAATGACAGCAACGGCTTTCATGGACGTTCTCCTTGTATGTAGGCTGATGCAGGAGGGCACATGCTGATACGTCGAACAGCAGCCGGTAACCTTACAGGAAGATGAAATTGTCGCCCGGCACGGTGTAATCGTTATTCGTCTAGAACCCGACGGTCATGGATCGGCTGGACCGCTCTGGCATTGTGCCCGACCAAAGCCACAAACCGATCTCTCTGAGCTTGGGTGATCGAAATCTTGTTTTTCATCACGATCCAATGCACCCCCTCCGTGCAGGGAGGTGTGGTGAGTGAGCCATGGTAGGCAAAATGATGAAGGTTGTCCGGAATCAGTGTGGAAAGATCGAGTTGGCGCGAGAGAACAGATTCGCCTGCATGCATCGGCAAGGAAGCCCAAATGTCCGATACAACCGGATGCCCCGCACCCAGATCGGCAAGGAGCGACAGGACGACGATGTGGCCGACTCGGTCGCGATGGACAAGATGGATTTCAAAGGGAAACTCTTTCCCCTCAATATGGTGTTCGCTTGGTTCGTGAAAATGAAATTGCATCAAGCGATAGATTCGTTCATTCACATGTAATTCGTTCCCGGGCGAGACCTTCACCTGAATCGAATGGCCATTGTACATAGCCTGAATATCCGTCTTCCGGTAGTGAAACTGAAGCCGCTCCGGAGCCCGATCCTCACTTGGCATCGTGATGTCGATCGGCGACTGGTGCGAGCCGGTTTCGCAGGCCATATAGCCGTGGCTCAACATCCCCCAATGGTCCATGCCCTCCTCGCCATCGTAGGCCCAGTGGGGAGAATCGCTGGCATGCCGGGGTGCAGACTGTGCCGGGACATCCGCCGCCTGGGTCAGCGCGAGACAGGAAAACCAGGCAACCAGTACGAGACCGACCGTCACTATTCGTAGTGAGACATCATGCATGAAACCGGTGCTCCACCGACGACTGGACATGTTATTCACACTCCACTTCTATCTATCGTGACACTGACCTGTGAGCGCCTCACCCAGCGTCCAGATCGACGCTCCCAACAGTACCACGTCTTTCAATAGAAATTGACCCGGCACGACCGACAGAGCAGGGAACCCGCCCAGGGTGGCCTCCCACACAGGTGGCGTGGACAACATGAAACTGAGAGTACCCAGAAACAGCACCGCAGCCAGCGCACTACCCGCGGCAGAGATTTGTCTGGAGATCGGCCTGGCTGCAATCATCACAGCAATGGCAATTTCCAGCACACCGAGCCAGTTCGAAAATGCCTGGACGCTGAAAATGTTGTAGCGCCAGCCCATCAAGGGACTATTCGCCACCAACGGTTGAATGTCGTTCGCTTCGTAGGCGGAAAACTTCATGGCCCCGATCCAAGCAAAGACTATAACAAGTCCATAGCGGGTCATAAATGTCCCAACTCCCTGCAGTTTCTCACTTAAGGTGGTGTCTCGCTCTCTCTCCAATGACATTGTGGCAGTGACTGTACTGATCATGGCACGTCTCCTTCTTCGATCTAATGTGAGGATTGCAGCCACCAAGTCTCTCTTCGTGGCCAGTGGTCTTCTTGGCTGCTGGCACGTAGTCGCGTGAACTCTACCGCCCTTACACCACCTGCGTCGGAGGTATCCAAGCAGTCCGTTTCATCACGAAGTTCGACGAGCGAACCATACGTTCCCGCCGACAGCCCTGACCAAGATGCGTCCTGTTTAGAAAGAGGCTTTAGTCCGCATTATTCATGACGATTCGTCGCGAAATCGCTGAGCCGCGTTGCAAGACTGGCGCGCGGAGCCCTGAGGCCCCGATACGTACTCATGCAGTACGGTGAGGGGCCGAGGGGCGAGCCCGCCAGCCGAAGGCCCGTCGCAGCAGCGGATCGGCGATTGCAGCAGAAGCGCTCATGAATAATGTGGACTAGTTGCTGTAACGAGTTGCAAACTGCTGTTGCAGACGGAGACGATTCATGGGCGGTGGGTAGAGATTGGGAAGGCAACTCAGCGCAGAAGAAACAAGATCGATCTGTTGCACGTAGGTACGGCAGTGGGTACAGGAGGCAAGATGCAACCCGATCCGAACCTTAGTGAGGATAGAAATGTTGTCGTCAAGATATTCCGAGACTCGTTCCGTGAGATCGCGGCAAGTCAAACCACTGTGCGCACATTGTGAAGAACAGTCTGTCATGGGGTGCCTCCGATTGTGGTGTCACCCCTGAGTCCTCTTAATCATAGATTTCTTACAGTGCCTTCCAGATGAAGCAGCTTTTAGGCTGACGGTTTCTAACCTCTAACCTCCAACACTCGCGCCTCAAACCTTCTGACCCTTACCCTATGGCCGTTTCCACAGCCGCTCTGACTCGCTCCCTTGCCCGGTGTAGCCGCACATACAGATTGGTTTCCGTGATTTTCAACATCTCGCAGACGTCCTTGGCATCCACGCCTTCGACATCCCGAAGGATCAAGACCTCTTTGAGAGTCGAGGGCAGGGCCTCAATCGCCCGCTGCATCGCATTGACCGCCTGTTGGCTGACAAGCAGCTTCTCCGGAGTCCGGTCATCCCAGGGTTGCGGCGGGAAGGCCCAGTGTCCGGCCAATTCGCCGCTCTGCTGGAAACGGGAGGGATCGACTGCTTCCTCATTGTCGTCTTCGTAGGACTCGAAGGCTGAGAAGGTCGTATGGCGCTTCTCGCGGACGCCGCGATCCTTGGCCTTGTGGATCAAAATCCCGCAAATCCAGGTACGGAGCGACGACCGGCCTTCGAATCGATTCAAACCTTCGATCACGGCCATCCAGGTGTCCTGCACAACTTCTTCTGCCACTTCTCGATCAGCCACATAGCCCATAGCCATTCGGACCAGCGCACTGTGATGCTGGTTGACCAGTTCATCGAAGGCTCCTTCGTCACCGCGCTTCAGCCTCGCGATGACTGTGTCCTCAGCCTTTGTGAGCCCGGAGGACTTGATCGCCGGCGACTTCCGGCTCATCGATGGGAAATGCCCAATGGACTCTGTATACATGGCAATATCTGCGTTCATGACCGGCCTCCAATTTGTAGCAACTCCGTGACAAAACCAGGAGCGCTCATTAAGGTGACTTGTGTTTGGGGAAGGTTATTCAAAATCTCAACCCCCCCTGCATCGATGAAGTCGACATGGGAGCAATCCAGATACACAGCTTTCTCCTGTCGAAGAAGCGACCGACACTCACCGTCGAGGAGGGCAGCCCACTCGGCGGTGATCTTGCCTTCCAACTTGAGGAGCACATCGCTCCTGCTCTCTTGAACTTTCGTAATTTTCAGCATCATCTTCTCTCGCTCCTCTCTGTTCGTCCGATGACTGGGTATTCAGCAATCCCAGTGCCAGACGATTTGCGAGATGAACGAGCACCTGTAAGTGATTGGTACAAAAAGGAGATTGATTGATTTTTCAGCGGACAGAAGCGAAAGAGCAGCAGAGAGCAATTCCTAAAATATTGGGACCGTCCCAATTAGTTGGGAATATTCGATGGGAAAAGAGCTAATGGCTGATGGTGGATAGCTTATGGCAGGAAAAAACTCTGAAGATGATTCAGAGCCCAAGTACTACTGCTTACGTTCTCAACAGATCACTCATCACGCGTTAGGCTTCACACGCTCAATCCCAAGCTTCTTCATGCGGGCTTCGAGCGTGGTGGGATTGAGGTCGAGGATTTTAGCTGCGCCCTTTTCACCGCTCACACGCCAATTGGTCTGCTCAAGCACATCGACAATATGCTGCCGCTCCATTTCTTCCAACGTCAGCGGCTTCCCGGAACCAGCCTTACCGCCTGGCTGGGAAAGCCACTCGATCGGCTCCAACTCCGATCCTTCGCTCAAGATCACCGCCCGCTCGATCACATGCTCCAACTCGCGAATGTTCCCCGGCCACTGGTAGCGCTGGAGCGACGTCATCATCCGTTCTGAAACCCGATCGATCTTCTTGCCGAAGTTTGTGGCAAACTTGCGCGCAAAATACTGCACCAACAGCGGGATATCCCCCTCACGCTCGCGCAGAGCAGGCAAGTGAATAGGAAACACATTGAGGCGATAGTACAGATCGGAGCGATACTGTCCGGCCTTTGACAGCTTTTCCAAATCGCGGTTGGTCGCAGCGATGACCCGCACATTCACCTTGAACGTCTGCGTCCCGCCCACCCGTTCAAATTCCCCCTCCTGCAACACGCGCAACAGCTTGGATTGGAGATCGAGCGGGAGTTCTCCGATTTCATCGAGAAAAATGGTGCCCTTATCGGCCAACTCGAAGCGGCCCACCTTCTTCGTCAAGGCGCCGGTAAAAGCGCCTTTCTCATGACCGAATAACTCGCTCTCGATCAACCCTGCTGGAATCGCCGCGCAGTTCACCTTCACCAGCGGTTTGTTCTTGCGTGGGCTCACGTTGTGGCTCGCCCGTGCAATCAACTCTTTACCGGTCCCGGTCTCGCCGGTAATGAGCACGGTCGAATCGGTCGGCGCCACACGCTCCATATT
>JABFSG010000081.1 GCA_013140715.1 Nitrospiraceae bacterium
CCCTTACCCCTTACCTGCGTCATCGCGCCACCTCCTGTGTCGGCGCCGCTGCAACGTGCTTTCCGCCTGCCTTCTTTACTAACGTCGCCACTGTGCGGTTCGACTTTGTGAAATACTCCGCTGCCACTCGTTGGATGCTCTCCGGCGTCACGGCCGCAACTTTGTCCCGGGCCTTGACGACATAACGCCAGTCTCCTGCGACTGTCTGATAGAGGGCCAATTGGGAGGCCAGGCCGCCGTTGGATCGAAGGGCCCGCACCAGATCGGCGTCGATGTTATTCAGCACCTTCTCCAGTTCCTTCGCGGAGACCGGTTCCGTCTTGAGCCGTTCGATTTCGGCATAGATGGCCGTTTCGATTTCTGCCGTCGTATGGGGAGCCAGCGGAGTCGCGCTGAGCACGAACAGATTCGTAGAGCGGACGCCAGGATAGTTCGAATCCGAGTTCACCGAGGCGGCGAGCTTCTTTTCGCGGACCAGACTCGTATAGAGTCGGGAAGTCAGTCCGTCGCCTAACACTGCGTCGATCACGTCGAAGACATAGTCGTCGGGATGCCCCAACCCTGGCTTGTGAAACCCGATGGTCACCGACGGTTCAGCGTCGAATTCCACCTCCACGCGGCGTTCCCCTCGCTGCGGCGGCTCGACAGTGACGATCGGAGGCTGTGGAGGTCCGGCCGGTATCTTGCCGAACGTCTGCTCGATCAAGGTCATGACGTCTTTTGGATTGATATCGCCCACGATCGCGATCGTCGCATTGCCGGGACCGTAATAGGTTTTGAAGAAGGCTTCAGTGGCGGCCGGTGTCAGCGACAGGATGTCCGACTCCCAGCCGATCGTCGGGATGCCGTACGGGTGCGCGCGGAAGGCAGCCGAGGTGAAGGTCTCGTACAACAGCCCGTTGGGGTTGTCGTCGTTCCGCAACCGGCGTTCTTCCATGACCACTCCGCGTTCTTTGTAAAATTCGCGAAGGACCGGATGCGCCATGCGATCTGCTTCGAGCGCAGCCCAGAGCGGAAGACGATTTGCCGGGAGGCTGATCATGTAACGGGTCAGGTCTTTGCCGGTTGCGGCATTGAGTCCTACTCCCCCGTGGCGTTGATAGAGTAAGGCCATCTCATTGCCTGCTACAAATTGGCCGGCCTGTTCCTGGAGTTCCGTAAATCGTTTCTGTAGCCTCTCGATCGCTGCATGGTCTTCGGGGCTGGCCGGCTTATCCAGACTCCTCCGCGCGAGCTCTCGTTGCCGCTGCTCCAGTTCGGTCCCCACGCGAAACCATTCTTCGAGGATAGGGCGTTCTTTTTCGTAGTCCTTGGTTCCGACCGTCCTCGTGCCTTTGAACGCCATATGTTCATAGAGGTGTGCCAGGCCAGTTTGCCCAACTTGCTCGTTTACGCCACCGACTCCAAAGGTCATATTGAGGGAGACCACCGGCGTCTGGTGTCGTTCGACCATAAGGACGGTCAATCCATTCGACAGCTTCTGTTCCACCACACGGTCTGCCAGCCCGAACGATGCCGCATGCGATAGGTTAAGGTTCAGGCTGAGGTCAAGGACGATAAGCAGACTTGCTGCGAGGACATAGAGGCGGTTTGGATTAAATAACTCTCTTTTACTCAACCTTAGCCTCAACCTATTTTTCATATGAATAGCTCCATTAATTCTTCCGGTCGTTCGATAAACCAGTCAGGACGACAGACCTGCATTTTCGCGCGATTTCCCATGCCGTACCCGACTGCACAGACGCGAATCCCGGCGTTATGTCCGCCGTTGATGTCGTTGGTGCTGTCCCCGACGAGCACGGTCCGTTCTTTCGGTACGTTCAATTGCTCCATCACATGTAACAACATGCCCGGTTCCGGTTTCAACCCAAACCCGTGATCGCCTCCGACGACGTACTGAAAATGATGCGCTCCCAGCCCCTGGAGAATCACGTTCGTGTACTCGATCGACTTGTTGGTGGCCACAGCCTTCCGCTTGTCTGCAAAATGAGCCAGCATTTCTCCAATGCCGGGATAGAACGTGGTGCGATCGAGGCAATGGGTCAAGTACTGGCCCCTGAACACCTTCACGGCGTCGTCGAAGGTGATATGGCTGCTCTCGCCGACCGATAAGCGCAACAACTGTTTAATTCCATCCCCCACAAAGCCAAAGATTTCTTCGATTGGCCGCTGCGGCAGACCCAGCTCGGCCAACGTCAGGTTTACCGCTGCGGCAATGTCCCATTTGGACTCGATAAGCGTCCCGTCCAGATCGAAGATCAACAGCTCAACGGAGGTCTTTCCCATCATTACTTTGCCTTTCGTAACTCGTCCTGCAACGATCCGAGACGGTCTCGTTTCACCTGGTCTGTTTCCTTCAGCCACGCTTCGCGCACGACATTCACCATCCGCTTCTGTCCCACGTGAGGGGGAAACATCGGCTCCACGATCCTCCATCGATTCTTGACGGCTTTCACGCGAAACCGGATCTCTTCTGTCTCGGCCCCCTGGACGAAACCGGCGGTTTCCATGTACACGGAGCCGAGTACTTGAAAGGTGACAGGAATCACCACCTCCAGGCTATCGATTACTTCCCATTGACGATACTGCTCCGCTACAACAAAGTCGCGCGTCACGACGATATGGCCCCAGGTCGGCTCCTCATCCCAAGTCGTATAGGATGCAACCGCCGAGACCGATAGGGCATCGAGCCGAGCTCCCTTATGATCGAGCGCCAGATATCGTTTCACCACCTCCGCGGGCGAGTGCTGGAGGGATCCGGTTTGTGCGAGCCCCTCTCCTGCTGACAACACTAGGGCCAGCAGCTGACACAGAATAAGCAGTAGCCGCCCCGCAACGTTGGGTATCATTGCGCGCTCTTTTCTTCCAATCTGTATTCCTCCCGGTTGGAACCGAGCAAGCCTTCTTGCGCGAGTCCGGCAATGGAGCTCTCAGTCCGCAGACGCTGTGCAGGCATAGGGCTCGCTCAGCCGATTCAGTTCACCTGACTTTGTGTAGCTTCATCAAGTTGGTTTCTCCAGGCTGACCAATCCTGGTCCCCGACAGAATCACGATCCGCTGTCCCGTTGCCGCTAGTCCCTCGGTCTTCAGTCGGTGTTCCGCTTCGTCGATCCGCTCATCAGTGTGAGCGATCTGCCGCATCGTATGAGGGATTACACCCCAGTACAGCGCCATCCGCTGCCGTATCGCCTCACATGGAGTCAAAGAGATAATTGACGCGTCGGGTCGCTGTTTCGACAGCAAGCGCGCAGTCGTACCCCGTTCGCTAAATGCCACGATGACGCTCGCCCCGATGGCTGAGGCTGCCGAAGAGGCCGAATGGCAAATGGCCTCCGGAAATGAGTCTTCACCCTGTGGCGTGTCGAACGAGCGTGTATACCACGATCGTGTCCCTTCTTCTGCGGCTCGAACGATTCGGTTCATGACACGGACTGTTTCAACCGGATATTGTCCGATCGCCGTTTCTGCGGACAACATGACGGCGTCAGTCCCATCGAGCACGGCATTCGCCACATCCGACGCTTCAGCCCTTGTCGGACGAGTGTGCTGCGTCATGGATTCCAACATCTGAGTGGCCGTGATCACAAGGCGGCGGCGGCGGTTGGCTTCGGCAATAATGCGCTTCTGTAGGAGCGGGACCGTCTCCGGCCCCATCTCCACTCCCAGATCGCCTCGCGCAACCATCACACCGTCCGTCTGATCGAGAATCGCGTCCAAGTACTCAACCGCTTCCGGCCGTTCGATCTTCGCAATAATCGGTACGTCGCCGCCCCAGTCGGCCACTAACTTTCTTGCGGCCACTATGTCATCGGGACCTCTGACAAATGAGAGGGCTACATAGTCCACTCCCTGCGCGATGCCGAACCGGAGATCGCCCCGATCTTTGTCTGTCAGCGTGGGGGCGCTGATGCGAGTATCCGGCAGGTTCATGCCCTTGTGCGAGGTAAGTCGTCCCCCGATCACGACTCTGCATTCGACGGCGCCGCCGGTAATCCGATCGACGATCAGCTCGATTAATCCATCGTCAATCAGGATGCGGGCGCCTGGCTGGACATCCCGCACCAGGTATTGGTACGTCACCGGGATCTCAAGCATACTTGATGGAGCGATAGACTGTGCGCCGAGTTGACCGCCGGACCGGAGCAACGTCGTCACGAACTTCACGGTTTGGCCGGCAACCAGATCGAGTCCGCCCCGATCGACTTCTCCAACACGGATCCTCGGTCCTTGCAGGTCCTGGATGATCGCCACCGCTACGTGCCGACGATCCGCTGCTTCGCGAATGGCCTTGATCGCACAGGCATGTGATTCGTGGGTCCCATGAGAAAAGTTGAGTCGCGCCGCGTCCATGCCGCTCTCAATTAATTGATCCAGCAAGGCAGGCGAACCGCTGGCGGGGCCAATGGTGCACACGATTTTGGCTTTACGCATAGATAAGACTGTCACTGGTCATTGGTCAGTCGGATGCGCACCGCGTGAGACAGACAAGATGGGCTGGATATGAGATTCTGACTCATCCCGCATTTCGCGCGCATCCCGATTTTCCCGCTCTTCTCACGATGATGTTTGAGGAGGCCATTCTAGCAAACGACCTCCAGGCCCACAACGTAACCGCCGTTTCAGACGCAAGCCGCTCGATAAATCCACGATTGAGTCTGTCTGTAACCATGAGTAGAAATAGAATCAGGCACAGCCTTCACGGTGAGACATCATGCTCCACTCACTCCGCTATGGCAGTTCGCTTCCGTGCATTCGGGCGAAGATCTCCCAGTCGAACTGCTTCGGTGCTACAGCGTGGAGTGGGATCACCTCAATGGCGCCTGGTCCGCGATAGGCCAACATGCATCCGACCACCCGCTCCGGCTCTTTGACGAGACGGCGAATTGCCTCATAGGCCAGGTCTTGTCCGATGGTCTTGTCCTCGGGGGTCGGGGGCGCTCCCCGTAACGTGTGGCCGAGGATCGTGGCTTTAGTCGAGGGGGCGAGGCAATATTCACCGGGGCGTGCCTGAAACTGTGGCCACGTGGCGAGTGTGCCGGCGACATACTCGACAAGCCCACGCACGCCGCCATCCGGGTGATGGCGATGGGGCGTCTGTTCCGCCACCACGAACAGATGGCTTTTGTTGGGGACGCCCAAGGTGCGCTTGAGCGTGCCCAGAATGAAGTCGTCGATATACGAATCGGGGTCTGGGTGCTCGTTGACCAAGAGGCCTTCAGCTCTGGCCTGATATGCACAGGCAAGGGCAAGATGGCCGGACCCCGCTCCCATAATCTCGACGAAAAAAACGCTGCCCATGGCGGAACTGGTAGCTTTCAGCGACTCGATGGATTGATTCGCCAGAGACAGAGCCGAATGAAAACCCAGAGAGGTTGTCCCCGCGAGATTATTGTCGATCGTGCCTGGAATTCCCACTGCCTGGACCCCAAATCCTTCGTAGAGCGCCCGCGCGCCTCGAAGGCTCCCGTCTCCGCCAATGACCACTAAGGCTCCATCTTCCATATAGGGCCTGAGATGCCGCATGGTGGCCTGCTGCACCTGCTCGTCCTTGAAATCTTCGAAGCGACTGCTACCGATTGGACTGCTCGCATGGCTGCCCATGCCGCGGGTATCGTCCTCGGTTACCGCTTCGATCCAGTTGTTGGCCAGACCTAAGAACCCGTGACGAACGAAGTAGACTTCCAGGCCGAACCGGTGTCCTGTCACGCGCAGTTCTTTCAACGCGGCGCCGGCGCCGGCGAAATCGCCACCCGAGACCAATGCCACGATCCGCTTGATCTGTCGAGGTTTGAGCGTGATCCGGTCCCTTCGCTCGCGCTCGACCTTCACCCAGGTCTCCCGCGCCGCTCGTTCTCGCGCTGACAGACCCACAGCGGTGGAATAGCCGGATAAGAGTCCCTGTTCGTAGGCCAGCAGTACGACGTTGTCCTGTCCCTCCTTATATTCGCCGAACTCGGTGAAGGCTTCGCGAAAAGGACGAGGATCGAGATAAATGATGAGCGCCCGCAACGTGGAGCTGTGGCTGTATACACACAGGGCCTTCCCCTGGTGGGACTGCCCCAATCGGCGGAAGCCATCGACGATGTCTACATAGACATCGAAGAATGAATGCCCGCCCGGATAGCTGTAGAAGGGATGTTTGATCAGGCGCTTGGCCGTCTGTACGTCCACGCCGAACGCCTTTGCGGCCTCCTCGGCTTCCACCTTCTTCTCCAGGCCTGTAACCCATCCGAAATCCTGGGAGTCCAAGGCGGAGTCGCAGGTGGGTGGGAGTGCCTCAGCAGGGTGCTCCTGCGCCTGCATCAGCGCCGCCGTCACCCGCTCATACAGTTGCCGCGTATTGGGGCTTTGGCTCACCAGATGGACGAAGGTGCGCGGATCGAGGTAATTGTGAATATGCAGGAAGTCCAATTGTTGCCCGACCACACCCAGCATCCGCGCCAGGGCTGCACCGACTGCCTCAGCTTTGGGGACACCCCGCTCAGGATCCAGTACGTTCGCGAGGCGCCGCCCGACTCGATAGGTGCTGCTTTCCATGCGTGAGATACCATGACGCATCGTGAACAGAAGCGTGCGGCCGGTTAAATCGCGCGGTAAGAGCCAAAACCGATCCTCGCCCAAGTCCAGCACGATGCGATCCTCGACCAACTGCGGTGTCAGTTGCGCGCGCGGCACGATCGCTACCGGTCGGCGATGCGTCGGCTTCTGCACTGACCCGATTGGCATGCGGAAGAGCGGGGCCAACTCGCCTGCTGCGAGAAGAGCATTCCAAGCGGCAAAGAACACCAGTTCGTCGCCCTGGCAACCCTCTTCGATCAGCGTGCGACGGGTAGTCCGATACTCTTCTGCCTCGGGAAAGCCCCCTTGCGCACGCTGCACAAATACCCTGACTTTCTCCATGGCGTCGCGGGTTCGCTGTGGCCGGTCGACTGCGGAGGTCGGAATGGGTGGGAACGTAACCCCCTCACCGGCGGTGCGACGCGCCAGCATCTCTCCATAGGCTAAGAGCCTTTCGACTGTCACAAACTCAAGTCGGTCTATTGCGGATTCCAATTTGTACCTCGTTGATTCGCCTTAACGTAAGCGACCATTGCGCCTGCCCGATCTTTCCACCCTGAGGCTGGGAGATATGGGATAGGAGGGCAGCCTCAGCGAGATGAATAGGCTGGATGCTACGCTGGCGAATAAGCGATAGCAACAATCCCTTGACTCGAGCGCCCGCTCCCTCATGCCCGTTGATCCATCGAGATTGTGCGTGCTAGGGTTCGTACTGTGTTGCCTCGCCTTGTGAGACGAATCCGAATCTATGGATCGAAGGTGGAAGATTTATGGAGTACTCGTCGTCCTGGGTGGATTCTTGTTCGGCTGTCTCACAGGTTTCCTCAACGCCGGCGCGTTGTCTGAACCGACCGCACTCTTTGCCTCTGCTCCATCCGCTCAGTCCACAGGGCCAGTTCTTCACGATGCCACGCCGCCTCTTGATCGACTGCATCGAGTCGCGAAGGACCCCCTACAAAAAGCCAAAGACCTGCTGGAAGCGATTCAGAAACGTGAGGGCAAAGCCCTCCTTGGATATATCGGTGGCAGGGCATTTCAGAATCGTGAGAGACGGCTCCCTCGCGGCAACTATCGAGAGTACGATGTGAACCCTAAAATACGCGGCCGTTCGCGTGATGCGGAGCGGATCGTCATCGAGCAAGACAGCGGCAGGGCCTATTATACCGGCGACCATTATCGAACCTTCATACCATTGAATGAGATACCATGACCCCGAAACGCTTGCCGACGTTGCCCGCCTACCTCCAATCGACAAAGGCTCCCTGGACATCATTACTGATGGTCACAGCCGGGAAGCCTGTCGAATCGTTGGTGCGCCTACCGGCTGGGTTCTCGTTGAAGGTCATTAAGGGCCGTCGCTGTAAGACGCCGGCAAGTCTGTTTGTAGAGTTTGCGCAGGCCTTGGAGTTTCCCGACTACTTTGGCCACAACTGGGATGCCATGGAAGAATGTTTGGCCGATTTGGAATGGCTGCCGGCCAAGGGGTATGTCTTATTGATCACCGATGCAGGAGATGTATTGTCTGACAATGAAGAAGAGTATGAAACCTTTCTTGAGATCTTGGGCGATGCGGGAGAGGCCTGGGGAAGTGGACAGGCAGGAATGGGCGCGCGAGGAGCCACACCTTTTCACGCGTTGTTCACTGTATCGGAGCAGGAAAAAGCCAAGCGGACTCATTGGGGGATGAATGAAGTCGATGCGGGACCGACTCGGGAGGCGAATGAGCGGCAACGGTTTCCCAAACGTAGAGCGTCTCGTTGATATCGACCTGCTCATTTAGCTAGGGCAGGGAGTCTTGCCGAAGCAAGAGGCTTCCTTTGTCAGCGATGGCCGAGCGGGCCGTCGGAGTTTCTCAATATCCCGTCATGAAAGGAGTCAGCCATGGGACTTATGGATCAATTGGGACAAGCAGCCGGTGGGATGATGGGTGGGCAGACAGCACAGAATCCTCTGCTGCAAGCGGTGATAGGTTTGCTCGGTCAGAATAGTAGCGTAGGGGGATTGGCTGGTCTTGTCCAGGGATTCCAGAAGAATGGACTAGGCGACGTTGTCAATTCCTGGGTAGGCACTGGCACGAATCTGCCCATCACGCCGGATCAGATCAAACAGGGTCTCGGAAGCGATTTTTTGAGCCAATTGGCGGGTAAGGCCGGCGTCACGCCCGATGCCGCAAGCGCTCAGTTGTCCAGCTTGTTACCGGGCGTGGTCGATAAATTGACGCCGAGCGGCAAGATTGACGCAGGCGGGATCGACCAGCTGCTGAATATGTTTCAGGGAAAAATGGGAGCATAACTCTCTAGGGACCGATAAGGAGATATGTCTGTTCTATAGGCGTATCTTCTCGGTCACCTGCAGTAAGCTTGTCCAGTGGAAGAGTTTAGAAGATAGTCCGGTTGCAGTTGCGGAGTAAGAGTCTTGGTGAATCGATGCCTGCCAGCGGGCCTCGACTTCATGGCGATGAACGACGCAAATGCCATGCGTCTCCCGCACATCTGTCATGGGCGGTTTCTCGCCCATCAGTGCGGTTTTCCCTTCTTGCTGGCACCACGAACAGATAATCTTCATCGCCTGATCCCTTAACCGTTTCCGGTTAACTGAGTGGTACCGGCATCAAACGCAAGAGTCGAGCCTCATTCGATCGGTTACATGCAATCGGCACATTTCCAATGGATTACGAAAAGTCCCTGCCTATAGGGAAAACCGGTAGGAGCAAAAAATGGTGTGGATTCTGTCTTTCCAGACATTTTATGGCCCCGGTCGCCCTATCGTTTTCATGTACTTCCCTATCCTTGACCAGAGCACGACTGCATGGTACTGTGCGCCCCCATTATGAAAACCGCTCGCTCCGCCAAGCTTTTTACAGAGGCTCAACAACTCATTCCTGGAGGAGTGAATAGCCCGGTGCGTGCCTTTCGTTCCGTCGGAGGCCAACCTCGGTTTATCGAGCGGGCGAAAGGCGCCCGTCTCTACGATGTCGATGGGAACAGCTATCTCGACTATGTATTGTCCTGGGGTCCGATGATTTTGGGCCATGCGGCCTCTTCGGTGACCAGTGCGATCAAAAAGGCTGCCGCAAACGGAACCAGTTACGGCGCGCCGACCGAGTTGGAAGTGATACTCGCTCGCATGATCCACCAGGCCATGCCATCGATGGAGAAAGTCCGACTTGTGAGTTCCGGCACCGAGGCGGTTATGAGCGCGATTCGTGTCGCGCGGGGCTTTACGAAACGAGATACGATTCTGAAGTTTGAGGGGTGCTATCACGGTCACAGCGATTATCTGCTGGCCAAGGCCGGGTCCGGTTTGGCCACGTTGGGGATACCTGATTCGCTCGGAGTTCCTGCTGACTTTGCGAAACATACCTTGACCGTTCCGTACAACGATTTCCGGGCAGTTCAGCAGATCGTTAAGGAACATCGAGATCGTTTGGCCTGCGTGATTTTGGAGCCGATCGCTGCGAATATGGGTGTTGTGCCTCCCGCACCGGAATTCCTTGCGTCACTCCGCAGACTCACGAAAGAGAACGACATCCTCCTGATCTTCGACGAAGTCATTTCCGGCTTTCGTGTCGCCTACGGCGGCGCCCAAACGCTCTACGGGATAACGCCGGACCTGACGGTGCTGGGGAAAATCATCGGGGGCGGGTTGCCGGTCGGCGCCTATGGCGGGCGTAAAGAAATTATGGATCTGATCGCACCGATGGGGCCGGTCTATCAGGCTGGGACTCTGTCGGGAAATCCATTAGCCGTGTCTGCCGGCATTGAAACGCTCAAGCAGCTCAAAATCCGCGGGGTCTACAAGAAGCTGGAAGAGAAATCGGTAGCTCTGGCCAAGGGAATCGGCGACGCGGCCAAGAAGGCCGGTGTGCCGCTTACGCAAACCAGAATCGGTTCGATGCTGGGAGCCTTCTTTACTTCAGGCCCGGTAGTGGATTGGGATACAGCCAAACTGTCGGACACGAAACGATACGGACTATTTTTTCACCAGATGTTGGAACAGGGGGTGTATTTGGCCCCCTCTCAATTCGAAGCCGCCTTCCTCTCCACCGTCCATTCAAACCGCGATATCGACTACACGATCAAAGCCGCCCATTCTGCCTTCAAAGCACTCTAAGCTCGTCCTCCGTGAAGCGCCTGTATTTCAAGGCAAGCCCTGGCGCTCAGGAGCGTCGTTCGTATCTCGTGAGATACAGAGAAGGGATCGCTTTGGATACAGAGAGTTGATGAAAGCATCCGCTCTGATAGGTCGAAAATTCAACTGCACAGGCTTGACGCTCACCAGGACGTTCAAAGCTGTTGTCCAGCAAGGCTGCAGCGGAGCACAAGGCCGAGGCGTACTCGGAGTACGTTGAGGTCTTGCGCGATGCGAGAACGCAGCTGGCGGCAGCTTTCAACGTCCTGGCTATTCGTCGTCCTCGTCTTCGGCATCCAACACCTCCTGTCGCTTCTGCTCTTCCATGGCGTTATGGAGAAGCATTCGGACAAACATCGAGTAGAGCGAGCCCTTTTCCAGCGTTCCCCCTGGAGGAATGGCAATCTTGCCTTCCTTGATCATCCGATCCATCCAGACCTTTTGATCGGGCGCGATCAAGATCGGGATCTCGATCAGCCCCACACGTCCCATCATATCCATCTTGCGACCTCCGTGAATCGTATTTCGTGAAGCGTATCTTGTTGATGATGCAGAAACTGATCGTTCCATGTTCGACATGCGAACGACGCTCCTGAGCGCCAGAGCTTGCTTCGAAGCGCAGGCGTTTCACGAGCAACGAGATGCGCCGCTATAACAGCATGCGGCTTCTCGCACTGTCAATCAGCCTGCTCTGGTACGAACTGTGCGTTCTCGCAAAGCTCATGGCGCCGGTTCACACCACGTTTGTCGCACTCATCGCTATCGGATTTTTCCTACTCTTTTCTCATCGGGTTCCGGCACAACCATCCACAGCTCCACCTTCCTCATTGGAGACAAGAGCCCTGACTCCCGAGTCAACTGAGTCAGAACTTCGCGGGTCTTGCGATCTCTGCCAGAAATCGGAGAGATGGGCAGGGAGCGATCTTCGTCCCCAGCGGCGTCACGGTGAGAAAGGATTACGTCCGCACAAGAGTCCGAAGGGAACCCATCGCTCATTTGAGCAAAGCCTCAAATTGACGTTGCCTCGACGCCAACTCGTGCCTCCGGAAGTCAGGGAACAACGGGGCGCGAAACAAGAGAATCAGCCAAGTAACTAAAGTCGCATTCTCGTGAATGCTCGAACTCAGAGTCACGCCGGTCATTCTGGGACTCGTGCTTGCCCTGGCGATGTGGTTCGCTGCGATGCAGCTCTCGGCGCTCGTCTTCCATCGCATGACGCCATGGTCTCTCGGCCACAGCTTCAGTGTCTGTGTACTCCTCCTCTTGGCAGGATGCTGGAAACGGCTGCCTGTAGCAATCTCAGCAACCGTGAAGCCTATCTTGCAGGGGCCGAGCCGATAGCGAATGGCGTATGGCTGAGGCTTGTGAAAAGCGTCGTCTGTCGGACAGAGAAGTCGATTCTCAGTCTTGGTAGTCCGATATCTGACTCCTAGCCATAAGCTATACGCCATGTGCTATTTTCATCGCACGAGCGGCGATGGCGTTTCGTGATTGACATGCGATGAGGGCGGTTTTATTGAGCATCCTGCCTGGTGTACTCTTGTTACCCTGGACGCATGGACCATGAAATCCTGGCGCAGTTCGCTACGGCTCTCTTGTTTGGCTGGCAGGATCTCGGGCAGTGGTCTCTCGAATCTGGGTGCCGGCTGGGATGACGAGGTTGGGAATGGGACGGTATTGGAAATGGATTCTACAATCGATCCCCATTCTGGGATTTACGTTACTCATGTTGGCTTCGACCGTTACCCCTCGATACGCCCATTCCAATGTGGAAGCCTGGTTCAACTATTTCGGCGTTGAAGAGGTACCGCTGTGGATTGCAAATAAGTCCATCGATTCGTGGGTTCTGTGGATTTCGTCCCTGGGCATCGGTGTATGGGGCACTCACTTATATATGCGAGCGAGTATCTGGAAAGGCAAATTGTCCGTGGTGATTCGTGAAGGAGAGCCCTGGGTGGAGAGGAGTCAGGGCGTCGATCGGTCGCAGGCCGCGCCCACCAGCGGATCTCTGTATACCTATCGCATCGCATTGGTGAACAACAAGGATTCTACCCTCAGGAATGTCGAGGTGACACTGACAGCGCTGGAGAAGAAGCCGCAGAATTTCGGTGCCATTGGCAGCCATCTTCAGCTGAGGAATGACCGGGCCGGAGCCACGAACTGCAATGTTCATGTCACGAAAGACCCGCAGGGGCTGGACGCAGTTTTTGTCGATGTGTTCAGGTTATTTATCGGTTCTGCAGGCGATGTATCTCTGAGGGTCGCAACATTGCCAGGGGAGAGTACTTGTCAAATTCCTGTGGACACCTATGATGTGAAAATCACGGCGACCAGTGAAAGCGGCGAAATGGCGGTCGCTGATATCGCATTTATTCCGCACCCTGATCACATTCCTGATTTCAGAATATTCAAGATGCGGTCGTTTCCCGGCCGATGAGCTGGCAAGGACATCGGTTTGGGTGTTGGGGAAAAACGGAGACTCATCAGGTTCCTGACCGGAGAATATTCAACGAAAAACCTGGAAAATCCGCTTGGATTTAGACTGCCAACCCTGGCAGGATAGTGGAAGACATTTGGCCGGTATCTCAAGGCAGGTGTCTTGTTATCCAGATTCAGATCATACATAGTTAGACCTTCCAAAACGCACTGGGGTAATAATCATGACATCGCAAGCCAACTCACCGTTGAAACCAAAGGGCAAGATTCCCTGGTTCGTCTACTTTGTCGGGGCCATCATCTATACGATTCTTGCCGGCTGGTTGTTCACACAGTCTGATTCGTCTCTTCTGGCATGGCTTTGCATCATCAGCTCTCCGGTGGGGTTCTTTTATGCCTGGAGAGCTTGGAAACAAGATCAATAGCATAGAGATGACGCCTATCTATGCGTGCGGAAAGCCAAACCATTGCGCTGTCATTGCCACCTATGACCTCGGGCTCAGCCTGCTGAATCGTTAGCCGCCATGCCACACGAGGCCACCCTCATCTATAGTGAGTCGCTGTTGCGTCAGGCGGTGTTCGCGTTTTGGCGCCGCTCTGTGGGGCTTGGTTTCATCCTGATGCTTGCTGTTCTCGCGGCGATTCTCGTTGGAATTATTGCGCTCGGTGCACCCCTGTGGCTCATTGTGACCCTGGCGGTGATTCTGGCTATCGCAGCGGGGATCGCTGTGGCCCTATATGTCGGGTACTATCGCAACTCGCTGCGCAAGTTCCGCACGATGGAGAAGCCGCAAGCCACGTTTTGCGCCGACGAGTCCTCCTTCACTATGAGCTCGGACGCAGGTACGACCACGCTTCAGTGGTCTGCCGTCAAAGAGCTGTGGCAGTTCCCGAGTGTATGGCTGTTGTTGTATTCCAAAACACAGTACAGCACGTTACCCCTCGCATGCTTGCCGCCTGAAACACAGGCCTTCGTACAGGAACGCGTCCGGGAGGCCGGAGGCAAGGTTGCCGGATAGTCCGTAATTTCGGTAGAGAGATTTGTACCCGCTCAATTCGAGTTTGGGGTACATTCTCGTGGGTGATACATGCAGGATCTTCCCGAAGAACTGGCCAGAATAAATGCAATCCTTGCCGAGTTCGCTGCGATCCACGACGCAATCTTTAAGCTCTCCTGGCGCAAGGCGCTCCCAATTCCAGGCCTTTTCAAGCCCACGGATTTTGGGGCTCACTTTAAAGACCTCAGCCGGTTGGCATCAACTCTGGAGACGTTTTCATCAGTATTGAAGGCCGAACCAGGGTCTGTTGAGGGTTCTCTCCAATACGCGGCCTCGTTGCTTGAAGCGGTCCAAGCTCTCCGGGAAATCTGCAGGCGGTTCTACGAGAAGAGCCAAGGCAATCTCGGCAAGTATCCGATGGCCGAGTACAACGCCGACCTCAAAAACTATGAAGACCTCGTGAATAGGTGCCAAGAGCTCGGTATCGCGCTTAACCGGAAGATGCGCGATGATAGTGGCACGCCAGAGAGTTGAGCGGGATCGCGCAACCTAGGGGGCGACCCTGTAGAGTAGTTGAGCGAGACTAGCGGGACGAGTTGGTCTGGGGTATCTGGACGACTAAATAGACAAGAGAAGCAACCGTTCGCTCACGCTACGCGCTACGGTCTCTGGCGGGTTTGTCGGAATCCTTTTCGTGCTCGTTATCCTCAGATGCGAGAGCCGCAAGGCGCTGAGAGTCTAGTTTTCTCCGTTCCTTCCCGGTTGTTGCCATCGGGTTTTCCAGAAAGAACTT
Organism: Nitrospiraceae bacterium; assembly: GCA_013140715.1. Lineage (GTDB taxonomy): Bacteria > Nitrospirota > Nitrospiria > Nitrospirales > Nitrospiraceae > Palsa-1315. Next base: position 14,917 of record JABFSG010000081.1, read on the forward strand.
CCAGGCAAAGTAGACGATGGCTAGCCATATACCGATGATGATGGTCCAGCTGACTATCTGTATCAAGCCGAACTCTGGCCCAGTCCATGTGGTCATTTAGCGACTCCTTGCAGTGAAAATTTTAGCATGGTCACAATTGCCTTGTCGAGGCGCTTGATCTTGCCGTTCTCGTCGACGGTTGCCAGTCTTGCCGATCCTTCGACGACCACACGGCCGCTGGTTTTTTCTTTCACCGCGTGGGTAAACGTTAAAGAGGCGGATCGCAAATCCTTGACGGAGGTCTCGACCATCAAGGTCTCGCCATACCGAGCGGGCGAGCAATAATCCACTTCTGCATGCACCACGACGAACACTGTACCTTCTTTCATGAGCCCAGCTACCGACAACCCTCGCTCTTCCAGATACTGGGTCCGTGCCCGCTCGAAATACTTCAGATAATTCGCGTAGTACACCATCCCACCACAGTCCGTGTCTTCGTAGTAAATTCTAATATCCATAAGAGCTGATGGCTTATAGTTTATGGCAAGAGAAAACCGGCCTTATGCGAACGTGTTTCTGAACGCATTAATGCTTCTCGCAAGTCGCCGACCGTCCCCGTACAAACCTTCATGCCCGGGCTCAGTAATGTACTCGCAGTCCTTGCGATAAAAGATCCGGTAACCACCTCAAAGGTCGAGCCTAGTGAAATTTCCAAATGGTAGTCGAAGGCTTGATTGGAATTCTTGGCAATGCCCTCTCCAATGTTGAGACTTATCGAATTGACTGCACGGTTCATTTGAGATTTCAATCCGTAATCCTCGGGCCGAGGAAATTTGGCGGTAAGTGCATAGACCTTCGTTCCATACCCCCTGGCCATCTGCAAGATCTCTAGGGTTTCAAACCGGAACGCCATGTCAATTTTCCTATCTCATCCTACCTATACGCCATAAGCCATATGCTCTTAGAGGTTAAGAACCGGAAACTTCGGCAATGATGTCTCGCTGCCACCGGACAACTTGACGACCACTTCGTACAGTTGCTGCACCCGCTCAGCTTTGACCGGCTCGAAACCGTGGCCAAGGACTGCATGGTTGGCTGCGTCGAGCAGCGGTTTCATCGTCGGCCATTCGCGTAAGAAGGCTTGGCCCATCTGGTCACCCAATCCAGCCAGAGTGCGAAACTGCGCCTGTAAGGATAGCTTGTACTTGCCGTCCAGATCTTCCAGCCAACAGGATCGGCAGGTTTCCCGTAGCGCCTGCGGCAACTGTTCCGGCTGTACATCCCAGGTTTTGATCTGGTGCTGTTTGAACAATTGTCGTTGGGCGAAGGCTTCGAGCGCGCGAACGAGCGAGACCATCGCGGCTTCCGAGTCCTGCGCACCATGCAGTCGTCGATCTGCATGGGCCAGCAGGTCGGGGGCCTGCATCTCTTTTACAGGGGCAGGATCGAGTACAAGTTTTTCCAAGAATCCCGCGTTGGCTTTGATCGCCGGAAGCAGCGAGGTGAGTCCTGGCGGTCCACCCCACAGGGAGGCCATCTCGAAGGCCTTCACGGCACCCTTCAGTTTCTCCCAGGCTTGACGATAATGAAATCGTTCCCAGAGGTCGTAGCCATCGGCCAGATCGGCGAAAGCCCGATAGAGCGGTTTCTGCCCTCCGCTCACCCTTGCTTCGACCTCGCGGAACAGCTTGGCTGCTGCGGAAAATAATCTCCGGTTAAACAACTCGCACCCTTCTCTGCGTGAGACAGTTGCCGCTTCATCCCAGGGATTTCCTTGCGTCCAGATGAACGGCTGCCCGGCAAGATCGATTCTGTCGTCCTCCTGTCTTTCTTGCGCCGGCACGAGCGACACGATTCGCGAACTGAGAGATCGTGTAGTCAACGTCAGCGCACCTGCCATGGCCGGCGTCGCTCCGGTCATATCGACGATGAGCTCGCCCGGCTGCACCTCCCATGTATGCAACATGGCCGGAAGTGTTCGGGCAAGCATCTGGTAGCAACTAACGAAATCGCCGGTCTCTGGCAGCACCACCCAATCCCACCGTCTGGGCATGTGCTCGATCTTTGGCTGGACTTCGGATTCCACAAGCGATTTCGCCCTTTCAGGCAACACGAAGCAGAGCGAATCCGGCTGCAAACGATTGATCGAGTAGACCGCCGCCGCCGTATGGTCGGTGAGGGCGATCACTAGGGCTTTGACTGGTTGGTCCTGCGCCATAATGCGCGGACTATAACATAGGATGGCGTAAAAGCCTTCGGGCTTCGCTCGCAGCAGTTGTGAAAGATGAAACAAGAGAGAGGGCAGGAGTTGCGGTATGCCGGGTGGTCGATTCATGGTGGAAGAGCCTGCATTCTGCTTGACGGTCTCCGGAAAGGCGCTTAGACTTTTGTTACTATCTTCAATCCCTCGCCGTTCCTTCGAATACTGAATGGGGTTCCCCGATGATTTGGTGGTATTGGATGCTCCTTGGCATTGTGCTGCTGGGCGTTGAAATGGTCACGCCAGGAGGCTTCTACATTCTTTTTTTCGGGCTGGCGTCGCTGATTATCGGAGGTCTGAGCGGCCTGGGATTTGCCCAAGCGGAGTGGCTCCAATGGCTTTTGTTTTCCGGACTCTCGGTCCTCTCCCTTCTGGTTTTTCGCGGGCCGTTATTGGCGTGGATTAAAACCAAGGATAAAGAGATGCCGATCGTGGACTCGATGGTGGGTGAAAGCGCCGTCCTGTTCGAAGACCTGGTGCCGGGCGGCACGGGCAAGGCGGAACTGCACGGCACCACATGGACCGTGCATAATGCCGGGCAGGCCCCCCTGAAAAAGAACCAACGGTGCAAGGTCGAACGGGTCGAGGGGCTTGCCCTATGGATTGCAGCAGAATGAGCGAGGACCGTATGGAAGGCGAACGGCTATGGAAGAGGTAACCATGAGCGGCGGACTTTTTGTGGTGCTGTTGCTGGCCTTGCTGGTGCTGGTGGTGATTGCCAAGACCGCGGTGGTCGTACCCCAGCAAAGCGCCTACGTGGTCGAGCGGCTCGGCAAGTATGCAGCCACGCTGGATGCGGGGTTTCATATTCTGGTCCCATTTATCGACCGCATCCGCTACAAACATTCGCTCAAAGAAACGGCTATCGACATTCCCGAACAGGTCTGTATTACGCGGGATAACGTACAGGTGTCGGTGGACGGCATCTTGTACCTCAAGGTCTTGAACCCCCAGCGCGCCTCGTACGGCATCAGCGACTATAATTTTGCCCTGATTCAACTCGGACAGACTACGTTACGGAGCGAAATCGGCAAGATCGAACTCGATCGGACGTTCGAGGAGCGGACCAACATCAATATCCAGGTGGTGAACGAACTCGACAAGGCCTCGGATCCTTGGGGCGTCAAGGTCTTACGCTATGAGATCAAAAACATCACTCCGCCGAAGGGCGTCCTGGACGCGATGGAAAAGCAGATGCGGGCGGAACGGGAAAAACGCGCGGTGATTCTTACGTCCGAGGGTGAGCGAGATGCGGCCATCAACCAGGCCGAGGGAGAAAAACAACAGGTCATCAAAGCCTCCGAAGCCAAGAAACAACAGCAGATCAATGAGGCGGAGGGAGCGGCCGCAGCGATCCTTGCCATTGCCCAGGCCACTGCACAGGGCTTGCACAAGGTTGCGGAGACCATCCAAATGCCGGGGGGGCAGGAAGCGGTCCAGCTGCGGGTGGCAGAGCAGTACATCACGAAGTTTGGCGAGTTGGCCAAAACAACCAACACCCTCATCCTGCCGGCGACAGTTTCCGATGTCGGCTCCATGATTGCCTTGGCCATGAACGCGATCCGCCAGACCTCGGTTGCGCCTCTTCAAAAGTCTTAATCTGCAAATCGCGTTTGACAGGTGACAGCAGGTTGCCTAGAATCGCTTTCCATGAAAGAGCATGTTCTCAATGTGTTTGCCGAAAGCGCGACCGTCAAACAACAATTCGCGCGTGAGCATGCCGATCGTATCGTGCAGGTGACGAAACTCATTGTGGGGGCTTTTCGCGACGGACATAAAGTACTGCTCTTCGGCAACGGAGGCAGTGCCACAGATGCAGCCCACATCGCCGCCGAGTTTGTCGGGCGGTATAAGCGGGAACGTGCCCCGCTTCCGGCCATCGCTCTTGCTACCGACATCGCCGCCATCACCTGCATCGCCAATGATTACGGCTTTGAAGAACTCTTTGCCCGGCAGGTTCGCGCCCATGGACAAAAGGGCGACGTCGCCATCGCTATCAGCACAAGCGGCAATTCGCCCAACGTATTGAAGGGTGTGGAGGCTGCCAGAGCTTGTGGCCTCACGACCATCGGCTGGACCGGAGGGACCGGTGGGAAACTGGCCGGCTTGGTGGAATATCCGTTCGTGGTGCCTTCAACGGTTACCGCCCGTATTCAAGAAAGCCACATCACACTCGGCCATGTCCTGTGTGAGCTCATTGAGGAACAGCTCCTTGCCAAAGCCTCCTGACCGGCAGCGGCCCTCTGTCACGACCCCGAGCCTGATCCCGCCGATCAATGTGACGGATCTCACGACCTATCCGCTCAAGAAACGGTACAGCAAGGTTCGCGTGTCCGACTTTGCGAAGCCCTGGCGCCGTGGAGACAGCTTCAGCCGATTCTATCGCTCGCTGCCGGATATTCTCGGGGTAAAAACGTTGCGCGCTGTGGCTAAGGCCATCGCGAAGGCCCATCGCAAAGGCCGACCGGTCATTGTGGGCATCGGCGCGCATGTCATTAAAGTCGGATTAAGTCCGATTCTCGTGGACCTCATGCAGCGAGGGATCCTGTCGGCCGTGGCGATGAACGGTGCCGGGATCATTCACGATTTTGAATTGGCCCTTATGGGGCACACGTCCGAGGAAGTCGACGCGGAGATCGACGAGGGACGCTTCGGGATGGCAGAAGAAACCGGCCGCATGTTGAACGAGGCGATCATCCGTGGGGCCGGCGATCGCGAGGGGCTGGGTGAATCCATCGGCCACTATATCAACCGGCGTCAGGGGCAGTTCTCCCATCGCGAGACGAGCATCCTGGCGACCGGAGCGAAGCTCGGTATTCCTGTGACCGTACATGTCGCCATCGGGACCGACATTATCCATATGCATCCTGCCGCGGATGGAGCCGCCATTGGAGCGACCTCGCTGCTGGACTTTCGGCGGCTTGCGGCTGTCGTATCCGGGATGGAAGGGGGCGTGTATCTCAATCTCGGCTCTGCTGTCGTATTGCCGGAGGTGTTCCTCAAAACGGTGTCATTGGGGCGCAATCTCGGTCACGATTTGACCAACATTACGACCGTCGACATGGACTTCTTGGCCCACTACCGTCCCCTCACCAATGTCGTGCGTCGACCGACTCAGAAGGGCGGGAAGGGATACTCCCTGATCGGCCACCACGAAATCATGGTGCCGCTGCTCGCAGCCTCGGTCTACGAAGAATTGGGGTAACGCCCTTCGCATGCTTCTAGCGCAATCTCCTCCAGTGACCTCGCAGCATCTGATCCAGATGTGGAGCGAACTCAATGACCGCTATTTTTCAGGCCTGCTGTCTAGGATCGGTCTCGTCTGGAGCCGCCGACTAACCTCCTCAGTCGGTCTGTTCGTGAGTCATCGAGGGCCGCGGCCACGGCGGAGCCAGGAGGGTGCCCGCCTTCCGGCCAAGCGAGAAATTCGCCTCTCCCTTCCCTTGCTCCAACAGGTCGTCCAAGCGAGCGAGTATGGTGAACAGGAAATCATAAATACGCTGGCGCATGAAATGATTCATCAATGGCAGTACGACATCTTGAAGCGGCGGCCGAATCATGGACCGGACTTCCTCCGCAAAATGACTGAGATGAATCGGGGCGGCGCCGTGGCAATCACCATCTACCATTCATTACAGAAGGAAGTGCTCACACTCACGAGGTTTGCCTGGCGCTGTCGGCAATGTGGCAAAGTCTACCAACGTCACAGACGGACGATTCAGCCGAGGCGGCACCATTGTGGCGTCTGCCGAGGCGCACTCCATGAGCTGAATCCATCGGAAGTCATCCCTCATTCGTCATGCGTGGCAAACAGGGAACATTCATTCAGTAGCGTCTCGACTGGGCCGGACCAACAACTCAAACTGGATTTTTCCCCTTCGAGGCTCTAGGCTTCTCCATATCTCAGCGCACGCTGTATCCCTGCTCTACCTTGACGAATGACCAATGACTTGCAACGGTGTTCGATGGCGCGCTGGTCTCGGCAGATCCTATTCGGGGACGTGGATGCCATGTTTGCCTCAGCGGCCATCCTGGCAGATCCAAGCCTTGCAGGGAAACCGGTGGCCGTCGGTGGCCCGGCCCCGCGAGGAATTATTGCAGCAGCAAGTTATGCCGTACGGGCATTCGGTGTTCATTCGGCTATGCCGACCGCGGAAGCCTTGCGGCTCTGTCCTCATCTCATCCTTGTTCCCCCTGACAGGCCGTTCTATCGTCGGCTGCATCAACAGATGCAGGCTGTGACCGGTCGGCTGTTTCCCTTGGCTGAATGGAGCAGCATCGACGAGTTCTACGCCGACACGACAGATTTACAGGCGCTCTATCCAGATCCACTGGCCCTTGGCCGGCTTGTGAAGCAAGCGATCTTCGACAATACGGGATTGCATTGTACGGTTGCTGTCGCAACGGGAAAAACTGTCGCCAAAATTGCGGCCGATGCGCACAAGCCGGACGGATTGGCGGTCATTCCGCCAGGAACAGAAGGGGAGTTCCTCGCCAGCCGGCCTATCAGAGCCCTACCCGGTATCGGGCCCAAGACAGCCGGGCGGCTGGAGCCGCTCCGGTTGAAAACGGTCGGCGATCTCTTGGATGCGCGATGGGAGTCTGCGCTGCACCACCTGTTCGGCGCTCGCCTCCACTGGGTTCAAGAATTGGCCCGCGGCATCGATCATGAACCGGTTGTGGCCGATCGAGAATCAAAGAGCCTCAGTCATGAAACGACGTTCGAGCAGGATACGAACGATCGAGCCTATCTCGAACAGCTGTTGCACGGATTTCTCAAGACGCTCGCCTACGACCTGCGGCAAGATGGACTTGGTGCTGAATCCTGTACCGTGAAACTCAAGGACTCGCGTTTTGCCATCACGACCAAACAACGGTCATTCTCCCATCCGCTCAACTACGAGCCAGAGATGTGGCCGACCATCAAGCAGGTCTTGCATGAGTTGCTTAAACCGGGGACCAAGTACCGCCTCGCCGGCCTCGGCCTTTCTTCCCTGACACAGGCCTCTCCCAGTTTGTACGACCAGAGAAGGATGAAGGCCATCGAAGCGATGGATATTCTGACAGCCAGACATGGTCCCGGTGTTATCGGCCTTGGCGGGGTCACCCACGATGAGAAGGATTGAGCCGACTCTTTCTATCTAGATTGACAGTCAGTATGATGGAACCATGTCAGAGAAAATCTTGACAGGCACAGGACTCGCTCCGATCCTCGATCAGGTCCGCGCACAGAAAAAGCGCATTGTCTTTACGAACGGCTGTTTCGATCTGATGCATGTGGGGCATACGCGCTACCTACGGGAGGCGAAGAAGCTCGGCGATCTCCTGGTCGTGGGAGTCAATAGCGATTCATCCGTCAGGAGTTTGAACAAGGCGCCGGATCGGCCGATTGTCTCCGAGGCTCAGCGGGCGGAAGTCGTCGCTGCGCTCGGCTCTGTCGATTATGTCGTCATATTCACGGAACCGGACCCTCTGAACTTGATCGCCATACTCCAACCGGACGTGTTGGTAAAGGGCGGAGATTGGCCGGTGGAACGGATCGTCGGACGTGAGATCGTGGAAGCGCGCGGCGGAGTTGTCCGTACGATTCCCTTGGTTCCAGGAGTATCCACCACATCGCTTATCCAACGGATCCGCGCACTATCTACCTAGACCGTGTCGAACATCCCATCTAATCCATTAACGGTTCAGTGGTTGTCACCGCTCGCCTCGGCACTTGCGAGTGAAGGTGGACGTCCCTGCCTGACCGGCTTGCATGGTTCTACCGCCGGGCTTGCCCTCACCACACTTCTGCATACCCAAGTCGGTGCTGTGGGGAAGAGGTCATGGTTGATCGTCGCTGGGTCGGACGAGGCGGCTGAACGTCTCTTTGATGACCTGTATTTTTTTCATGATCTCATCGGTCACCCGACTGTTCTCCTTGCTCTGTTTCCAAGATGGGAAACCTTGCCCTATGAGGGTAGCGCTCCCCATGTGAGTCTGATCGCCCGCCGGATGAATACCCTGCATCATATCCGAACCGCACCACAGACCTGTCTGGTCACCTCCGTTGCGGCCTTGATGCAACGGTTGTTGCCCGTCGCGACCTTCACCCGTACCACCCTGCAATTCAAGCCGGGTGGTGCGATTGAGCGAGAGGCCCTCACCGGAGGACTCTTACGTCTCGGGTATCGCCGAGTCTCGGTCGTAGAAATACCGGGCGAGTTCAGTATTCGTGGCGGCATTGTGGATGTTTTTTCGACGGCCTATGACGACCCGCTGCGTGTCGAATTTCTTGGAGAGACTGTCGATTCGCTCCGTCTCTTCGATCCCGCCACCCAGAAATCCACGGCGAAGGTGGATCGTGCGGTCGTCCTTCCTGCGCGGGAGTATTTGCGGGCAGAGACGTCGCCGGATGCACTTACTCCCATTTCGGTGGATGCCGAATGGCGTGCCCCAGATCTCTATGCCAATATGGATACCCTCTTCGACTATTTCAGCGAACGCCCTCTCTTGGTTCTAGACCAGCCTGCGACGTTGGCAGGGGTTTGTGCGGATCTGTGGAGTAAAATCGACGACGGCTATCTCCGCCACACCGATCGGGAGACGGTCATGCCCTATCCGTCACCGGAGCGGTTGTTTCTTTCCTGGCCGGAACTCATGGATCGTACGAGCGGCTGGCCCACGCTCGCGCTGGAGCCTCTCACTGCGAGCGATGGCTCTTGGACCCCCGTCCAGGCGTTTCCTGCTCAAACCCCTGCCAGTGCCGGCCTCGGAGCCCGGGGGATGCCCTTTAGCCAGACCCTCGCCATCATGGACCGCCTGCGAGAGGCCTGCCGCGTTGTGCTCGTCGCGAGGAGTCGCGGCCAAGTGGATCGCTTGCTGGCGCTCTTGCGTGAACACGACGTGCCGGCGATGGAATGGACGATGGGGGCTTGGGCCCTTTCCGGCAAAACCAAGGCGCCGTTTTATGCCTTGCACGGCGACCTGTCTGCGGGGTTTCTCGCACCGGACTTGAGCCTGGCCCTTCTGACGGAAGAGGAACTGTTCGCCAAAGGCGCGCGCCATAAGCCGCAGGCGAAAAGTAAAGCCGCCACCTTCCTTTCCTCCTTAGAAGATCTCAACGTGGGCGACTATGTCGTCCATGTTCACCATGGCATTGCCAAGTATCGAGGCCTTAAACGGCTTTCGGTGCAGGGATTCGACAGCGACTATTTGATCCTGGAATTCGCCGCCGGCGACACGTTGTATGTTCCGCTGGAACGGCTGGATCAGGTGCAGCGGTATAGCGGGGCGGACGGCCATGCTCCGAGGCTTGAGCGCTTAGGCGGCACCAGTTGGGCCAAAACGACCGCGCGTGTGAAGCAAGATATCGAGGAGATGGCTCACGAGTTGGTGGACCTCTATGCCAACCGAGAACTTGTCACGCGCCATGCCTATGGGTTCGACAGCACGATGTATCACGAGTTCGAGGCGGCATTTGAATACGAAGAAACGGCAGACCAGCTTAAAGCGATCGAGGACATTACGCACGATATGGAATCCAGCAAACCGATGGATCGTTTGGTCTGCGGCGACGTTGGGTATGGAAAAACGGAAGTGGCCATGCGGGCGGCCTTCAAGGTCGTGGAAGATAATCGCCAGGTCGCGGTGCTGGTCCCCACGACCCTGCTGGCCCACCAACATTACGACAACTTTGCTGAACGGTTTGCCCCGTTCCCTGCTCGCGTGGCTATCCTGTCCCGATTCCAATCGCCGAAGGAGGCCAAAGCGATACTCAAAGACGTTGCAGCCGGCAACGTCGACGTGGTGATCGGCACGCACCGGCTCATTCAGAAGGACGTGGTATTCCACAATTTGGGCCTGGTGATCATCGATGAGGAACAGTGGTTCGGTGTCAAACACAAGGAACGCCTGAAACAACTCCGCACCCAAGTCGACGTCTTGACTCTCACGGCGACCCCGATTCCTCGGACCTTACAGATGGCCATGGCGAGTGTGCGAGATCTCTCAATCATCGAGACCCCTCCGGCAGGCCGCCTCTCCATTCGCACGCAGGTCGTCAGATCGAGCGACAAGCTCATCCGAGAGGCGATGTTGCGCGAACTGGGGCGTGGAGGACAGATCTACTTCGTCCACAACCGGGTCGAAACGATGGAAAAGACGGGAGCCTGGCTCCAGCAACTGGTGCCTGAAGCACGCATCGTGATGGCCCATGGACAGATGAACGCCAAACCGCTCGAAGCCGTGATGTTGAAGTTCTTTCGCCGGGAAGCGGATGTGCTGATCGCTTCGGCCATCATCCAATCTGGGATCGATGTGCCCCATGCCAACACCATCTTCGTCAATCGTGCCGACATGTTCGGCCTCGCGCAGTTGTACCAATTACGCGGGCGGGTAGGGAGAAGCGGCGACCAGGCATACGCCTACTTCCTGGTCCCGGATGAGGGACGGTTAAGTGAAGATGCCCAGAAGCGCCTCACCGCCATTCAGCAATTCACCGAGTTAGGGGCCGGGTTCCGTATCGCAGCGGCAGATATGGAAATTCGAGGCGCCGGCAATCTTCTCGGTAAACAGCAGTCGGGGCATATTGCGGCCATCGGACTCGATCTGTACATGCAGATGGTGGAGCAGGCCGTTCAGCGTCTCAAGGGCCAGGTGGTGGAAGAAGAGCCTGACCCGACTCTTCGGCTCAACGTCTCCGCCTTTATTCCCGATGAATATGTCGCCGATCCTCATCAGCGGCTCTCTTGCTATAAACGACTCTCCTCCTGTACCCAAATCGGAGATCTGGCCTTACTCCATGGCGAAATCCAGGATCGCTATGGGTTGGCTCCGGACTCCGTCGAGCGGCTGTTTGAGGTTATGCAGGTCCGACTCCAGGCAAAGGCCTTGCGCTTGATCTCGATCGAACTCAAAACTCATTCCGTCGTTGTCACGCTCGACGCCAAGAGCCGGGTTTCAAGCCAGGCGATTCACCGGACGATGGACCGGTACAAGAAGCGGATGTGTTTCCTGTCTCCGCTATCGTTCGAGCTCCAGATGCCGCATCAGGACTGGCCTTCCATCTTTCGAGAACTCACCGCAACCTTGCAAAGCCTCGGAGGCTGTGATACCAACACAACAATAGTTCCACAACCATCTCGCTAACAGGGTCTCGCACGTCTATGACTCGAATATCGAACGGATCCGTGAACGGCGGCGCTGTCCGCCTCATCTCCCTGCTCATCGGCGCCCTCGGCGGTAGTTTCCTGCTGCTTGCCGCTTGTTCTCCACCGCCGGAGGAAGGCGTGCTGGCCCTCGTCAACGGCCGGCAGGTTACCCAGACAGAATTCGACACGCGCTGGGGAGAGTTGGCCGAGGCTACGAAGGCACGGTATGAGAAAGAAGGGGGAAAGCGCCTCTTCCTCGATGAGCTCATCACCCGAGAACTGCTGATGCAGGAAGCGCGCAAGCTGGGACTCGACCAGAACGATGCCATCAGGGATCGCGCCCAACGCTACAAGGAACAACTGATTCTCGACGAGCTCCTGAAGGATCGGATCAAGGCGAAGGTGGAGCTCTCGCAGGAGGAGTTGGATGCCTTCTACGAGAAGCATGCCCACGAACTTTTGACGCCGTTGAAAGTGCAGGTGTGGCAGATGCTGTTGCCGAATATTTCTGCCGCGAAAGATCTTGAGCATCAGATCAATCAGGGAGGCGACTTTGCCAAGTTTGCGCAGCGCTATTCCATCGACGGCAAGACGAAAGCGAAAGGGGGCGATCTTGGGCCCTATCACAATGGATTGGTCGTTCCGGAAGTCGACGCAGTGGTGCAAACCCTCAAGCCCGACGTGGTCAGTGCGCCGATCAAGACGGACGTCGGCTATTACCTCGTTAAGATCACGGCGCTCGACAAGGAAATTATTCAGGCGGACGTGGCAGTGCGGGAGCGCCTTCGACAGGAGCTGCTCAATGAGAAGCGCCGAAGGCGTTTTGACGGCGTGATTGCCGATATCCGCGCGAAGGCGGTCATTCGTCTTGCCGACGCGTCCCGCTATCTTGCCGACGATGTCAGCAAACGCTGAATCGTCACGAATCGAAACTCTCTCTAATTCTGACTCCGCAACTCCTACACAATTCGTGTACAATCCTTCGAACTGTCGCCGACCAGCCCATCCCCAACGGCTGGTGGCGAACTCCATGATTGCAATCTGTCCGTTCATCACGATGGTACCAGACTGGCTGAGATACATAGTTTTCTTCGCGCTCGGGCTGATCGCTCAGGCGTCCCTTCTTTCGGCCGCGCAGGTGGAGGATGGGATCGTTGCGATCGTCAATTCGGATCTCATCATGCTGTCCGAGATGAAACGGGAGCTCGCTTCGGAGCGAGAGAGGATTCAGAAAGAATATCGCGGCGACGGTCTCGCGCGCCGGCTCAAGACGGCGGAATATATGGGGCTCACCTTGATGATCGAGCGTAAGTTGCAGCTTCAAGCGGCCAAGGCACGTGGCATTACCGTTACCGATGAGGAAGTTCAGCAAGCGGCTAAGCAGATGAAGCAACAGGGGAGAGCGATCGACGAGACGAACCAAGCAGACATGAAAAACATCAAAGAACAGTTGACGTTGTTCAGGATCGCCGACCGCGATGTGCGAAGCGGGGTGATGGTCGCAGACTCAGACCTGAAACGATACTTCCAGGAACACCGAGACCGGTTCGCACTTTCCGAGGAATACACACTCAGCCAGATTCTTATCCGCCCCCGCTCTCCGGACGATACAGCCGATGCGAAGGAGAAGGTTCGTGAAGTGATGAATCGGCTTAAGCAGGGAGAGTCGTTTGAGGATTTGGCGCTGCGCTATTCCGACGGTCCCAACGCCGCAGGCGGAGGGCGTCTGGGCTTGGTGCGGCAGGGGGAGCTTTTACCGGGGATCGAACGTGCCATTGCAACCCTGGTACCGGGAGGCATCTCGGATACGATCGAGACCTCGGATGGCTTTCATATCGTGCGGTTGGAGGACAAGAAGCCCAAACAGTTCCGTCCCTTTGAGGCAGTTCGCGCTGAAATCCAAGGTCTCGTCTTTCAACAGAAAAGCGAGGATGCTTACCAAGCCTGGTTGACGGAACTCAAGAACAAGGCCTACATCGAGATCAAGTTCGAATCCGCTCTTTCAGGGCCGCCCACAACCGCTCCCGCCCCTCGCCCGTTACCGACGAGTAAGCAATAATTCCTTCGCTCTCGGCCAATCCCAGGCCTTCTTGTAGCCTGCGAAGTGCGCCGAACCGCTCGCTCATCTTTAACTTATCCACTTTCGTGGCGACCACGATGGGGGGGCGTCCGACGGACAAGAGCCATGCGATCGTCTCACTGTCTTGCTCGCTCAGCACTCGACTTTCCACCAATACCACTATGGCGCGCAATTGTTCACTCCCGTTGAGATACTGTTCAATCAATGGCGCCCACTGGGCTCGCAGCGCTTTCGATACCTTCGCGTATCCGTATCCCGGCAAGTCCACCACTACGAATCGTGCTAACCCAGGATCGTCGCTGGTGATCCGAAAGAGGTTGACCAAGCGGGTCTTTCCCGGTGTGCGGCTGACCTTGGCCAGCCCTTTGCGCTGTAAGAGAGAGTTGATGAGGGAGGATTTTCCGACGTTCGACCGTCCGATGAAGGCGATTTCCGGGAGGTCACCTTTCAGAAACTGTTCTGGCCCCGCACAACTTCTGATAAACTCTGCCGTGAGGATTCTCATGCTGCCGTCATCCACCTATTTGGACATCATGCTATTGAGGCACACACCTATCGCCTCTGTGATACGCAGCCTCTGATGCGGAAGTCAATCGGACAGGCCAGATCCCGCGTGAAGGTCTTTCTGCTCATCGGTCTTTGCCTATCGGTCGGGGCGGTCCTTTTCCTATGGTTGATCCTCATGCCGGATGTGTCGGCTTTACGCACGACCAACCCGGCTGCGACGGCTCTGATGGAAGCGCGACAGGCTCAAGCCGAGGCACAAGGCCGCTCCGTCGGACGACAATGGAAATGGGTGCCGCTCTCACGAATCTCTCCCTACCTCCGTCAGGCGGTTGTGGCGGCAGAAGACGCGTCGTTTTTCACCCATGAAGGATTTGACTGGGAAGGGATCAAGGATGCAGCCCTATATAACCTCGAAGCGGGCGAATTCAAACGTGGGGGGAGCACCATTACGCAACAGCTGGCCAAAAACCTCTATTTGTCATCGGAGCGGTCCCTGTTTCGCAAGGCAAGAGAAACTTTGATTACTCGCTCACTCGAGCAGCACCTCACAAAGGAGCGTATTCTCGAATTGTATCTCAACATCGCTGAGTGGGGGCAGGGGGTCTATGGCGCTGAGGCCGCAGCCCGGCATCATTTTAAAAAACCCTCGCGCGACCTGACAGCCGACGAAGCTGCATGGCTGGCTGCCATGTTGCCGTCGCCCCGCCGATACGATCCGTTGCGAAAAACGTCCTTTCTAACCCGTCGCCACGAACGTATTCTCCGCCTCATCGATCGAGAACCGACCCTTTCGGAACCGAGCGAGAGTGAGTAAGGCCGACAAGGGCTACGATTCTGCGGGATGCTCAGAAGAGTCGCCGACCTCACCGCTTGCTCGCTCATCGAAGATCGCCGACTCATGGGTGTAGTGTTTGAACTCGAGGAGGTTTCCGGAGGGATCTTCGAGAAAGAAAGTGTGGTGTTCAATGCGTGTTTCTGGGAACCGAACGCGGGGCTGTTGATAGAACGTTAACTTGTTCGCCTGAGCCTGCTCCAAGAGCTGTTGCCACGAAGTTTTCGACAGAAATACCAAGCCGAAATGGTGAGGATAAATACCTCGTTGCGGCGGCCGGGGCTCCGTCGTCAGATGCGCCACGAGCTGATGTCCCGCAAGTCCGAGCATGACAGCGTGGCGTGATTCACGGCCCAATGTACAGCCTAGTCCATCGACATAGAAACGCTTAGTTGCCGCCACATCGTGTGTGGGAAAGGCTAAATGAAAGACTATATCCTTCATGGCGATTATCCTTGGACGGTGGGCCGTCCGGTCCGGTTCCATCAACCGACAGCCCTATGGCGCAGGCCATGGGCGAGGGGGATTCCTGCAGCTTAGTCTTGTTCTGGGGGGGGCCTTCAAGTCGATCTGCCTTAGCAGACAAAAGACGCGGAATCTGTTTGGACATTCCGCGCCTCTTGTTACTGTCTGCTACTTCCTGAGGCTTACCGGTGCCGATCGGTCCGTTGTGGATGACTACCAGGGGACCCCTGTCGATCCGCCCCCCGATTTTGACGGTCTGCTCTCAGGTCGTATCGATCCTGTTGCCTATCACGTCTATCCACTCGAAAATTGTGACGGTCTCCACGCTGATCCAGGCGGTCGGCTCGTAAAATACGCCGATCGCTTTGCAGATCTTGGCGGCCATGACGGAGGGCTTCTTCGTCTTGTCGTATATCCTGTCGATCAGCTCGGATGTCGCGATTGTCTTGCTGAAGGGTGGGACGGTTTCCATGCAGGTCCTGCCGATCCTGTTGCAGATCCAACGGATCTTGTCCTGCGCTTTGAGGGTCTTGGCCTGCATCTCCCTCTGGAAAGTCGGTCTGAGCAAAGACCGGACTGCCGCTCATAACCGCTACTGCCATACTCAACTGTAGAATTTTTCGAAAGGACATGGTTGCTCCTCTCATTGAACGATGAACAACTTGACCTTCATCTGACTCCGATTCCACGTATCCTCTCCAACTATCTCGTTTTGTGTGAACTCCTTCAGCACTTGAACCGTTTATAGGTGGAAAGGCTGAGTCATCGAAACTCTCTTCTCAATGCTGGTGAGCGCTTACTTGGCCCTTAACGCGCACCACAAACACAATAAGCCCCCAAATACCATGCTCGCTACCACCACAGTAATACTGCCAACCATCCACAGCATGAATAGTTCATAGAGCAACATGGTGCGTACCCTCTCTCAGTGTAGCAAACACCTCAATCCCTACAGTGCTTAATGTTAACACGAGACCACATTTCCTATGGTTTTCAACTGCTTTGAAGCATGCGGCAACGGGGATTTCCGTTCATCTCAGGGGGGCGCTTCATGAGGGGAAAGTGCAGTGGCTACAACATAGTGGATCTGGACAAAACTCATAAAATTTGCACTCAAATTTCTCGGAGTCAGATAACCAGCCAATATCCGATTCTGGAGATTCATCGTATCATCATCCTTGTCAGCCCTTGCGTCTGCTTCGATCACCCTCCTAGAATACAGATCTGTTTCTGCGAGATTCCCAATGCCTGCTGTCCTTCAACCCTTCCGACTCAATCATCCTCGTGCGTGTGTCGCTGAGGCAGCATTTCCTGTTTCCTGCCTCTTTACCGACAACGAGAACATTATCGATGATATGTTGGCGCCGCTCAACAAAAATGGATTGACTGCGCACCAGTCGATAAGCTTGCTTGAACGGTTGGGTGGGATTATTGAGATGGGATAGCAGTTGGCGAAAGGGCCGGCGTACTGAATGAACTATGCGTTGCCTGTTCACGCTCTTCTCCTCGCTATCCCGCTGGTGGTAGGCTTTCAACCTCTGATTTACGCTTCTTCCGAGACAGATAGGCTCCTTCACTATCCAGTTATTGTTT
Organism: Nitrospiraceae bacterium; assembly: GCA_013140715.1. GTDB lineage: Bacteria > Nitrospirota > Nitrospiria > Nitrospirales > Nitrospiraceae > Palsa-1315. The sequence goes on from JABFSG010000081.1 coordinate 31,764, forward strand.
CTCCTGGTGCCATCTTTGGTCGAACAGCGTCCGGAGTATTTTTAGGCTCGCCAACCGTCGCGTATCTGGTCACAGCCCGACATGTGCTTATGAACGATACGAAAGCATTGGTCAAGCCGTTCGCGTTGGTTCGGGGAAATGCTTCCAACCCAGATGAAGATCGGGGCTACGTGCTGGAGCTGGATCTCGACCTGCTTCAACGGTCCGGCAACTGGAAAGAGGACTTTGAACACGATGTCCTCGTGGTGAGATTTATGTGGGACTCAAAACTCACAGAAGGAGTTCAGGTAAAGTATGAGCCTCCATCAGGGCCAGCGATGGTGGCTTTTCCTTCTGTGCTGCGCTTGCATGACATCGCCTTGCAGCAGGCCGTATACCTCGCTGGATATCGGGTTTCGATCATTCCAAGAGGCGCGGAGACTTCCGAACTGAATGTTCCAAAGATCCGAGAGGGAAAGACGCTTCTCAAGGATGAGGAGAAAGGCCAGATTGTTTCCGACTACCTTGCGGTTGGCGGCGACAGCGGCGCGCCGGTGTTCATGTTCGCACGTGGCGGTGCCGCCAAGTTAATCGGCATACACATCGGTCGACAAGATTGCAGTACCCCTGAAGGTCCAATGAAATGTGCGATTGCGACTCCGATGAATTATATCTTCTCGCTCATCGCGTCATTCAAGTAGCGCCAGCATAGAGTCTCCGGCAGAAAGCTGAGAAATCAGCCGGGCAGGAAAAGGTTAAGGTCGAGGTTGAGGCTAGGGCTGAGAAAGCAAGGGGCCAATAGACGGTTGACCTTAGCCTTGACCTCAGCCTTCTTTAGAGCTACGGATTTGCCTGAGGAATAGGTGTCCTGAAAAGCGGGAGCTGTCAGTTGAGGAGGACATTGCGAGCCTGTCGATACGCCGGATCTCTCATGCGATCCAGGTCAGACCGCACGAACCCCAGCCCGGTGACGCAGAGTTCGAAGTTGTCGGAGAGTTTTCGGAAGAGAGGAGGCTCTTGCTGTGAAGGACTATTAGCCATCCGCGCGACGATCCCATACGAACGCTTTCCCGTCTTCATATAGTCCACGAGGAAATCCTTGTGGTAGATCAATCCCGCTGTCTTGAGGCGGCGAAGGTATTCCGGAAAGAGTCCTGCCATGAAGAGGGTAAAGTCTCCGATGTGTTGATGTACGTCTCGTTCGCGATCCATCGATTGAGCTTCGAGCAATACTTCCGATTCGAACAAGAGATCCACTACCGTATCGACCGGTTGATCTTCCCGATTTTTGATTTTATACAGTTGGTCGGTGTGGGTAAATTCGACGAGCAGATTGGTGACGTAGCCGGTGACGTTAGGGTCGGGCCATCCGAGATGTTCTGTAAAGCTTTTCTCGGTCAGGGTGCCGAACAGCTGACGGAGCGGATGTTGTGGCGGAACCTGCGTTCCCATATCCATCCCCCACATATTTGTAAACCGTGTGGATTCAGTATAGCAGACGGCTGTCAATGCACCGCTCTCAACCCTATGAGCAACGTATCGGTCTTCGCATCACAGACTTGAGCATAGGCCAGAGCTATAGGGCGTACAAGAGTACGAAAGTAGTGGTTCAACTGGCCACTCTCGTCTCATGTGCCCTGTCCGTTTCATTTTGTCCATTTGGCTTGGCTGGTTTAGTCGTTCGCCCAACCAGCCAAATACACGAGGCGGACTTAAGGGGGCTTCTGAGTTGGCAGGTTTGTGTAACGGCCGATTAGCTCCCACTACGGCTATCGATCACAAAGGTCACCGGTCCGTCGTTCAGCAATTCGACTTGCATCTGTGCGGCAAAGATCCCGGTTTCCACGTGAGTTCCGCTGTCTCGTAGGTCTGTCAGGAGCTGCTCGTATAATCGTCTGGCCTCTTCCGGTGGCGCTGCTTCATCGAAGCTCGGGCGACGGCCCTTTGATGTCCGCCCGAGAAGTGTAAACTGGGAAACCAGCAAAACCGACCCTCCGGTATCCGCCAGTGAACGGTTCATCTTTCCTTGCTCATCGGAAAAGATCCGAAGTGCACGAATCTTGTCGCGCAGATATCGGCGATCTGTTTCTCCATCGCCTTTTGCCACGCCCAGCAAGACCAGGAGGCCTGGTCCTATTTGCCCCACGGTTTGGCCTTCAACGCGAACTGCCGCTCTGGTTACCCGCTGAACTACGGCTTTCACCGGTTATGTCCGACTCGGTCGGAGTTCCACCAGAGTTCCTTCGAGTGTGAGCAGCCTTCGTTTTGTAGGCAGGCCGCCCGAGAATCCGCCGAGCGACGCATCATGCGCCACAACCCGGTGACAAGGAATTATGATGGGCATCGGATTTGCCCCTACAGCATTGCCGACAGCACGGGCATACTGTTTGCCCCCAACACGGATAGCCACCCATCGATAGGATCGAAGCCGGCCGTAGGAGATACGCCGGAGGACCTGCCAAACTTTCTGCTGAAACATTGTCCCTTGTGAGATGTCAAGCGGTAGGTCGAAAGACCTTCTTGTTCCGGCCAGATAGCTGACTAATTGTGTCTGCGCCTTTTGTAACCGCGGAGACTTCCGGTTTTTTACCAGTTCGGCTTCGGATAATCGAAGCTCTGACAGCACGTCCCGGCGCGACGCCTTCGGCAACACCAGTGCGTCGATCCCCTTTGTCGTTTCGGAAATGCCTATCCAGCCCCATGGTGATTTGAAGATGATCGCTTGTCTCATTCGTGATCTCAGTGACCGGTGATGCGGCCTAGTTTCTTCCTCACTATCCCCCATACAAGATTGAGTTCTTCTGACCGCAACAGGGCGTGGATCCCCAAATATCCAATGGCGCTCAATCCAATCGCGATACACAGCATGATCGATTTCTCGACCCATTCACCTGGCTGTGTCCAGACCTGTGACGCCGCCACCCAGGCGCAGATTATGATCAACGGCACGGATGCGACCAGCACCCGTAACGATGATCGTGCGACAGAGCCCCATGCCACACCTCCCAACCGACGGTGCAGCACCACGACTAAGATACCGCCATTGATCATTGCTGCCAGGGCTGTAGCCAGGGCCAAGCCGGCGGCGCCAAGAGACGACATCAGCGTAAGCGAAAGAAGGAGGTTCGCCGCGACGGCAATGGCCGCAGTGATGGCCGGCGTACGCGTGTCTTGCAAGGAGTAGAAAGCCGAAACAATGATGCGAACGCCTCCGAAGGCCCAGAGACCGACAGAATAACAGAGTACGGCGACTGCGGTCTCGGCCGTGTCATGTGCGGTAAAGGTTCCATGCTCGAAGAATAGATGGACGATTGGCTGACGCAGGAGGATCAGGCCCAACATTGCCGGCAGGATAATAAACAGAATCATGCGAAGGCCGAATCCCAGCGTCATCCGCAATTCATCCAGCGCCCCGCGCGCGGCCTGTGCCGAGAGTGTCGGTAAAATGGCTGTGGCCAGTGCAACGCCGAAGATGCCGAGGGGAAACTGGATCAGGCGCATGCCGTAAAACAAATATGTCGGTCCACCGGCGAAAAAAGAGGCGAGGATCGTGCTGACGGTAATATTGATCTGCGTGACGGAGAGACCGAGGAGCGACGGCACCATCAGTGTGCCGATTCGCTTTACGCCGGGGTGGCCTGGTTGGAACCGGAATCCGAACAGCATGCCTCGTGCATTCAAGCCGGGCAATTGCATGAGGAACTGTGCCAGGCCTCCTGCCACGACCCCAATGGCGACGCCGAGGATCGGCTCGGACATTATCGGCGACAAGAACAGGGCGCAGCCGATGATAAATACGTTAAAGAATACCGGCGAGAATGCCGGTGCCGCGAAGGCGCGCATGGAATTCAGGATACCCATCGCCAATGCAGCCAGGCTGATAAAAATCAGATAGGGAAACATGATCTGCGTGAGCAACGTCGTCATGCCCAGCTTGGCTGGATCGTCATGAAACCCTGGCGCCAGGAGCCAGACGATTCCCGACGCGATGAGTATCCCCACGATAGTGACACCTATCACGATCGTCAACAGCGTGGTGAAGACGGCGCTCGCCAGCTCCCAGGCGTCTCGCTTCGACTTGAGTGTTTGATATTCCGCGAAGACGGGAATGAAGGCGGACGACATCGATCCTTCAGCAAATAACTCACGCAGCAAGTTGGGGACACGGTAGGCGACAAAGAAGGCATCGGCTGCAGGCGTCGCGCCAAAAAGGCTCGCCAGCACCATATCTCGGATGAACCCGAGGATACGGCTGGAGAAGGTGGCGACGCCGATCACCCCGGCCGCTTTGACTACCGAGCGAGTCTCATCCTGCGCGTTGGCGGGAGCTGGGGGCACCACAGTAGGATCGGGCATGAATCGAGATTCTAACGGAACGTGGGCGGGCAGTCTATCAAGATGGCGATTAGTTCGCAGTATTCATGAGGGCCCATAGCGGACGCATCGTCGCGCTCCATGCTTACAGTAGAAGCTTCATGAATACTGCGGGCTATGGCTTTTGAGTCAGTGTGTTCGGCAACTCGTTGGGATTGTCGCCGGAACTGGCAGGGCTGACTTGTGCGAGGAGCGCGCCGCACTTCTGGATCGCTTTTCAATGGAGGATGAAATTGGTTCTTCCGTCATCCCCGGTGTCACGTGAACGCCGGTGGTATGGGCTCTCGCCCGTACGATGCTTTCGATCGTGTCTTTTTCATGCGCCGATCAGCCCGCCGGTCTCTGTAGCACTGAGCAGGGCTCATGCTATTATGGAAAAAGCATTATGATACGGAGGGGGGCCGTACGATGTCGCTTGAATCCTCTTCGCATTTGCCCGGCGGATTTCAGATTATGCATCGTACCCTTGGCATCTATCAGGGGAGTGCGATTGAGCTGGCGTTTTGGTATCCCTCTTCGGGGATGCCTGAGTATGGGTTGTGCCGGTTTGTCACAAAGGAGAAGGCTGAATCGTATTGCGCATACCTCTGTTCCCCTGCCTGCCCGGAGCCGCTTCATGAACAGGACCTCGCCATTCAGCCCTATGATTTGGCGGCACACGAGGAACTCATCAACAACCATCCGCTTCACTCTGCCTGGGAAACGCCGATCTAGCCCACCAGGGTGTGCTCGTAACCCGTGAATCGTGAAGCGTATCTCGTGGGGGAGAAGAGCGTATGGCTCAATATGTATAGCTGATGGGAAAGTGCCCACTTTCCATTCCGGACCATACGCTACTGGCTATAAGCCGTATGCGCTTCTTTTCAGACGAGAGACGATTGATGTTTCACGAACTACGGGTGAAAGAGATTCGCCAGTCAGCTCAGGCGGCGATACCGGCTTTGAGAGAGGGTTTATCTGGCTGAGACACTGCCTGGGCTTGGACGAAAGCAAGCAAGCGCTTGTTTTCTTGGGCGGCTCGAAGAAACTTGAAAGCGATGCCACGAGCGCTCACAGAGCTGACCATCGCGGCCACTTCAAAAGGCGATTCGTCTTCACCGAGCGACAGTTTCAGATAGAAGATGTCGTCCGGATGCACATGGGTTTCGCTATTGATGATACACCCGCCAATCGAGAGGTCGCGCACCGTTCCTTCACCGCAGACCTTGCCGCCGGAGAATGAAAGATAGAGTCGAACGGGAATCCTGAGGTGTTCGCGGCGATCGATTGGATGCGAGGGATGGTGCAGTCCAAGACGAGACGCTAGAAAGCGATGACTGCATGATGGACAGCGGAATGGCGCCACAAATAAGAAGGAGGCCAGATGCTCGCGTGGCGATTGAGGGTGAGACCGCAAGAGGCCGTCTTTTTGGCATTGCGGGCAATTTAGGATACGGCCCATATCATCGATCCCTTTTTGTCGCCCTGTTTGGACTGACGGATATACCAGCCACCTCTTGTACACGGATAGATGATCTTCTTTGCTCTGTCAAGAAATCGAATGTTCCCTGCGGAGGCTGTGGTGAGCGAACAGGATATTCAGCGGCGAACCCGACTGTCCGCACGGGTGCTCGTAGCGACTGCAGACCCCGCGAGCCACCCTGTTGCCCAGGCCCACTGGAAATTGAAGCCGCCGATCCGGCCGTCGCAGTTCAGGATCTCCCCGATCAGATAGAGTCCTGGCACCACCTTGGACTCCATTGTACGATAATTGATCTCCTCAAGAGGGACCCCTCCCGCCGTCACCTCTGCGTAGCTCCAACCGCGATCTCGTTCGACCGGAAACCGGAACATCGAGAGCGCTTCGATCAGACGATCTCGATCTTTCCGAGTCAGTTGTGCGATAGCTCGCTGTGGCTCGCATTCGATATGCAGGCAGAGCGCCTCGGCAAACCTCTCTGGAACTAGTTGTGCGAGCGTCCTTGTGAGAGAGCGCCGAGGAGTATTGGCTGTTTGGTCCATGAACCACTGCTTCGCCTGCTCTCGCGTCTTTCCCGGAAGAAAATTGCCATAGAGGTCCGCGATTTGAGCGGTTTCCTGCGCCAGCGTCCAGAAGCGGCTTGCATCCATGACCGCTGGCCCACTGATGCCAAAGTGTGTCCAGAGCAAGCTTCCCGTTCGCCGATCGACTTTGCGCCCTTGTAAGACGCTGATCAATTCGATGTCATGCGAGAGTCCGGAGAGTGTCTTGTGAAACATCGTATCGGCGAGCACCAGTGGCACGAGCGCTGGTGCCGTAGCAGTCAGGGAGTGGCCGAGGTGGCGTGCAAGGGTAAGCCCGAATCCATCGCTTCCCGACTTGGGAATTGACCGGCCTCCGGTCGCCATGACGGCGAACTTGGCGTGTAGGGTCCCATGGCTGTGTCGCAGGACAAATCCAGATTCGGCAGACGATTCGATGCCTGTCACGCGATGATCTGTCAGGATGCGGACACCGAGGTCAAGACAGCGCGTGATAAGCGCGTTGAGGATGGTCCGGGCCTTATCGGTGACAGGAAAGAGCTTACCGGTCTCTTCCCGTTTGAGATCCACACCCAACGAGGCAAACCAGCCGACTGTTTGTTCGACAGAGAATGCCGCCAGGACATTTTTGATGATGTGGCGATTGCCGAAATAGTCGTCGGCTGTCACGATATCATGCGTGACATTACAGCGACCGCCGCCGGAGACGAGGATTTTGGCTCCGATGGCCTTGGCACCGTCGAGAATCGCGATCCTTTGCGGCCGATCGTTCTTTAGAGCCCTTTCCGCTGCAAAAATCGAGGCTGTCAGCCCCGCGGCGCCCCCGCCGATTACCGCAACGTCATATATGTCGTTATCTTTAGACATTAGAGAGTTTTAACTGCCAGTTAACATCCTATTAATCTTGCAATGTTAGAGTCCCTCCCATGCAAGGCCGACTTGTCGGCGCTGAACCACATCAGAGTGGGAGGTGGGCACGATGACCTGTCAAAAATGCAAAGGACTGATGGTGACAGAATGGCGACCTGAGTTTTCACAGGAAGCCGCAGTGCTCCGCTGTATCAATTGCGGGTTGGTCCTCGATCCGTTGATTGCGCAGAATCGTGTGATCTCGTTAGGTGTGAAGCAACGGGTCCTGAAGGCGGCTTGATGGTTCGTTCGATCTCGTGAGCCAGTCCGGTCGGTACGGGCGACTTGCCGAACCAATCGAATTGGGCAGGTGTGGACGTGGCGTTCGTGGTTAGACCGAAAACTCCGCCCATAAGAATGTGTGATCAGAGGGGTCTTTCGCTCGCCGCGGCTCGACGTCCACGTCTACCCTTTTACATTTGTCTGCCAACGGAGCCGTCGCCAGAATATGGTCGATGCGCCATCCTCTATTCGCTTCCAGCGAGCCAGGGGCCCGGTAATCCCAAAATGTATACTGCTGTCGGTCTGGATAGAGTTTTACGAACACGTCTTGAAATCCCCACGCCAATGTCCGTTCATAGGCCCGCCGCGCATCCTCGTGATAGCAGACATGCTTGAGATGTTTCTCGGGGCTGTGCACGTCCATCGGTCGAGGAGCGACGTTCATGTCACCGCACCAGATAGCCGGTTTATTCGGTGGCACATGCTTCTCGAAGTATGTGCGAAGTCGCTCGTACCAGCCAAGCTTGTATTGATACTTCGGTGAGTCGATCTCGAAACCCTGCGGCACGTAGGTATTGACGATGGGAATACCCTCGATTACTACACGTAAGAGCCTCGCATCCTCCGATTCGCCTCCATCGTCAAACCCGTAGGCCACCGACTCAGGTTTCTTCAGGCTCAGTATTGCGACACCGTTGTAAGACTTCATCCCACGGTAGGTGATTTCGTACCCGGATTCCGCCAATGCCAACAGAGGAAACTCGCTGTCTTGAACTTTGGTTTCTTGAAGACAGAGCACATCGGGTTTCTGTTGGGCAAGCCAGCCAAGCACGATCGGTAACCGTTTTCTGAGCGAGTTGACGTTGAAGGTGGCGATTTTCATTCAAAGCCCCATTGATGGTCGAGCCGACGCATCCTAGCAAAAGGCACAAGGGGGAACAAGGCGAGAGAGTTGTTCAATAGAGGAGCGATTTCGGCCATGATTCGAGGGGGTTCCACAAAGCTAGCCTAGCCCTCAGGAGGAAAGACCTCCCAAGGGCCAGAGAATCTACCGACGCAACTGCACAACTTATGGAGCGGTGGCAGGGGCGGTAGGGGGAGCAGGCGCAGGCGTAGAAGCAGGAGGATTATCCATTGCAGCGTCTTTGTGCGCCTTCATTCTGTCCATCATTTCATGGCGTTTGGCCTTCATCTTCTCTCTATACTGCATGATTGGACCTTTCTTCCCTCCTCGCTTAGCCCCCATATCGCTCTCCATCGCACTACCTTCGGCCTCCGTCGCATCTTTCCCAGCTTTCGTCTCATCTTTCGTATGGCCCCTCTTGATCTTCACGACATCACCAGCCAGTGCGAGCGAGCTCGTTCCCATCAGGCACAATGCGATAAACATGACAACAATCAACCGATGCATGAGACACCTCCTCATTAAAGTCAGGACGGTAGGTTTGGAGCCACATCTCGAATTCTTCGCTAGGTAAATATAGCGTTGCACGACTTATACGGCCTGTCAATTCGAACGTAAAACGGCTAATTTTGAATGGCGATTTCTCCTCGCCCTGCATCCAGGTTGATGCGATCGCCTTCTTTCAGTCTGGTGGTGATGCCAGGCACATTGGCTACTGCCGGCAATCCATACTCGCGAGCAATGATCGCTCCGTGCGACAGAGTCCCGCCCATCTCGGCGATCAGCCCCGCTGCTACACCAAACAACGGCGCCATGCCGGGATCGATGACCGACACCACAAGAATATCTCCGCGGCACACGCGACTCCAATCCTCCATCGATCGAATGAAACGAGCAGGCCCCTCAACCTGCCCAGGACTGATGGGAATACCGTGGAAGATTCCCTCCGAGGTCGTCGCAGAAGATGTGTCTGCGCTACGAATTACAGCATGCCAATCCTGAATCGTATCTGGAACGGAGACCGTGGCGTAACGGTCTCGTTCGGCACGGCGGGCCTGAATGACCTCTCGCCAATCGCGCGAACCTCCGGCTAACAAGTCGGCGCGTCCTTCAATCGTGAGATAAAAAATATCCTCCTGCGAAGAGAGTCGTCCCTGCTCGACCAGCCATTCGCCCAGGCGCAGCAGCAGACTACGCGTAGCAGCAGAGTAGTACATCAGGTGGTGCCGGTTCGCCTCCCGCAAAGCGAAGAATTGGCACAGCCGTCGATACCACCAGGAAAAGATGACCCACCGATGGAATCGCCATCCGAACCTTGCGCGGATCTCTGACAGCGCCCGCTCCCGTACCGCTGCTTGGCGTTCAAGAATGTCCGCAGGAGTTGCACTGGTTTGAGCCAGAATCTGTGTCCTCAGAACCGCTAGTAGCAATTCCGGTCGATCTGCGAACCGAGGCGACATGGGATCCGACTCACCGACCGCGCGGTGGCCATAGTCGTCGAGATACCTATTAAATGCACGAAGAACGTCAGTCCCCTTAAGCTGCTGATGAACCTCAGCCGGGTCCCACGTCTCTGCTGTAAACCACGAAGTCGCGTGAGGGTCACGACGAACCATGTCTGCAATTTCAGCCAATCGAACGATCTGTTGCGCACTAATGACAGCCGACTGACCCTGCAGCGCTCCGTTCAATAACGCCCTCCAGTCTTCCCCTAACCAGTGCGGCAACAAGCGGCCTAATGTTTGTAAACATTGAGCGACCCCTCCCGCAATGCCGAAAGTCAGCTCCTGTTCATCAAGCCGTTGTCCGATGGCATCAAGGCGCAGAGCGATGTCTTTCCCGGAGATCGTCCGAAGCAGATCGGCGCGGTTTTCGGCCGCCATCTCTTTCATCTCTGCAAACCAAGTCGGTCCCTGTCGCACCACCTTTCTCATTTCAGTCATCATCACGACAGCAGCACGGGCGATCGTAAACCACCCGAGCGGGTGAGCTTCCGGTACCCTGGCAAGGATTTCCCCTCCCATCTGCTCTGTGAACGGGGAGGGATCCGCCCGTAGTTGTGTGATGAGGGAATAAAACAGGGTCATATTGATGTAGGGTCGTCCCTGAAACGTGCGAACCGATGTGACCCCTTCTGGAATTTGACAGCCCAGACGCCGATAGGGCTCGAGAATGTAACGTTCCATGAACAGTTCAAGAAACGACAATCCAAGCGGGCTCGGCAGTTCCGGCATCGTTTCCTTGAAGTTAGCACGCGACCATTCACAATCGTCGTTCGTAAACTGGGTGGATCGAATCTGACCCGCGATTGGTCTCGCCTGAAGCAGCCACAGACCACGATCATCGTAAAGCCATTCCAGGTCCACTGGATGGTCGAATGCTTTTTCAATCTGCTTGGCTTTGCGGGCCAGTTCAAACAGTTGGTCGTCCGACAACGTTGCGCGTCCAATTGCATTATCCGGCAATGGCAATTCGCAAAGACCTTGGCCGGTTACCTGCAACGCCTGAGTCTGTCCTGAGGCTGTCCGCTCGCAGATCCGGTTGGGCTTGTTATGGGCCATCTCCACCACATAGTGGTCCGGTGTGACGCGCCCATCGACCAGGACTGCCGCAAGCCCCGTCACTGCGTTGATCACTACTTGAGTCGTTCGTCCAGTAAGGGGATGGATGGAATAGGCTACCCCGGCGACTCGCGCCTCCAGGAGCGGTTGGATCACGACGGCCATGGCAGGAGGTGTTCCGCTCGATCCCGATGTCGCATGGTAATTCAGGACCCGCTCATCCCAGATTGATAGCCACAGATCCTTCACTGCCTGAGCCATCTCCTCCAGGGGGATACCGAGTCGCGTACGATAGACTCCGGCAAAGCTCGCATGAGACCCATCCTCGTTCGTGGCCGATGATCTCACAGCCCACAGCCCATGCAACGGCAGATCCAGTTGTCGTGCCTGATCGATGATCAGGGCAGTAAGTTCATCGATGTCGCAGTTTCGAATGGCAGCGCAACAGTGAGAAAGTATGCGTTGGCGTTCGGCCCCCGAGGAATGCAGGGCTGCCTGCCACTGTTCCGTTGGAGAAAGACCGAGCGCGCGAAGCGTGCGGTCATAGGCCTCTGTTGTCACGCAGAATCCGGAGGGAACAGGGAATCCTCCTGCGAGCAGGCGCGCCAGGCCCAGAGCTTTCCCTCCAACAAGAGATGGTTCAGTGCAGGCGGCTAAGGGAAGAAGGAGAGGGCGATTCATGGAAGTGGATACTACCTAGAGCACCAAGATTAGGTAAAGATCGTTGACGTTCGTGCCGGTGGGACCGGTGGTAATGAGATGTTGAAGTCTCTTGAGAGCGGGGTAGGTATCGTGGCGTTTCAATGCGCCATCGAGATCGACCGAGAGGCGTTGCGCGCGCCCCAGAGTATGACCATCGACGACAGCTCCGGCTGCGTCAGTCGGGCCGTCTGTGCCATCGGTGCCGATGGCCGCCACCCACACCCTGGCCAGACCGGCAATTTCCAAAGCGGCGGCTGCAGCGAATTCTTGCGCCCGCCCGCCGGTCCCTTTTCCCGTGACAGTCACGGTGGTTTCCCCGCCTGCCACCACGCAACAGGGTCTCTGCAGCGGTTTGCCACTGAGGGCAATTTTTTTCGCCAAGGCGCCAAACCGCTGTCCTGCCTCATGGGCATCTCCGATTATGGCGGGCGTTTGTGTATACGTTCGAAGCCCTGCTTCCCTCGCTGCGCAGGTTACGGCTGCGATGGCCGCTGCGTTGTTTCCGACGATATGATGATGGACTCGGCGAAAGAGCGAGGAGCCGGGCTTCGGAGTCTCACCCACGAATCCCTGACATCCACGGTCGAGATGTTGACGCACTCGCTGTGGGATCGATCGCCAGATGCGATAGCGTTTCAGAACCTCGACCGCGTCGTGATAGGTCGTCGGATCTGGGGTTGTCGGCCCTGAGGCGATGGCGCTGAGGTCGTCGTCCAATACATCCGACAGAATCAGCGTTACAACGGTGGCTTCGGTCAACTCGGCGAGACGTCCGCCCTTGATGCGCGAGAGGTGTTTTCGGACAGTATTGATTTCTCGGATACTCGCTCCGCATCGCAAAAGCTCTCGTGTCGTTCGCTGCTTGTCGGCTAACGTGACTCCTGCAACAGGCGCAGGAAGCAAACTGGATGCGCCGCCTGACAGGAGCACGATCAAGAGGTCGCGTCGTCCAAGTTCTGCAGCTATGGCGTGGAGTCTGACGGCCGCCTGCTGGCCGGATCGATCAGGAACCGGGTGGCCTGCTTCCGCTACGGCAATCCGTTTCGTCGGCAGATTATGGCCGTACTTTACTACGACGAATCCGCCATGCAGCCGAGGCCCCAGCTTCTGTTCGACGGCCCGAGCCATGGAGGCTGTCGCTTTACCAGCCCCGACCACGATCACATGCTCATAGCGCTCCAGATCATACCGGCGTCGGCCGATGATCAATTCTTCGCCATTTCTTGAGATGGCGTGACCGACCGCCCTATAGGCATCGACTGCAGCCAGTCCTCGAACGATTAATTTCTTTAGAAGTGGCCTGATGGGAGAGGAAGGAATCTGTATCACGCTGGCGATGGACTAGCAGGCTTCGGAAAAACAATTATCATACGCCGGAACTTCACTGGCCCGTAGGTCTGAGACAATAGGAGTGCACCGCGCAGGATGCTCAAAAAGTCCGCCAGCAAGGCAGCAGCAAGCGAAAAGGCGAGGCGTACGCTTCGGTACGTTGAGCCTCTAATCGCGGCGAGAACGAAGCTGGAGGATTTTTTCAGCATCCTGCTAGGGAGTCTTGTCTTGAACGAAGCAGCGATTCGGACAAGTCTGCCTCGGGACTCTCATCTGATAGGTCCCGCGTGGGAGCGTGTCCTTCTTGAACTCAGGATTCAGCATCTTGAGCTCCAAGAAATAGGTCCCAAATTCCTCGGCGATCGAGGTAAGGGCCCGCTGGGTATCTTTTACGTTGACGGTGACCGTCTCGGTTTCCATCGGCATATACAGGTCTTTTCTACTTAGGCCCAGGTACTTTTCCGGCTGCGAGTAGATTTCCTTGGCAGCGATGATTCTAGGGACATAGCGCATCGTTTCCCGTGGCCCATGCATCTTCCAATAGTCAGTGATCTTCTGTTCCTTGAGCAGCTTGCGCACCCGCTCCTCACCGGCATTGTAGGATGCCATGGCCATAAACCAATCGTTCTCTTTGAAGTCTTTGAGATACTTGAGGTACTTCACTGCCGCTTCGGTGGACATCTCCAAGTTGCGTCGTTCGTCCCGTACGGCATCGCTTTTGAGGCTATACCGTCGCCCGGTGGAAGGAATGAACTGCCAGGGTCCCGAGGCTTTTGCCTTTGAGTAGGCAGCGGCCACACATTTGCTTTCCACCAGCAGCATGTACTTGAGGTCATCCGGCAACCCGGCATCCGCCAGTTGTTTTTCGGCGGGTGGGAAACAGCGTCCGGTTCGCTTGGCCAGGATGATACTCTCACCTTGATCTTCTAAGAACTGATAGAACTCATACTCGATACGCTCACGTACCTGCCAATTATCGAGCGGGATCGGTTGGCCGGCAAAGGTCAGCTTGTCAGGCAGCTTGAATGAACTGAGGAAATAGCGCTCGCCCTCCCGTTTGATTTCCGGAAGAATAACGAGGCGACCTTCTGGCTCATTGGAGTTTTCGAGGGAATCGAGCAGGTTCGCCTCTCGATCCAGTTCTCCATTGGCTCCGGAGCGAGGGGCAGTTTCTCTTGCCTCGGAATGTTCTGATGGAGGCAGTGCCCCAGCTGTAATCGGAAGCGTGATCACTGCCCACAACCCACTGAGCGCCAGTATTCGCCGAAGCCACGTTGTCATGCCAATCCTGCCTCCTACTTGCAATGAACGGTCTAAAGTCGAACGCATATGCTAACAGCCCGGCAGGGGACCGGCAAGCATGATCGATTTTCGCATTCGTGCTAGACTGCGCCGACTATGCGTGCGCTGACCCTCCTCAACAGTCGCATCACCCAGTGCACCGCTTGCCCTCGGCTCGTTACCTATCGGGAGGCGATCGCAACAGAGAAAAGGAAGCAGTTTGAAAACTGGACCTATTGGGGCCGTCCGGTCCCTGGATTCGGGGATGCCCAGGCCCGACTCTACGTGCTCGGACTGGCGCCAGCCGCTCATGGCGGCAATCGGACCGGGCGTGTATTTACAGGCGATCGGAGCGGAGACTGGTTGTATGACGCCTTACATCGATTTGGTTTCGCCAACCAACCAGGCTCTCACCATCGGGATGACGGGCTGAAACTATCGGATTGTTACATCGGCGCCACTGTCCGTTGCGCGCCACCAGACAACAAACCGGCGCCTCAAGAGTTCACGGCCTGCCGTCCTTATTTGCGTGAAGAGCTCCGGTTGTTAAAGAAGGTTCGAGTGGTGGTGGCGCTGGGCAAGATTGCGTTCGATCACTACCTGAAAGCCTGTCGAGAGGAAGGGCGACAACTTCCCTCACCTCTCCCGAAGTTTTCCCATGGAATTGTCAGGGTCCTGCCGTGGAACACGACACTGATCGGCTCGTACCATCCAAGCCAGCAAAATACCTTCACCGGTAAACTCACCAGACCGATGTTCCACCATATTTTTGCAACGGCTCGAGAACGACTTATCGAGCTGGATCGCACAGGATCTGGTTCGATAAGCCCTACTTCTTAGTTTGAGCCTCCCAGTCCGCCAGGAACTTTTTCAGCCCGCTATCCGTCAGTGGATGTTTCACCATCATTTGAAATATCGTGAAGGGCATCGTGCAGATATGCCCACCGGCTAGCGCAGCTTCGACTACATGCTGAGGATGGCGAACGCTCGCAACCAAGACGAGGGTCTTATAATCGTAGTTCTTGTAAATGGTCAGAATCTGGCGAATCAGCTCCATCCCATTCGAACTGATGTCGTCGAGTCGACCGATAAAGGGAGAGACGCACCAGGCACCGGCTTTTGCTGCAAGGAGCGCCTGGGTTGGAGAAAAGCACAAGGTAACATTTACCTTGATGCCCTCCGCAGCCAATCTCTTGGTGGCCTTCAACCCTTCCGCAATCAACGGCACCTTTACGACGATGTTCTTATGGATCTTCGCAAGCCCCTTCCCTTCCTTGACCATGGCATCGGCTTCGAGGCTGACGACTTCCGCGCTGATCGGTCCGTCCACGATGTTGCAGATCTCGACGAGCATTTCTTTAAAGCTGCGCCCTTCCTTGGCGACGAGCGACGGATTTGTCGTGACTCCGTCAAGCAGTCCGAGGCTGGCCGCTTCCTGAATCTCTTTGACGTTGGCGGTATCGAGAAAGAATTTCATGGTCTTATCCTTTCATGTCGTGATGAAAAATCCTCGTGCTCGATTCGTTATCGGTCATTCTATGAAGAACTCAACCCGACTGCAATCTTCTCCCGGCATATGCCGGTTTGACAGGCCCCAGACCGGCGGTTAGAATCCGGCTGTTCATCAGCGGCTGAACTTTGCGTATATCTACACGACCGAGGAGAGTGCAAGATGCAACGATTTGCTTGGGCGCTCCTATTCAGTCTGGCTCTGGCCGGATGCGGCAGTAGTAATCCCTATCTTGAACAGTCGCTCAAACCGGCCGAGCTCCAGGGCAAGGACAAGGCCTGGTTTGAGAAGAACTGGGGAATGCCGAGCGGCAAGGCCTCAAGATTTTTTGGCGGAGAAACCTGGACCTACTATCGTATTGCCGGTGGCAAATCAGGGCCGCCCCTCTTTAACTTCTCCCCCAATCAGTGTCAGATCACGCTCAAGTTCGACAAAGAAGAAAAGCTTTCCGACTCTAGTTACTCTGGCTGTTAACCGGCGAGCTTTTCCTGGAATTTCTGCGCGCAGGATCGACTGCAGAAGTAATAGGTTTGCCCCCCAATTTCTTCTGTTATAGCCGTTCCTCTTGGAACAAACACCAGACAGACAGGATCCTGAACCATGTGATTTTTACCTGGGGCAAGACGCTCGGGTTCGTTTCGCCCTTTGATCTTCTGGACGGCCCGCCGGATGAGAAAGTACAGTACGACAAGTAGTCCAAGAGCGAGAAGAATTCTATACATAGTGGTAGGCTCTTCCTGATACCACAATCCTATGGGACAGCACCATCGCTGTCAAGGATCCCATAATCTGTTCAGGCTAATTAACTAACGAATTTTCATTCATTCTCTCTACCAAATGGCCTAACTAGATATGAGCGGATGGGCCTACCCCTGAAGGCGACCCAGTACTTCAGGTGGATATGCTTCCTTTTTCTATTTATGGTAGATTGCCGCCATGATGATTTGTGATAAATGCCGAGGGGCGATGTTACCGGAGCGGGCAGTGGATCTGAACGCAGGACTTGCGATCACAGTATTTGCTTGTTTGAATTGTGGTCGAAGAAAATCTGCGGATCAGGAACCTCGGCCTATTACCGCAAGACATTAACCGGCGCCATGTATGATAGCGAAACCGCTCACGTACGACGAGCATAAAGCAGCTGAAGCTGCCTTTCGCGGGTATCCGCCCAACCCTGATTGGACGGGCTCTGCCCAAGAAATTTATGTCCGCCTCTGCGCAGCCATCGCCAAACGAAGAGCCACGTCTCTCGACCCCGCAAACGAGCGGGAGCTTGAGGAAGTGGGTCGATAACTCCAGATTCGTTCGGTCCTCTACTCCCATCCTTATCCAAGCCTATCAATTACCCTGCTCAGCTCTCTGTTCAATTATTACAGGATCTACGCGACACCGCGGCCAGCTCTTGCACATAATATAGAGTTTTACCGGAGTCTTCTGCCTGCGCCATACGGCAGCCGCTCCTGTATCTATCCAACTTCCTGGCGGTTGATGCGAGTTCGACGGTACTTTGGCTGAACGTTCATCACGCTAGCAGATGCTTTCCGGGCAGCTTCAGAGCGTGGGGAGTTGGAACAGAAAGAGAAACAACTATCGTAAGCCCAGCACATCCATCATGTCGTACAAGCCTGGAGGTTGCCGGGCTACCCACTGAGCGGCACGCAAGGCCCCTCCGGCAAAGGTATCTCGGCTACTCGCTCGATGTGTCACTTCGATGCGTTCACCCATTCCGCCGAAGATGATTGTGTGGTCGCCGACGATGTCGCCGGCACGGATCGTTTGAATTCCGATCTCGCCCTTCTTCCGTTCTCCAATCAGGCCTTTTCTGGCATAGACGCCGACCTCATTCAGATCGCGACTCACAGCTTTTGCCAAGACTTCCGCAATCTTGAGCGCCGTACCACTCGGTGCATCTTTTTTGAGACGATGGTGCGCTTCGATCACCTCGATGTCGTATTCGTCCCCTAGAGTTTTTGCCATCTCACTGATGACTTTGTAGATGAGGTTGATCCCCACGCTCATATTGGGAGAGGAAACACAGGGAGCTTGGCATGCGAGGGACTGTAGCTCTTCAATCTGGGAAGCGGAGAACCCCGTTGTGCCGATTACCATGGCTCGTCGGTGTTTTGCCGTTGCGCGTAAGTGCGCTAATGTCGCTTCTGGAGAGGAAAAATCGATGGTTACATCGCTCCTGTCAAGAAGCGCCGAAAAATCGTCGGTAATTGGAACAGCTGCATGGCCACAGCCTGCTGTCTCTCCTGCGTCGTCACCCAGCGCGCGATGGCCCTTCCCTTCGATGGCGCCGGTCAACGTCAAGACGGAAGAATCCTTAATCAGCGCAACCAATCGACAGCCCATGCGACCAGCAGCCCCTGCAACGATGACCTTGACCATTCCCTTATCCCTCGCGCCTCACGCTAGATGAGGCCCGCGTCCTTTAAGACTCTTGTCAACTGGTCTTTCGTTTCGGGCGCCATGGCACAGAGCGGCAGCCGTAGCTCAGGATCGATTTTCCCCATCAGGCCTAATGCAGTTTTTACCGGGATTGGGTTGGTCTCGTAAAAGAGCGCGTTGAACAGCGGCGACAAGGCAAAATGCACTCGGCGTGCTTCGTCGATGCGTCCGCTCAAGAAGGCCTGGACCAACTGAGCCATTTCGGATGGAACAACGTTCGAGGTCACGCTGATGACCCCTTTCCCTCCAACCGCCATCATAGGCAAGGTTAGGGCATCATCTCCTGCCAGGACCGTGATTCGGTCGCCGCAGGCACGCGCAATCTCTGAGGCCTGCTGGACCGATCCGCTCCCCTCTTTGATTCCGACAATATTCTGTATGCCGCAAAGCCTCGCGACCGTGGGCGGCAACATATTCACCCCGGTTCGCCCAGGAATGTTATACAGAACTTGTGGAATGTCCACCGACTCGGCAATCGCTTTGTAATGCCGGTATAGTCCCTCTTGTGTCGGCTTGTTGTAATAGGGGGTAATGATCAGCGCCCCATCGGCGCCTGCCTGCTTGGCGTGTTTCGTGAGCGACACGGCTTCCGCCGTACTGTTGGAGCCGGTACCGGCAATCACAGGGACGCGCCGGTTAACCACCTCGACGGTCAGTTCGATCACACGGTGATGTTCTTGGTGTGTGAGGGTGGCGGATTCTCCGGTGGTGCCGCAGGGCACAATCCCGTTCGTCCCGCTGGCAATTTGCCATTCGATGAGATCGCCGAAGGCCCGTTCGTCGACTACGCCATTCCGGAACGGGGTCACAATTGCAATCAACGCGCCTGTAAACATGTGACCCCCTCCGCCGTAACCGTATTTGTCTTGCCGAGTCTTCAACCGAGAAATGCTGGGATGGTCTCGCCCTTCACCAGATCGTCGTAGGTTTCCCGAGTCTTGATGACGTGGATTTCTCCACCTTTGATCAGGACTTCCGGAATCCGTGGCCGCGAATTGTAATTGGAGGCCATCACAAACCCATAGGCCCCAGCACTCATCACCGCCAGCATGTCGCCCGGGTTGACCTCCGGCAGCGACCGGTCCTTTGCCAGAAAATCGCCGGACTCACAGACTGGGCCGACCACATCTACGATGTGCTTGGGCCGCTGCAATATTGCCTCAGACAAGGGACGAATTTCGTGATAGGCCCCATAGAGGCTCGGTCTGATCAGGTCGTTCATTGCCGCATCGACGATAAGAAACCGTTTCGCTTCTCCGTCCTTCCGATACAGCACCTTCGTGACGAGAATGCCGGCATTACCGACGATGACACGGCCTGGTTCCATAACGAGGGTCACATTCAAATTTTTCAAAAGCGGCGAGACAGCATCCGCAAGATCCTGTGGCAGCGGCGGCGTTTCATCCGAGTAAGTAATCCCAAGACCACCGCCGATATTGACGTATCGGATGTCGATACTCTGGGTCTTCAGAGCTTCGACCAGTTTCACCACCTTCTTGACGGCCTCGACAAAAGGGGTGACTTCCGTCAACTGCGACCCGATGTGCTTATGAACCCCGACGACATCGATGTTGGGGAGAGAGGAAGCCAGTGTAAATTCTTCGAGGGCTCGATCAGCGGCGATTCCGAACTTGCTCTTCTTAAGGCCGGTTGAAATATAGGGATGGGTTTTCGGATCGATGTCGGGATTGATGCGCAGTGCGACCCTGGCCTTGGTTCCGACAGCCATCGCGACTTCATTAATGGCCTGCAGCTCAGCGGAAGATTCAACGTTGAACATAAGGATGTCGGCCTTCAAGGCCTCACGAATTTCTTCCGAGGTCTTGCCGACACCTGCGAATACGATCTTTGAGGGGGGAACGCCGGCCTTGAGGGCCCGGAAGAGCTCTCCGCCCGATACAATGTCGACGCCGCTTCCTTCTTGTGCCATGAGACGGAGAATCGCAATATTGGAATTGGCCTTCATGGCGAAGGCAATGACATGGGGTATGCTCTTGAAGGCTCCGTCGTACGCTCGAAAATGGCGTACGAGGGTCTCGTAGCTATAGATATAGCATGGCGTGCCGACTTCTTTCGCAATCCGGCTGACCGGCACCTGTTCGCAATAGAGTTCACCCTGTCGATACTCGAAACTATGCATCAGACGAATCTTTCGTGAGGTGATGGTGTGCTTCAGTCGACCGTCAACGTGCAACGCGCTTCAGTATAGCTGTATCCGATCTCACAGATCCACCAGCTGAGCCGGTTGCCATATCACCTCGTTCCCACCGGTTGTAACGGGGGTAGATTGACATCCTGTCCCTCGAGCGGTGAGTCCGGTTCCGGCTCGTTGGACTCAGTGGCCTCTGTGGCTTTACGCCTGGTCTCTGCTATCGATTCTAATTTTTTCTGCCGTTCGATGGTCGCATTCACACCGACATTTTCAGGAGGAATCGGCGATCCCACGGCTCCGCAGCCTGTCAACAATCCCATCACTGTACCTGCCATGATGGATGCCGCACCTGCCGTGCGCATCTTCACGAGAGCATCCGCTCGAGTTCTTTCATGCGCTGCTCCACTCTCGTTCGGGCCGTTCCGCCTATCTGAGACTTTTTGTCAATCGCGGCAGCGACTGTCAATCGAGTGAACAGGCCCTTTTCAATTCGCTCAGAGAATGTCCTCAGCTCCGCGAGCGAGAAGTCCGTGAGTTCACGGCCTTGATCCAACGCGGTACGCACCAGCCGGCCCGTAACCGCATGCGCTTCGCGAAATGGTACGCCTCGGGTCACGAGATAATCCGCAACCTCCGTAGCCAACATTCCGCCGCCCCGAACCGCCTGCGTGAGCACATCCCGATTCACGGTGAGTCGACGCATCAGCTCTGTCAAGATCTCCACCGATGCGAGGACCGTATCGAGGGCGTCGAAGAGCGCCGGCTTATCTTCCTGAAGATCTCGGTTATAACTCAAGGGCAGGGCCTTGAGCGTCGTCAAGAGATTGATCAAATGGCCATAGACGCGCCCAGTCTTGCCCCGCACTAATTCAGGCACATCGGGATTTTTCTTTTGCGGCATCATACTGCTGCCGGTACAGAAGGCATCGGGAAGTTCGACGAATCGGAACTCCTGAGACGACCAGAGAATCAATTCTTCACTGAGCCGGGATAGGTGCATCATGGCAATCGATAGGGCCGAGGCCACTTCGATCATGAAATCCCGATCCGATACGGCATCGAGACTGTTTTGGGTCACGGTAGGAAAGTCCAACAGCGCAGCGGTGAACCGGCGATCGACCGGGTAGTTTGTCCCGGCAAGCGCGCCGGACCCCAATGGCATGACATTCACACGTACTGAGGCATCGCGAAATCGCCCCTTATCCCGCTCTATCATTTCCACGTAAGCCAGAAGATGATGAGCAAACAAGACAGGCTGAGCTCGCTGAAGATGCGTATAGCCAGGCATGGCGACTGCTCGATTCGCCTTCGCTTTTGCCACCAAGGCCCGCTGAAAATTTTCCAGGCGCGCCATGAGCTGACCGAGTTGATCGCGCAAATAGAGTCGGATGTCCAGTGCAACTTGATCGTTCCGGCTCCGGCCCGTGTGCAACTTGCCGCCGAGCGGACCGATCAATTCTGTCAGTCGACGCTCGATAGCCATATGAATGTCTTCGTCTTGCTGTATGAAGCGAAAGCGGCCCCGATCCAGCTCCTTCTTCACCGACTCCAGGCCCCGCACGATCGTCTTGGTTTCAGAAGCGGTCAGTACGTGAGCTTTTCCCAACGTCTTGCAGTGGGCAATGCTTCCCTGAATGTCATAGGCATAGAGCCGGCGATCGACCGTCACCGACACAGTGAAGGCTTCGACGAGACGGTTGGTTTTCTGTCTAAACCGTCCACCCCACGCCTTCTCGGAGGCCGGATTCTCCGGCTGACGTCCGCTCTGTCGCCCCATCAGGTCGAACCCTTTCGCCGTTGCGCTCTGATTTTCAGACGCAACGCATTCAGGCGGATGAACCCTTCAGCGTCTTTTTGGTTGTAGACGTCGTCTTCTTCAAACGTCGCAATGTCGAGACGGTACAGTGAATTCTTGGACTTCCGCCCGACCACCGTGCAGTTGCCCTTATACAGCTTCACACGCACAGTGCCCGACACATCCTTCTGCGCCTCATCCATCGCCGTCTGCACCATTTCCCGCTCTGGACTGAACCAATAGCCGTTGTAGATCAGGTCGGCAAAACGAGGAATCAGGCTGTCTCTGAAATGGAGCACTTCACGATCCAAGGTCAACGATTCGAGGCCGCGATGCGCGACATGCAACATCGTTCCACCAGGTGTCTCATACACGCCGCGGGATTTCATGCCGACGTAACGATTCTCGACCAGATCGACACGCCCGACCCCATGGGCACCGCCCAGCTTGTTGAGATGGGCAAGCAAGGTGGCCGGACTCATCTTCTTTCCATCCACGGCTACCGGATTGCCGGCCTCATACCCGATCTCGACTTCGAGCGGCTTGTCCGGCGCCTGTTCCGGCGACACAGTCATTTGAAAAATTTCATCGGGCGGGGCTTTCCAGGGGTCTTCGAGAATACCTCCCTCGTAACTGACGTGAAACAAGTTCAGATCCATGCTGTAGGGTTTCGCTTTGGTTGCGGTCACCGGGATGCCGTGTCGATCGGCATACTCGATCAATTCCCGCCGCGAACGCATCGTCCACTCCCGCCAAGGCGCAATGATCTTGAGCGTCGGTGCGAGGGCCGTATAGGTCAGCTCGAACCGAACCTGATCGTTTCCCTTTCCCGTCGCGCCATGTGAGACTGCCTCGGCTCCCTCTTTCAGCGCGATTTCTGCTTGCCTCCGCGCGATGAGCGGGCGGGCAATCGACGTTCCCAACAAATAGCACCCTTCATACATGGCGTTGCCGCGCAACATCGGGAACACATAGTCTCTGACGAAGGTCTCCCGCAGATCCTCTACATAAACCTTTTTTACGCCGAGCGCCTTTGCCTTCGCCTTGATGGCCTGGAGATCCTCCCCCTGACCGAGGTCCGCGCAGAAGGCAATGACTTCGGCGTCGTACGTTTCCTGCAGCCACTTCAAGATCACAGAAGTATCGAGCCCGCCCGAATAGGCCAACACCACTTTTTTGATCGCGCGACTCATCGTCTTGTCTGGCTCCTCTTGCCTAAGAGATTTGTTAAGATGGCTTTCTGCATATGCAACCGATTCTCCGCCTGGTCGATAATCACTGACTGGGGGCCGTCTAGCACCTCGGCGCTGATTTCTTCTCCCCGATGGGCGGGTAAACAATGCATGACGATCGCATCTGGTTTGGCGCGTCGCATGAGGCGGCTGTTCACTTGATAGGGCGCCAAGGCCTTGAGCCTTCGCGCCTGTTCCCGCTCGCGTCCCATGCTGATCCAGACGTCGGTATAGATCACGTCGGCTTCCTTCGCCGCCACATTGGGATCCTGCCCGATCTCGATCACTGCTCCAGTCTTTGCAGCCTCCACCCTTGCTCTATCCACGACATGCTGCTCCGGCTGATATCCCACCGGACAGCCGAGCGTGATGATCATCCCCATCTTTGCTGCCGCTTCGATCAAAGAATTCGCCACGTTGTTGCCGTCGCCGATATAGGCGATCTTGATTCCCTTCAAACTGCCCTTCTTCTCACGAATGGTCAGAATGTCTGAGAGGGCTTGGCAAGGATGGCTGAGGTCGGTCAGGCCATTGATCACCGGCATCGTCGCTTCTCTCGCCCATTCCTCCACAATAGAGTGATCGTAGGTGCGAAGGACTATCGCGTCGAGATAACGCGACAAGACACGCGCCGTATCGGCGACACTTTCCCCTCGCGAAAGCTGGATATCGGCCATAGGCAAAACCATCGCATGGCCGCCCAATTGATTCATACCCGCCTCGAAGGACACCCTTGTCCTCGTCGACGGTTTCTGAAACAGGAGGCCCAGAGTCTTCCCAGGTAGAAGTGGATGAAGAATCCCGCGCCGCTGTTTGTCTTTCAACAGGGCTGCCGACGCCAGCAAACTCTCCACCTCCGCCTTGCTGATGGCTGCAACATCCAGAAAATCTTTTTTGCTGGCCCTCATGCCTGTCGCTCGTGTCGTCATCCCTCTGTGTCCGTTCGTCGTGAGTCTGCCTTACGCAGACTGTGCGCTGAAAATCTGAGCGAGGGTATCGAGCAGTCGATCGATTTCTGCCTCGGTGATGATGAGGGACGGTACGAACCGCAGCACATGCTCGCCGGCTGCATTGATCAGAATGCCTCGGGCCAAACAGTCGCTCACGACGGCTTTTGCTTCCATATCGAGATGCATCCCCCGCAAGAGCCCGAGGCCACGCACCTCTCGCACCACTCGATGCTGCGCCTTGCAGTCGGACAAGCCCTTTGCAAAATACTCCCCCATCAGGCGCGCATGCTCGAGGACCTTCCCTTCCAGCAGTGCATGGCAGACCGCCAATCCGGCCGCACAGGCGAGCGGATTGCCACCGAATGTCGAGGCATGACTACCGGGCGAGAAGGCCTTGGCGACAGAGTCCGTCGCCAGACAGGCTCCAATAGGCACACCGCCTCCTAATGCTTTTGCCAAGGTCATGATATCCGGCTGCACCCCGAACTGTTCATACGCGAACAGAGTTCCGGTGCGTCCCATCCCAGTCTGGATTTCGTCGAATATCAGCAGCACATCTTTTTTGGAGCACAGATCTCTCACCTGCTTGAGGTACGTGCGGTCCGCGGGATAGACACCACCCTCGCCCTGAATCGGCTCAAGCATGATCGCGGCGGTTTTGTCGGTCACGGCCCGTTCAAGCTCTTCCAGATTGTTGAAGGGAACATAGCTGAACCCTTGCAGCAACGGATCGTAGCCCTTCTGAACCTTGTCCTGGCCCGTCGCCGTCAACGTCGCCATCGTCCGGCCATGGAACGAGTTCTTCATCGTGATGATTTCGAACCGCCCGGCCCCATACTTGTCATGGGAATAACGGCGTGCCAGTTTGATCGCGGCTTCATTCGCTTCAGCCCCGCTGTTGCAGAAGAACACCTTGTCGGCAAAGGAATGCTCCACCAGGATCTGAGCCAGCTTCACCTGTGGCTCGGTGTAATAGAGGTTCGACGTATGGATCAGCTGCGCGGCTTGATGCTGGATTGCCTGAACGAGATCCGGGTGTCCATGCCCGAGGACATTGACCGCAATCCCGCCGACGAAATCAAGGTACTCTCGTCCCGCGAGATCGTAGACCTTCGTCCCTTGCCCCCGTACAATCGAGAGCGGCTGGCGCGTATAGGTCTGCATCAGATAACGTGCCGCATTCTGCTGTAGTTCTTCCATCGACATAACAGACGTATCCCTTTGTAAAGTAAGGGAAGGTAGCATAGGACTGTTAAGGGAAGCAACTTGATAGGAGCGGCAGAAGCTGTGGGTAGAGTTACAGTGCTTTTGTACCAGGCGCTGTCTCTATTGTGCTATTCTCTGCTGCATGAAACCCTGCGCGCAGTGCCAACAGCAGAATCAGGAAGACGCTAAATTCTGTCATCAATGCGGCAACACCTTGATCGCCGAGCCTGAAGCGCCGATCGCCGCTCCAGTGGCTTCCGTGACACAGGCCGATGAACAGTTGTGGCGCCAATTTATCGGCCCCTACGCCGATCATTATCTGCGCCATTTTAGAAAGTTTGGCTTAGGGGGAGAACCGAAGTTCGCCTTGACGTGGAACTGGCCGGCTTTTCTCTATATTTCATTCCTCTGGTTTCTCTACCGAAAGATGTATGTCTATGCGCTGGTCTACGCCCTCGGTCCGATGATCTCGACCTACTTGACCGGCGACATTACCGTGGGTCTTATCTGGAGCATCATGGCCGGGGCCACGGCAAACTATGTTTATTACTGGCACTGCCGTGAACGGATCAGAGCGATCAAGGAGGGATCATGGACGGATCCAGCCAAGCGAGATGAAACATTGAAGGAGGCTGGAGGAGTCCAGCCCTACTTGATCTACGTCGGTATCGCCCTCTACGTGCTGTTCGTATTATCCATGATCAAAATGGTTCAGGACGGACCGCCGGACGGAGATCACTCACCAGAGAAACCGGCGAAACCAGTCTCAGCAAGCAACGTGTGATGAGCGGAGGCAATGGTTGATCGGAGCAGCTATTGCCTCGCAGTGAATCCTGCCTTCCTGGCATCCCTCAAAACTGTTTGACCTGGGTCGCGAGCATGGTTGCGACAAGATCCAAGTCAAATGGCCAAGCATAGCGGAGTGTAATATCTGGACATTGTTTCCGGAGCTGCTCAAGGAGCTCGGTGGTCTCAATTTCCGAGTGCGATCCGCCGGGAGTGAACATCGTTGTCGCTACGGTAATGTGTGTTGCTCCTTTCTCGTTTAATGCCCCCACGGACTCTTCCAACGTCGGTGCGCAGCACTCGAAGAAGCGAAGAGGTACGCACTGCATTTCGTGCGGGCCGTTCGTCCTTGCACATGGATCTTGGCGAACAGAGAAGACCGTCTGTTGGTTTATTCTACGAACGACTTGGTCTGTACTGGGTCGATGTCAGCCCTGTCAGAGCGTTCAGACTAGCCTTCCGTTCAGGGCTTGTAATCGGTGTGTTCGGAGGGTTTACCCCCATGGGAGAACTGATGGATGAATGCGATCACCTGCCAGATCTGTTCTTCAGAGAGGTACGACTTCCAGGCCTTCATTGTCGTCTTTGGGACCCCTTCCGCCACTCGCCAGAACCAATAGCTGTCTGAGAAACGGTGGGTGCTTTTCTGGTCACGTAGCCCTCCTCCGCTTTTTACCGGTTGACCGTCCTTATGGCAACTGCGGCAGCCTTCCATAGAGTAAACCTGCCTTCCCTCCTCGATGACTTTAGGGTCCATCCACCAGCCAGCCGGCATATGTTTGTCGGCATAATCGTCCGGAACTGGAGGCAATGGCGTTGGTTCCCCAGAGTAAGCCATCCCTCCTGAAGGAGTCGGGCCAGAATTCTTTGCACACCGGAACCCGCTGTTGAAGTTTCGGTACGACGGTGACTCATAGCTGGGGGATAACGGCAGGTTGAAGTCCCGGCGCGTGGATCGCAGCTGTTCCGGAGCGAGGTCCCACGAGCCGCCCCGCAACACTCTGTATTTACCATTTTCCGGCCCCTTTGGGTTCTGCGGCGGGCTGGCCGCGTAATAGTCCGGGTCATACCAGTCGCTTACCCATTCCCAGACATTCCCCGCCAGATCATAAATCCCATAGGGACTCCTGCCGTCTTTCAATTGCCCCACCGGCAGCAGCGCGGTATGGTTATTCCACTTCTCCTGCCCATAGTTCGCCCGGAGCGTATTGGGTGGATCATTGCCCCACGGATATATTCGCCCATCCGTTCCCCGAGCCGCCTTCTCCCATTCCGCTTCCGTCGGGAGCCGTTTGTCGGCCCACTCGCAATAGCTGGTCGCATCCGCCCAGTCGACATTCACGACTGGACGCTTCTGATGGAGGGGCTGGTCCATGGTTGTCCACATTGGCGGCGAGTTCACGCCCCTGGCCTTCAGAAACTTCGCATACTGCCCCACCGTCACTTCATACTTGTCGAGGTAATAGGCATCGAGAGAGATTCGATGTGGGGGCTTTTCATCGTCGCTACCCTCGTTGTTCCCCATCGTAAACTCTCCCGCCGGGACAAGCACCATCGGTGCCCCATCTTTACCGGTGATCTCCTGCTGTGCCTGCGCAGGGCTTGAGACCCAAGAGACGAATGTGAGGGCCATCAGCAAACCGAGAAAGCACAACCCCGCCTGCCCCTTCTGCCACACTCCCATGCTGCTACGCCTTTCCGTCTAGTCCCGGTCAACCCTTCCTAAACCTGCGCGCCGTTGCCCTCGCTGCTTCATCACGATTCTGTTCAGGAAAAGCGCTTCACCTGTTCGGTCAAGGTATTTGCAACAAGTGTCAGATCGAAGGGCCAGGCGTAACGGAGTTCGATTCCCGGATACTGCGGCCGCAGATGCTCGAGGATTTCTGGAATCTCAACCTCCGAGTGAGAACCGCCCGGAGTGAACATCGTCGTCGCCACGGTAATGTGGGTTGCCCCTTTCTTGATCAATTCCCCCACCGATTCTTCCAACGTCGGCGCACAGAATTCGTTGTAGGCCACGGCAAAGAGTACACCACCGAGATTGGCTCGCAACTGAGCAGCCACCGCTTCAAGTCCCGATTGATAGGGGTCCGTCTCCGGCGTCCTCGGCCACTGGCGAATTTTTGTGTCCAGTTCTTGCTCCTCTGTCGACATCGGCGTACCTGCCGCACGTCGCTGCCCTTCCAACCGTTTCAGCTTCGTGACCAATTCTCCCGGGCATCCCTTTGGAATGCCGCCGTGCCCCACAAGAATCACTCCCCGTACAACAGCCGCCATTGGCGCACCCCTTTCCTGAGATGTGAAGATTTACACATGATTGCGCAACATCAGTTCTTTCGGATGCGGATTGAGATAGACCTGATCCCGAATGTAGCTCACGTCAAAGACCTGGACATAGTGCTTGATCAGTGTCAGAGGGACGATCAAGGGCGTGAGTCCCTGATGATAATCTCCGATCACGCTCAATAGCTCAACTTTTTCCTGCGCGCCGAGCCGTTCCTTGAAATGTCCCAGAATGTGCTGGAGGACGTTCACGTGCTTGCGTACCGTCGCCTTCACCGCCAGAACCTTCATGAACAGATTGCCATATCGGAGTGTGAGTTCCTTCTGAGGATGTCGCTCCGCCTGCCCAACCAGCCGACCGAGTACCTGGTATTGTTGCGGGTGATGGGCCAGGAGTAAATATTTGTGGATCGTGTGGAACTGCACCAGGCTCTGCCTCGTGGCTCCGCTCTGAACGAGATCCTGCCAGCGGCGGTAACAAAAGACCCGTTCGATAAAATTCTCCCTCAGGGTGGAGTCGCAGAGCCGCCCCTCCTCCTCGACCGGAATCAGCGGAAACTGCTCTATAAAGGCCCGCGCAAACAGCCCGACCCCGTTCCGGCTGGGTATCCCATCTTTACTGTAGACTCGAACTCTCTCGATCCCACAGCTCGGTGAACCCTTCTTAAAGACGTACCCGGATAAATCCAGCTTCTTGAGTTCCTCGATACGATCTTTGGTCAGCGTCTCCAGTGCGCGCGTGTGATCCGTCCCGCTCTTGATTGTAACGAGTCGGGGATCCAGGGGGTTGCCGACCAGCCGCATCGCCTCGCGAGGGATGCCCAGCCCTGCTTCAACCTCGGGACAGACGGAAACCCACTTCACGAAACTTCCCAAGACATCGGTTAGAAAATTATCTCGTTTATGTCCCCCATCGTACCGGACTTCGTCTCCGAGGAGACAACGGCTGATACCAAGACGGAGCGGCGAAGTTTTCATCTCAATCCCCGTTGTTTGACGAGGGCCAAATATTCCTCGCGGGCTTGCCGGTGGTCTACGATAGGCGAAGGATAGTCTACACCAATATGGCATCCGACCAGGACCTGTTCTTCGTGAGTCATCAGATGTGGCGCATGAATGTGGTCGGTTTGAACGGTTGCAAGCTCTGGAACATGCGACCGAATGTAGACACCTTCCGGATCAAATTTCCTGCTCTGCAGCAGGGGATTGAATACTCTGTGCCCCGGCATGGAGTCCGTCCCGGTCGAGGCGCACCATTGCCAGTTCCCATTGTTTGCTGCGACGTCGGCATCGATCAGGCGCTGCATGAAATATCGCTCACCGCTTTGCCAGTCAATCCGAAGATCCTTGATGAGAAATGAGGCAACGATCATCCGCACACGGTTGTGCATCCACCCGGTTTGGTTCAATTGGCGCATACCCGCGTCTACAATAGGAAAGCCGGTTTTGCCCATACACCAAGCCTGGTACAATCGATCGCGTTCGGCACCAGGCGCACGTGGAGCTGGTGTCGGAAGCTGACGAAATGGCCTGTCGACGACATGGGGGAAAGCCGCCAGAATCTGCTGAAAAAAATCACGCCAGACCAATTCGTCGATCCAGGTGAACACATCGGGCCGAGAGACGCGCCTGCCCTGTGTGAGCGACGCCAAGGCCGCATGTACTGCGGCACGGGCCGACAGGGTCCCGAATCGAAAGTGGGGGGAGAGGATCGAACTGCCGTCGACGGCAGGAAGATTTCTTCCCATGATGTAGGTGTGAATGGGACCCGCGACGAACTGACGCAATCGTTTCTGAGCGCTTCGCTCTCCTGGTTCGATCGGCAGAGCCACTGGCTCATATCCTAAGTCGCTTGCCGAGGGTAACGGAGGAGGAAGAGGCAACGAGGCAGCCTTCTTTGCCGTCAACAACCGAGGAACTGGAAGGGCGATCGGTTTCACTGCCCGCCATTTCGTCCACCAGCGTGCGCGATAGGCACTGTATCGCTGCATCGGCCCTCCGGTGGCGCTTCGAATTTCTTCGGTCTCGAAGACGACATGGTCTTTGAATGTCCGCACGACAACGCCGATTCGCCCCAGTCGTTGTTGGACGGCACGGTCCCGTTCGATGGCTCCTGGTTCATAGTCGCGATTCCAATAGACTGCATCGGCTTTCCATGCTCGCGCGGCTCGAACGATTTCTTCTGCCGGCTCGCCACGACGCCACTGAAGCGTGACACCTCGGCGAGCCAACGACGCAGCGACATCTTCAAGGCAGCCGAGCATGAAGCTCACGCAGGCGGAGCCGAAAACGTGAGATTGGAGCAGAGGCTCATCGAACACAAAGAGCGGAATTACTTCGCTGCAGGCTTCGCACGCTGCCGTCAACGCCGGCTGGTCGTTGAGCCGCAGATCCCGCCTGAGCCAGACGATCCCGCGCATCAGAGTAATTCCAATGGTTTTGGCTTTGGCCTGTTCTCGGACAGGGGCTCATCGATGAAGACAGCGCGCCGCCAGATGAGATAGGAGGCAAGCAAGAAAGTCGTCACCATGAAACCGGACCGAATCTGGTTAAATCCGAACGCCAGTTGGTTCATGCCTTCACTGACTAGGCCGAATCCCGCATAGGC
This sequence comes from Nitrospiraceae bacterium, assembly GCA_013140715.1. GTDB lineage: Bacteria > Nitrospirota > Nitrospiria > Nitrospirales > Nitrospiraceae > Palsa-1315. Next base: position 62,999 of record JABFSG010000081.1, read on the forward strand.
CAAGGCGAGTCCCCATGCCCAAGGTCGCAACCAGAGAAATCCATAGCCGATCAACAGATGGACGGCAGGGGCGTGGAGTTTTACGAGAAACGAGGCCGGCCCCGCCACCGCAGTCCCGAATAGTTTGAGCGCGTAGGCGGGAAACAGCGCGATGACGATGAGATCTACCGTCCCTACGATCAGGAATAATCCGCCCAGCAGCTGAATGCCTCGACCAGTTCCTGTCTGTTTCATAACCGTCTTCTACCGTGCTGGATTGCCATGTGATTCCATCTTGCCCTTTTGGTTCTTGTAGAGCGTCTCGCTTTCGACGCGGGTGATGGACAGTTTACGGACGCCACCCCCGTCCTTGATTCCAAGTGTTACCGGAGCCTCTGCTTCTCCACGCACCATCTGTATCACCTGCTCATAGGTCTTTTCTGTCATTCCTTTGCCATGATCGCCCGCAGGGCCGGTTCCAACATCGGATAGTGAAAGACGTATCCCTCGGAGAGTGCTTTCGCCGGAGTGACCCGTTGGCCCGTAGTCATGAGCGTTCCCAGTTCACCCAATGCCGCGTACAATGCGAAGCCCGGCACGGGAAGCCAGGACGGCCGGTGGAGGACTTGTCCGAGCACCTCGCAGAATCGCTTCATCGTCACAGCTTCAGGAGCCACCGCATTGACGGGACCGGAGATGCGTGGTGTTGTAAGCAACCACTGGATCAGACCGATGTGATCTTGTCGATGGATCCAGGATACCCACTGAGTTCCCGACATAATCGGGCCACCAGCAAAGAGCCTGAATGGCAGCAGCATTTTCGGTAAGGCCCCGCCGTCTTGTTCGAGCACCATTCCGGTTCGCAACAGAACAACTCGCAGGCCGAACTCCGCAGCTCGAAGAGCCTCCGCTTCCCACGCGAGACAAAGATCGGTCAGAAAACCTTCACCGCGTGGGGCGCCCTCATCCAAGACATGATCGTCGCTGGCTCCGTAGTAGCCGATACCGGAAGCGCTGATCAGCGTACGGGGTTTCGACGTACGGCGCGAGATGGCTTCTGCCAGCAGACGAGTGGCGGCGACCCGGCTTTCGCTAAGGAGTCGCATACGGGCATCGGTCCAGCGCCCATCGGCAATCGGGGCACCGGCGAGATTCACGACGGCATCGGCATCCTCGAGACATCGCTCCCAGGCTCCGGCTTCTCGGCCATTCCATTCGACGGCCGTGACAGATGGGCCACACAGCCGTTGCGCTTCTTCTTTCCTTCGCGTCAGGAGGGTGATCCGATGCCCCTCCTGACAGAGCGAGGCACATAAGGGACGTCCGATGAATCCTGTTCCGCCGGTCAGAACAATCTGCAAGGTATTACCCATTCCAAGGCCACCTCACGGGACAACAAGTAGTCAGTCATCTGGCTGTGCCCCACCCCCGTGGCCGTTCTGACCTTGGCCATCTGATTCATCTTGACCCACTCGTTGCGCATATTTTCTTCGCTTCACGACGTGCAAGAGATCAGGGGGATGGTTTAATCGGTTTTGAAGAATGACCGGGTCGATAACCTCGCCGCAACTGGAGCAACGAAAACCCGTGATACCGATTTGGCCTGTGCCATCCTGAAGGTCCATATAATACTCTATGACCATCAACCCTCCGCAGCGCATGCAGTTGTCTCTGCCGGCTGGCGAAGTGGAGCGCGGAGGATTATCCGGTTTCCCACCCGATTCCACTGGAACCCTCGATAGCCATTACAAGGGTCAACGGAGTACTCCATGCTTCATCCGAGACCGACCGATTCCAGGCTGCCGCTGTATCGCGGCAGCCCTTCTCCCTGGCGCGACAGGCACCCACCAACCCACTGCTACCAGCGCTACAGCACACACGATCATCTGGTCCACGCTACCCTCCTTGTCACCGCTGAGAATCTTGCCCGTTCGAGCTTATCGCCCAGTAGGCCCGTAGAAGATGCGGATGGCGCGTAGGACGCCAAAGGCCCCTTTATAATTCAGCTGGCCGTTTGGCCAGCCCCGCGTTCCGGCATCCGGAGCGCGGGGCTAACACCCACAGGCGCTTGATCCCTTAGTAGGGGATCACATGCAAGCACTTCTTGTCCTCGTTGTTCCAGACCACGTCGCAGAGGTTCGACATCCGGGCGACGATCTGGGCCGCCACACCGCCGGTGCCGCCGAACAAGCCGCACCAGCCCAAGGTCACAAAGCCCCAATGCAACGGCGCCGCAAACAACTCATCGACGAACCAGAAGGCATGGCCCCACTCGTTGAGGCCCACGTTCGGGAGAATCATCATCGGCCCTACGATCGCCCCCACCAATGGGAACGACACGTTCTTGCTGAACTGCGGCAACCGGGTCATGGCATACAGGTAGCTCGCCACCCCCATCGTGATGTACAACGGGAACGTGAAATAGAACGCAATGATATGGCTGGCGGTGAAGCTCGTATCGCGGATAATCACCTGGTGCCACGAGGCATCCTGCTCCAGGGTGTAGCTGCCCGCCCAATAGACGCCGAACACGTACATGGCGAGCCACATCATCCAGTAGAAATACCGCTTCAGCTCGGTCTTCGGATCCACGTTCGCCACGTTGCGATCCCGCGTGCTCCAGATCCAGCCCAGGATGGCCGAGGCGTTGATGATGTTGGAAATCACGTTAAAGCGCCACAGGCTCATCCACACGTTCTCGAACTCGGGCGTCATCGAATCCAGCCCATGGGAGAACCCGAAGACGCGCTGAAAGACGACCTCGGCCCCGACGGCCGCCAGCATCGCGAACCAACTGACCTTGAAAATCTTCGAATCGTACCAGAGCGACATGTCGTACCCGCGGTCGCTCCCTCCGAACGTTGTACTCGCCATGATGCGTACCTCCTCTCAGTGACTCCTGCAAGCCACCGCTATAATTAAGTGCCTGAAAACTACTCCTGCGCCCTCCCTCCTGTTCAATATCTGAGAAGCACCCCTGTTAAGTTTCTGAAAACTATTCCTGCTCCTCACCTCCTTTTCAGTATCTGAGAATCACCCCGATGAATGGTTGTACCAGCCACAATACGAGATGGAGTCTTCAGCCTTACCTAGTTAGGCCACATCTCTCTGCCGTTGATCTCCTTCCCAAGCTCTCCAGGTATAGAAATACCCCACTGGCGCACTCAACAAACAAATCCATGCGAGAGGAGACGATTCCGTGAGCAGCCAACAGGCAAGAGCGGTATAGATCACCGCTCCGACAAAATAGGCGTACCAAGGAAGCTTGCTTTTTTTGTTCAACACCATGTTGCTATGCGATGTCATTTGAATCCCTCCAAGCGTTTAGTGATGTTTGAGGACCGGATGATGGCCACCTCCGATACGATACGGCCCGATGTGTTGCCGTGCCTCATCCAGGTGCTCGCGGGCTCAAACACCTGACGTCCTTCTATGCACGGGGGGCTGCCCAAAACCTCTGCAGCCATCTGGATCGGGCGAACTTGTAGCCCAGCCAGCCACAGAGCAGCAGGCCGAGCAACGGTCCAACAATGGACAGGACCAGCTTCTGATAGTCGACCATGTGTACCCGTAAGAGATATTGCGGTCGCTTCAGAAGATTCTGTTTCTCCGACGCAATGATGACTGTGTACAGGCCCTCGTCCAGCTTAACTTCGCTCCTGAGCACTCCGTCCGGATGGAAGCTTGGCCGCACATCCGCCACAATCTGATCGTCTGCCTCATTTCTCCCGTTTCCCTTCACGACCCGCATGCCGATCGGCTCGGTGCGCAGCATCGGATCCACGAGATCCACCACCAGGTAGGTATCGCCTTCCTGGGGGATTTCCGTGCAGTATTGCTCTTTCAGTTCGTACTGCGGCTGATAGGCACTGAAATGCACCGCACTTTCACCAGCCAGGCGCATGCAGGGGTCCTGTTCCATGTCGGAGCCGCCATGTGCTGCGACGAGGCCAGGGTGGGACAGTGTTGTCACAAGTAGGAGCACCGTCGCGCCAGCCTCTATCACATACTTCATCATGGCCGAACTCTCCTGTTGTTGACCGTCGGTAATTTGCTGTTCCGTGCGGCTCAACGCCCCCTTCTCTGATATTCACCGAGAAGATGGGCCCCTCCGGGGTGAAGAGAGGGACCCATCTCCCTCAGCGGAGGACGCCGTGCGGAGTCGCGGCGCCCCCGAGACGGGGGAAAGAGCCCGGCCTCCGTCTCTCTGTTGTGGTCGTCTGGTTTCATCGCATCACCACATTGACCATCTACTTATGCTGAGTCTGTTACTCGAGACTCCGTGCACAACGAAAGCCTGTGCCATGAGTCTGTAGCGCGAATCCGCCACGCCCACGGGCTGTCGTCGCGATGTCCGAGATCGGGCTATGCCATGATCCACCGCGAATCGATCGGACGACGCCTTTCTTGTCGGGCCCCTGCGGATTCCGGTCCGGCGCATGCTGGTAGTACTCAGGGTCATACCAATCCTGCACCCACTCTCGAGCATTCCCGGACAGGTCTTTTACACCGTAGGGTGAGTCGCCCTCCGGCAAGGATCCTACTGGGTGCAAAGTTTTTCCCTCTTCCCATTCACGATCGAAATTCGCCCGATTCGATGTCGCTGGTTCATTACCCCAAGGAAACAGACGACCATCGGTGCCGCGAGCGGCCTTCTCCCATTCGGCCTCCGTCGGGAGCCGCTTCTTAGCCCAACCGCAATAGGCTTTGGCGTCGTACCAGGTCGTCTGTACGACCGGAAGCTGTTCGATTCCTTTCACGGATGCGAGTGGGCCTGTGCCATAGGGATTCGGAGGGCTGCGATGGCCGGTCGTCTTCACGAAGATCATATATCGTTCATTCGTCACTTCGACTTGATCGATTGCAAACTCATCGAGGTACACAGATCGCTGTGGCCACTCGTCGGTCCGGCCTGTTCCCTCTGGATTCCCCATCAAGAATTCTCCAGCTGGAATCTTCACCATGGGAACCGGGTCAACCTCCATGGGAACCGGCAGCGCTGCGACGACAGGTGCGATGGCGGCGGCACAGGCTATGGCCGTTAGCGCAACAATCGTGCTCCAGCGAGTTCTGCTTTTCCTCAGGCAGTGCATCATTGCTTCTGCTCCTTGCTCCCCTTAATGGCCTTGGTAGCATGATCTTTCACTTGGCTCACTAAATGCTGTACCTGACGCTCGTCTCCCCGCTCGGCTGCCTCTTGCGCCTGGGTGATGAGGGTTCTGGCCTCGTGCAGGTGCAGTTCGATGTCTGCCTGCAGGGCAGGGGACGCCACCGTTCCACCTAACGCCGCGCGATGATAAACCTCCCACGCCTGGTCCACAGCGTGCTCGGCCTCGTGTACCATCTGGGCCGTATCTTTGTGCGAGTACAGAGTCGGATCGATAGGCTCAGCTTGGAGAGATGAGGCCGCAAGTAGCGCAATGAGAGCAATCCCTGAAAGAAGAATCTTGCCGTGTACCATCAATGCACCTCCGTCAGGACCAACCCATTGATACAAACTGTTTCACCATTCCTCATGGCCGTTTCATCGACTATTTAAGGAGAGAGCGGAGTTTCAACAGTTCGAGCACCACTCACCTCCTGTAATGCGGCTTGTGCGATTCCCCGCAGCATCCCGCTAAACACGAACTGGTGCGGCACGTAGAGCGAATACCAATAGATCTGCCCGATCAGTCCCACTGGATCGAAGATCGCGGTTTGCCGGATGGTGGAAGAGGAGCCACGCCCTGTCACCTCGAACTCCAGCCACGCCCTCCCGTACAAGTGCATCTCGGATTTAAGCCGCAGGCGGCGGCTTGGTTCAATCAACTCGACGCGGAACGAATCGACTGTGTCACCGACGTGAAGGCTTGCGGTAGAAGGCCGCCCACGTCTCAAGCCCACGCCCCCTTCGAGTAGGTCGATGAAACCGCGCACCCGCCACAGCCAGTTCCATGCATACCAACCATTGTCACCACCGATTCTCTCAATGTGTTTGAAGACGATTTCCGAAGGCGCTTCGACAGTCAACGTCCGCGAATCGACGAGACGTGTGCCAAATTGCACTCCCCCCCACGACGGCAATTTTCCCGATGAGGAGAGCGCATCGGACCAGCGGGTAGCCGCGAAATGCGTTTCTTCATGGGCTAAGGCTCGGTGAATAGCTGCGACGATCCCCATCGGACGTACAGAGAAGGTTGTGAGCGCGGCATTGTCCCGCACCACCGTGACATGGACGATGCTCTCAATAATTGCCCGCCCGATGCGAGCGTATAACGGCGTGATCAATCCCAGCCACAGAGCGGACAGCCAAGGGGTGAGGACCGGCACGGGGATGATCAGAGGCTTTAGTCCGCGTTGACGTCCGTATGCACGCATCATCTCTGCGTAGGAGACCTGGTCGGCACCGCCGACCTCGTAGATGCGGTATTTGGAGAGGGGAATCCGAAGCGCTTCCATCAGATAGTCCAGCAAATCGTCGATCGCGATGGGCTGCGCCTTCCCCTTCACCCATCTCGGTGTGAGCATGATTGGCAGGCGCTCCACCAGCCCGCGAATCAGCTCAAACGAGGCGCTGCCGGACCCAATCACGGCCGAAGCGCGAAACTCGCATACGGGCAGGCCCGACTGGCGCAAGATATTTCCAACCTCGTGCCGACTACGCAGATGTGTCGAGAGCTCTTCTTCATCGCTACCTAGGCCTCCCACATAGATGAGGCCCTTGACACCTGCGGCCTTCGCTGCTTCGCCAAAGTTCCGCGCCGCCTGCCGATCCGTTTCTTCAAAAGACCCGCTCGAACTCATAGAGTGCACCATGTAGTAGGCTACGTCGACTCCTCGCAATGCGGAGTCGAGACTCGGTCGATCAAGGACGTCACCCGTGACAACTTCCGTAGACGGACCGACCTTCGGTTTGAGAACTTCTGGATGTCTGGCCACACAACGTAAGCGGTACCCTTGCTGCTCCAACGAAGGCAGGAGGCGCCCGCCAATGTACCCGCTGGATCCGGTGAGCAGAATGAGCGACCGTTTCGGGAGCGCCGCTGGGTTTGCGGTGATTCGGCTCGTTACCGGGGTACTAGAGCTGTTCATCTCGAACTCCTGTTTATGACTCGAGCTCTTAAATGAGGCGACGATGCCGTCCCCTCCGCTAGTCTTTCCGCTACTTCTTCATGCTTTTCTTGATCAGCTCGCGGGTTGCCAGGTATTCCTTGTTCTCCGGCTCCGACGCCAATGCCTTTTCAATTGAGGCCATTGCATCGACATGCCTCTCGACGCCCATCGCGACTAAGGCGGCAATAAAGGCATCGCGTCCCGCTTGGAGGACGTCCTCAGACACCATCTGGGTCGACTTTGCGCATCGGAATCCAAGCCCAACCCCATAGGAGTTATTGTCCGGCTGGTTCCAGAACCGATGGCTTGTATGGAGTGATGTTTCCGGTGCGAGCCAGGACCCGCCACGCAACACCTTCACCGGGCCTTGATTGGCAAAGTTGTAACCCTTCTCGGCGCCACGTGGATTGAGGGCCGGGCTCTCCTTATAGTATTTCAGGTCGTACCAGTCCTCGACCCATTCGAAGACATTTCCTGCCATGTTGTAGACACCAAACCCGTTCACGCCTTCCGGGTAGGAATCGACGGGGGTTGTCTTACCGACATTCTGTCCATAGTTGGCCTTCTTGGGATCGAGCGTATGGCCCCAGGGATAATGGTTGTCGCCCTCTGGACCCTTGGCAGCTCGTTCCCATTCCGCTTCCGTCGGAAGCCGCTTCCCTTCCCATTTGCAGAAGGCGCTTGCGTCAGTCCAACTTACGCCGACCACCGGCTGATTAGACTTACTGAGTCGAGGATCGTCCCAATAGGCCGGGGCCGGGTGACCGCTGGCTTTCATAAACTCTTTGTACCTGGCGTTTGAGGCTTCAAACTTATCGATCAGATAGGCATCGAGCACGACCTGGTGCTTGGCTTCATCTGAATGTTCGTTACTCCCCATAGTGAACTCGCCCTTTGGGATCAGCACCATATCCTTATCGCTGCTCGGCATGTCCGCTGCTGTCGCGATAGAGATGACTCCTACCATCGCTACCACCCCCAATCCCACCTGAAGCATTGTTTGACTCCGCATTGGAAACCTCCTTAGTTTGGAAACACCAGGACGCGCCGGTCTGCCGAAAGCGCTTCTATCGGCCTTCCGTCACGCAGTTATTTGGCAATACTATCCCTGCCAGCTGACCCGCCATCGACGTTGGTCGGGTTCTCCGATTTTTCAGAATGACGGGATCGACGACCTCACCACATTGCACACAGCGTGTCGCGTCAAACTCCGTCTCGCCGATACAAAACAGTAAATCCATGGAGAAATCGGTCACCATGAGTCCACCGCATCTGATGCAAGTCGATTCACATTGAACCGCACGAGAAATAGTTGAAGATCCCGGTTGTTTCTCCGTTGTCCTTTCAGCAAATGCTCTCGCCATAGTCACTCTCTATCTAATGTCCAATGTATGTCTAACGTATAAAGCATTGTGTCCAATGTGTCAATAGTTTTTATGTAAAATATTTGACAAACATTGGACGCTATAATAGGATAGCGTCAGAAAAATGAATACCCATAGAATTCATAGAGTTGCAAAACTGACAGGGCTTTCGAAAGACGTGATTCGCGTCTGGGAGAGGCGGTATGGACTTGTCAAACCTTCACGAAGTTCCAATCGCTACCGAGAATATAGCGATGAAGAGGTGGCGCTCCTCCGTTTTGTGAAGGCTCAGATGGAAGAAGGTACAACCATTGGTGCGCTTGCAGGGGAAGGACACGATTCACTTATAGCCCGCATGCGTTTGGCGAGACCGATTTCTTCAGAAGAACAGCAACCCCATGAGCGTCTGTTGGATGAATTGATGGGAGCGCTGGACCCGCTCGATAAGGCGGGGTTTGAGCGCAGGCTTAACGGCGCAGTAGCCGTCATTCCGTTCGAAGAGGCTGTCCAGCGAGTTCTGCTTCCGCTACAGTGTCGAGTCGGTGAGCGGTGGCATCAAGGTCATCTGACTATTGCCGTCGAACACTATGTGACGAAGCTCATACAGCAGAAAATGTTTTCGGTCATGAACCAATTGTCGGTCAATGAGTCCGGTCCCTGTGTGCTGATTGGTTGCCCCGAAGGTGAATCCCATGAGATTGGCGCACAGGCTGTGGCCTATATCGCCGCGACGCGAGGCTGCCACGTATATTATCTCGGCCCCAACCTTCCCAGTTCAGACTTGCTGTCCTTCTGTGATCGCATCCATCCGGATCTAGTCCTCCTATCTATCACAGAGACCAAGTCCGACGCGGATGCTCGGCGCCAAATCCAAGAACTTGAAATTGTTTCGGCACACTGGCCCGTCGCTGTCGGTGGCCAAGGCGCACGCGCCATGGGCGAGCTCTTGCGTGACACGAAGATCGAGTTACTCGATGATCTCACCGCGCTTCAGCGTCGACTGATGACTCTGCTATTACAGCACATGCTCCCCTCTCGTGGATAACGGCTGCACTTAGATACTCCTACAGGTTTGTTTTTAAAATTAGGCGGTTGATACCAGGCTTCTGGGAGGGATATCAAACATGAAGCAAAATGGCCGTCCACAGATCAGGATGGCGTAGAAGGAATTATCAACTGGCTATTGCGAAGGAATGTCTTAAGCGAGGTGTGGTGCCGAAGGCGGGATTGTATAAGGGGGGATTGCTGAAGTCCTTAATAGGAGCGGCAATCCCCCTCCTTCATACAGTGGCAAGCCTGTCGCCTCGTTGTATCTCTTTGTCTCTCTCTGTCTCGATTGAGCCGGGTTTGTGCATTCGGCTAACACTGTATTAACACCTTTTGAAAAGAATCTCCGCATCACTTTCTCGGCAGGGCAACCACGCCCCTATACCCTGATTTGCCCCCAGATATTAGGCCACCAGCTCTACGGCAAGCAATTCGCAATTAGTTGAAGGATTTGGTGGGCCATGTAAGGGGTGAACCTACGGCCCGCTGATTAAGAGTGGCAACAGGGCAATAATTCGAACCGCTCGATGCTGCGAAGGTTTCCCCGTTTATCTTTGAAAATCATGGGCTTGCTAGTGTTCTACTGATTCCATTGCTTCTACTGAATTCGGTTCTTTGTGAAAATTTTGCGCACAAAATTAGCACGGCAAAGGTCCGCTAACTAAATCGAGAATCCGCCATGTGAGTTGTTAGCTGTCTTGGATTAGCTTGCATGTGTCGCTTCGATGATCTTCACGATTTGCGGAGCGATAAACACTCGGTTGCGTTGCTTGCCTGTGGCCTCTTTGAGAATCCCCTTGCGGATCAGTTTTTCAATGTTCAACTGTGCCGAGCGATGGGTCACCTTTAATAGCTTTGCAGCCTGGTTTGCGGTGATCGCGGGATACGCAAACAGTTGGTCCACCAAGCGAAGTTGGAGCGCCGATGATCGAGCCGACTGGAACTCACTGCGATAGTTCTTCCACAATTGAAGTAATCGATCAGAACGAACCAGGGCGTCTCGCGATTGTTCAGCGACGCCCCGGAGGAAGAACGAGATCCAATCGATCCACTTGCCCGACTGGCTCACAGCCAGAAGAAGACGGTAATACTCATTCCGGTAGCGTTCAAAGTAGGCGCTTAAATACAACAACGGTTCCGGGAGCGCCCCCTCTTTACAGAGTAACAGGGTAATGAGGAGTCGTCCGATTCTGCCATTGCCGTCCAGGAACGGATGAATCGCCTCAAATTGGTAATGGATGGCTGCGAGGCGAATGAGGAGAGGCACCGTTGATGGCGCATGCAAGTAGGCCTCGAATTGGTCTAAGGCTTGTTCCATTTCTTCGACCGGAGGTGGCACGTAGGTGGCGTCCATCAGCGTGCAGCGATCTGGGCCAATCCAATTCTGGGAGCGGCGAAATTCTCCGGGGGTCAAATGTTCCCCGCGTACGTCAGCCATGAGATGCTCGTGCACTTCTCTGATAAAGCGGAGGCTGAGCGGAAACTTCTTCAGCCGCACCAGTCCGTATTCCATCGCTTTCACATAATTGGCCACCTCCCGAGCGTCCGGGGCTTTCGGATCGACTGATCCAGATGCTTCAAAGAACAGAAGATCGGACAGAGACGCTTGGGTGCCCTCGATGCGACTGGAGAGCACGGCTTCGCGTCTGATGAACGGTCCGATTAACAAGTGTGGGTTGGGTAAGGTGCGCGCTGTTCCTGCGAGTTCGCTGAGAGCCCGATCGGCCTCAGAAAGTTGGTTTACCAAATCCCAGCTCAGAGTGAGCTGGGGCGGAAGGGGATTCGGGAGAAAGGCCCAATAGTCACGCTGGGTCTTAATGAGTCGGCCATTCTTTTCTTCTGTAAAATCAGCAGGATTCATACAGCAGTCCGTACTATGATACTTTCATGCCCTTCCACGAGATCAATGATACATTGAGGCCTGAAAGTATCATTGTGAAACGTCTATGTCAATTTGCTACGACAAGGGGATGGAAAGCTCTTCTAAGCCTATGCCCAGTCGAGAGGTGAAATGACGATAGGAAGCCCCCTGAAGGCCCGAAGCTTCCTGTGAGGCGGCTCAGCGCTTCAAGACATGAGCGGCATCCGCTCCTTAGTCTCACACGCAACGGTAACAGGGGCAGCAAGTTCATTGAGACCGAATGATGTGCCATTGCGCCACGCCCCGGACTGATCCTTGAGGGCGCCTGGCCGAGAAAAGACTCCCGGTACATTTTCTTTTTCCCGAGATCGTGAAGGTGCCGTCCTATAGCTCCTCCAATGTAAGCTGATTGGACTCCGCGCGCCGGGCAAAGTCGGCAATAGCGGTCTCGATCTCGGCAAAGCTCAAGCGTTCGGCGTTTCGCAATACCGGCACGACCAGGCCACGTCCACTCCCGATGGCGATCCCGATATCGTAGTAGTGCCGGTAGACAATGTCGGTGCCGCTGATCTCGGCATTGAGCTCCGGAATCAGCTTAAGAACCTCAATGGTCGTTCTGTCGACAAATTACATGAGACCAAGCATCACTGCATGACGTTGCTGGAAGCCCTCCTGATGGGCCTGCCTCAGGGCCATCACCGCCGTCATATCAATCTCATTGAAGGTCGTCAGCAGGGCCGCTGTCTGCTGAGCCTGCACCAGCCGCTCAGCTACGCGCCGCCGGAGAAAGCTCATGGGAACGGTTCCTTCGTCCCGTTCGCTAATTGCCTCATGCGGAGCGGGTCCTGGCGGAATAGCTTTCTTTTCGGACGTCGTCTCGATCGTCTGGACAGGTCCCCGCTCAGCCGACGTCACCGGCACCGTGTCGGGCATCGGGCTGGATAAGGGGTTGGTACTCGTCTATCTTGCAGTCGCACCGTGACTTCGTATAGAAGGCTACGGGCTCGCCTAGGCATCGGAGAAAGAATTGGGAAAGTTTGGTTCAGTTCAAAAGAGACGATCGCTTTCGGGTCTCACGTGCATATTGATTGGCATGATGGCATGGAACCTGGCGGGCAGCACCGTTTCGGTAGTCCAGGCTGACTCAATCGTGAACCAGGACTTCCGTCTGTGGTCGCCGGTCTATTTGACCTTTCCCCTTTCACCTTCATTCATCGGGTATATGGAGGTGAGTCCCCGATTTGGAAACGACGTATCGACATTAACTCAACTCGTTCTTCGCCCAGCTGTCGGTTACAAACTCACTGATCAGCTTTCCCTGTGGCAGGGATACGCATGGTACGGAAATTATCAGCCTCGCTTTACCGAAGAAAACTATGTGTGGCAGCAACTGCTCTACGCTCGCAAGTATCCATTCGTTAATGTTCTTATTCGGCCCAGGCTGGAAGAACGATTCATAGAACATACGGATGGTGTCTCCGTGCGATCCCGAACGATGTTGCGCGGTGACTTTCCGCTACCGGATGCCCCAGAATGGGCGATCGTCGTGTTCGATGAATTTTTCGTGAATGTGAACTCCGTGGAAAATGGTCCTGATTCAGGATTCGATGAAAACAGATTTTTCCTCGGGATGAACCGCCAATTCACGGAACAGTTCAATATGGATTTTGGCTATCAAATGCAGGCACAAAACAAACGCCAGCCGGGACTCATCAACCAAATCA
>JABFSG010000051.1 GCA_013140715.1 Nitrospiraceae bacterium
GTATCTTTACCGCAACCCTTGATTGGCTCGCCTTCACCGTCCCTCAGGCCTGAGGGACGGTGAAGGCGAGCCAATCAAGGGTTGCGGTAAAGATACAATCGTCCATGAATAGTCCTTTCACTCCTCTGCTATACGAGCCCCCGTTTTACCGTCCGGGGGCTTTTCGGGGCGCGCCGCCGGCTGTCGCCGGCGATCGCGCCCGTAATCCCACTATTGCTGTTGAGACGACGCAGGCGGCTTCGTCCGTCTCGTTCCATAGACCGTTGGACTTTTGCGAGATTGAACCGCACCATATGGCGGAAGCGAACCATCGGGATCTCCCCATTGCGATAGGCACGCCGAACCGTTTTGATACTCACCTGGAGGAGTGTGGCGAGTTCCTTTGCCGTGAGCCAAGTTTTCTTCATCCGATTCCTCGTGAGAGCAGCATGCAGCATGGTCGAGACCATACCGGGGTGATTATTTCGTGGAAAGAGACCCTACGGGAGACAGGAGAGGTCAGGAGGGGACACCGAGGGACAGATTTTCCTGAAGCCTCTCACGGTGCGGATCACATCGAGCAGTATCGACTCCATTCGACATAGGTAATGAATGCGAAATATCTTTAATCAGGAACGCCGCGCCAGATGCAAGGATTCGAGTGTGAGGAGCAATGACGTGCCGAGAAGAGAAGAAAAAGAATGGGCGTTAACGAGCTTCAATGCATATGAAAAAGATGAATTGGAGAGTACGTTTCAGCAAATTTCTCTCAATAGAGCCACAAAACCTTGTGCATAGAGCCGGTGGACTACGAATTGTCAGTTAAGCCCTTACGGCAGACGGAATTGTATCGAGAAGATATTTACGGCGGGCGAGCAGGGAACTATCAGGCTGTCGAACGAGCAAAGTGCAAACTTTATGAAATAACATCGTTCTCTCCATCCCAATCCCAGCAGGATTGACCGCCAGTAACGAGGTTGAATGGTTCCATATTAAGGGTAACCTCCCGTAAGTTAAGGTGCTTTCCTGTGGGGAAAAGGGTATCCTGCTACGCTAAAGCCTTTAGCTGACTGGTGTTTGCGTAAATGCCTGGACTCGATAAGAAGTCGCTCAGCGAACGTGACATCTGCACCAAGTTCATCACGCCCGCCGTCGAGCAGGCGGGATGGGATGTCCTGTCACAAATCCGTGAAGAGGTCTATTTCACGAAGGGCCGGATCATTGTCCGGGGCAAGCTCGTCACTCGCGGCAAGGCTAAGTTCGCCGACTACATTCTCTACTACAAGCCCAACATCCCCATCGCCCTGATCGAGGCCAAGGACAACAGCTACGCCGTTGGCGGTGGCATGCAGCAAGCCTTGGAGTATGCCGCGACTCTCGACATCCCCTTCGTCTTCTCATCCAACGGCGACGGGTTTCTGTTCCACGACCGGACCGGCCAAAGCGGCAAGTTGGAAGCCGACTTATCCCTCGACGCCTTTCCGACTCCGGACAAACTCTGGCAGAAGTACCGCGCCTGGAAGGGGCTGGCACCCGCGCAAGAAGAAATCGTCCTGCAAAACTACCACGACGACGCGAGCGGCAAGGAGCCGCGCTACTACCAACGCATCGCCATCAACAAGACCATCGAAGCCATCGCCAAAGGCCAGGATCGTATCCTCCTCGTCATGGCGACTGGCACCGGCAAGACCTATACGGCCTTTCAAATCATCTGGCGTCTGTGGAAAGCCAAGCGCAAAAAACGCATCCTCTACCTGGCCGATCGCAATGTCCTGATCGATCAGACCATGGTCAACGACTTCCGCCCCTTTGGGAAGACGATGGCTAAACTCAGCACAGGTTCCAAGACCATCGAGCGTGAAGACGGAAATGTGGTGGATCTGCAGACCGCTGTCGACAAGAAGCATCGGCGCATCGACACCTCCTACGAGATCTACCTCGGACTCTATCAGGCTATCACCGGCCCGGAGGAATCCCAAAAGCTCTTCCGGGAACTCTCGCCCGACTTCTTCGACCTCATCGTGATCGACGAATGTCATCGCGGCAGCGCGGCGGAAGATTCCGCCTGGCGAGAGATTCTCGACTACTTCTCCAGCGCCACCCAGATCGGTCTGACCGCCACGCCGAAGGAAACCGAATACGTCTCGAACATCCACTACTTCGGCAAACCCGTATACACCTATTCGCTGAAGGAAGGTATACGCGACGGTTTTCTGGCTCCCTATAAAGTGGTGAAAGTCCATCTTGATGTAGACGTGGAAGGCTACCGCCCGACCAAGGGAGAGACTGACAAATATGGCCAGGAGATTGAAGATCGGATCTATAACCAGAAGGATTACGATCGGAACCTGGTCATCGACCAGCGCACCAAACGCGTCGCCCGCAGGGTCAGTGAATTCTTAAAGGACAGCGGCGACCGCTTCCAGAAGACCATCGTCTTCTGCGTGGACGTCCCGCACGCCGCACGCATGCGCCAGGCCTTGATTAACGAGAATCCAGATCTGGTCCAGCAGAACGAACGCTACGTGATGCGGATCACCGGTGATGATGCCGAAGGCTGCGCCCAAATAGGCAACTTCATTGACCCGGAGGCGAAATGGCCCGTGATCGTCACCACCTCACGGCTGCTCTCCACCGGGGTCGATGCCCAGACTTGCCGTCTGATCGTGCTCGACCGCGAGGTCGGCTCAATGACCGAGTTCAAGCAGATCGTCGGCCGTGGAACTCGCGTCCATGAGGACACCAAGAAGTACTATTTCACGCTGATCGACTTCCGCAAGGCCACCAACCATTTTGCCGATCCCGACTTCGACGGCGAACCGGTGCAGATCTACGAACCGGGGGAGAACGATCCGGTGGTCCCGCCGGACGATGTGCTCCCATCGGTTGATCCGGAAGACCCTATCCCGCCGGAACCGGGCGAGGATGAACGAGTCGTTGTTGATCCAGCCAAGCCGGACATCACCATCCCGCCTGGGGGGACTCAGCCGCGCAAGTATTACATTCATGGCGACGAAGTCAGCGTGATTGCCGAGCGCATCGAGTATCTCGACGAATACGGCAAGCTCGTGACCGAAAGCCTGCGCGACTACTCCAAGAAGACGCTGCAGAATCGCTATGCCAGCCTCAACGCATTTCTCAAGCAGTGGAACAACGCCGAGCGCAAGCAGGCCATCATCGAGGAATTGGAAAGCGAAGGCCTGTTGCTCGAACCATTAGCTGATGAAGTGGGGAGGGATCTCGACCCCTTCGACCTCATCTGCCATGTGGCATTCGACCAGCCGCCGCTCACTCGCCGCGAGCGCGTAGAGAATGTCCGCAAGCGTGATGTCTTCACCAAATACGGCAAGCAAGCCCGCGCGGTGCTGGAAGCGCTACTCCAGAAATACCAGGACGAAGGTGTCACCAGCCTTGACGATCCGCAGATCCTCAAGATTTCGCCGTTTGATGCCATGGGCACCCCCATAGAACTGCTGAAAACCTTTGGTGGACTGCCCGGCTTTGAAAGAGCCGTACACGAACTCCAGTCCGCGCTGTATCAGGGAGCTGCCTAAAATCCATGTCCGTTCGCAACACCGTCAAATCCATTCAAGACATCATGCGCCAGGACAGTGGCGTCGATGGGGATGCCCAGCGCATCTCCCAACTCTGCTGGATGTTCTTTCTGAAGATCATCGACGACCAGGACCTTGAACTGGAAGCGATGCAGAAGGACTACCGGTCGCCCATCCCGAAGAAATTCCAGTGGCGTACCTGGGCTGCTGATCCCGAAGGCATCACCGGTGAACCCCTCATGGCCTTCGTCAACGATGAGCTCTTTCCCTCGCTCAAGGACCTGTCCGGCACCGCCAAGGATGGACGCCGTCGTGTCGTGCGGGACGTCTTCGAAGACGCCTACAACTATATGAAGTCCGGCCAGCTTATGCGCCAGGTGATCAACAAGATCAACGGTATCGACTTCAATAACCTGACAGAGCGCCAGCATTTCGGCGATATCTACGAGCAAATCTTGACCGACCTCCAGAGTGCCGGTAACGCGGGCGAGTACTACACGCCTCGCGCTGTCACTGCCTTCATGGCCGATCGCATAGACCCGCATCCTGGAGAGATTCTCTTCGACCCAGCCTGCGGCACCGGTGGCTTTCTCACCTGCGCTATCCGTCACATGCGCGAGCACTACGTGAAGAAACCAGCTGACGAATTGAAAATGCAACAGGCCTTGCGAGCCTGCGAGAAAAAACAGCTTCCTCACATGCTCTGCGTGACAAACATGCTGCTGCACGGCATCGACGACCCCTCCTTCGTCCGTCACGACAATACCTTGGCAAGGCCCTATATCAGCTACGGCCAGTCCGACCGCGTGGACATCATCCTCACCAATCCGCCCTTTGGTGGGAAGGAAGAGGATGGGATCGAAACCAACTTTCCCAAACACTTCCAAACCCGAGAGACGGCAGATCTCTTCCTGGCCCTTATCGTCCGTCTGCTCAAAACCGGTGGTCGCGCCGCCGTCGTGCTGCCGGACGGCTCGCTGTTCGGGGAAGGCGTCAAGACGCGGCTCAAGGAACATCTGATGGAGGAGTGCAACCTCCACACCATCATCCGCCTTCCTAATAGCGTCTTCAAACCCTACGCCTCCATCGGCACGAATCTCTTGTTCTTCGAGAAGGGCGAGCCGACCAAAGACATCTGGTTCTACGAGCATCGCATTCCCGATGGGCAGAAGGCCTACTCCATGACGAAGCCGATCCGCTTCGAGCACCTCCAGCCCTGCGTGAAGTGGTGGGGCGGCGAGAAACGCAAAGGCCGTAAGGAAACTGAGTTCGCCTGGAAGGTGAATGCTGACGAAGTTAAAGCCCGCGGCTACAACCTTGATATCAAGAACCCGCACACCGTTGCTGACGACCACGGTAACCCGGAAGAACTGTTGCAAAAACTCGATGCGGCCGAAAAGGAAACCTCCAATCTGCGTGACCAGCTCAAAGCGATCTTGGAGAAGGCCTTGCTGCGATGAATCCGGCACAACTTCTTTCCCACTTTGACCGCATCAGCAATGCGCCCGACGCCATCCCACGTCTGCGCCGCTTCATCCTCGATCTGGCTGTGCGGGGAAAATTGATCGAGCAAGGCCCGAGGGACGAATCCGCGTCCGAACTCCTCAAGCGGATTCAGGCGGAGAAGATACGAATGGTGAAAGCGGGGGAGATAAGAACGCCAAGAGAATTGGAAGTTAGTGACGAGAAGGATGCACCGTTCCCACTCCCTACAGGGTGGGCATGGTGCAGGCTGTCCGAAATTGGTGCGATTATTGGCGGTGGCACACCTCCTAGTGGTGACCTGGACAACTTTACAGATGGTGGCTCAGGAGTCGCTTGGCTCACGCCCGCCGACTTAGGCAAGCGAGCCGAGCTTTACGTCTCACACGGAGCGCGCGATCTCACTCCGCAAGGGCTTCGTTCCTCGTCGGCAACCGTAATGCCCAAAGGTTCAGTTCTCTTCACCAGCCGGGCTCCCATTGGCTACACGGCGATTGCAGCTAATGAGGTATCAACGAATCAGGGTTTCAAATCGGTAGTGCCTTACATCCTGGATTGCAACCTCTATATCGCCGTCTACCTTCGCGCTTTTGCAAAGTGGATAGACGGCAAAGCATCTGGAACAACGTTTAGAGAAGTTTCAGGAAAAATCGTTGGGAACTTGCCGTTTCCTCTCCCACCTCTCGTCGAACAACAACGCATCGTGGCCAAGGTGGAAGAATTGATGGCGCTGTGTGATCGGTTGGAAGCGGCGCAGGCGGAGCGGGAGAGCCGACGGAATCGTCTGGTGGTTTCGTCTTTGAATCGTTTGAACAATGGCGCAGACCCCGACGCCTTCCGCGACCACGCCCGTTTCTACTTCAACCACATCCCGCGCCTCACCACCCGATCGGAACACATTCAGCAGCTCCGCCAGACCATCCTCAACCTCGCCGTCCGGGGCCAACTCGTCCCGCAAAATCCCAATGACGAACCCGCTGCAGAGTTGCTCGCTCGAATCAGGGCGGAGAAAGATCAGTTGGTTGTACGGAGCAAGATTAGAGGTTTTGGGAGTATCATTCCTATCAATACATCACAACAGCTGTTTATGGTGCCAGAGAATTGGATCTGGGCAAGGTTGCCAGATCTCTGCCATGTCATTACCGATGGCGAACATCTCACTCCCCAGTATTCCGAATCTGGTGTGCCAATGTTATCGGCGAAACACATAGGAAGTAGTACTCTCATCTTTGACGACTTCAAATTGGTGTCGCAAAAGACTGCCGAGAAATGCTGGTCACGATGCTTACCAGAAGAACGAGACGTTCTCGTCGTTAGTCGCGGTGCAGGAGTGGGCAGGACAATAGTCTCAAAGCGTCGCGGCTATTGCTTGATGGGTAGTGTCTTGCTATTCAAACCAGCTTTCCTGATTGATGAAAATTTCTTATGCCTCTTTTTGAATTCGGCACTCGGCAATGAAAAGCTTCGAGCTACCTCAGGCGCTTCAGCTCAGCAAGCAATCTACATCGCACACTTGAAGCGTGACTACATCGTCCCATTAGCACCCCTAGCCGAACAGCAGCGCATCGTCGCCAAAGTCGAGGAACTGCTGACCCTGTGCAACCGGCTGGAAGTGCAGCTCACCACCACCCAAACCGAAAGCCGCCGCCTCCTCGAAGCAATCTTACATCAAGCGATAACTACAGCCTGACTAGGATATTGGGTTAGTCCAGGACTTGGTTAAGTGTATGTTTGAAACAATGACCAGCAAGAAGGAACCGCCGCACATTGCCTGCCTGAAGAGACTTGATTCCCCATTACTTAGCACCGAAGGACGAGAGATAGTACTTTGGGAGCTCTCGATTCCCGCAGATGTAGCCCTACTAAGTAAATGGGCCTCACAATTTCGCCAGCACTATTGCTTAGATTCAGAGCTAGACACTTTGCGGGAAGGAACAGGGCTTTCGCGCAAAGACTACCTGCTCGATCTCATTTTTCCTGACAAAAATAACCCGCCCGGTCCTAGTATTCGCGCAGGAGATTTTGGTGAAATCCTCGTATCGGATTACCTTGAACATGTTATTGGCTACTGGGTTCCCCGCTGTAAATATAGGGAGAAGGCGATTCGGAATGAATCTGTAAAGGGCGTAGATATCCTTGGATTCCTCATGCCAGCACCCCTCAATCCGTCACGTACGGACACTCTGATAGCATTTGAGGTCAAAGCTCAGCTCACTGGGACCACGTATGGTGATCGATTACAGAATGCCATCGACGACTCGTCGAAGGATTACATACGAAGGGCCTATAGCCTTAATGCGACAAAGCGTCGTTTGATTGCTGCAGGGAACAATGAAGCAGCAACCATTGTTCAACGATTTCAGAATGCCTCAGACAGCCCTTATGTCTACCGTTCAGGAGCTGCAGCAGTTCTATCCGAAACAGCATTTGATAAGGATGCGATTCAACTTTCCACAAAAGTATCAACGCACAATAACCAAGCAAATCTAGACCTACTTGTGATTCGAGGGAAAGACCTAATGGAATTGGTTCACGCTTTGTATGAAAGGGCGGCAAATGAAGCCTGAGTCGAAGAGCCGCCGCCTTTTTGGTATTACACGCTCTAAAGGAAAGATGTATGAGTTTGGACTACCTATTGAGTCGCACATTGCTGTGCCAGAGGGCAGTATTCCCGATGAACTTTTCCTTCTAGCGGTCGGCACGCTTGGTGATGCTGCTGCAGAAGTGTGTAATTCCCAAGATCGTGGTCACAGGTTCGAGGACCAAGCGGCTGAAGAGCTGCGATTCTCGGCCAGTTTTTTTGATGCATTTTTAGCGTCCAAGTTTTCACCAGACCTCGACGGAGAAGTAGCGCTGCTGGCTTCGGCCACCTATTACTTGGCGAGTAGGCCTGGTAGCAGTCAGGTACTATCACACAGGATCATCGAGGACGATAATTACACCCCATTCGAAACGGTTGCCCGATGGCTGCTGCAGGCAAACTGGGAAGAACGTCCCGATAATCTTGGTTCACCATTCGGCGAATTGCTACATGAACTCGTTACTCGTATCACTGAACATTTCCTAGACGGTTCTGGCTTCCCAGAAATCTTAGCTGCATGTAACAACCTTCGCACTTATGCATATCATAATGCTACTCCGCAAGATCTACTCCTCACTGACATAATTTGTGCTGTAGCGATGAAAAGGCTCTTCTCATCATCTTGGGTAAACCTGCCTGTACTCACAGATATTCCCTTAACCGATTGGGGACCTGTGATATTGCGGGATCGCTTCCCGAAGGAACTTTGGCCATCTCAGACTTTGCTTGGAGAGGCGGGGATCTTCTCCGGCGCCTCCGGATTGATCCAAATGCCTACCAGCTCAGGCAAGACTAGATCTATTGAGATAATAATTCGTAGTAGCTTCATGTCTGGACGTGGGAAACTCACAATTATCATCGTTCCCTTTAGAGCACTGTGCCACGAGATAAGTAATTCACTACGAGATGCCTTTCGACTCGATGATGTCAAAGTGAACGAATTGACTGACACGTTGCAGATTGATTATCTCGAACAGCTCGCCGAGCTATTCGACGCCACAGGGAGCACCTCCAAATACGTACTAGCCCTCACACCGGAAAAATTCTTGTATCTCCTTCGTCAGACGCCGTCATTAGTTAATAGTGTAGGACTTGTCATATACGACGAAGGACACCAATTCGATACTGGATCACGCGGAATCGTTTACGAACTACTCCTCACAGAGATCAAAAAGTTACTCCCTCCTGGCGCTCAAACGATTCTAATCTCCGCGGTCATTGAAAATGCTCAAGCGATTGCAAAATGGCTTATTGGCGAGAACGCACAGGTTGTGACTGGTAATGACTTGACTCCTACTGCGCGCTCAGCTGCTTTCGCAACTTGGGCTGAAAAACTTGGTCAGATGATGTTCTATGAATCTATGCCACTCCAGAGACCAGATTACTTTGTGCCTCGCGTAATTGAGCAGCAAAAGCTTGAAAAATCAGGCCGGGAAGTTAAAGCAAGGGCGTTCCCTGAAAAGGGCATCGCAACGGATGTGTCCCTCTATATTGGTCTTCGTCTTGTGGAAAACGGCGGGACCGCAATCTTCTGCGGACGGAAGGATACTGCATCAAACCTCATATCCCGTGCCGTTGAAATCTACGAACGCGGATTCAATCTGCCATCGCCATCCACTTATTCGGATCATGACGAACTCGATCGCATGAGCAAACTCTATAGCTTGCATTTCGGCGAATTGGCCCGGTCAACCAAGGCAGCAAAGCTTGGGATTTTCTGCCATCACGGGAATACGCCTCATGGCTTACGTCTATCGATCGAACATGGAATGCAACAAGGAAGCATCAGATTTGTCGTGTGTACATCAACCCTGGCTCAGGGGGTAAATCTTCCGATACGGTACTTGATTGTATCAGGGGTATACCAAGGGTCACAAAAAATCAAGGTCGGAGATTTTCAGAACCTCATGGGTCGCGCAGGCCGTGCTGGCATGCACACGGAAGGACTCGTAATCTTTGCAGACCCCCAAATATATGATACCAGGCTTAGGGAGCCTTGGAGATTTAACATTGCCAAAAAACTCCTTAGCCCAGATCGGACAGACCCAACCTCAACTTCATTACTGAGCATTCTCGAACCTCTAGTCAGCCCTGCAGGGGCTCCTCTCGAACTCGAACCAGATCAGCTGTGTACTCTCTTGCTTCAGGATGAGCCGGCATGGGAGGCATGGGCTCAGACGACCGTTGACACTAACCCTCACTCAGGTTTCACTGTCCCCCACCTCATTGGCGAGCTTCGTACTAGGCGTCGACTCATTACTGCAATAGAGAGCTATCTCATGGCAAATCGCGGCACAGAGACCTTTGATGAGTTTCTGCAGAAAGTTACGCAGCTGACAGTTGAAACTCTAGCCTACAACCTTGCTAATGATCCGCAAAAATCCTCACTTGTGCGTTTGTTTACCGCAATAGGTGAGTACATCGAAAGTCGTGACGCGAGTCCAGCAAAACAAGCAGAATATGGGAAGACTTTATTGGGAATCGAGGTTGCCAGTAGGATCGAGGCTTGGACGAATCAAAATCGAAATACCCTACTTAGTTTACATTCAAACGAAGGCTTTCTGAATGCGGTCTGGGTCGTTTTCAGCGAACATTCTGATGATAAGTTCTTTACCGGTGTGCTTCCAGAATCCTTGCCTATTCAACTTGCAACCATGTGGATTACAGGCACGTCGTACCAAGCCTTGTTTGATTTCGCAAGGGCGTCAGGTGGAACAAAACCATGGGGAAGCAAGAGGCGCACGCTTCAAGATGAGGACATTCTCCAGTTCTGCGAAAACACTCTTGGATTTGAGTGTCCACTAATTGTGGCAGCAATTACACAGTTTCTCTTTGGAACAGTGGCACCGAATGAAGCTTCTGCAGCACCCTTAATGCATTTTCATAAGTCCCTGAAATATGGAATACCAGACAGCTTAGCTGTTTCATGTTATGAGCTCGGATTCGCGGATAGGATGTTGGCTCAAGCGCTTCGAACTAGAGTCCTAAATGATGGATATACAGGCCTTTCTTTCGCCCTAGCCATTAACCCACACAGAGATAGCCTGGCCACGATGCTATCTAGTTTCCCAAGGTATTTTGAACTTGTCCTAAATACGCTTGTGTAGGTATGGGCTGCTCCGGCATTAAAGACACTGAGTTTGGCTGCGATAGCGTTTTTCGAACAGCCGGGCGGAAAGACGTTTTTGAATCTCCTTCTGAGATTGCTCATTCGAATGATACGTGACCAATCGGCCGCTGACACCAATTTACACCTATGAGTGACAGTGGGACCTTACCGTCTGGCAAAGCGCCCGTTAGGCGCCTCAGTATAGAGCGGAGCAGCTTGCATTCTGGACAGTGCCACGAGCCGAACGGTGATATAACTCGAAACATGACAAAAAGAGCGTCGGCACAAGATCCTGTAACCTTCCAAAGTTTATGAGTTTACAGCATGTATGACCTCCATAACCTTGGCTGGCACAGCTTCCAGCAATTGTGCCTCACTATTGCTCGTGAGATATTTGGCCAAACTGTAGAGTCCTTTTTGGATTCGGCGGACGCCGGAAGAGACGGGGCCTTCACTGGTACCTGGATACCATCCCAAGGGGAAGCGCTGAGCGGACGTTTCGTCATTCAGTGTAAATTTACGAGCAGACGGGACAAGAATCTAACGCAATCTGATATCACGGATGAAGTTGCAAAAGCGAAGCGGCTCGTCAAAGGTGGTCGTTGTGATTGCTACATTCTTATGACGAACGCTGGCCTATCAGGTTCAGTTGCCCAAGATGTAGAACTACTTTTTAAAAAGGCAGGCGTTAAACAAGTTGTGATGTTCGGTTCCACTTGGATTTGCGACAAAATCCGGGAGAACAAACGCCTTCGTATGTTGGTGCCCCGCATATATGGTCTCGGTGATCTCAGCCAAATTCTAGACAATCGAGCATACCAACAAGCCAAAGCCCTTCTTGCGTCATTGAGAGAGGATCTCTCAAAAGTTGTACTCACTGCCGCATATCGTCGGGCAGCGGAAGCCTTGGACCGCCACGGATTCGTGCTCCTTGTCGGGGAACCTGCTGCTGGAAAGACTACCATCGCTTCTATGCTTTCGATGGCGGCCTTGGATCAGTGGGGATCATCAACACTCAAGCTCGATGATCCCAGGAAAGTTGTCGAACACTGGAATCCCGACGAGCCCTCTCAATTCTTCTGGATCGATGACGCGTTCGGGGTGATGCAGTACGAATCTTTCCTGGTTCACGGTTGGAATCATATTCTGCCTCAGGTGAAAACAATGCTTCGAAAAGGCACGAAAGTTGTGATGACTTCTCGCGATTACATCTACAACCGGGCCAGAAAAGATCTCAAGGAGGGCGCGTTCCCACTACTTCGTGAGAGCCAGGTTGTAATCGATGTTCGTAAACTTACACAAGAGGAGAAGCAGCAGATCCTTTACAACCACATTAAGTTGGGAAGACAGGAACGTCCCTTCCGGACTGCAATCAAGCCTCACCTTGAATCCGTCGCCAGTAATTCGCGCTTTATACCTGAAACCGCTCGGCGTCTGGGTGACCCGCTGTTCACCGCGGAATTAGAAATCGACCGATACCACCTAAATCAATTCGTCGAGAAACAGGAACAATTTCTCCACGAAGTGCTTTTAGGCCTCGATCAACATAGCAAGGCGGCACTTGCTCTAATATACATGCGGAATGACTCGCTCGAAAGTCCAATCAAGCTGGAGGAGTCTGAGCGGGAAGCCATCGAGCGTCTTGGGAGCAATCTCGGCGGATGCATTACAGCACTGGAATCTCTGAACGGAAGTCTCGCGCAATACACACATTCAGAAGGTGTTGCCGTATGGCGATTTAAGCACCCAACCGTAGGCGATGCTTTCGCGGGTCTCCTCCTTCAAAACCCTGAACTGCTCGGCATCTATGTTCGTGGCAGTTCCATTGACAAACTTATGGGTCAAATTACTTGCGGAGACGTAGGCCTTGAACATGCTGTTGTTCTCCAGAAAGCGCTCTTCTCGCTCGTCTTAAACCGATTAAGCGAGTTTTCCTCAACGACAAAATATAAATCACCGCTCTTCTCGGCAATGTACACCAGAAATCGCCTAGATGGCTTCCTGTCGTCCCGCTGCTCGAAAACCTTTCTAGCCCAATACATTCTAGAGTATCCGAATACTCTTGACCGAGTGTCCAAGCCTGGTCTCTTTTTGAGCGCGGTTTCAGAGGTTGATTTGGCTATCCGGCTTCACGAGTTCGGACTACTCCCAGAAGAGTACCGCAAGGTTTTTGTTGAAACGGTCACCTCGTATGCGGTGGAGGGGGAGGATCTTTATGCCCTTGAAAGTGTCCGAATCCAAAGCGTCTTCACTTCCACAGAGCTAGCTCAATTCCGCACACGAATTCGCACCGAACTACTCCCCAGCCTTGCGGATGTCCGGCGGAGATGGGAAAGCAACCGGGCCTTGGATCAAAGCCCAGATGAGTATATGCAACCGCTGCTTGATTCGTTATCCACGCTGAAAGAGGAGTTTGCTGGTGAGCCAGCAATTCTTATGGACATTGATCGCGAAATCCAGAGAGGGAAAGATTGGATTTCCGACCAGATGGCGGATGACTCTCAAAAGGACCGGCCATCCCGTAGTTTCGGCGATGTTGATACATCGGATCATCCGCCCCCCCACGTCCGAGGCATCTTCGACGACGTTGATGACTAGAACCTGCAGCCCAACGAAATTGCTGTCCTCCAGTTGTTTTCTCAAGTCCGATCGCTAAAGATTTGACAGCTCAATTGCCATTAGAAGACCATAGAACTACCAGATGTGCTCAGTTCAAACTGTTTCGACAGAGGGGTTCACCCCACTTTGCTGTGCTAATTTTGTGCTACAAATCCTCAGAAACGACCGAGCTAGATAGAAGCCATGGAATCAGTAGAACGCCGGCAAGCTCATGATGTTCAACAATAAACGGGGAAACCTTCATAACATTGAGCGGTTCGAATCATTGGCCTTCTGCCACTCTTAATCAGCGGGCCGTAGGTTCAACCCCTACACGGCCCACCAAAATCAACCACTTACAAGCCGCAGTCCTCCTCCAAGTCGCCGGTGTAGACACCGTGTAGACGGAGGATAGGAAAATATATTTTCCTGCCGTGCACTCGACCTCTCATCTCTTACCTTGAGCCCCCCAACTCTATAAGTGTTCTTGCAAGGCCCTTCTCGCTTTGAAAGTTTTTGCTGCAATATTTTCAAGGAAAGATTGATCCGGAATAGGGAAAGAGCGAGCGACTCGTACTGAAACTGCGTATTATGCTCCAAATGAGCCACTGATTATGCTCGAAACCAGCCATCTGAAATGCTGCAAATCAGCCACATGTTCCGTTCGAATTCAGCCACTCAGCGTTTGTGGCCAGGGACGTTTAAAGCGAGTCTGTTCTTACGACACAGCCACGGTTATCCGCAGATCGGATGATTGAGAGACAAAGCGACCCACTCTTTGTTTCCATAGCCTCCCGTGTTCCTGAGACTGGTCCTTCAGCGCGGCTCAGGCGGCCAAGGCTTGGGCATCTCATTAGAGCAAACGTCGATTCTCCGCATGCGCTCCACTTTTGCGAAGTTCGTGAGATGCGAGCTCTTTTTAGGCTAAGGGACAATACATCGTCGTGTTCTGCCAGAGGACAACTGCGCTTGCCTACGATATTGACCGGCTTTTGGCAGGAATCTTAACTCGCATTGTGAAAAATTCGACTGACCATCAGGCCCGCAGGGCTCACCGTCTTGCAGAAGCAGAACGGCATTGGCCGCCCGTTCGGCAAATGGCGACACGTGAGGAGCGTCATTCCGTCCGGATAGGGCCAACGCACTGCAAGAAACCAAAATGGGCACTGGCCGCCATCGACGGCTCAGTGCACCTATCGCTCACGTCGAACGCTACTGCAAATGGGAAAACGGATCGTTGAAACTAGCGCTATTCTTGAAGGCCTGAAGTCGGTCGTTGGCAGCATATGTGCCGCAGATTGAGTGTCTCAGATCGGCCAAGTGCGGAAGTTCGTCGCCGAGATCGCACAGTCATAAAGCGGCCCTCAGCCCTGTCTCCTTAACGTAGAAGTGAACGGCCTGTGCGGCTTTTCGCGCAAGTCCGCTCGACTGCCGGGTTGGGCCTATAGCATCCCATTGGCGTGAAGGATGCGAGCCGTGTCATAACCGTCGATGAGAGTGAACCTGCAAGTGCGCGAGTAGTTCGAGAGGGCGAATGCTTCTACAGTTTTTCGGACCGCAGGGGTAATTCGGTGGCAATGCTGAACCACGAAGACATCAGCCGGGGTGTTGAACAGACGGTAGATTTGATCCCCATTTTTTCCACAGTCAGTTAGTGTCATTTCATGAAACCGCGCAGGCCCCTTGAGGAGAAATGCAGCAGACATCCTTTCTCCCTCGACAGATAGATTGCTTGAAAAGATATCGCACTCTTCACCACCCCAATCACTCGGGACCTTCGCCTCGCCAAGCAGCCGACAAAACAGCACCTTTACATCCCGCTCAGGGATGTTCTTCAGGAGGTTGAATTGCTTGGTGGTTGGCGTCCAGCGAAAGTTAGTTTGAGAGAACTGGTCGATGCTCTGAACGGGAAGATGCAAGGAGTCGATAAGTCTCAGATCTATACCTGACCCAGTGCGTTCGATGAGATCACCGACGACGTACGGAACAGCCCGAATCGTCGTGTCATCAATTTCCGTAACTGAGCAGAATGCAAATAGGTTTGTGGAACCACTAAGGCGTGAATATGCAGTATCCGTCACCAGCCCACTCTTTGAGAACTCAATGACCAGCTTCATTCCGGGAAGTACGTCGCTGACATTCTCAGACAATGAAACGAGTGGGGTGCGGTTTGCTGCACCAAAACCCTTCCCGTAGAAGTGCCCTTGATAGGCAAAGCGAACGCCGGGTGCCAGCTTGCCTTCGGCCGCCAACCGATGAAACGGATGAATGCCTTCATTCCGAAGAAATCCAAGAAGCTGAGGGCCGAGAAGGTTGGCAAGAACGACTTTGCTAGGCTGGGAGTTCGGTGACTGCAAGGCTTGTGCGACTTGGGGTGGCAATTGCCTTTCATCCAACAACTCAAGTAGTCGTTGCGTGCTGACATACCACGACCGAACTGCTTCAGTGCTCATGGTCTAGAGGCCTAACAATATTTAGACAGATCCATATAAGAACCGGATTTGCCATGTTCTATCCGCGTAACCACCTTCAATGATCGTGAACAATATCCCATCATCGATGGTGGTGCAATGAGTTGCGGCCCATCGACCATTGATCACGGGTTCTTATGCGGATCGGCGTAAGACCCTCCCTTGAGAAGGTTCACATCCCTAGCCTAGTGCAAACGCCCAAGAACCTCCCTGGGACGTTCTTGGGTAGTAAAGGAGAACCGCCTACCATAGAACGCAGACGTTGAACGGCCGCTTCTCAATTCGGTGATCGACTGGTTTGGGTCGGACAGCGCCCGTCGACTTTGGGGCGCTGCCTGACCCACTAGCCAATATTGAACAGTCAGACCTCCGTCTGTTCGGCCAACTCCAGGGCATCATCAACCTCGATGCCGAGGTAGCGTACGGTGCTCTCAATCTTGGTATGCCCAGACAATAGCTGCACCGTTCTCAGGTTCTTCGTCCGCCGATAGATCAGCGAGGCTTTGGTATGCCGCATGGAATGCGTACCATAGGCTGACGCATCAAGGCCGATGGCATTCACCCACCCTTCCAGTACTCGCTCGTACTGCCTGGTGCCCAAGTGCGGTGAGTTGTGGAGGCGGCTGGGAAAGAGATAATCCTCTGACCTCAGCTTGGCCTGCTTGATCCATGTTCCTACGGCTTCCCGAGTGAAAGGCGTGATTTCAAACTGAACCGGTCGCTGGGTTTTTGTTGCAGGATGCTCGCACGCTGGACGATCTGATCGCCGTGGCAAACATCGCACACGCGAAGTTTAACCAGGTCGCAGCCCCGCAGCTTGCTGTCGATCCCTAAATCAAATAGCGCGAGATCGCGGGATCGACCTGCCATTTGCAAACGGGTCCGAATCGCCCAAATCTCCTTCAGCTTGAACGGCGCTTTTTGGCCGACAAGTTTGCCTTTGTTCCACGGTTCGCGGTATTTAAACGTGTTGATAATTTCCATGATGGACTCCTTTCGTTGAAAGAGGGCGGCGTGACTAGCGCCGCCGCGTTCGCGACCCGTCAGTGCTACGCACTAACTTTGGCGAAATCCATTTAGAAAGTAGTTTCCGCGATGCATTCGTCAGATTCAATGGCCGCTTTCGGGACGTTCCGTCGCGAGCACGTCCGGCCAGTTTCGGTCATAGGCCCAAGTGAATTGAGGCATTCGGTCGAGTTGGCCATCGGAATCTATTGGCCGTTTATGCCTTTGGGCAGAGGGTCTCGGCGCGGCAGGCAGCAGTGTATAGGTGGCGGAGTATGATACCTTCGACGATCCATCTGACTGAGTGATGCGCGACAAAGGGGACACGGGCAGTGCATATCCAACACGTCGAGATTGGGAATTTCAGAAAGCTCCAAGCCGTTCGCATCGACTTTTCCGAGCAGACGACGATCTTCGTTGGCGCGAATAACAGCGGCAAGACATCCGCAATGGTGGCCCTCCGCCGCTTTCTCTTCGATCGGTCAGACTTCTCAGTCAACGACTTCACGCTCACGCACTGGCGAAAGCTCGACACTGTTGCGAGTGCGTGGGACGCGCAACCGCCGGGCGAAGAGCCTAAGCCATTTGACTGGGGTGAAGTGCTGCCCTTCGTCGATGTGTGGCTGAACGTGCCCACTGACGAGTTGCACTACGTTCAAAAGCTCCTGCCGACACTCGACTGGGATGGGTCGAGCATCGGCGTGCGCTTGCGTTACGAGCCCAAGGACGCGCAGGCTCTGAGGCAGGATTATCTGACCGCCAAGCGCGCTGTCGCGACGGTCATGGGCGCGGCTGGTGCTGGCAAGCTCGACGAGGCCAAGTCCGTAACAGCCAGTGATGCTTTCGCTCTCTGGCCCCGCTCAATGATGGACTTTCTCTCGCGTCGCCTGCGGGCGACCTTTGAAGTGAAGGCCTATCTGCTCGATCCGGCCACACTCGTTCCGCCGAAGGATGGCGTCGCCAGCCCGCAGTCCTTGCCATCGGAGAGCGAACCAATCGACGGAGACCCGTTCAAAGGGCTCATCCGCATCGACGAGATCAGCGCGCAGCGTGGCTTTGGCTTTGCCGCGCGCACCGCGCCACGCGGGGATGATCCGGCTGAGGATCGAGACCAGCGCGGCGGCTCCAAGCTGTCAGGCCAGCTTCGTTCCTACTACGCGCAGCATCTCGATCCCTTTGACAAGCCGGAGGCCAAGGATCTTGAGGCTCTTCAGGCGCTTCATGAGGCGCAGGCCGCATTCGGTAAGCGCCTTGCCACCGGCTTTTCTGATGCATTGAAGGAACTTGAGGAGATTGGATATCCGGGCGTTACCGATCCTAAGCTCACCATCACGACCAGCATCAAGCCGATCGATGGATTGAACCATGCGTCGGCGGTTCAATACGAGGTGCCAACACACCTTGCCGACAAGCAAGGCGCACATCGTCTCCCCGAGGAATCGAACGGTCTCGGCTATCAGAACCTTGTTTCGATCGTCTTCGCCCTGATGAGCTTCCGTGACAAGTGGATGAAGGTCGGTAAGGCGAGCAAGACAACGATCCCTGAAGACTCGCTGATCCCGCCGCTGCATCTTGTTCTCATCGA
Organism: Nitrospiraceae bacterium; assembly: GCA_013140715.1. GTDB lineage: Bacteria > Nitrospirota > Nitrospiria > Nitrospirales > Nitrospiraceae > Palsa-1315. The sequence goes on from JABFSG010000051.1 coordinate 18,365, forward strand.
GGAACCGGAGGCGCACCTACATGCCCAAGTGCAGCAGGTCTTCATCAATCAAGCCTATGCGGTGCTGCGCAAGCACGACAAGTTGAAGAATTCGAAAGCCCTCAGAACTCAGCTTGTCGTCAGCACGCATTCAAGTCATCTCGCGCATGAGGCCGATTACGCGTCACTCCGCTATTTCAGAAGGCTCCCCGCACCGGCTGTTGCGGGGTCAGTTCCAGTCTCAACGGTGGTCAATCTGTCGGAAGTATTCGGCAACAAGGATCAGACCGAACGCTTCGTGAGACGCTATCTCAAGGCAACTCACTGCGATCTTTTCTTCGCAGATGGTGCTGTACTCGTGGAAGGTCCGGCTGAACGCATCCTCGTTCCCCACTTGGTGCGCGTGCGCAGTGACTATGAGTATTTGAGGCGCTGCTACGTCACATGGCTGGAGATCGGTGGTAGCCACGCCCATCGGCTCAAGTCGCTGTTGGTTCACCTCGGGCTGAATACGCTCATCATCACGGACATCGATGCCAAAGAGGCCAGTGGAAAAGCTGCCATTCCAAAGCGCGGCGCAGGGCTCCTCGCGCGCAACGAAACGCTAAAGACATGGATTCCTGGGCAGGATTCGTTCGATGCGTTGCTCGACAAGAAGGGCAATGAGCTTGTGTCAAGCGATTCGAGCGGATACGCCATCCGTGTTGCCTATCAGCAACCTATCAAGGTGACGTTCAAGTCGAAGGAGCCTGCAGAGGCTCTTGCGAACACATTTGAAGACGCCCTGTTGTATGAGAACGCCGATCTCTTCAAGACACTGGATGGTGCCGGCCTGATCGCGAGATTTCGCAAAGCCCTGAATGACTCAGCCGATCTGTCCGTACTGGCCGATGAAGTGTCCAAAGCACTCAAGGACGGTGGAAAGGCGGAGTTCGCCCTCAATCTTCTCTATAGCGACGAAGGTGAACGACTTAAGGTCCCAACCTACATTCATGAGGGCCTTCTCTGGCTGGCGCAACAGTTGAAGCGCAAGGAAGCCGACATCATCGGCGACGTGGCGGGGGTTGCAACATGACCGTTGCCCAACCGGCCAAAGTGGACGATGACATTGACGGCCACGTCGATGCCGAGATCGCCGAATGTCTGAACCTCTCATCACCCCGTAGCTTCTTTCTTTTTGCTGGTGCAGGTTCCGGCAAGACGCGCTCGCTGGTCACCGCTCTTTGGCACATTCAGAAAACGCTCAGCGAGTCTCTGAAGCTGAAGGGACAGCGGGTCGGCGTCATCACCTTCACGAACGCCGCGAGCGATGAGATCAAGGGGCGCTTGCTCTTCGATCCATTAATTGATGTCCGGACAATTCACAGCTTCGCGTGGTCGCTAATCGAAGGGCTCAACCACGACATCAGGAAATGGCTGTGCGTCGAACTTGCTGCCAACATCAAGCGGTTGCAGGGCGAGGAAGAGAGGGGTCGCAAGGGCACGAAAGCCTCCACAACGCGCCTCAGCAAGATCACATCGAAGACCAATCGGCTTCAGAGTTTGAACGGCATCCGGCGTTTTGTGTATAGCCCGACGGGTGACAACCGTAGCCGGGACTCTCTCAGCCATGCTGAGGTTCTCCAGCTCACCGCGCACTTCCTAACGGAGAAGCCCGCAATGCAGGCAATCCTGGCTGGTCGGTATCCAATCCTCCTCATCGACGAGAGTCAGGATACAAACAAGCATCTCGTCGATGCCCTCTTCGCAGTGCATACGGCGCAGAAGGGCAAGTTCGTCCTTGGGCTGTTCGGCGACATGATGCAGCGCATCTACAACGACGGCAAAGAAGGACTCGGCGAGAACCTCCCAGAAGGCTGGGCTACACCTGGCAAGAAGCTCAACTATCGATGTCCTGGGCGTATAGTGACCCTAATCAACAAGGTTAGGAGCACGGCGGACAAGCAGCAGCAAGAGCCGCGGTCAGACGCCGCAGACGGCTTTGTGCGTTTGTTCATTCTGCCGAGCGGCCTGACTGACAAAGCTGCGGCGGAGCAGGCAGCTGGTCGTCGAATGGCGATGATCACTGGCGACGAGGAATGGGCTAACCCTAAATCGATCAAGACCCTGACACTTGAGCACCGCATGGCGGCGACACGCATGGGCTTCCTTGAGATGTTTGTGCCGCTCTATGAAGTTGAGAGTTGGCGCACAAGTTTTCTTGAGGGGTCACTTCCCGCCGCGCGCTTCTTTACCGAGGACGTTCTGCCGCTCGTCAAGGCCAAGCAAAGCGGGGACCGTTTCGCAATTTGCCGTATTGCGAAGGCGCTTTCACCCTTGCTGACGTCTGAGGCGATTCGGGCGGTAGAGGACAAGAAAGCACAGCTTCAGAAAGTCACTACGGCGATCGATCTGTTGATGGCGCTCTGGAAGAATGGGACTGACCCGACGCTCCTTGACGTTCTTCACTGTGTCGCGCAAAGCACGCTGCTTGCGATCCCCGAGAGCCTGCAGACCAACGCTTTCCCCGGAGAGAGTCTGGATGCGTCCGACCCTGCAACGGGAGCACCAGAGGGTCCTGAGAGCGAGCGTGCCGAGGCGATCGACAAGTTTCTGAAGGCGCCGTTTTCGCAGGTCGAGCCATTTGCTGACTATCTCTCCGGCAAGGCTCACTTCGATACGCATCAGGGCGTAAAGGGGCTTGAGTTCGACCGCGTGATGGTCATCATGGATGACGAGGAGGCTAGGGGCTTTCTCTTCAAGTATGAAGACCTCTTCGGCGGCAAGTCCTCTGGAGAAAAGACCGTTGAAGCAACGCGGCGCCTCTTCTACGTGACGTGTAGCAGGGCGAAGCAGAGTCTCGCTCTCATCGCCTACACAGATGCGCCGGAGCGCGTGAGAAAATTTGTGCTTCAAGAGGGTTGGTTCAGTGATGATGAGATCATCACTGAAATATGGGGCTAAACGCCTGCTTCGTGCCCACCTGACCGAGCGGTTTGGCTCGGATACCGACGGTCGCAGACCGGCCAAAAGCAGACATTCTGCGCCTTTTCCTGATGTGATCGTCGGATTGGCAAACCGCACGTCTCCCTAAGCATCGCGGTACTTCTCGTACTCCTTGAGAAATGATCGCTCAGCTTCATCGATGAATTCTTGTTTTCGACCTCTAAGGGTCTGTAGCTTCTGATCTACGCTCTTGTAGACGATTTGCTGCGCTGGGTTCTTGATGGTCTTCTCGTCATAAGGGTCGAACTCTACCTCTTTCTCATTGAGCGTCCATGTCACCAGCTGCAACAGGTCCTCTTTCGCAATCTTGTCGATAGGCTTGTACTTGCCATTGATGTCTCGGAAGTGACCTTGGTTGCCGTCAATTTTTAATAGCTTCATAGCCTTTTCTCCTACTCTCGTATGGGGCAATACCGGCCTCGAGTGAATTCAGCATTACTTCGTGAGAGTTGATCGCCTTCCCATCTGTTGAGAGCAGCTGCTTGTCAGTGGGGTGGCCAGAGTAGATGCGGTAAACCGTCTTCCCTTTTTCAAGCTCCTTGCTGGTGTAGAGGACGTAGTCGGCGCCGACAGATGCTCCCACCGTGCTGTTGTGCGTAACCACCACCACGGGCATCACCTCGGAAATGTCCTTGAGTATCTGATTCACGTTGCTGTTCAGGAAGATGTTGTCAAACGAAGATTCGGGTTCATCGATTAACAGGATGTCGTAGTTCTGCGCGTTCGCTATCTCCTGTAGAAGCCTAAATTCGGACCTCTCTCCCCCGGAAACTTCGAAGCCGTCTTTGTTCAATATCCTGTAGCTAATCTTTACAAAGAGCTTGTATAGCTCTGAGCGGGTGAGGCTCTCGTCCGACATCAACTCACGCAGATAGTCGTATGGATCGCCGTACTTGCGAAAGGCAGCTGCAAACGAAGTTCTCACGCCGCTTACTTCCTTTATCTCGCCAGCTCCAGAAAAGGGTTCTTTCTTCGCTTCTACACGGAATCCTTGGATGCTCTCTTGAAACACCACAGCCTCGCGCTTGAGGAAATCAACAATTTCCCTAAACCGTTGAATGCGCTTTTCGTCCATACTGATTTTGTACAAATCGACGTCTTCGACTGGGACCGCAGCTGTACGCATTTTCAAGCCGTGCTTTACATCCTTTATGACTTCGTTGACTTGGTTCATCTTCGAGTTCTCAAGTGTTCTCGCCCATAGAAGTTCGATCAACTCGCGAGCGAGTCTCTTGAGTGATTGTGAGTCCAAGTGTTTGTCAATAATGGCCTTGAACTCAACGTTCTCTATCACCTGACGGACAGACGCGATCAGGTCTTGAAGAACTTTTGTCTGGCCTATGGAAAAGTTTTCCGCATCGAAGAGCGTCGTTTTCGAGAATGCATCGCGCCGATCCGCTTCTTCGGCGGACTTCACAAGGGTCGCAACGTATCGTTCCACCGCTTTGTCATTTGCAACCGGATCAATTTTCATAACGTCGTCAAGGACAGTTTTCAGCCCGGACAGATAGTCGTCTATGATAACGCTGCGTTGCCTCTCTACGTCGCCTTTGAATGCGCGCTCATACGCGTCCTCACCCTGTTGAACGAGCGAGAACTGCTTGATGTATTTCACGTTCTCAATGGTTGCGCTAAGCCTATCTAGCGTGTGAGTCTTCCCGGTAGAGCGCGCACCGATGAGAACGTTCAGCCCCGTCGAGAGTTTCTCGCCACTCTCGAACACTTGCCACAGCTTATTACCGTCAACCTCAGAGAGAGCTACCTTGCCCTTGTCCCGTAGGCTTGCCTTGAGCGATTTTAGCGTCATGTTGAGCTGCTGCCGGTTTCAAAGACACCGAGTGAGGTGTATGCATAAAACCGGAGGTGGGTCATGGAGCGACGCACGTTTACGCGAGAGTTCAAGGTGGAGGCGGTGAAGTTAATCCAGGAGCGCAGGGTGACAGTGGCGCAAGCCGCGCGGGATTTGGGCGTGCATGGGACGGTGTTGCGCCGATGGGTGCAGGAGTCTGCCGCCGATGCGCCGCAGGCCTTTCCGGGCCAGGGGCAGATGAAGCCCGAGCAGGCAGAACTCGCACGGCTCCGCCGTGAAGTGCTCAAGCTGAAGGCGGAGCGCGACATCTTAAAAAAAGCCGCGGCAGGTTCAGGCGATCAACGCAACACCATCTGGGGTATAGTGGAGTTGGAGGGTGATCGTCATGGCACATATGGGGCGTCCGGGCTTGTCTGCGGCCCAGAAAGCGGACCTGTGGCAGCGATGGA